>NZ_BMFG01000003.1:0-221254 GCF_014638005.1 Flavobacterium orientale
GTGGTGAAAATTGTACCGAAGAACAACACGCTGAAAACAGAAGAAGTGAGTTCTTGATTGTAAAGAAATAAATATCAAAACAACTGAATGCTAAAAACAGACTATCATTGATAGTCTGTTTTTTTTTTTTGATTAAAATTCAATTCAAAAAGAGTAGAATTGTATATTTATAGATTCAAAAAAATGAATCAAATGAAAATAGCCATTTTAACTTTAGCAATCTCTATGAGTATTACGTCATTAACTGCTCAAAATGTATTAACCCCTGAAAAATTATGGGAACTAGGGAGAGTCTCTCCTCTAGGAATTTCTAAAGACGGGAAAAGCATACTTTACAAAGTTGCTATACCTTCAGTAACAGAAAACAAATCAAATTCTAAAACATATAGTATTCCTTTAAACGGTGGTGTTCCGACAGAAATTACAGAAACCAAAGCACTTTTAAATGATAAAAATGTTTGCCCTAACGGAAAATATATTCTTTCGCACAAAGAAGTGAAAATTGAAAAAATTCACGGTAAAGATTTTTATCCGGAATTAGACAAATCAGATGTACAAGTATATAACGGATTAAATTATCGTCATTGGGATAGTTGGAATGAAGGAAAACATAACCATGTTGGCTTTTCAGAGGTGAATAAAGACGATTCCTTTTTTGATATCATGAAAGATGAGCCTTATGATTCACCTCAAAGACCTTTTGGTGGCGATGAAGATTATGTGTGGTCAAAAGATGGAAAAAGTATCATTTATGTTAGCAAAAAGAAATCAGGAACTGCTTATGCAATTTCAACAAATACTGATTTATATGAATATAATTTAGAAACAAAAACAACCAAAAATTTAACCGAGAGCAATTTAGGATATGACACACATCCTACCATTTCACCAAACGGTGAACTTTCTTGGTTACAAATGAAACGCGATGGTTTTGAAGCGGATAAAAATGACATTATTGTTCGTTTCAAAGAAATAGATATGAATTTAACGGCCAATTGGGATGGAACCGTAGATAGCTTTACTTGGAGTGCTGATGGAAAGAAAGTCTATTTTTTAGCCCCTGTTGATGGAACCAAACAATTGTTTGAAGTTAATTTTCCCGGATTAACCAGAATTGCAATCACAGTTCGTCAAATTACATCAGGTGATTTTGATGTAACAGACATTGTTGGTATTTCAGGCGATAAAATTATTGTTGGCAGAACAGATATGAATCATGCAAAAGAAATTTTCTCTTATGATTTTAAGAAAAAAACTTGGCTTCAATTGACTAAAGTAAACGATGAAATATATAGCAAATTAGCTTTGCCAACTTTTGAAAAGAGATTTGTAACCACCACAGACGGCAAAAAAATGTTAGTATGGGTAATTCTACCGCCGAACTTTGATAAGACTAAAAAATACCCAACTTTGTTATATTGCCAAGGCGGACCACAAGGAGCTTTATCTCAATTTTATTCCTTTCGATGGAATTTTAGTTTGATGGCCTCACAAGGTTATGTTGTAGTTGCACCAAACCGAAGAGGAATGCCCGGTCACGGAGTAACATGGAACGAACAAATAAGTAAAGATTGGGGCGGGCAAGTTATCGACGATTATCTTTCAGCGATTGATGATGTAGCAAAAGAATCCTATGTTGACAAAACAAGACTAGGTGCCGTTGGAGCAAGTTATGGCGGTTATTCTGTTTTTTACTTGGCGGGAATTCACAACAAACGATTCAAATCGTTCATTTCACATTGTGGTGTCTTCAATTTGGAAAGTATGTATGGAACTACCGAAGAGGTTTTCTTCACCAATTGGGATATTGGTGGAGCTTATTGGGAAAAAGAAAATGCTGCCGCTCAAAAATCGTATAACCAATTTAATCCGATTACAATGGTGAACAAATGGGACACTCCTATTTTAGTTATTCAAGGAGGAAAAGATTACCGCGTGCCAATTGGTCAAGGACAAGAAGCGTTTCAAGCTGCACAATTACAAGGAATCAAAAGCCGATTTATACTTTTCCCAGAAGAAAATCATTGGGTATTGAAACCACAAAATGCCATTGTTTGGCAACGTGAATTTTTTGGTTGGTTGAGAGAAACATTATAACAAAAGTCCCGAAGCAATTCGGGATTTTTCATTTTTAACAAATCCTAAAGAGATAAACATTTCATTATTTTTATCTTTGAGAATGGCTGCAAAATCTAGTTTTATTCCACTTAAAGTTTTAGTAAGTTACTTACTCATTGCTACTTTAGTAATTGCAGTAGGATTTATGTTGTTCAAAGAAAATAAACTTTTTTCAAACTACGAAAATCAATCAGTTGAGGAAAACCAAAAACTCATTCGTTTGGGAACTTTGATATCGAAAATCTATGATGTAGATAATTTAGGCCGTATAGCGATACAAAGCAACCTCGAAAAAGATTTTGAATTATATGGAGAAGAAAATAAACTATTGATTACTGAAATTGATTCGTTTGGACTACAAATGGACAATGAAAAACAGGTTGTTTTATTAGATAGTTTAAAAATAATTCTGCACCAAAAAGTGTCAAACATTGAAGAATTAAAAAAAATTAATAAATCACAAAACACCTATTTCACTATAGATAACGCTTTGAGTGATTTGACCCGAATTGAAGAGTCGATGGGTAAAATTACATTAGAAGGTTTGAATGTTGACCCAACAAAACTCACGACTTATGAACGAAGGGTGTATCAAGAATATGTTGATTATCTGAATGCAAATGTTCCTAAAGAATCAGCAAGCACCTTAACCGATAAAGAAATTGATTCCATTTTAGTTTCCTCCAAAAAAATACTCGAAAATGTTCGTGTGAACAGTCAAGCCAAGACAGCTTCTCAAAAAAATAAAGAAATTGAATTACTCCGCAATGATTTGTTTATTTCTCAAAAGTTGAATGAAATTCTAGTAGAGTTTGAATCGGATGTTATCAAAAAAGCCAATTTGAACAATCTATCCAGAGAAAAAGTACAACAGAAAACTGTTTCAATCTTAACAACCGCAGCAATTATTGGATTGGTGATGACGGGTTTGTTTTTTCTGTTAATTACAAACGACTTTCTTAAAAACCAACGCTATAGAAAACAATTGGAAATTGAAAAAAAGAAAACAGAATCGCTTTTAACCGCAAGAGAACAATTGATTGCAACAGTAAGTCATGATTTAAAAACCCCGTTGAATACGATTCAAGGATTTAGCGAATTAATAAGTATTGGCGGTGTTTCTGAAAAGCAAAATTATTACTTATCAAATATTAAAAGTTCATCGATTTACATCAACCAATTGGTGAATGATTTGTTGGATTTTTCTAAAATTGAAGCCGGCAAAATTGAACTGGAAAACACTTCTTTTGAATTAGATAAATTAATTGTTGAAGTAGCTGAAAGCATACAAACATTACATACATCCAAACCCATTTCGCTACAATTTGAATTGGATTCCATTGCCAATTTATCACTGGAAAGTGATGCTTTGCGAATCAGACAGATTTTAAGTAACCTCATCGGAAACGCCTATAAATTTACCGAAAAAGGATACATTAAAATCAAGGCAATTTACACTGAAAATCAACTAACAATTGTTGTTGAAGATAGCGGAATTGGTATAGAAAGCAGCAAACTCAACTTAATTTTTAACGAGTTTACCCAAGCCGATAAATCGATTGAAAAGAAATATGGCGGCACCGGCTTAGGGTTGACCATTTGCAAAAAATTAGCAGAAATTTTAAGAGGAAATTTAACTGTAGAAAGCGAAGTAAACAAAGGAAGCACCTTCACATTAACTTTACCTGCATTAATGTCCGAAAACAAAAAAGAAATTCAAGTTTTATCAGAAAAAGAAAATAAAAAAATCAACATTGCAGTAGTAGATGATGACAACTCTCTATTACAATTAACCACCGAATTTTTAAAAATTTATAATTTTAGCGTTATCTCTTTTGATGACCCTGAACGACTAATTAATTCTTTAAAAACAAGAGATTACGACGCAATTATCACTGATATTCAAATGCCTAAAATGAGTGGTTTTGAACTGCTTAATCAAATTCCGAAAGAAATTCCGGTTGTTGCGATTACGGGACAAAGAGATATGAACAAAAATATTTACTTAGAAAAAGGGTTTTCGTCTGTTCTACATAAACCGTATCGATCTGAAGAATTATTAGCTGTTTTGAGTACTATTTTAAAAATAAATATCGCTGCTAAACATGATTCTGTTGAAAATTCTGAAATTGTATCAAAAGAATATAATTTGAAAAATTTGAAATCAATGTTAGATAATGATAAAACCGCTATTACAGAAGTTGTAAAAGCTTTCATAGAAAACACTACTTCCAATATTGCTATTATTGAAGAATCGCTCTTAAATTCTGATAAAAAAAATATAGCAGCAATTTCTCATAGAATGCTACCCATGACAAAACAGTTAGAAGCTAAAGAAATCATTCCGTTATTGGAACAATTAGAGGAATGTGAAAAAACAGCTCTGTCAGATGATCAAATGAAAATAATTCTCGATAAGATAAAAGAAAAAGCAATACTATTGGCTGCTCTTCTTCAAAAAGAATTAATCCTCTAACTGGTACAATTTCAATTTATTATAAAGTGTTTTTCTATTGATCTCAAGCATTTTTGCTGCTTCAGACTTATTTCCATTGCACAAATTTAATGCTTTTATAATCATCTCTTTTTCATTTTCAGACTTAGAAAAAACCGACTTAGATTGATTTTCTACTTCAAAAAAATCAGAAGGAATTACTTCTTTTTCAATTAAATTCCCTTGTGTTAAAAGTGTCGAACGACGAATGATGTTTTGTAATTCTCTCAGATTTCCCGGCCAAGAATAGGCTTGAAAAATACGAATTACTTCGGAAGAAAACCCAATTACATTTTTGTTTAACTGCTCATTGGCTTTTTCCAAAAAGAAGTCAGCATACATCAATAAATCTTGCTTTCTATCATTTAGTGTTGGCACATTAATGGAAAACTCATTAAGACGATGGTAAAGATCTTCCCTGAAATTGCCATTTTTTACTGCTTCTTTCAAGTCTTCGTTAGTCGCAGCAATCACACGAATATCTACATTAACCTCGGTACTACTTCCAATTTTTTTAACCTTTCTTTCTTGTAAAGCACGCAACAATTGAATTTGGTTTTCATACGATAAATTTCCAACTTCATCCAAAAACAACGTGCCACCATTGGCTGATTCAAAATGTCCAATTTTATCGGTTACGGCACCGGTAAACGAACCTTTTAAATGTCCGAAAAACTCGCTTGTTGCCAATTCTTTTGGAATAGCACCACAATCTACAGCAATAAAAGGAGCATTTTTTCGCTGGCTTAAATTATGTATTTCTTTTGCTACAACTTCTTTTCCTGTTCCACTATCACCAATTATTAAAACGGATAAATTGGTTGGACTTACCAACTGAATATGATTGTTCATTGCCTTTGAAACAGCACTGATTCCACTAACAAAATTGCTTTTTGGAACTGTTGATTTTGGAGTTGACACCAACTTTGAATTTGTTTTCTCCTCCTTTTTAGAAAGGGCATTCGATAGAACCAACAAAACTTCTTCCGGGACAAAAGGTTTTGAAATATAATCAAAAGCTCCTTTTTTCATAGCCTTTACCGCAGTAGTGACATCAGCATAACCGGTCATTAAAACCACAGGGACATTTGGTTTTTTTGATTTTAATTCAACCATAAGATCAATACCGTCACTGTCGGGCAGACGTAAATCACACATAATTAAATCAAAATCAGAGGCATTGGCAAGGGTTTTGGCTTCGCTTGCAGAAAAGGCGGTTGAAACGACATAGTCATTTTTAGATAGAAAATTACTCACCATTTTACAAAAAGCAACGTCATCTTCTATCAATAAAATCTTCTTCATTAGTTAAACTTTGGTTTTAGCTAAAATAAGTGATTCTATTGAAAATTCTCTTAAAAAATAATTAAATAAAAAAAGAGGTCACCCCGAGACCTCTTTTTTAATGTAGCTAAGTTTTTAGGGAACTTAGTACTACATAAGTAACAAAACCAATTTTATTCAACTAAATTTTTTGTTTTTTTTGATATTTAAAAAACAATTGTGATGTCTATTAATTAGCCGGTAATTCTCTTGTCAACCAACCGCTTTTAGCTGCTGTAGCTATTGCATAAGGCGTTATCCAAAATAAACCAAAAGTGTACAAAATACTATAGGTATAGGCCCAAATAGATTCCGATAAATTATATCTTTTTGCGTAAAATAATACAGGAAAAGAGGATATAATCAATATACTAGCCAATGTAGAACTTAAAAATAACAGCGGATGTGTTACAATAAAAAACAACATGAACAGTAAAAACGGATAGGTCATGATGATGTTTAACGATTGATTAAAGAATAGTAACCGTGATCCTGCTTTTGAACCTTCTCTAAAATTTGTAAAAACATATTTTGCCATCATGATGTTTTCGCGAACATTACTTCTACCCCATCGAATAAACATTTTATACAACCCTTTGTATTGTTCAGGTACATTGGTCAACACGTGTGCATTTCTTTGAAATAAAACATGATGTCCTTGTTTCAAAATCATGTTGGTCATAGCTCGGTCTTCGCCAATATCTGAAGGCTGTCCCATAAATGTTTGGTTTATCCATTCAGGAAGACAATTGAAAACCGCATCTCTTCTGTAGGCCGCTAAAGCTCCAGGAGTACATAGTACCGACCCTAACATGCTTTCTGCAGCACGAACAAACTCGAAACTCATTACAAAACTAACGTTTAGCATTTTTGGCAACATGGCTTTTTCATTGTTTAGCACTCTGACATTACCTGCCACAGCACCACAATTTTCATTGGTAACAAACGGACTCACTAAATTTCTTAACGTATCCGTTTTTACAATTGAATCACTGTCTATTGTCACAAAAACATCACCTGTACCAAGATTAAAACCACGGTAAAGAGCATGCCTTTTACCTTTATTTTCAGGCTGCTGAAAAATAGTTACACGATCACCTAATTGCAACTTAGCTTGTTGCATCCAATACCATGTGTCGTCTTTACTTCCATCATCAATTGCCAAAATTTGTAATTTTTCTTTCGGGTAATCACTGTTAGCAATACTTTTTAAGGTTTCCCAAACTAGTTTCCCTTCATTGTATGCAGGAACAATAATCGTACAAGTAGGTAATTCTTCGTCAGAAACCGATTTAATTGATTTGTATCGGAGATATAAGTATATTTTGAATAGAAAAAAACATGCCTTGTAAGCCAACAAAGTAATTGATAACACCAAAAAAGTCATTCCAAAAGTGGAATTCATTCGATCTAAATTAAATTGTTCAAAACTAGGCTGTAATTGATATACCAAAAAAGCCGCACCTATCATAACTAGAAAAGTGCTGATTAACACCACTCCATTTAGCGAACCAACTTTTGATTGATTTTTGTTAGTGAAATAATCTTGAATTCTATAATATCCAATCGTCAAAACTTGGTGTAATGATTTACTGTAAACAGGTAAAATAAAACTATATAAATTTTGTTCATTTGCTCTATTCTCCTTTTTTAAAGAGTAGGATTTTGTTGAATTTAGATTTTTATTCTCCATCAATAGTAATTTTTTTGTAAGTTGACTTTTCTTTATCTTTTAAATTCTCCTAATTTGAATGTTTATAATTCAGAAAATGAATTTTATAGAGAATTTACATTTATGTCTAAGCAAGTCACATGCCTATATTATAACTATCTGAAAAATAATACTATATAAAAATTTATAACTATTAAAATTGAGTAAAATTTACCCAAATCATTATTTTTTACACACTTAAAATGATATACCATTGAAAAATAGATAAAAAAAAATGAGCCCGATTAGTAAATCGAGCTCATTGTAATAAAATTAATTTTCTTATTTATTCCGGATCATTCATTTTAAAACTCTCCATAAATTTTGTGGTATAATTTCCGGCTACATAATCCGGTTCATCCATTAATTGACGGTGAAACGGAATGGTAGTTTTAATTCCTTCAATATAAAATTCATCCAAGGCACGTTTCATTTTGTTGATAGCTTCTTCTCTTGTTTGAGCTGTTGTAATCAACTTAGCAATCATGGAATCGTAATTTGGCGGAATCGTATAACCCGCATACACGTGAGTATCTAAACGAACTCCATGACCTCCGGGTGCGTGTAATACCGTAATTTTCCCTGGTGATGGTCTAAATTCGTTATAAGGATCTTCCGCATTAATACGACATTCTATAGAATGAAGTTGAGGAAAATAATTTTTACCTGAAATTGGCACACCGGCAGCTACAAGAATTTGCTCTCTAATCAAATCATAATCCACCACTTGTTCCGTAATTGGGTGTTCTACTTGAATACGCGTATTCATTTCCATAAAATAGAAATTTCTATGCTTATCAACTAAAAACTCAACAGTTCCGGCACCTTCATATTTGATAAACTCAGCAGCTTTTACAGCGGCTTCTCCCATTTTATTTCGTAATTCGTCAGTCATAAAAGGAGAAGGCGTTTCTTCTGTTAATTTTTGATGACGACGTTGCACAGAACAATCTCTTTCTGAAAGGTGACAAGCTTTTCCGTAAGCATCGCCTACAACTTGAATTTCAATATGACGTGGTTCTTCGATTAACTTTTCCATGTACATGCCATCGTTCCCAAAAGCAGCCGCGGATTCTTGACGAGCACTCTCCCAAGCTTTTTGAAGTTCATCAGCTTTCCATACAGCACGCATTCCTTTTCCACCACCACCGGCTGTTGCTTTTAACATTACAGGGTAGCCCATGTCCTTGGCAATTTTGGCCGCTTCTTCAAATGATTCTAACAATCCTTCAGAACCTGGAACACATGGAACTCCGGCAGCTTTCATAGTTGCTTTAGCCGAAGCTTTATCTCCCATTCTGTCAATCATTTCGGGAGAAGCACCAATAAATTTTATACCGTGTTCTTGGCAAATTTTTGAGAATTTAGCATTCTCAGATAAAAAACCATATCCGGGATGTATCGCATCTGCATTTGTAATTTCTGCGGCAGCGATAATATTTGACATTTTTAAGTAAGACAAGTTACTAGGAGGCGGACCAATGCAAACGGCTTCGTCTGCAAACTTAACATGGAGACTTTCTGCATCTGCTGTTGAATAAACCGCAACAGTTTTAATTCCCATTTCCTTGCAAGTTCTAATTACACGAAGTGCAATTTCTCCTCTGTTGGCAATTAATATTTTTTTAAACATCTTTTTTAAATTTAGATTATTACATAGTTGGATTGTTGGATTTTCAGACTTTTAGAAATTTATTTAATTCTAATTATCCGAAATCTAAAAATCTAAAATTAAGATGGATCTACTAAAAATAAAGGTTGATCAAATTCCACTGGTGAAGTATCATCAACAAGTACTTTGACAATTTTTCCTGAAACCTCTGATTCAATTTCATTGAATAACTTCATTGCTTCAATTACACAAACGGTATCCCCTTTAGAAATAGTTGCACCTACTTCTACAAAAGGAGCTTTGTCAGGAGAAGGTTTTCTGTATAAAGTACCAATCATTGGTGATTTGATTACAATATATTTTGAATTTTCATCAACTGCCGGTGCTGCCGGTACCGCTGGAGCACTAGCTACAGGAGCTGGAGCAACTTGCTGAGGAGCCATTTGTTGCATAGGTTGAGATGATGGATAATGCTGGAAATAAGAAGCTTCTGCTGCTCCGGCTTCCGTTGTTTTTATGGTGATTTTGAAATCATCCATTTCTAATTTAACTTCAGTAGCTCCTGATTTTGCTACAAACTTGATTAGGTTTTGAATTTCTCTAATATCCATGATATTTTGGTTTAGTTTAGTTTAGTTTAATTTTTATTGTAAGCCCATTTAAGGTAAATTGATCCCCATGTAAATCCGCCACCAAATGCGGCAAATATTAAGTTGTCCCCTTTTTTTAATTTACTTTCAAAATCACTCAAAAGCAAAGGAAGTGTTGCAGAAGTTGTATTGCCATACCGTTCAATATTTACCAACACCTTGTTCTCATCTAATCCCATTCTGTTTGCCGTAGCATCAATGATTCTTTTGTTGGCTTGGTGAGCAATTAACCAGTTAACATCGTCATGAGTTAAATTGTTTCGTTGCATAATCTTTTCGCTAACATCTGCCATTCCTGAAACAGCATATTTAAATACGGTTTTACCATCTTGAAAAACAAAGTGTTGTTTGTTGTCAATGGTGCTTTGTGAAGGAGGAAGAATTGAACCTCCGGCTTCTATTTTTAAAAATTCTCTTCCAATTCCATCGCTTCGTAAAATTTCATCTTGTAAGCCCAAACCTTCTTCGTTAGGTTCAAAAAGAACAGCACCTGCACCATCTCCAAAGATAATGCAGGTTGCTCTGTCTGTGTAATCTATAATGGAAGACATCTTATCTGCTCCAATTAGTAATACTTTTTTATATTTTCCGGATTGAATATAAGCTGATGCTATTGACATGCCGTAAAGAAAACTTGAGCATGCCGCTTGTAAATCAAAAGCAAAAGCATTTGTAGCTCCTATTTCTGTAGCAACGTAAACCCCTGTAGCAGCAACTGGCAAATCAGGAGTTGCAGTCGCCATTATAACTAAATCTATCTCTTTAGCGTCAAGACCTCTTTTTTCTAATAAATTTTGTGCGGCTTTTATTGCCATGAAAGAAGTTCCTTTTCCTTCTTCTTTTAACAAGCGTCTTTCTTTGATGCCGGTTCTTGAAGTAATCCATTCATCGTTTGTGTCGACCATGGTTTCCAATACTTGATTTGACAATACAAAATCAGGCACATAAGAACCAACTGCAGTTATGGCGGCTGTTATTTTACTCATAAATGATGTTTGTTTATCTTTTCTAAAAAACACAAGAAAAGAGGTGGAAATTACAAAAAAAAATCTAATCTATACTGTTAAAGCGTGTATTTTTACTTAAAAAATAGACATAACAAAAAACTCTCACATAGTGAGAGTTTGTCTTATTTTTATAAGAAAGTATTATGCAACAGCTTCTGATTTATCAATCACAACTTGTCCTCTGTAATACATTTTCCCTTCATGCCAATATGCTCTGTGGTATAAATGAGCTTCACCTGTAATTGGGCAAGTTGCAATTTGAGCAACAGTTGCTTTATAGTGAGTTCTTCTTTTGTCTCTTCTTGTTTTCGAGGTTTTTCTCTTTGGATGTGCCATTTTACTATATTATTTATCCGTTAATAGTTTTTTTAATTGATCCCAACGTGGATCTGTCTCTTCTGTAATATTTTCTTCTTGTACGCCTTTGACTGCCAATTCTTCTAATTTCTCAATAGCTTCAGATTGCAATGTTCCATCTTTGACTCCCGGATGAACACGCTTTAATGGAACTGACAATACAATCATTTCATAAATGTATTGCGAAATGTCAATTTGGTGTTCGCCATGAGGCAAAATCAACAACTCTTCATTTTCATCATTAAAAGCATCTCCAAATTGAACAACCAATTTTATTTTACCTTTAATTGGCAAGTCAAATGGTTCTCCGGTAACATCACAAGGAACGTTTACTGTTCCTTTGTGTTTGAATTGCAACTCCAACATGGTTGATTTTTTATCTAAAACAACCGATGTTTGTATGGCACAATTTTCAAACTCATCATATTCGAAGCGATCAAAGAACGTCTTATCTATTTGATAGTCAAATTGGTGTTTTCCTTGCTTTAATCCGATAAACGGAATTAAAAATTCATTAGATACTTTCATCTCAACATCAATTTGTCCCAAAAATTCGGTTTGCAAAGATATAAAATTATCGTAAATCCAATACAGTTATAAACATTTTTTTGTTTAAAACTGTTTTTCTTTTGTTTTTAGCGGTTTTTCAGTGATTTGAGCATATTCAAATCTTGATTTATAGATGTCAATTGCTAAATAAACAGCTTCTTTAAACGAATTGTGATCAGCTTGATTTTTTCCGGCTATTTCAAATGCAGTTCCATGATCGGGCGATGTTCTGACTTTATTTAAACCGGCTGTATAATTTACCCCATTTCCGAAAGACAATGTTTTGAAAGGAATCAGACCTTGATCATGATAACATGCAATAACTGCATCATATTTTTCATGTGAATTAGTTCCAAAAAAACTATCTGCAGCATAAGGTCCAAACACAAAAGTACCTTCATCAAACATTTTACGGATTGTTGGTCTTAAAACAGCATCATCTTCTTTTCCAATTACGCCTTGATCACCACAATGTGGATTAAGCCCTAAAACAGCAATCTTAGGTTTTCTAATTTTAAAATCTTGAATTAAGGATTGTTTTATTGTTGAAATTTTTTGACGAATTAACTTTTCTGTTATGTGTTTTGAAACATCTGTAACCGGAATATGATCTGTTAGCAAACCAATTCTCAAAGAATCACTCACCATTAGCATTAGTGCATCACCATCTAATTCCTGATTTAAATAATCGGTATGACCAGGAAAATTAAAATCTTCTGTTTGAATGTTGTATTTATTAATTGGAGCAGTAACCAAAACATCAACCACACCTTCTTTTAGAGCCTTTGTTGCCGCAACAAAAGACTTTATTGCATAACTTCCCACAACATCATTTGCTACGCCATATTCTAGATTAAAACTGTCTTTCCACAGATTATAAACATTAATTTTTCCGGGAACAATTTGGTCTAGTTTATCTATTCCATGTAAAAACGCAGTAGATTCATGACTTTTTCTTAAAAAAGATAACATTTTAACATTAGCAAAAATAATCGGAGTACAGAACTCTAACATTCTGGGATCTTCGAATGTTTTAAGCACAACTTCACTTCCAATTCCGTTTAAATCTCCAATTGAAATTCCTACCAGTATATTTTCTGCTTTGTTCATAATTGTCTTAAGGATAATAATTGCTACTTTTGAAGTGCAAATTTAAGAAAATAAAACGCAAATGTTTACAGGAATAATAGAAACTCTTGGATTAATTCAAGAGGTCAATTACGAAAAAGAAAATATTCACCTTTCTGTTTCTTCAGATATAACTTCAGAACTCAAAATTGACCAAAGTGTGGCACATAATGGTATTTGCTTGACTGTAGTTTCAATTAGTGAAACTGCTTATACTGTTACTGCCATAAAGGAAACTATTGAAAAAACTAATTTAGGAAGTTGGAAAAAAGGCGATTTAATTAACCTTGAAAGAGCCATGAAGTTAGGCGATCGCCTCGACGGTCACATTGTTCAGGGCCATGTAGATCAAATTGGAATTTGTAAATCAATAAAAGAAACGGAAGGAAGTTGGTTGTTCACGTTTGAATATCAACCAACATTTAACAACATAACTATTGAAAAAGGATCAATAACTGTTAACGGAGTCAGCCTGACTGTTGTAAATTCGAAAGCTAATGAATTCAGTGTTGCTATCATTCCCTATACTTATAAACATACTAACTTTAAAAATTTTGAAGTTGGATGTCAAGTTAACTTAGAGTTTGATGTAATTGGAAAATATGTGGCGAGGCTTCATTCGCTTTCTTAATAAAAAAATCTCCATTTATAGTGGAGATTTTTTGTTTATTTTAGATAAATTCAATTTATAGAATGCAAAGAGAATCGCAATTACAACTAATACAAGTAAGTATGTATCAATTGGCGAACCGGGTGGAGGCGGTGGACTTGGTGGAGGCGGACCTGAACCATCTACTGCAAATACCGACAAACTCACAAATGTGAATAGCAGCACAATTAAACATTTAGGGTCAATTCTCATAAGGTACAAAACTAAACAAATTTCCTCTTCAACAAAATTTTTTCACAAATAAAGTGAAAATCCTGAAAAAAAAGGAACAACCACAACAAAATTGGTTCAATTATACACTTTATCCGTTAAAAAGCTCAAAAGTAAAATTAAATTCCAAATGATTTAATGAATGAACATTATTTTAATGTAAACATTTTCTTCGTCTTTCGACAAAAAAAACCCTTTCTAAATTTGAAAGGGTTTCTTTTGTGGTCCCACCTGGGCTCGAACCAGGGACCACCTGATTATGAGTCAGGTGCTCTAACCAACTGAGCTATAGGACCGGTTTTGAGGTTGCAATATTACCACTATTTTTGATTTACTCCAAAATTATTATTGTATTTCTTGACATAATTCTATTAATACACCATTTGTAGATTTTGGATGTAAAAAAACAACCAATTTATTATCCGCTCCTTTCTTTGGAATTTCATTCAATACTACAAAACCTTCGTTTTTAAGTCGCTCAGTTTCACTAACAATATCTTCAACATCAAAAGCTATATGATGAATTCCTTCTCCTTTTTTTTCAATAAACTTTGCAATCGGACTCTCGGAATGAGTGGCCTCCAACAATTCAATTTTATTTGGTCCGTTAAGAAAAAAAGAAGTTTTTACTCCTTCACTAGCAACTTCTTCTTCTTTATAGGGTGGATTTCCAAAAAGCTTTTCAAATAATTGGTTTGACTTTTCTAAATCTTTTACAGCAATACCAATATGTTCTATTTTTCTCATTATTTAAAATTGTAAATTCAAATTTCAACTGATGTAACACTTGAAAAGACAAAGATATATATTTTGAAAGTTAAAATGTTGTATTTTTGCCCAATGGAAACGAATAGACAAAAAAAAATAGGAAGTGTTTTACAGAAGGACCTTGTGGACATTCTGCAAGGAGAAATCAGAAAAAATGGCATTACAAACTTGGTGATTTCTGTGTCAAAAGTAAGTGTGACTACTGATTTATCTGTTGCAAAAGTTTATTTGAGCATCTTCCCTCCGGAAAAAGGCAAAGAATTATTGGAAAGCATCAAATCCAATACGCCATTAATTAAACACGATTTATCACAACGTGTTAAACTGCAACTTAGAAAAGTTCCCAATTTGACTTTTTTTATCGATGATTCGCTTGAATACATTGAAAAAATTGACCAAGCACTTTCGATGAAAGAAAATCCAGTTATGAACCGAGATTTATTAGAAAAAAGAAAAAAATCATAACTTGAAATTTCCTTTTTACATAGCTAAAAGATATTTATTTAGTGCTAGTAAAAACAATGCTATCAATATTATTACCGCAATTTCTTCTCTTGGAATAATTGCCGGAACTATGGCAATGTTTGTAGTTCTCTCAGTTTTTAGTGGATTGAAAGACTTCAGCTTGTCATTTACAAATGATTTTGATCCGCAACTGAAAGTGGAAAGTAATATGGGGAAAACATTTTTTCTCTCGGAAGAACAGGAGAAAAAACTATCCGAAATAAAAGGTGTCCAAAATTACAGTAAAATTATTGAAGAAAAAGCCTTGTTTACTTTTAATGGCAAGGATCAATTAGCTTTTATTAAAGGTGTAGATTCTAATTTTGTAAAAGTTACAAGTATTGAAAACACCATTTTTCAAGGCGAATGGTTAGACCATGATTCCTATCAAGTAGTTATTGGTTCTGGAATTGCTCAAAAATTATCAGTTGGATTGTTCGATTTTAATAATGTATTTGAAGCTTTTGTAGTAAGACCGGGAAAAGGGGCTTTTGAAAATCCTGATAACGCTTTTAACAAAATTCAATTAAACCCAATTGGTTTTTATTTTTTAAATGAAGATTTGAATCAAAAATATGTTTTTTGTGACCTTGAAGTTGCACAGGAATTATTAGAACTCAAATCCAATCAAATTACAAACATTGAATTTAAACTCTCTGAAAAACACAATGAATCTGAAATTAGAGAAAATTTAAAAACTATTTTAGGTGCTGATATTGTCATAAAAAACAGAGGCCAACTCAATGAATCCTTATATCGCATGCTAAATACAGAAAATTTGATTTTGTATTTGATCCTAACTTTGGTTTTAATTGTCACTTTGTTTACCTTAATTGGTGCTTTAATTATGATGATAATTGACAAAAAAACCAACTTAAAAACACTTTTCAATTTAGGTACTTCAATTCAAAACCTACGCTTTATTTTTCTGACACAAGGTTTTTTAATTTGCATAATTGGTGGGTTACTTGGTATTTTCTTAGGGTCAATTGTTATACTTCTTCAGTTAAAGTATGAGCTTTTCATGATTACGCCAAGTTTAGCATATCCTGTAGTTTTTTCTCTTAAAAACATTTTACTGACTCTGGGAACCATCTCACTTTTAGGACTATTGTCCTCCTGGATAGCCAGCAGTAGGGTAAACAAAAAACTATTGGAATAATTTCCTTCTATCAAAAATAAATTTACATTTGTAGTTCACTTCAAGAAATATGATAGTATTTTTTTGTCCTTATTTCGTATAAAGACGTATTTCTCGCTTTAATTTAATCTGAAAGTTCTATCAGATAAATTTTTATTCACTTAATCTTTATCAAAAAATGACAGAAAATAAACTATCAAAAGGTATGTTTTCACGTATCTTTTCTACTATAAAAATGGCTTTAAAAGGCGAAGCCGATTTTGATTATACTTCCGGAAAAATAAAAACAGCCGTCATTCTACTCGCCATTCCGATGGTGTTAGAAATGATGATGGAATCGGTTTTTGCTTTAGTCGATTTGTACTTTGTTGGTCACTTAGAGAACAGCAGTTTTGCCGTTCAAACCGTTGGATTAACCGAATCGGTTCTCACTATAATTTATTCATTAGCCATCGGAATCAGTATGGCAGCCACAGCGGTTGTTGCCCGAAGAATTGGAGAAAAAGATCCGGTTGCTGCGGCAAAAGCTGGTATGCAGGCGATACTAATTGCTGTTGCTGTAAATACCATTCTCAGCATTTTCGGAATCATTTATGCGACGGATATTTTAATTTGGATGGGTTCTTCGCAAGAATCAGCTGTTTACGGAACTTCGTTTGTTCAAATTATGATGGGAGGAAGCGTTTCCATTATGTTGCTTTTCCTAATCAACGGAATTTTCCGTGGTGCAGGAAATGCCGCCATTGCAATGAAAAGTTTGATGTTGGCAAATGGTTGTAACATTATTTTAGATCCAATTTTGATTAACGGTTGGGGACCAATTCCCGCCTATGGATTAACCGGAGCTGCGATTGCGACAACCATCGGAAGAAGTATTGGTGTAATCTATCAAATGTATCATCTCTTCAACGGAAAAGGCGTGATCAAAATGATGGTGGCTTACATAACTCCCGATTTTGATCAGATAAAAGCCTTAGTTAAAATTGCTGCTCCTGGCGTTTTACAATTTGTGATTGCTTCGTGCAGTTGGATTTTTATGGCAAACCTTGTCGCAACTACCGGAGGAGATATTGGTTCTGCGGGTTATCAAACCGCACTTAGAATTATGATGTTTTTCATTCTTCCAGCTTGGGGACTGAGTAGTGCGGCCGCCACATTGGTGGGTCAGAATTTAGGAGCAAAACAAATTGAACGTGCCGAAAAATCGGTGATGGTTACCGCAAAGTACAATGTGATTTTTATGGCTATCATTATGATTGTTACGTTAACCGCTGCCCGACCAATTATCACTTTATTTACAAATGACAAAGCGGTTTTAGACATTGCCGTGGAAGCGATTCAGATTATGAGCTTAGGCTATGTTTTCTACGGTATTGGAATGGTACTCATCAATGCATTTAACGGAGCAGGAGATACGTGGACACCGACAAAAATTAACTTCTTCGGGTTTTGGTTGTTTCAAATCCCGTTAGCTTATTTTTTAGCGAAGTTTTTAAAAATGGGTCCAACCGGCGTTTTTATGGCGGTTCCGATAGCAGAAACGTGCATTACCATTGCAGGTTATATTTTGTATAAAAAAGGGAAATGGAAGAAAATGGTGGTGTAACTAAATTAATAACCATATAAGTCATTTAAGTTTTTCTTATATGACTTATATGGTAAAATTTATTTTTGCAATCTATCATTTAAAATTTCCAACAATTCATTATGATTTATTTTGATTAAGTCTGCCTGAATACCATATTGTGAATTAGCTAGTCTTAAACTGAATATTCTTGTAATTCTATAATAAACTGAGTTCTTAAATCTTTGAGAAGGCTCTTTGAGTTCAATGAAAATTTTTCTGTTTGTTGGAATCCCTTTATGATGAGAAGTAACCAAATAAAATGACTTTATCTCATCAAATCTTAAAGATATGGGTTTTCTAAAAATAGTATAAATAACCAATTCATTTGTACTAATGGTAAGTAAAGGCTTCTTACGAAATAATAGTTTTATAGAAATAATAATTCCAGATAAAAACAACAATAATGCTAATAGCAAAAATGTACTTCTTAAAGGTTTTGATTCGAAATTAAATATACTTTCATAAAAAACAAATCCAAAAAACACAAAAACTGAAGAAATCAAAAATAAAAAAAACGCGGTAAGTTTACTCGAATAAAAGTGCAAATCTTTATTTAGATTTAGTTGTGGTTGTATCTGACACGCTTTTATTTTGAAGTAAATATTTAAAAAATGATTTTAACTTATATGGTAAATTTAAACCGTCTGATAATTAGCATAAACTTCAGCAATCTCTTCAAAAAGTGCCATTAACGGCATTGCTCCGTCGGTTGTAACTAATTTTTGTTTGTATTCTTTAAATCCGTGAATGCCTTTAAAATAATTGGTGTAATGGCGACGCATTTCAAAAATTCCTACTCGTTCGCCTTTCCATTCCATTGACCAAATTAGGTGATTTCGGGCGGCTTCGATGCGGTCTTTCATCGTAGGTTCGGGTAAATGTTCTCCTGTTCTGAAATAATGTTTGATTTCATTAAAAATCCAAGGATAACCAATGGCAGCACGACCAATCATCATGCCATCCAGACCATATTTATTTTTATACTCCAATGCTTTTTCGGGCGAATCGATGTCACCATTCCCAAAAATAGGCATCGTAATTCTCGGATTGTTTTTTACACGAGCAATGTGCGACCAATCAGAATGACCTTTATACATTTGTGCACGCGTTCGGGCGTGAACGGTTAAGGCTTGCACACCAATGTCTTGCAAACGTTCAGCGACTTCATCAATGTTGATGGAATTTTCATCCCAACCTAAACGGGTTTTTACTGTTACGGGAAGATTGGTTCCTTTTATAACGGCTTTGGTTAATCGAACCATTAAATCAACATCTTTTAAAACTCCTGCACCGGCTCCTTTGCAAACGACTTTTTTAACCGGGCAACCAAAATTAATATCAACTAAATCGGGTTGAACTGTGTCTACAATTTTGGCAGACATTTCCATCGCTTCCTCATCGCCACCAAAAATTTGGATTCCAACCGGACGTTCGTAATCAAAAATATCGAGTTTCATTTTGCTTTTCATTGCATCACGAATTAATCCTTCGGACGAAATAAATTCAGAATACATCAAATCGGCTCCGTGCAATTTGCATAAGCGACGAAACGGCGGATCGCTCACATCTTCCATTGGTGCAAGAAGTAAGGGAAAGTCGGGTAAGATGATGTTTCCGATTGTTGGCATTGGAACTAAATTTTTTGCAAAAATACTAATTTTTGTTGGTTTCAGGTTTAAGGTTTCAAGTTTCAAACCTAAAAATGAAAACTTTGCTTTATATTTGCACACAATTCGCTAAGGAGCAGGGTTTGCGTTAGGGATGGGAGCGGCATCCTTTTGTGGAGCTTGCGGAACAAAAGATATAGCGGACAGCCCGACCCTTGGGGAACGCCCAAAAAATTTGAATTAAACGAAGATGAAGAACATACGAAATTTTTGCATTATTGCTCACATTGACCACGGAAAAAGTACGCTGGCCGACCGATTATTGGGGGCTACGCAAACTGTGACGGCTCGTGAGGAAAAGGCTCAGTTGCTGGATAATATGGATCTAGAGCGTGAACGTGGGATTACGATTAAGAGTCACGCGATTCAAATGGAATATACGTACAAAGGCGAAAAATATATTTTGAATTTGATTGATACGCCGGGACACGTTGATTTTTCGTATGAAGTTTCGCGATCTATAGCCGCTTGTGAAGGGGCTTTGTTGATTGTGGATGCGGCACAAAGTATTCAGGCTCAGACGATTTCCAATTTATATTTGGCTTTAGAAAACGACTTGGAAATTATTCCGGTGTTGAATAAAGTGGATTTGCCAAGTGCCAATCCGGAGGAAGTGAGCGACGATATTATTGATTTATTAGGATGCAAATTAGAAGATATTATTCACGCTTCAGGTAAAACCGGTTTTGGTGTAGAAAATATTTTGGCTGCGATTATTGAAAAAATTCCTGCACCCAAAGGGAATGTTGATGAACCGTTGCAGGCGTTGATTTTTGACTCACATTACAATCCGTTTCGTGGTATTGAAGTAATTTTCCGTGTGAAAAACGGGGAAATTAAAAAAGGTCAGAAGATTAAATTCATGGCAACCGGAAATGAATATTTTGCCGATGAAGTAGGGACATTAAAGTTGAATCAAGTTCCGAAAAACGTGATTTCGACGGGTGATGTAGGCTATTTAATTTCGGGCATCAAAGAAGCAAAAGAAGTAAAAGTAGGTGATACATTGACCGATGCTAAAAACCCTACCACCAATATGATTACAGGCTTTGAGGATGTAAAACCAATGGTTTTTGCCGGAATTTATCCTGTTGACACAGAAGATTATGAGGATTTGAGAGCTTCGATGGAAAAACTACAACTAAACGATGCGTCGTTGGTTTTTGTTCCTGAAAGTTCTGCTGCTTTAGGATTTGGTTTCCGATGTGGATTTTTAGGAATGTTGCATTTAGAAATCATTCAAGAACGTTTGGAACGTGAATATGATATGACTGTGATTACAACAGTTCCGAACGTTTCGTATCATGCTTTTACCAAAAAAGAACCGGATACGATTTTGATTGTAAACAATCCATCCGATTTACCGGAACCATCAAAATTGGATCGTGTAGAAGAACCGTATATTAAAGCAACTATCATTACGAAATCGGAATTTGTGGGGAACGTGATGAGTTTGTGTATTGAAAAACGCGGTGTAATTACCAATCAAACCTATTTAACTACTGAAAGAGTTGAATTGAATTTTGATATGCCGTTGGCAGAAATTGTATTTGATTTTTATGACCGTTTGAAAACGGTTTCCAAAGGATATGCTTCGTTTGATTATTCGCCTATTGGGATGCGTACATCGAAATTAGTAAAATTAGATGTGTTATTAAACGCTCAATCGGTCGATGCTTTGTCTGCGTTGATTCACGAAGACAATGCGTATAATATTGGTAAAAAAATGTGTGAAAAACTGCGTGAATTGATTCCGAGACAACAGTTTGACATTCCAATTCAAGCGGCAATTGGTGCAAAAATCATTGCTCGTGAAACGATAAAAGCGTTACGAAAAGACGTAACCGCCAAATGTTACGGTGGAGATATTTCCCGTAAACGAAAATTGTTGGAAAAACAGAAAAAAGGTAAAAAGAGAATGCGTCAGGTTGGTAATGTAGAAATTCCACAAGAGGCGTTTATGGCGGTGTTGAAGTTGAATGATTAGAAGAGACGCTGAGTGGCTGAGAAAATATAGGAGAACCCAATGACGAGAGTTGTTGGGTTTTTTGTTAGCCCACGTTTTCAACCTTTGGTTAAATTTCAAATCCATTAAAATAAAAATTCTATATTTGACAAACGCCTTTTTATGCACGACGAAACCCCAAAACGCTTTGACCGCATTGTCGCCATTTTAATTCAGTTACAATCCAAAAAGATTGTGAAAGCACACGAATTGGCTACTCGTTTTGAGGTGAGTTTGCGAACCATTTACCGAGATATTCGAACGTTGGAAGCTTCGGGAGTTCCCATTTACAGCGAAGCCGGTTTGGGTTATTCTTTGTTAGAAGGTTATCGATTGCCTCCAGTTATGTTTACTCGAGAAGAAGCCGAAAGTTTCATAGCTGCCGAAAAACTGATGGAGAAATTTTCCGATAAATCAATTGGCGATCAGTATGCATCAGCGATGTTTAAGTTGAAAGCTGTGTTGAAAAGTGCCGACAAAGATTGGGTTTCTACCATCGAATCCAATGTCGTGATGCAACCGTTGGAAAAAACTTTTCCAAAACAAGTTCCGCATGCCTTGGCTTTTATTTTCAGAAGTATTGCAGACAAAACGCAATTGATTTTGGATTACCAAGCTTTTGAAGCCGATGAAAATACTGCACGAACTATCGAACCGGTGGGTGTTTTTCACGACCATAACAATTGGTATGTGTTGGGTTATTGCCATTTGCGGAAAGATTACCGTCAGTTTAGAACGGACCGCATTCACAACATCCTAAAAACAGAAATCGCTTTCACGAAAGAGCACGAAGCATTGGAATATTACTTGAATAAAGACAAAGAAGAATTTCCCACCACAAAAGTCGTTATTTCTATTGAAAAGAAAATGGCAAAATACCTTTCCGGCGAACGGAAATACCACGGATTTGTCTCTGAGAAAGTAGTTGGAAATAACGTAGAAATGACTTTTTTATGCAAAGACATTGAAGATGGTTTCCCCAGATTTTTTCTAATGTTTGGCGACTTTGCTACGATTCTTGAACCGGAACGATTGAAAGTAAGGGTTTTGGAGTTGATGGAAACTATTAAAAGGAAGATTTTGAAATGACTTTTTTTTGAACCATTAAGACATTAAGAAAACAACTTAATGATTCTTAACACCTTAATGATTCAAAATTTTAATGTTAGAAAACTATCTCTCCCAGAAAAAAGGCGGTTCAATTCCTAAAGCTCTCAAATACACATATCCTTGTCCACGATGATGAATTTCGTTATCAATAAAATAAAGGATATTATGGATAATCGGAAATTCATATTGTCCAAAAAGATTAAAAGTCTTATCGAAATCTTCTAGCGGTAACAAACTCCAATAGTGATTAATTTCTTCGGTGGCTTTGTCCCATTTTGCTAAGTATTCTGCTTTGGTTTTCCCGTTATCGGTGTTTTCGTCATACGGTTTTACTTCCCGGTTCACGATGCCTTTCATGGCCGGAGCTCCAATGGCTAACAATTCGGAAGTCAATTCGGCAAACGTTCGCATACCGCCAACAGAAAATTCAAAAAAATCTTTTTCAGGAAAGGCTTCAATCACTCTTCGGGTTAGCGAACGGTGACCTTGCCAGTGTTTTAACAAATCTTCTTTACTAATTACTTGGGCTGTTGTTGTCATAATTTATTATTTAATGATTAATGAAGCAAAGCTAAAAGCACCAAGTGACAACAGTTTGTCAGTAGGATTGTATTTTAACACATAAAAATCAGATCTAATTATACGTTTTATTTTAAAAAATCAATCCTATTTTGTTAGAATACGTTTTTAAACGTTAAAAACACGGTCACCTATTCAAGTTTTTTTTACATTAGCTAAGGTTTTATTAAAAAAATGAAGATATACATTTCGAGTATTTTGCTGTTTTTTACAGTTGCTGTTTTTTCACAGGGAATAGTTGTTGATACAACCACCTATACTATTCCTAATTTGGTGAGAAATGTATTGATGCAAAATTCTTGTTCAAACGAAACAAATTTTCAATTTTCTTCCAGAAGAAGCATAGGAGCTTTTACTAGTTCAAATCCAAATTTTCCTATTCAACAAGGGGTGATTATTAGAAATGGTATTGCTAAATATTCTCAAGGCACTTATTCCGGAGCTAATCTGAGTAGTCAAATTAATACAAACGGAGATGTTGATTTACAAAACATCAGTAATTCTTCCGGCCAAACAACCGGCATCACAGATGTTGCCTTTTTGCAGTTTGATTTTACTCCAATTTCAACCAATTTTAGTTTTGATTTTTTATTTGCATCAAATGAATATGGCGAATACCAATGTGGATTTAGTGATGTTTTTGCCTTTTTATTAACCAATTTAACAACCGGAGAAACCACAAATTTGGGGGTTATTCCAAGCACTACAACACCTGTTTCAGTTAAAAATATACGAAACACTCAGTTTAACACCTCATGTTTATCGCAAAATCCTAATTTTTTCAGTAGATATAATGTAACAAATCCTGCAACCTCAGCCATGAATATGAGAGGAGAAACGGTTTTAATGACTGCCTATTCAGAAGTTATTCCAAATCAAAATTATAGGATTAAGATTGTAATTGGTGATTATAACGATAGTGGTTATGATTCAGCTGTTTTGATTGCTGGCGGAAATTTCAGCACTTCAGCTGCTTTAGGACCTGACATTACTGTATGTGAAGGCCAATCGGTTGTTTTAAACCCAAATTTAGGAGCTGGTTTTAACTATACTTGGATGTTGAACGGTGAAGTCATCCCGAATGCTATCGGCCCTAGTTACACGGCCACGCAACCAGGAACGTATTCATTTAATGCTACATTTCCAAATAGCACTTGTTCCATTTCAGATGAAATTATGTTAAATGAGTTACAATACAATCCTTTGAACTCTTTGTATGTTTGTAATACCGGTCAGGCTACTTATCCTTTTAATTTAGCTTCAAATTCCTTAACAACATTAGGATTAGATCCTACCGTTTATTCCTTATTATATTTTGCTAATTTAGAAAATGCAAATGCAAATGGTCCATCTATCCCGACGAATCAGTTAAACGCCTATATGAGTGCCGGAAATCAGACAATATATTGTAAAATAGTAACTCTTTCTTCAGGTTTTATCTGTAGCAACTTAATTCCTTTTGAATTGGTTGTGTCGCCTGAAATTGTTGCTAATACACCTAACGATGTCTTAATTTGTACGGTTGGTTCAGGTAATGTGATTAGAAATTTAAACAACTATATCCCAACGGTTCTTAACGGGCAAAATCAAGATGATTTTGTAGTTACTTTTTTTAATTCTGAAGCCAATGCAATGGCAAATCAAAACCCTATTCAGAATACATCTGGGTTTCCTATGAGTAACACACAATCACCTTATACAATTTGGGTAAGAATGCAAGATGCTACTAATCCGCTTTGTTTTGATGTCATAAATTTCAAAATTAGAATTGAATTCAGACCTCCAGTTGATACAAGAGACCAAGTTGTGGTTTGTAGCAGTTATATTTTACCTCCTTTAACACACGGCAATTATTATACAGAAACCGGAGGAAATGGCACCTTATTAAGTGCAGGAGACATTATTGAAGACACAAGTGTAATTTATATTTATAGTGGACCAACTGACGAAAACCCTTGTGATAATGAAAGTTTTTTTGCAGTAATCATAATTGAAGATGTTGAAATAGAAGAAATTGGTTGCGGCGTTTTCATAGTTCCGGGATTGCCTGCCGGAGAATTTTATACGCAACCCAATGCAGGTGGTGATTTAATTCCTGCCGGAACGCAACTCAATACTGATCAAACCATTTATTATCATGCGGTTATTGATGATGTCTTTTGTACAGAAAAAGTTGTGAATGTGGTTATATATCCATTACCACCTGTGGATGAATTACCAGATGTTGTCACTTGTGATTTTTATACTTTACCTATTCCTGTTAACGGAACCAATTATCTTGACACTGCAACGGGTGATCTTTATGGTCCGGGACAAACGATTACTGAAAGCATGGTTTTAATTTTAACCAATATTGGTGAATTTTGTGCCAGTCAACATGTGTTTTCTGTAGATATTATTTATACTCCGGACTTTGATGATGAAATAACGGCTTGTGGAAGCTATACTTTGCCGGAATTAAATGTTGGTAATTATTTCACACAACCCTTTGGTGGCGGCTCTCAAATTCCATCAGGGACCGTGATTACAAATTCACAGACCATTTATTTTTATGCTCCAACTACCACTTCTCCCAATTGCACGGATAATTTAAGTATTGATATTATTATCAATTCGTCTCCTCCAATTAACACCCCTTCAAATGTAGTGGCATGTGGTGCATACAGTTTACCTCCTTTAACAATTGGTGGTACTTATTATCAATTAGCTGACGGAGAAGGTTTTTCATTACAACCCGGTCACATAATCACAAACACGCAAACTGTTTATATTTATGCCGCAATAGGAGATTGTATAAGTCAATATAGTTTTTTAGTTCAAGTAAATCCGCCTCCGCCGGTTGACAGTTTTACTGATGTGTTTATTTGTGAAGCCACTTTTGTTTTACCGCCCTTAACTAATGGCAGTTATTACACCGCAAATGGCGGACCGAATGGTGGTGGAATTAATTTGCAACCAGGCACAGTTTTGACCAATTCTCAAACTATTTACATATATAATCCTCTGAGTTATATGCCTTCTTGTTATAGTGAAAGTTTATTTAGTGTTTCTTTAAATAATTTAGAATTAGGTGATTTACCCAACATCAACGCTTGTGACAATTATGTTTTGCCTTCATTAACATTAGGCAATTATTTTACAGCACCTAATGGCTCGGGAACACAACTAACTCCCGGAACCGTTATAAATACAAATCAAACCATCTATGTGTATGCTCAAGTAGGTGATCGTTTAAATTGCTCAGCTGAAAAATCATTTACTGTTACTATTTCTACAACTCCTGTTTTAGATGCATTTACAAATGTTCAAAAATGCGGTAGTTATGTATTACCGGCTTTAACTCAAGGTAATTATTTCACCGGCCCTAATGGAACAGGGAGCTTATTGACAGTAGGAAGTTCAATTACAACCTCTCAAACCGTATATGTTTTTGCTACAGCTTCAGATAACACTGCTTGCTTTGATCAAAAATCATTTGTTGTAACAATTAATCCTTTAAATAACCTACAAATTCCTGAAGGGGTAATTTGTGTTGATTTTGAATCAGGTGACTTAATTACACCTCACCTATTTCAAACCGGCTTGAGTGCTTCAAATTATACTATTGAATGGTTTTTAAACCAAACTTTAATGGGAATTGGCACTAATTATTTGGCTACACAAGAAGGAACTTATGATGTGATAATTACCAACAACTTCCCGGATAATGGCACAAATTGTGGTTATAGTAATACAACAGCCGTTGTCACAAAATCTAGTAAAGCAAAAGCCTATTTAACCGTTATTGACGACTTTTTAGATTCCATTTCAATTTATGTAACAGTAACAAGTGGTTTTGGTAACTATGTATTTCAATTGGACGACAACCCAATTCAACCAAGTCCGGACTTTCACAATGTAGCCTCCGGTCAACATATCATAAAAATAATTGATACCAAAGGAGATTGTGGCTTCATAGAATTAATTGCCAATGTATTAAAATACCCTAAGTTTTTTACACCTAATGATGATGGTTACAATGATTATTGGAATATAACCGACCTGTTTTATCAAAATGAAGCCATTATCTTCATTTATGACAGATATGGTAAATTGCTGAAACAAATTAGTCCTTCAGGTCTTGGATGGGACGGCAGATACAACAACAATCAAATGCCGGCAACCGATTATTGGTTTGAAGTTCGTTATACAAAAGACGAAAAACCAACTGTTTTTAAATCCCATTTTAGTATCAAACGATAACCCTGATATTTTGTACCTTTGCCTTCTAAATGAAATAGCATGTTAGAAGATAAAAATCCTCAAAAAACGAGTATTGACCAATTGGGAGAATTTGGTTTAATTGACCATTTAACTAAAAACTTTCAAATAAAACACGCCTCAACTATAAAAGGAATTGGGGACGATGCGGCGGTTTTAAATTTTGGAACCAACAAAATGGTGGTTTCTACTGATTTTTTAATTGAAGGTGTTCATTTTGATTTGGCTTATATGCCACTCAAACATCTGGGTTACAAAGCAGTAACAGTAAATCTGTCTGACATTTGTGCGATGAATGCAAAACCAACACAAATTACCGTATCTATTGCTGTTTCAAATCGATTCCCGCTGGAGGCTATTGAAGAATTGTATGAAGGAATTGCATTAGCTGCAGAAATTTATAAAATCGACATCATTGGAGGAGACACCACCTCATCACAAAAAGGTTTATTACTATCCATTACAGCAATTGGTGAAGCAAAAGAAGAAGAAATCGTTTATAGAAATGGTGCAAAAGCAACCGATTTACTGGTGGTAAGCGGCGACATTGGTTCAGCCTACATGGGATTACAAGTTTTGGAACGAGAGAAACAAGTATTTCAAGTAAACCCAAACAACCAACCGGATTTAGAAAACTATACTTACCTTATAGAAAGACAACTTAAACCCGAAGCTCGAACAGATATAAAAGAACTTTTAGAAAAACTGGAAGTAAAACCAACGGCTATGATTGATATTTCAGATGGTTTGTCCTCAGAAATTATCCATTTGTGTAAGCAATCTGAGGTTGGCTGCAATCTATATGAAGAAAAACTACCGTTAGACCCACAACTCATAACCGTTTGTGAAGAATTCAAAATAGATAGCACCACCATTGCAATAAATGGAGGCGAAGATTATGAATTATTATTTACCATTCCAATTGATGATTTTTCTAAAATAAAAGGCAATCCTAACCTAACCGTAATTGGTCACATGGTAAACAAAAAAGAAGGCATTCATTTGATTACAAGAGCCAATGAGGCTATCGAATTAAAATCATTAGGGTGGAATTCATTTACAAAATAACATAGTGATTAAACATAAAAAAAAGCAATACTTTGGTGAGTATTGCTTTTTTTAGTAATCGAGTAGTCGTTTTTGGTTAAATCTCCTTAAAGTTGGGGCAAAAAGGGTGGCATTTCGATCGTTTAACTACTCAATCTCGTTCGTAGGTTTTGTTATAATTACATGAAAAAAATTACTTCTTTTAACTGATGTAAAAATAGAAAGCATACAGCTACTAATTGTTACGGTTTCCCGTAAAAAATGATGCGGTTTTCCGCGTATTTTAAATCAAATAAAAAAAGCAACAGTTTGGGGACTATTGCTTTTTTCAATTTTCATACTTAGAAGTGGGTCAATCTTAGTAGGTATCTATTTTTGGAACAGAAAGGATGAAACATTTTTTTTATTGACCATAACTCCTAATTTCTCTTTTCAGAGAAAACCAATAACAACTAAACAAATAAATTACAGGGTAAAAGTACACAGTACCAACTCGTTACTTATTACGGTTTCCCCTAAATTTTTTACGGTTTCCCACAAAATTTTATATAAAAAAAGCTTGATTCTAAATCAAGCCCTTCTTTTTTGCTTCGGAGATCAACTCTACATCACTGCCGCCCTTTAAGTGCAACAACTCCTTTAAGCTAAGTTTTCTTTTTTCAACTGCACTTAATGAAAGTGGCACGTAAGTGGGAATATCTTTGGTTTTTATACCTTTTGAAAGGTGAAAAAGTATTTGTTTATCAAACTCATCAATATGAATACTTTCATGTTGCGATTGACTGACAAACTTGATAACCGTTTGACTGTAATAATTTTCATTATTTAAAATTTTATCAAAGGCTAACAACAATTCGTCAAAAGTTAAATCGTTTTTAATCACCAAACCATTAGGGTTAATATCTTTAATAATGTTGTTTATTTTAATTAACTCCGTATGCATGGTTAACAAGATTACCTTACAATCGGGTAATATTTTTCGAATCATTTTAGCCAAATCTTCTCCCGAATGAAGGTTTTTCTCTTCATAAGCCGGCATACTAATGTCTAAAAAAGCAATATCAAAATGATTTTGATTTCCGGTTAAAATTTCATAAGCCGATTTGCAGTTATTGGCTTGACTTACGGTATATTGAAAACCTTCAGCACTGTAACTCTTTAATGCATTTTTGTAGGCTTCAATAATAAAAGGATGATCGTCAACAATTAAAATTTGGTAGTGGTTTAGCATTTTATAGTTGTTTGTGGTTTTCTGTCATTTAAAATAACAGTCAAATATAAAAAAGAAAAAACACTTTTGAACGATTCGAAGGTGTTTGTTAAAAAAAAGTACTTATTTCTCTATCCTTTTTCACAGGTAAAATTCGCAGTGTAAAAGTGGCTTGAATTGTTATTACAAGATAACAGTGATTAAACGGTTACAGAAATTATAATCAAATTTTTACTACCAAGTAAAATACTTTTTGTTTTGTTTTCTTGAAATTTTGTTTTCATGACTTATATTTATTAATTACAAGCAGTGCAAAAGTTACCGACAGTTCAAATGTAGTTACTCAAATAGTATTGGTTTGTTTGTAATTGGAATTCTCACAATTTGGTAGGGTTGTCGCATTGCACTTTGGATGCTCCCGGGATTTAAATTAATAACATCTATTACAACATTATTCTCATTTTCGATAATACTCGCAATTTCTATTAACCATCCTGGATTTCCACGTAATTCATCAAATACTGCGATAACAATGTGTGTTTGAAAATTAATGTTTGTTGTTGTAAATTCATTCGTAGTATTTGAATCGAAAGAATTCATTTTATTTAAGAGTTCAAGCCAATCAACTTGACTATTAATAACATAATTACCTGGTAATATGTCCTCTGACCCAGCACCCCTGAGCATACCTATACCTATTAATTCATACTCAATATTTACAGGAGTAAATGGCTCATCATCATTGTTGCTACAAGATAAAAATGAAAAAATAGCTGCAAAAATTAGAATCAAATTTTTACTACCAAGTAAAATACTTTTTGTTTTGTTTTCTTGAAATCTTGTTTTCATGACTTATATTTATTAATTACAAGCAATGCAAAAGTTACCGACAGTTCAAATGCAGTTACTCAAATAGTATTGGTTTGTTTGTAATTGGAATTCTCACAATTTGGTAGGGTTGTCGCATTGCACTTTGGATGCTCCCAGGGTTTAAATTAATAACATCTATTACAATATTATTCTCATTTTCGATAATACTCTCGATTTCTATTAACCATCCCGGATTTCCACGTAATTCATCAAATACAGCGATAATGACGTGTGTTTGAAAATTAATGTTTGTTGTTGTAAATGATGAAGTTGTGTCAGAATTAACGGAATTCATTTTATTTAATAATTCTATCCAATCACTTTCGTTGTTCATAACATAATTACCAGGTGATATGTCAACTGATACAGGTGCTACAAGATTACCAGAACCAATTACATCAAATTCAATATTTATAGGAATAAATGGTTTATCATCATTGTTGCTACATGATACAAATGAAAAAACAGCTACAAAAATTAAAACTATTTTTCTTAAAAAAAATATGTTAATTTGAGTTTTCATAACTTTGAGTTGAATTAGTAGTGTTTTTTTAGCTTAACTACTCAAAAACTATTGGTTTGTTAGTAATTGGTATTCTCACAATTTGATAAGGTTGTGTAATTACACTTTGAATACTACCAGGATTTGATTGAATAACATCAACAGTCAAATTATTTTGATTTTCAACAATATTTGCAACAGAAATTAAAAATCCGTTATTCATTCTAATTTCATCAAATACGGCAATGATTAAATGTGTTTGGAAATCAATGGTTGTTGTTGTAAAAGAATTCGTTGTATCTGAATTTATTGAATTCATATTGTTAATTAATATATTCCAGTCATTTTGATTGTTTATTACGATATTACCGGGTGTTATTTCTTCCATACTTGTAAGATTACCAGAACCAATCACTTCAAATTCAATATTTATAGGAGTAAAAGGCTCATCATCATTGTTACTACAAGATAAAAATGAAAAAATAGCTGCAAAAATTAGAATCAAATTTTTACTACCAAGTAAAATACTTTTTGTTTTGTTTTCTTGAAATTTTGTTTTCATGATTTACATTATTAAAGTTAATAACTTATAGTTGGTTATTCTTAACTGGTATTTCATATGGCATCATGATTTCTATAGTGGCTCCAGCTCCTTTTGCTGATTTTATCATAATGGTACCACCACAGGAATTGACTCTTGATTCTAAATTCTGAAGCCCGATTCCTTTGCTTTTCTTTGAAACATCAAAACCTTGGCCGTCATCTTGAATGGTTAAGTTCATCACATCGTTGTCTCGTAACAAATTTACAATAATAGTTTTTGCATTGGCATATTTGTTAATATTTTGTAGCGACTCCTGAACGATGCGATATAAATTAATCTTTACGGTATTATCAACCTTTGTCCAATTTATGGTAGTATCGATTTTTGTTTGTAAAACAGCTTCTGAAATTGTTTTTTGCTCTTCAAATAAGTTATTTAAGATCGAAACGAAGTTATTAACTAACGCGAACTTCTCTCTATTTAATTCATGTGAAATTTCTCGAATATCTTGTTCTATATTTTTTAACTCCGATATATAGTGATCTCTGTTTTGAATGGCTTTCTCGTCATTTTTTTTATTTAAACTATCCAAATTTAATCGCGTGCCAAACAAACGCCCTAAAACACCATCATGCAACTCTTGTGCAATGCGTTGTTTTTCTTTGATAACTACATCATCCAACTTTTTTTGTTGGCTCAACATTAAGTTATAAATTTCTTCATTGGCTCGCTGTTGGGCTTCTCGAAGTCGCAATTGTGCATTTCTATTTCTTTGATCGCGTATAATATAAAGTAATCCAACTATAAAAAGCGAAAGCAAGGAAAAGAAAATAATATTTCTGTTTTGAATGGCCAATTGCTCTTTTTGCCGCATGATTTCATCGGTTTCAAATTCAATGCGGGCAAATTTTTCGCTTACCTTCCGTTCTGCTGCCAACAAACTGTCTGATAATTTTATGTATTCTTTAGAATAAGCATTTTCATTTTCAGGTTCAACATTACTTAATTGATCAATAGCTAGCAATTGTAAATTTAAAATATTGGAATTTTTTGCAATTTTGTAGGCTTCACGAGCATAATACTTGGCACTGTCTGCTTGACCTGTTTTTTCGTAATATTCGGAAAGGTTAATTTTGCTGCTTACAACTTCAGGAATTAATTGGAATCCATTTTTAATATGTAAAGCTTTATGAAAAGCTTTAGGTAAATTACTAAAATCCCCCATTTTAAACTCTGACTTTGCTTTGTTATCAAGAATAATTGCATATAAAGACGGATGTTCTTGAAACAAATCTGGTTCAACAATTGCCTGATTGAAAAAGTAAAGTGCTTCTCTAAAATTATTTGTTTTAAAATTTACAAGTCCTAAGTTATTCAATGAGATTGCTTTGGTTTGATATTGCCCTAAAGTGTTTAATTCCACTTCAGTTGCAATCTTAAGTGACTTTTCAAAATATTCTTTCGCTTTATCAAAGTCTTTAATCTCAATACAAGTAATCCCTAATAAATTATTTGCTTCATATTCTAATAATTTATTGTTTTCTAAACGAATATAAGTTAATGCCGCAACAGCTGATTTTTCACTACCTAAGTAATCTCTTACTTTATATTTTGATAATGACATTTTAACTTGCATCCGTCCAACACCCAAATTGTCTTTTAATTTAAAAAAGATTTTTTCTGCCTGTTGAAAATTCATAACCGCACTATCCATGACCATTCTACCTGAATAGTACTCGCCAATATAAGAATAAGCCCTAGCTAAATTTACAGAATCGTTTTCTTTAGTAGCTTCCTCGACAACTTCAAGCATTATATTTTTAAACTGATCACTTTTGCCTACATTGTCATAAATGAAAGCAACATAAAACTTATTTATAAAGTAAATAGAATCTCGTTCTTGTGATTTGATAAAAGAACTGGCCTTGTCCAAATATGCTACAACTTCATCATCTGACTTTGTAAAATCATTGGCCTTACCAATATAAAGTTGGATACTGTCTTGAAGAGCATCACTGTTGTGGGGTCTATTTGAAAATTCCTTGCAGGAATAAACAAATAACAGAAGAATGGAAATAAAAAAAAATCTTTTCAATATTTCTGATGTTTGAATCAAAAATATTAAAAAGATTTGTTATTTGTATAATAAATTTTTCTTATTTGAAAAATCTACTTATTATATCTTGTAATTATTGAATTACTAATACTCTTTTCCCTCCACCTGCTGCTGCATCACCATTCTCAGTTAAAACTGGTTGGTCATTGTTAGCAGTAGTGTTTACAGATAAATCAGTTGAAGAAACTGAAGCAAACATGAAAAGTCCGAATAATGCAAATAATGTTTTCATAATATTTTCTTTTAATAAGTTGTTGTTGGTTTTTGGTGCAATACTATAATAGATATAAAATCGATTTCAAAGTAAACATCAACAAACGTGGTTGACGATTTGATGATGTAAAAGTATGTGAGATGTTTCCTAGTACCAACAAAATCAGGCTCTGAATGGTAGAATGCATTCAAAGAATGGTGAAATGATTAAAAATAAGGGTGAATTGTTGGATTGTTTAATTTTCCCTGAATTCTGAGCCTGCTAAGTCGGATAAAATGAGGTCTAAATTATCCTTGAATCCCTTTGAATACGGGATTTGATGCTTGGTGTTCTTGATATAGCAAATGCTATTTCCGGTATGAATTCGGGAGATATAATCCTTATTTACGATATAACTGTTGTGAATTCTGTAAAAATTACCGGGTAAGTTTTCTTCAAAATATTTCAGCGTTTTAAACGCCGTTAATTGCTCACCGTTTTTAAGTGTGATGTCGGTGGAATTATTATCCGCTTGTAAAAAAGCGATATCATCCAATTCTAGAAAACGATAATCGCCATAGGATTTGATACATATCAAATTTCGTTTGTTTTTTTCAGTTCCTTCGGGAGAGAAGGCTGATTGACTGAAATTTTGAAGTTGATCTAAAATAGGCGACCAATCCATTTCATTAGCAACCGAAGGTTGGTCCTTTAAGGAAGTAGCTACTTTAGAAATTATTTCATCCAAATCTAATTTTGAAGCTGTGCCGGATTCTTTTATAAATTGTTTTAGCGTTTGCTTTAATTCGGCTAATTCATTTTGAATCGATTCAGAAAATACTTCGTTGGAAACAGCTTCTTCAGTAGTTGAAATTAAATCAGTAGCTTCTACTTCAACTTTATTCTTATTTTCTGAGTTAATTAGTTTAAATTCCCCTAATTCAAAACTTTCTGAATTTTTTTCAAACCTCAAAAAGGTCTTTTTAATTTCTAAAGGAGCAATGGGTTTAATGAGATAATCTAAAACATTGTGTTTTATTGCTTCAAAGGCCTCGCTTTGATCATGAGAAACAATTATAATGTGAGGTAGCTTTTTTAAGTAACGGTGAAGTTCACTAACCAGTTGTAATGATAATTTTGATTCTTTGTCTTGCGGATTTACCTCAAGCAATACAAAATCAGGAGTTTTATCTAAAATTAAATCCAAACCGGCACCATAAGAGGTTGCAGTTCCTAAAAGCTCAAAATTTGAAAACATTTCCATGACAGATTGTGTTTTCAACATGCTTTTAGAGTCATCATCAACTATGACATAACTGTAACTCATTGGCCTACATAAACTAAATTAGAGTAAACTGCTAAAAACGAATATCGTTTTGCAGTAAAAAATCACATTATGTAGGTTAATTATGTAATTCTCAGGGGCTTAAAAATCACATAACAATTTTAACAATAAATAGGCGGATAATCACAAGGTTAAACACATACTTATTAACAAACATAAGTTAAAAAACAGATATATTTATTCGATTTTTGAGCTATTCGATATACTGTAAATTTTTCCGACAAAAAACTGTTCATCTTCGTTTAGAATCAAAAAAAAATCCCAAACTTTAGTTGAGTTTGAGATTTTTTATTTTTTACAAATCAATAGATTTGTTTATTTCTGAATTATTAGTGTTGAAGGTGTGTTGCTCAACCAAATTCCTCTAGTTTCAACCAATTTTTTCCAGCTGTTGAGACTAATCAACATCAAATCCTGCTTGAGCAAAAATTCTTTTTCTATTTTTTGTTCGTTTAGAAGCGTAATGTGATTAGGTGCTTTCTGTTCAATGGAACGAATCATTTCTTTCATTTCCGGATTGTTTTTAATTAATCCTTTGGAATCTAAAATCGTAACTTGAGATTCATTATTGTGGATGAGTTTTTGAGCATACGATATCAAATAAGCATCACTCTTATCAAAAATTGGAACAAAAACAATATCTGCTTTGGTGAATTTTTTGTCCACTAAAATACCAACCGGAACTTCACTTTTCATTAAAATTTGACGGGTTCTATCATCAAAAATAGATTCTTCAAAAATATTATCCTTCCCGGTTATTGTATTTAAAATACGATCTGGTGTGATAATTCTGGTGGTAAAACCTAAAATTTTACCTAAAAAACTTCCTTCAAACATTGATTGTCCCAAACCAATTAGCAGCAAATCAAAATCCCCTTGATTCGCTGTTTTAGAAATATCTGAATCTATATCGTTAGATGCTTTAAAAAAAGTAGAAACCGGTTGATTCATATTTTTTGCTTCGTTCAAAACGGGGTCAAAACTTTCCCTTTCATACTCTTCAATATTAATTTGATTGATTTCGCTGGTAGGTGTCAAGTGCATGGCTGTAATCAACGCATTTTCACCTTGTTTTTTAGTAAAAAAATGTCCCAAACGCAACAATGCTTTACCACTCTGACTATCTCCAAACGAAAACAATAATTTATATTTTCCGGCATCAATAACTTCAGCCGGAATGGTTTCATCAGTTGGTTTTTTGAAAATTAGGTCAATTAAATTTAATGCCGGACCGGTCATAAATGTGGTTACTAACGCCATGATGACCATCATCGCAAAAACTTCGGGCGTGAGCACTCCTAAATCAAACCCAATGTTTAAAACGACCAATTCCATTAAACCTCTGGTGTTCATTAATGCACCAATGGTTAAACTGTCACGCCAATTCTGACCCACAAATTTGGCAGCTAAAGCACTTCCAACAAATTTTCCAACAACTGCCACTAAAATGATTAAACCCGTCACTTTCCACAAATAAGGATCATTTAAAAGTCCGATTTCGGTACGCAAACCCGTAAAAACAAAAAACAAGGGTAAAAGCAACACGATGGAAACATCTTCTACTTTTTCGATAAAAAGAGTTCTGAATCGCATATTATCCGGCATAATTGCACCTGCCATAAACGCACCAAACAAGGCGTGAATACCAATAATTTCAGTAGCATACGAAGAAACAATCAGCGTTACAAAAAAGATAGCTACAACCGGTTTACTCAATTTTTCTTTCGTTGCATACAAATCGCCAACTCTTTTTAGGAACGGTCGAACCAATTTTAGCATCAACAACACATAAATAGCCGCTAAAGCAATGATATAAAGCGAACTCACAAATGAACCTGCTTTAACAATGGCAATAACCGCTGCAAGCAAACACCATGCAGTAATATCATCTGCCGCCGCACAAGTGATGACCATTGTTCCCAAGCGGGTTTTGTGCAAGCCCCTTTCTTGAACAATTCGTGCTAAAACGGGAAAAGCTGTAATGCTCATCGCAATTCCCAAAAACAATCCAAAAGAGGCAAATTGAACTCCTTCGGGAGCAAACGATTCATAAATGTAATAAGCCAATCCCATCCCTAAAGCAAACGGAATAATGATACTGGCATGACTCACTACAACTGCGTCATGAGCTTTATTTTGAAGCACTTTGAGGTCTAACTCCATTCCGATTACAAACATGAATAAAATAAGCCCTATTTGGCTAAGAAATTGTAAGTTTCCTAATGATTCAGCAGGAAAAAGATTGGCTGAAAATTCAGGAAAATACATGCCGAATAACGAAGGTCCTAGAACAATTCCGGCAATAATTTCACCAATAACCGAAGGTTGACCGATTTTTTTGCAAATCCAACCAAACATCCTTGCCACTAAAATGATTGTAACAATTTGAGCTAAAAGTATCGCTAACGGATGATGAATGTTGTGCGTAATTGATTCTAAAAACGAATCCCATTGTGATAAATTGGTAGAAACGACTTCAATATTTCTATTGTATTCCAGTTTTTCGCCTTGAACGGAAATCCAATACATCAAAGCAGAAAATCCACCAATAATTAGAATGTAGAAGAATGAGTTTTTAAAGTTTTTCATCGGAAATTCATTTAATTTCCTCAAAATTCTATCATTTGAAAGTAGCAAAATCTGCTACTGAAATAGAACATTTCATTTTTGTAATGAAAGGGCAAAAAAATGTAACAACTTATAAAGTGAGTTTTGACAAAAAATCCTTTTTGAATGAATTTCCTAACGTAAGCTCAAGGTTTTTCTCTCTTAAAGTACAATTTGTAGTAATCAAATCAACTGAAAAAAACTGAACAATACTAAGTTTGATGATTTCGTGTTTGTTAATTCGGCAAAAATCTGAAGTTGGCAATAATTCCAGTAATTTTTCGAAAGAAATATTTTTTAAAATAACGGTTGAGCCATCATCCAGCAAAACTTCTTTGTCTCTGCTGTCAATGGAAGCAGTTTTGATATAATTGATTTTGTCGAAATATAATAGTATTTTACCCTTATCTGCTTGTAGTTGAGTAAATTTCTTGATTGGAATTTCCTGCTGAATTCTTTTCAACGCCTTTTGAACAGCCATTTGCAATCGCTCTTTTTTGATGGGTTTTTGCAGATAATCCACTGCATCCAATTCAAAAGCATCCAAAGCAAATTCTTTGTAAGCTGTAGCAAAAATGATAAGTTTTCCTTGTAATAGATTTGCCACTTCAATGCCCGAAATCATTGGCATTTCGATGTCTAAAATGCATAAATCGAAATCTAATTCGGGGATTTCACTTAAAAACACATCGGGGTTGTTAAATGCTTTGACCACTTCCAATTCAGGAATTTGTTCGCAAAGCATTTTCAAATATGTTAATCCGGGCAACTCATCGTCGAGCAGCAAGCATTTCAGCTTTGTGTTCAAGTAAATTAATTTTTAAGTGAGCAATATAAACGTCTTTTTCTACAAATCGATCTAGTTTAAAATGGTCTTTGTAGATGATTTTTAATCTTTGTTCTAGAGTTTGTGTTCCAAAACCTCCTTTTTCTTTCTCTAATTTTGATTTTCGGGAAATTTTATTGGAAACGGTTAAACTGAAAACACTTTCTTTAAATTCAAATACGATAGAAATAAAAGCATCAGCACTTTGTAAATCAGCATGTTTAAAAGCATTTTCAATTAAATCGATAGAAATCATCGGAGCTATTAATTTTTGATTGTAAAGTAATTCTTCTTCCTTCACCTTCATTTTTACTTTTAATTCAAAAAGCGGACTGACTTTTATTTTATTGATTTCTATTAAGTTACAAGCAAATTCAATTTCATCTTTTGGTGTGACGAATTTTTTTCGACTTTCGTATAAAATATAATCCAACACATTAGCCAATTTATCTAACGCAAAATAAGTTTGATAAGCGTGCGATTGGATTGAATTCAATATGTTTTTAAACAAATGTGGATTGAGTTTTGCCTCCAACGTTTCCAATTGCAAATTGCTGACTTTATCTTCTAATTGTTGAAATTGAGATTCGATAGCTTCTTTTCTTTTCAAGGATTTAAACAATTTATATCCCAAAAAAAGAGCTATTCCCACCACTAAAACAAGTGCAGCAACTAAAAAATAAAAGTAATTTTGAAAATCATTCGATTCCATACTCTAAAAATATCTTGCAAATTTAAACAAATAAGGCTTCCCGATTGGAAAGCCTTATTACATATTATTGAATGGTTATTACATTTTCATCAACCAATTTCGCATCGAAACATCATTCGCGATGATATCTCTTAATTCAGAAATTTTCACACGATCTTGTTGCATCGAATCGCGGTGACGAATGGTAACCGTTTCATCTTCAATTGTTTGATGATCTACTGTGATACAAAACGGTGTTCCCAATGCATCTTGTCTTCTGTAACGACGTCCTACAGCATCTTTTTCATCATACGCCACATTGAAATCCCATTTTAATTCTTCTACAATTTTTCTTGAAATTTCAGGTAAACCGTCTTTCTTTACCAAAGGTAAGATAGCTGCTTTGGTTGGTGCTAAAACTGAAGGTAAGCGTAAAACTGTTCGAGTTGAACCATCTTCTAATGTTTCTTCTGTTAATGAATTGGCGAAAACAGCCAAAAACATTCGATCTAAACCAACTGAAGTTTCCACTACGTATGGAACATAGTTTTTGTTTTCCTCCGTATCAAAATATTGTAATTTTTTTCCTGAAAATTGTTCGTGAGCTTTTAAATCAAAGTCGGTTCTAGAGTGAATTCCTTCCAATTCTTTGAATCCGAATGGGAAATTAAATTCGATATCCGCTGCAGCATTAGCATAATGAGCTAATTTTTCATGGTCGTGGAAACGGTAATTTTCTCTACCTAAACCAAGCGATAAATGCCATTTTAAACGGGTTTCTTTCCAGTAGTCATACCATTTCATCTCTTCGCCCGGTTTCACGAAAAATTGCATCTCCATTTGTTCAAATTCACGCATACGGAAGATGAATTGACGAGCAACAATCTCGTTTCTAAACGCTTTTCCGGTTTGAGCAATTCCGAACGGAATTTTCATACGACCCGATTTTTGTACGTTTAAGAAATTCACAAAAATTCCCTGAGCGGTTTCCGGACGCAAATATAAATCCATCGCAGAATCGGCAGAAGCTCCTAATTTGGTGCCGAACATCAAGTTAAACTGACGCACTTCGGTCCAATTTCGGGAACCGGATTCCGGACAAGCGATTTCTAATTCTTCAATTAAAGCCTTTACATCAGCCAAATCTTCATTACCCAACGAACGAGCCATTCTTTCCAAAATTTCGCGTTGTTTGGCTTTGTATTCCATCACACGAGGATTAGTGGTCACATATTGGGCCTCATCAAAAGCGTCACCAAAACGTTCTCTGGCTTTGTCAATTTCTTTTTGTGCTTTTTGGTTTAATTTTTCGGCATAATCTTCAATTAACACATCAGCACGGTATCTTTTTTTAGAATCTTTGTTGTCAATCAACGGATCATTAAACGCATCCACGTGACCCGAAGCTTTCCAAGTGGTGGGATGCATAAAAATCGCAGCATCAATCCCTACTATGTTTTCGTGCATTTGCACCATCGATTTCCACCAATATTCTCTAATGTTTTTCTTTAATTCTGCTCCGTTTTGAGCATAATCGTAAACGGCACTCAGACCGTCATAAATTTCACTGGACGGAAAAATAAATCCGTACTCTTTTGCGTGTGAAATTACATTCTTAAAATTATCTTCTTGTTTTGCCATAATGGTGCAAAAATATAAAAAAGATTAGATTGGACGGGATTTATCTCAAAAAAGCTAATTAATTGTATTTTCTTATAGTAAAACGTTTTAAGAATAAAATTAACCTCACTTTCAAACAAAAATTTGATAAATTTGTAAAACAAACCACACAAATTAATGCTAAAAAGTTTATTCAATCTCTTCTATCCAAAAGTTTGCCTATCATGCAAAGAATTGTTGCTTAAAAATGAAGCGATTATTTGTGCGATTTGTAGGCATGAACTTCCTATAACCCGACATATTGAATTGGATAGCAATGAGATTAGTAAAAAATTTTATGGTAGGTTAGACTTGGTTCATGGCTCCGCGTTGTTTTATTTTCATAAAAAAGGAATCACACAAGAGTTAATACATAATCTAAAATATAAAAACCACCAAGAAATAGGCACTTTTTTAGGCGAATGGTATGGAGAAGATTTAAAACCATTACACGAAAAAATAAAATTTGATGCAATTATTCCGGTTCCACTACATAAAAAAAGACTGAAAGAACGAGGTTATAATCAATTGACAACTTTTGGTCATTCACTCTCAAAATCATTGAACATACCCTATAATGAGCACATTTTACATCGAGACGTATATGCCGTTACTCAAACCAAAAAATCATTTTTTGAACGAACTGATGATAAAAAAACAGCTTTTGGTGCCGACTTTACTTCGGTAGATCACGGCAAACATTTTCTGTTGATTGATGATGTAATAACTACCGGTGCTACTTTGGAAGCTTGTGGAAAATTACTGGCAGCCATTCCAAATTCAAAAATTAGTATTGTTACACTGGCTTATTCGCATTCGTAAACAAAAACATAAAAGATTTCATTTCCACTAAATATAATTGTTATTTTGTGGTTTAAAATTATATAGCTACAAATGAGACTATTTCTTTTTGTTTTTCTTGCTGTTTTATTTACCGGCTGTGCCAAACGAGGCTTTATTTCGGGTGGTTTTAAAGATACCATTCCACCGGTTTTAAAAATCAGTGAACCAAAAAACTATTCAACCAATTTTGATTCAAAAGAAATCAAGCTTTATTTTGATGAATACATAAAATTAAAAGATGTCAACAAACAATTGATTGTATCTCCATTGATGAAAAATGCACCAACCATTAGTCCGTCATCAGCAAGTAAAACAATCATTATTAAAATAAATGATACGTTAATACCTAACACCACCTACAGTTTAAATTTTGGTAAAAGTATTCAAGACAATAACGAAGGCAATCCGTATCAGCAATTCAAATATGTATTTTCAACCGGTTCTTATATCGATTCCTTAACCGTTGTGGGTAGTATAAAAGACGCATTCAACCCAAAACCCGACAATTTTGTTTCGGTTCAACTATATGAGTACAATGAAAAATTTTATGATTCTATAATTTATAAAGAAAATCCGAGGTATGTAACCAATACGCTAGATTCAGCATCCAATTTTACATTAGAAAATTTAAAAGCAGGTAAATATATTTTAGTAGCCCTAAAAGACAACAACAGCAATTATAAATTTGATCCTAAAAATGATAAAATTGGGTTTTTTAGCGAACCAATAACGGTCCCGGACAATACTTTTTATGAAATGGAATTGTTTCAAGAAGAAATCCCCTTTAAAGCGGTTCGGGCAACGCAAGCATCAGGCAATAAAATTATTATCGGACACGAAGGAAAACCAAAAAATGTTGCTGTAAAATTATTTAATGGCACTTCAGAAATCCAAACCAAAATAACGCCTGTTCAAGGAAAAGATTCATTAAATGTTTGGTTCCCAATGCAAAAAGTGGATTCTCTTAAATTAGAAGTTACCTCAGCAAATTATGAGAAAGACTTTGTGGTTAAATTAAAAAACATGAAGGTGGATACATTATCCATTGGATTATCTCCAACCGGAAACCTACATTTTAGAGATACCCTTGCCCTAAAAACCAGTACCCCTCTATCAAAATGGGATAGTACTAAAATGCAACTTCGAAAAAAAGACTCGCTTGATGTTCCATTCACTACAAATTATAATGCAGAGAAAAATTTACTCCATATTCTTTTTACCAAAGAAGAGCGAGAAAATTATAGTTTTAATTTAGTTCCGGAAGCACTAACGGATATGTTTGAAAAATCTAATGATTCTCTAGCTTTTAAATTTAGTACCCGAAGTCAATCCGACTATGGAAATTTAACTTTAAAAATAAACGGAGTTAAATCATATCCCATAATTATACAACTCACTGATAACAAAGGAAAAACACTAGCACAATCTTATGCTGTAAATGCTGATGCGGTAACTTTTGAGTCGTTACAACCCAATCAATTTACCGTCAGAATAATTTATGACGACAACAAAAACGGTATTTGGGACACGGGAAGTTATCTTGAAAAAAGACAAACCGAAGAGGTTTTCTATTATTCCACCCCTATTGAAGTTAGATCCAATTGGGATGTAGAACAAACCATAAATGTAGGTGGCTAAATTAACGCAGTTGAAAGACATCTCTGTCGTTTAAAAACCCCAGTTTGTTGCGTGTTTCAATCATTTTTTGATGGGATAATGTTGCCGTAAAAACACTTTCGTTTTCATCAGGTGCAACCAAATAATTCCCCAGTTCATCAATAATTTGCGTATGACCAACATAGGGATGTCCATTGCCGTCTTCTCCAATTCGATTTACGCCAATAACATAACACATGTTTTCTATTGCTCTGGCTTTTAATAACGCATCCCAGGCTGCAATTCGTGGTTTTGGCCAATTGGCAACATAGATAATTGCATCATAATCTTCTGTATTTCTGACAAAAACCGGAAAACGCAAATCATAACATATTTGAAGACAAATGTTCCAATTGAGATATGAAATTATAACTTTTTCATTTCCTGAGGTATACGACTTGTCTTCGCCTGCCAAAGTAAACAAATGTTTTTTGTCATAATACCTAATTTCTCCGTTTGGAAAAACAAAAAGCATCCGATTAAAAAAAAGATTGTTTTCAGAAATAACCATACTACCCGTAATCGCTACATTTTTGCGAATTGCCATATTTTTAAGCCATAGTACTGTTTCTCCACTCATTTCCTCAGCCACAACACTCGGATTCATGGTAAAACCGGAAGTAAACATTTCAGGAAGTACAATTAAGTCAACCTCTTCTTGGATAGAATTGATTTTCTCTTCAAAATAATTTCGGTTGGCTGAAGCATCTTCCCAAAATAATGACCCTTGAATACAACTAACTTTCATGTTTGAATATTTTTATAAAATTACATTAAATATTATTTCTTATCTTGACAAAAATTCATCTCATGAAAAATTATATACTCACAGTATCGCTTTTTGCAACACTAAGCCTTTTTGCACAAGAAAAATCAGGTGCTCAACAATTTTGGGAAACCTTAAAAACACATTGTGGCAAATCCTTTGAAGGTGAAATTACCGAAGGCCCGGCAAACGATGATTTTCGCGGCAAACGATTAGTAATGCATGTTCGCAGTTGTGAAGAAAACCGCATTCGAATTCCGTTTTTTGTGGGTGATGACAAATCAAGAACTTGGGTTTTGACCTTTGAAAACGATAGAATCACACTCAAACATGATCATAGACATGAAGATGGCTCTGAAGATAAAGTAACGCAATATGGCGGAACTACATCCAATTCAGGCTTACCTAAAATTCAATTTTTTCCGGCAGATCAAGAAACAAGTGATTTAATTGGCTATGCTTCTACTAATGTTTGGTGGATAACCGTTGATGAAACTTCTTTTACCTATAATTTAAGACGTATTGGTTCAGACCGTGTTTTTTCAGTAAAATTTGATTTGACAAAATCAGTTGAAAACCCTTCAGCTCCTTGGGGTTGGAAAGACTAATTATCCAACCGAAAAGCCATCAGGTAAAACAACCCCTTTTTTCACTACAATAATGCCATCTCTAACGGTGTACCATTTTGTATTGACGTCTTCAAGATGCTTACCGCCGTTTAGTTTGACATCATTTCCAATTCTACAGTTTTTATCCACTATAGTATTGTTAATTTGGCAACGCTCTCCAATTCCAATATTGATAATATGTTGGCTTTGATTGGTGCTGATTTCTTCCAAATTTTGATAAAAATCATTACCCATTAAATACGAATTAGTAATTACGGAATTCGTTCCTATTCTGCTTCTAATTCCAATCACCGAATGATTGATTTGTGCTGCATTAATGATACAACCTTCTGCCATTATCGTTTTTTCAATAGTAGTTTTACCGGAAATCTTGGTAGGTGGTAATGTTCTGGCTCGTGTATAGATTCTTTTAGAGTTGTCAAACAAATTGAATTTTGGTATATCTTCTGTCAATTCTAAATTGGCTTCAAAAAAGGAGTCAATATTTCCAATATCCGTCCAATAGCCTTCATATTGATAACTCAATACTTTGTGCTTCCCAATGGCTTGCGGAATAATTTCTTTTCCAAAGTCTTTCGTGTCGGGGTTTGACATTAACTCTACCAATAAATCACGGTTGAAAATATAAATACCCATAGACGCCAAATAATGCCTTCCTTCGCTTTTCATCTCGTCACTTACTTCAGAAGTCCATTCAGGTAATAATGCTGCTTTAGGTTTTTCAATGAATGATGTGATAAAACTCTCATCGTTTGTTTTTAAAATTCCGAATTCAGGGGCTTCTTTTGAAGAAACAGGTAATGTTGCTATTGAAATAGCGGCTCCACTTTTTTCATGAGCCGTAATCATTTCGTTAAAATTCATTTGATACAATTGATCTCCGGATAAAATCAAAGCATAATCAAATTCATGATTCATGAAATGTTGCATGCATTGTCTTACGGCATCGGCAGTTCCTTGAAACCAAGTGGGATTATCAGGTGTTTGTTCTGCAGCCAAAATATCCACAAAAGCGGTGCTGAAATGACTGAAATGGTATGTATTTTTTATATGTTGATTTAAAGATGCCGAATTGAATTGTGTCAAAACAAACATGCGTTTAATATCAGAATTGATACAATTTGAAATAGGAATATCCACCAACCTGTATTTTCCGGCAATCGGAACCGCCGGCTTTGAACGACTTTCAGTTAATGGAGCTAATCGAGATCCTTGTCCGCCACCTAAGATAATGGCTAATGCACTTTTGTTCATATTCTATTGTATTAACGATTGGTAAACAGTACTATATTCTTCTGCAACTTTATCCCATGAATGGTCAATTTGCATACAGGTTTTTCTAACCGCATCAAATGATTTGGCATCTTCATATAAAACAATGGCCCGATACATGGAATGCGTAACATCAAAAACACTGGTTTGATTGTGACAAATTCCAAAACCACCATCACCAATATCTATAACGGTGTCTTTTAAACCGCCGGTTCTTCGAACAATGGGAATCGTGCCATAACGCAACGCATACATTTGATTCAATCCACAAGGTTCCACTCGTGAAGGCATTAACAGAAAATCAGCTCCGGCATAAATGATGTGAGCCAATTTTTCATTATATCCGATATAGGCATTATAATTTCCGTGATAGAAATTTTGAAGGCTTTGCAAACCTCGTTCAACATTGGGGTCTCCGGAGCCTAAAATCAAAATATTTAATTTTTGATGAAATTCATTTAAAGCTACACTACAAATTTGAGGTAGCAAATCAGCTCCTTTTTCTCCAACCAAACGACCAATAAAGGTAAATAAAGGTAATTTTGGATCTAAATTAAACTGTTCACATAAAAAGGCTTTGTTGGCTTCTTTGCCTTTTTTAAAACCTTTAATCGTATAATTGGTTTGAAGCATTTCATCCGTTTGGGTATTCCAAACATCAGTGTCAATGCCGTTTAAAATTCCAAGTGATTTATAACGTTCAAAACGCAGTAAATGTTCCAAACCATTGGCGTTTTCACTAATTTCATCCAAATAACTTGGCGAAACAGTGGTGACTTTCCAAGCACATTTAATGCCCGAAGCCAAAGGATTGATAATGCCTCCCCATTCTAAAAATCCCATTTTTCCTCTTTCAAAATCAGGGATATAATGTATTCTGTCAAATCCAAACCAACCTTGATATTGACCATTATGAATCGTTAAAACCGTTGGAGTATGTTTTAAATGTTGGTAATTGAAACAAAACTGAACCATAAACGGAATTAATCCCGTATGATGATCATGACAATGAATAACATCCGGTTTCTGATCTGTTTCGGTGAGCCAATTTAAAAAAGCGATTTGAAAAGCGGTAAACCGTTCCGTATCATCTTCATACGAATAAACATTAGGTCGGTCAAAAAGTTCCGGAATGGCAATAACATACAATTGAAAGCCTAATTTATTGGTTTTTTCCCTCAGAATAGTATACGAAAACTGAAACCACCCTAATTTCAATAAACCTTTATGTACAGTGTCAAATTCGTTTTCATTGGTGAATTTGTTGTCATAGCCCGGCACCACAACTTTGGCAGTATGACCGAGTTTATTGAGATATTTTGGCAAGGCACCCACAACGTCAGCCAAACCGCCAACCTTTGCAACAGGATAACATTCTGCACTTATATGAAAAATTTCCATGGATATAAACTAATTCAGTAGTTCATAAAGATAAGAAATTATTTCAAACGTTGTAGTGGCTGTAATTTATTTTATTGTTATTTCATCAATAAATATAAAAGCATCAGCATCAAACGGAAAACCTTGGTGCCATTCAGGAAGTTTGCCAAAGTTGGCAGCCTTAACTTTTACATAACGGGCTTTTACGGTTGATTTACGGCTTTCAAATCCTTTGATGATGGAATTGTAATCTTTCGGGTCAATGGTGTTGTTTTGTGTGTCGAAAAGCGTAAAATTCACATTATCATCTGAAATATAGTAGTCCACTTTGGTGGGCATCAAAATCCACGAACGGGTATCTTGAAGAAAATTGGCGGTAATTTGATTGATTTCACGGGTGGATTGCATATCAATCACCGCTTCAAAATCTTGCGATTGATAGCCTTGCCAATCGCCTTTTCGCCAGTTTTCGGTGCCAAAAATACCGTCAATCAAACCTTCCGGACCTCCGGCGTGGTATTGCGGATTGTATGTTGATTTGATGTCAATGGTGAAATTGTTTGGTTTTTTGAAGAAGGTGGCTGAGATGGTATTGCTTTTTTGACCATAACCATCTTCTGTATAAAGTTTAACTTCTGTTGTTTTATCAAGAGTTAAAGTTGTAGTATCAGCCATTTTAAAAGGACTTCCGTTCAAACTGTAAAAAAATTCAACTTCTTTATTTTGAGAAATAAATGAAATTACTGTTTTATCTAGGAAAGCCTTACTGTCAGCCTCAATAACCGGAATCACAGATAGATTCCTAACAAAATAATCTTTGTCTGGCATTTCTTTTAAATTCAATCCAAACATATCATCTTTGGTTAATTTATCAATACTTCTAGAAGTCCCATCCTCAAAATTTACTTTCATTTTATCAAAATACGGTTCAGTAGTCGTCCAAAAAGGTTGTCCCGGTGTTACATTATAAATTCCCATCGCACTCAACACATACCACGCACTCATTTGTCCGCAATCTTCATTGCCAATTAAACCGTCGGGGTCGTTTTTATAGAAATTCTCTAAAATGAAATGTACTTTTTCTTTCGTTTTTTCAGGCTTCCCAACATAATTATACAAATACGCCACATGATGACTTGGTTCATTTCCGTGAGCATACTGACCGATTAAACCGGTAATATCCACTTGATGACGACCGGATGTTTCACTGACAGAATTAAACATTTCGTCTAATTTGGCTTCAAATTTTTCATGTCCGCCCATGGCTTCTATCATTCCCGGAATATCTTGCGGCACAAAAAAAGTATATTGCCATCCGTTGGCTTCGGTGTAATTGTTGTTCACTTCTTTGGGGTCAAAAGGTTTATCCCAACCACCATTTTTCTTGGGTTGGATGAATCCGGTTTCCCAATTAAAGAGATTTTTCCAATTTTGAGAACGAAGCATAAAATATTGGTAGTCTTCTTTTTTGTCTAATAATTGAGCCATTTGAGCGATGCACCAATCGTCATACGCATATTCTAACGTTTTGGAAACACTTTCGTGTTCATCATCAATCAAAATAAAACCTTGTTTTTTGTAGGCATCCAATCCTAAATGATCGAGCATAGCGGAATGTTTGGCGGCTTCATAGGCTTTTTCATAATCAAAACCTTGGATGCCTTTCACCATCGCATCAGCAATCACAGAAACAGAATGATAGCCAATCATACAATCGGTTTCGTTGGAAGCGAGTTCCCAAACAGGCAAACGACCGCCTTGTTCATATTGTTTGATAAAGGTGTTGATGTAATCTGAGGTTCGTTTTTTATCAATTAAGGTATACAGCGGATGAGCAGCTCGAAAGGTGTCCCAAAGGGAAAAAACGGTGTAATAATCAAATCCTTCAGCTTGGTGAATTTTATTATCGCGGCCTCGGTATTTTCCGTCTAAATCTTGAGCGATGTTGGGTTGCATCATGGTGTGATACAAAGCGGTGTAGAAAATGGTCAGTTTGTTTTTATCATTAGAAGTGACTTCTATTTTGGAGAGTTCTTTGTTCCACATTTCTTCTGCCGCTTTTTTAACTTTATTGAAGTCCCAATGTGGAATTTCGGTGCTGTTGAGTTGTGCACCACTATGTCCTGTAGGTGAAAGAGCAACTTTTACGAGTAGTTTTTCTCCTTTTTTTACTTTTTTGGAGAAACTAATCGCTAATTCTGTTCCGTGATAATCACCTTTTATCCCTTTAAAAATGGTTTTTTCTTTGTTGATTTTTAAAGGAACATTAAACTCAATTCTGGCATAAACATATTGATTTTGAGCCCATGCTTCACTTCTTCGCAATACTTCGATGGTTTTGTCATCAATAACTCGAACATAGCCTTCCAACAATTTATCCCGATGATTTAAGTCTAAAATGATGTTGGCTTGACCGCTTTCATTGAAGGTATATTCATGAAAACCAACTCGGGTTGATGTAGTTAATCGAACATCGATGTTATGTTTATCTAATTTGACGGAATAAAATCCGGCAGAAGCTTTTTCATTTTTATGTGAAAAAGTGGAGGAATAGATTTTGTTGTCAAACGAAGGTTCACCCATTGTGGGCATTAATAAAATATCGCCATAATCAGAAACGCCTGTTCCGTTGAGATGAGTATGTGAGAAGCCATAAATGCGATTATCGGAATAATGATAACCGGAACAGCCTTCCCAACTACCGTCGATTCGGGTGTCTGGGGAAAGTTGCACCATTCCATAAGGCACAGTGGCTCCAGGGAATGTATGTCCGGTTCCGCCGGTTCCGATAAAGGGGTTAACGTATTGTTGGTAGTTTTGACCAAATGTTATTTGAGAAATAAATAAGACAAAAATTATTTTATAGAATTTCATTAGAATCGTTTTATCAAATATAAAAAAAAGCATTCAACTAGTGCTGAATGCTTTTATTATTTAAAAAAACGTAAATTTTACAAACTCGCTTTTAAATATTCTCTGTTCATACGGGCAATATTTTCTAACGAAATCCCCTTTGGACATTCGATTTCGCAGGCACCTGTATTAGTACAGTTTCCGAAACCTTCTTCGTCCATTTGACGAACCATGTTTAGAACACGCTCGGTTGCTTCTACTTTTCCTTGTGGTAACAACGCATACTGTGATACTTTCGCTCCAACAAACAACATGGCTGAACCGTTTTTACAAGTCGCTACACAAGCTCCGCAACCAATACAAGCCGCCGCCATAAAAGCTTTGTCTGCATCGTCTTTTGGCACAGGAAGTGAGTTGGCATCGATGGTATTTCCGGAAGTATTTACAGACACGAAACCTCCTGCTTGTTGAATACGGTCAAAAGCGGTTCTGTCTACCACTAAATCTTTGATTACCGGAAAAGCTTTACTTCTCCATGGTTCAACATAAATGGTGTCACCGTCGTTGAACATTCGCATGTGCAACTGACAAGTGGTGATGCCGGTATCGGGTCCGTGAGCACGTCCGTTGATGTATAACGAACAGCTTCCGCAGATTCCTTCACGACAGTCGTGATCAAACGCAACAGGTTCTTTTCTGTCATTGACTAATTGCTCGTTCAATTGGTCTAACATTTCCAAAAACGAACTCGCCGTTGAAACGTTGTCTAATTTATATGTTTCGATTCCACCTTTTGTTTTAGTGTTTTTTTGACGCCAAATTTTTAGAGTGATATTTATATTTTTTGCTGTTGACATAATACTAATTATTTATAATTACGGGCTGCAATTTTGATTTCTTCGTACTTCAATTCTTCCTTATGCAATTCAGATTTAGAAATGTCTGAACCTTTGTATTCCCAAGCTCCCACAAATTTAAAGTTTTCGTCGTCACGTAAGGTTTCACCTTCGGCATCTTGGTATTCTTCGCGGAAATGACCGCCACATGATTCGTTTCGTTGCAAGGCATCCATCGCCATTAATTGTCCGAGTTCGATAAAATCGGCCACACGAAGGGCTTTTTCTAACTCAGGATTTAATTCGTCTGAAGTTCCCGGAACATATACATCGCTGTAGAATTCTTCTTTTAGTTGAGCAATTTCGGAAATAGCTTGTTTTAAACCTTGTTCGTTTCTTCCCATTCCTACTTTATTCCACATGATTAAACCTAAACGTTTGTGGAAATGGTCAACAGTTTTAGAACCGTTATTGTTTAAAAATTTATCGATCTGCGATTTTACATTGGATTCGGCTTCAGCAAATTCCGGCAAATCAGTCGAAATTTTTCCGGTTCTGATTTCATCGGCTAAATAATTTGAAACCGTGTAAGGTAAAACGAAATATCCATCGGCCAAACCTTGCATTAAAGCAGAAGCTCCTAATCGGTTTGCTCCGTGATCTGAGAAATTAGCTTCTCCTGCCACAAAACAACCTGGAATGGTCGACATCAAATTGTAATCTACCCAAACACCACCCATGGTGTAGTGAACCGCTGGATAGATTTTCATTGGCGTTTCGTATGGATTCTCATCGGTAATTTTTTGGTACATGGTAAATAAGTTACCATATTTTTCTTCCAACCATTTTTTACCTAATTTAATGATTTCTTCTTCAGAAGGATTGTGATTTCCTTGAGCATAAGCGGCTTGTTTTCCTTTGTTTTTAATTTCTGTAGAGAAATCAAGGTAAACCCCTTCGTTGGTATCGTTTGCTTCAATTCCGTAACCCGCATCACAACGCTCTTTGGCAGCTCTGGAAGCTACGTCACGAGGCACTAAGTTTCCGAACGCAGGATATCTTCTTTCTAAGAAATAATCTCTGTCTTCTTCAGCAATTTGTGTTGGTTTTAAATTTCCTGAACGAATGGCTTCCGCATCTTCTTTCTTTTTTGGCACCCAAATTCGACCGGAATTACGCAATGATTCTGACATCAACGTTAATTTTGATTGATTGGTTCCGTGAACAGGAATACACGTTGGGTGAATTTGCACATAACAAGGATTAGCGAATAACGCTCCTTGTTTGTGGATTTTCCAACCTGCGGTTACGTTACTTCCCATGGCATTGGTTGAAAGGAAATAGACGTTTCCGTAACCTCCTGATGCTATAATAACAGCGTGAGCTGAATGTCTTTCTAATTCTCCTGTGATTAGGTTTCGGGCAATAATTCCGCGAGCTTTTCCGTCTACTTTTACCAATTCTAACATTTCGTGACGGTTGTACATTTTCACACGACCTAATCCAATTTGTCTTGATAAAGCTGAATAAGCACCTAATAATAATTGTTGTCCTGTTTGACCAGCTGCATAAAACGTACGTTGTACTTGAGTTCCTCCAAAGGAACGGTTGTCTAACATTCCGCCGTATTCACGTGCAAAAGGAACACCTTGAGCTACACATTGGTCGATGATGCTTCCTGAAACCTCGGCTAAACGATGCACGTTTGCTTCACGAGCACGGTAATCGCCTCCTTTTATGGTATCATAAAAAAGACGGTAAACACTATCACCATCATTTTGATAATTTTTAGCAGCGTTAATTCCACCTTGAGCGGCAATGGAGTGAGCTCTTCTTGGTGAATCTTGAAAACAAAAAGCACTTACATTGTAACCCATCTCACCAAAAGAGGCAGCAGCAGAAGCTCCTGCTAAACCTGTTCCAACGACAATAATATCAATTTTTGGACGGTTATTTGGTGCAACTAATTTTAAATGGTTTTTATGGTTTGTCCACTTTTGAGCAACTGGACCTTCCGGTATTTTTGAATCTAACTTCATAATATAGTTCTGATGTTGATTATTTAGTAAAATGTATGTATAAAGGAATAATAGCAAATAAAAACGGAACTAAAACCGCAAATGCCTTTCCAATAAAATGAATGGTTGGCGTCCATTTTGGACTATTTAATCCTAACGATTGAAACGCACTTTGGAACCCGTGCCATAAATGAAAGCCTAAAACGGCCATTGATAACACATAGAAAATGGTAAAAAACAAACCTTCGTTTGGAATCACTCCAAAAAGCTTTTCTTTACTTCTGAAAAAATCCATGGTGATTTTGTGTAAGTCTTTATAACCTTCAGCAAATTGAACTTTGATGGGTTTGGTATAATAAAAACCATTACCCTCAATAATCAAATTTTCACCATCCACTTGGTTTACATTAATAAATCGATCTTGTCCCCAACCTGAGGTAATGTAAAAACTTGAAACTTGACCACCATTGTCAATAGTTATGGTTTGAAGCGGCATGGTGGTAAAGTGCATTTTTGCCCAAAAATTGGTCATGTGGGTGGCAATAAAAATTAACACTAAAGTGCCCAAAACAGCCATGTTTCTGGACGAGAAACTACTATTTGCTCCGGGATTTGTTTTTGCATAACCAACCGGTCGTGCTTTTCTGTTTTGAATGGTGAGAAGAAATCCATCAACTACGTGAAAAAGGATGGAAATGTAGGTAACATAAGATAAAATTTTTACTGCAGGATTAGTAGTCATGAACAATGCATATTCATTGAATTGCAAAGGTGTTCCGAAAATAAGTTGAAGATTTCCGGCCAAATGACCTACTAAAAACAAGCATAAAAATAAACCCGTAAGAGCCATCCAATACTTTTTTGCAATGGAAGACTTCAAAAGTGCCGATTTTGCCATAATGTTTGTGTAAAATAAATTTTTAAAAATTTCACACAAATTTACAGCTATTTGGAAACAACTACAACCTTTTCGTTCTAATTTAAAGTGATTTTAAAGAAGGATTAACAAGTGTTTAGTTGAAAGATAAGGTGTTGCCCAAAAAATAGTAAAAAAAATAAACAAATATTTAGTTCACAAAACTTGGAATTAAACCCCTCAACCCCATGTCAACAACATTTTCTCCTATAGCTGGTTCAAATTTACCGTCATTATTTACTTCAGTCCATTCAAAACTGTTATTAATTGATAACGATAACGTCATAACAATATCTCGGGTTTCATTTCCTGTGATTATAAAATTATTTGCAAATTTTCCGGTGACAACACAAGATCCTTGTGGAATTGGAGAGGTTTGAAATAATGGATTGGGAACCGTTGTTGCCCCTTCCGGAGCTTGACCCGATGTTGCAAATGGAAAATCATTCAACGCAAAAGCCCAATATCCTTGTGTTCTATTGCCGTTTACCGGAAATAGATTGTTGCCAATGGAATGTGTGCCGATAAAAGTGTTATAACCCACAAAACTATCTAAAGTTCCTGCATAGGTTACCCCGTCTTGAAACACTTGAATTACACCACTTTGATACGCCAAAGAAACTCGAATCCATTCATAACTACCAATCATTTCTGGAGTTATCGGGATTTTTAAAAAAACTTCGTCCGCTCCAACTACTAGGGCCTGACTAAAATCAATTGCCATTGATCCTCCTAGATTTGTCTCTGGTGCATGATAGAGAATCTTTCCTTGACCCAATAAAGTAGTTGCTGAAGGTGCCAACTCCAAGTAATGAGCACTAATTTTTTTCATATCAGGAGATTGAGCTGCATTTCCATCAGGAATAATTGATGGTTGTCCAATATTATTCAACCGAAGTTGATTCGCATCAAATTTGAATTTGATGATTAAACTGGGTTCTTCTGATAAAGCATCGTCTGAGCTACAAGAAAAAAAACCGAAAATACTAACTAAAAGTAATAGTATTCCGGTGGTTTGGCAATTTTTAGTCATGTTTAGTAGGTTTTGGTCACATCTTCATCAATAACGAGAATAAAGTCCGCTTTATTGTAGTTTTCTTTTTCCAATTTTGAAATATCTTTTTGAGTAACCGTTGAAATTGTCACAAGTTGCAAGCTTGGTTTTTCTCGTTTTAAATACCAATAGATGCCTTCAAAATTATCACTGTGATACGTACCATGATAATGAATAAAAAGGGAATTGTTTTTTAAATTTTGCAGGATAAAATGAGCCATAGTAGCATCTTTTATGGCTTGTGCTTTTGGCATTTTTTCTCCGGCATGACCACCCATCATTTCCAACATGTTTTGATAACCCGGCAAACTGATGTCAAATGCAATAGGCAAAGGAGCTATCCAGGTTTTCTCTTCTTCGGTCAATGGGTCTAGAGCTGCAAAATCATTCTTAAAAACCATACTGGCATAACGTCTGGGAATGTTAGTTGCTACAAACGGTATTTTTTGCTCCTTAGCAAAATCAACCAAAGGTTTGTAATCTGTTTTATAATTGGACCAAAGTCGGGCCAAAGTATCAAATGCTTTTTGATTTATATCGCCTTGCAAATACTGATTCAACTGTATTTGATTATCAGCTTCTATCATTTCGGCACCTAAAACCAGGGGTTTCTTTTCCGACAAGTCTTTGGTAATTTCCAATTGAAGCCAATGCACTATCGAATTATCATGGTATTCGCCAAACAACAAAACCTCTGTCTTTGTAGCTGCTTTTAATAACTTTTCATAGGTGGTCTTTTTGCCGTTTTTATCAAATAATTGATACGGCATTTTGTTTTGACCAATTGCATTAGTAAAACAACTTAGGGTTAAAAATAAAAGTACTATCCTGAGTCCGTTATAGCTTTTCATGTGTTGTAGGTTGTAATTATCTTGGTGTTCGTTCATTTTTTTTAACTTCAAAAGGAATGGTTTGTGAAACGGTACCTTGTGTCATTTTAATGGTATAATTTCCGGGAATCAAATAAATAGCATCGTTTTTGGCTGCTTTAAGTTTTACCTCTTTTGCTTTTTTCTGCCATTTTTCTTTTCCGGTTGTCGAAACGGTAGCTTGATAATTCCATGTATTCAAGCCTTCATGAGCTTGAATTTTTTCTTCATAAACAGGAATTCCTAAGTCATTTAAAACAGCAACAACAACTTCTCCTTTGCTTTTGGCATAGTAATCAACTTTTACGTTAGGCACATTTCCGGGAAACCATTTTGTCCAACTGCTCCCCCAATTTTCTGAATGTCTTATAGATGCTGTTTCAAACACTTTTAAATCTTGATTTAGGATGTCATCGTTTAGTTGTTGAATGCTTTTCAAATTGGTTTTATAAATGGAACGTCCATGGGTGCCAACAATTAAATCTTTTGTTTCTTTTTGTATCACGGCATCATGCACGGCAACATTGGGCAATCCATTCATAAAAAGTTGCCATGAAGCACCTTGATTGAATGAAATATAAAATCCGTTGTCTGTTCCCAAATAAATGATTTTTGGATTGTCAGAATCTTCCAAAATAACATTTACAGGTGAAGAAGGAATTCCGTTGGCAATTGATTTCCAAGTTTGACCATAATCCTCAGAACTGTATACATAGGAAGTAAAATCATCCCATCTGTAACCGTTTAAGGTAACATAAACGCGTTCTTTTTGATGAGCAGAGGCAACCACTCTTGAAACCCAAAGGTCTTTTGGAAAGCTGTCTGAAATTTTTGACCAAGTGGCTCCGGCATCTTTGGAAACATGTACCAATCCGTCATCGCTTCCCACATAAAGTAATCCAAATTGAAACGGACTTTCGCTAAAGGTTGTAATGGTTCCATAAGCCACATTTCCTTCTTTTCCGCCTTGTGTTAAATCGGGTGAAATGGCCGTCCAATCATCACCTTGGTTAAAAGAACGATGCAAAAACTGCGACCCCATGTATAAAATATCTTGGTTGTGACTTGACAATAAAATTGGGGTTTGCCAATTATATCGCAATGGCTTTTCGTCTTTTTTAGCTCTTGGAGAGATGTATTTTTGGTTTTTGGTTGCTCTGTCAATTCTGTAATAATTTCCAAATTGAAAACCGGTAAAAACAAGATTTGGATTGCGTCTGTCAATCTGTGTTTGCATACCGTCACCTCCCATTATGCTTTCATATGGATATTTTCCTTCCTGATGCCATTCTGAACTGTAGCTGTAATTGCTTGGTCCAACCCAAACGCCATTGTCTTGCATACCGCCATAAATGTTATAAGGTGTTTGGTAATCTACATTGACACTGTAAAATTGACTCACATTGTGTGAATTACACTTGATCCAATTTTTACCATCATCATAAGAAATATTCAAACCGCCATCGTTTCCATTAATCAAATGTCCCGATTTATTAGGGTTTACCCATAAAGCATGGTGATCGGCATGTACATTTTCTCTGTTGATAGAAACAAAGGTTTTTCCGCCATCGTCAGATTTAATGATGGGAACACCGCCTATATAGATTTTATCTGAATTAGATGGGTCAACAGTAATTTTTGCAAAATAATAACCATACGAATAAAAGAAATCATCAATAAAATCCTGATGGGTTCTTTTCCATGTTTTTCCGCCGTCGGTTGATTTGAAAACTTCGGCTCCTATAACTTCGGTTTCAAACAAGGCTTTGTTGGCATCCAACAAAAAGCTTTTGGCTTCAGCCGGTTTCATATAATTATTGGAAACCAAATGTTTGATATTTTCTGCTCTGTATTTTTCTGAATAGCCAAATGTTTTTAGATAATTATTAATTTCTTTGGATGGAATGGCTTCAAACACATCGCCGGGAACACTAAACATTTCAGGCAAAGTTGACTTTGCAGCCGCTGTTGCAGGTCGTTTGAATTGGTTGTCGTGAACCGCATAAACCACATCGTTGTCAAATGCCGCTAAACCAATTCTGCCCACTCCTTCTCCATTTGGAAATCCACTTTCAGGAGTAGAAACCAATGTCCAAGTGGAACCGGCATCTTCACTTTTATAAACGCCTGAAGTGGCTCCGTTTCCTAAAAAATTCCACGCTTTACGGTCTCTGTTCCAAGTCGAAGCATATTGAATGGCAAAGTTTTTTGGCGATACGGAAACGGAAATAACACCGGTTGCATCATCAATAAACAATGTTTTTTTCCATGTTTTTCCGCCATCTGTTGTTTTAAAAACGCCTCTTTCGTCATTTTTAGAATACAAATGCCCAATAACTCCGATTATCACTTCATCCGGATTTGACGGGTTTATTACAATCTTACCAATGTGATGACTGTCGTGCAATCCTACATTTTCCCAAGTTTTTCCTTGGTCTTTTGATTTTAAAATTCCGATTCCGGCATACGAAGAACGAGAAGAATTGTTTTCTCCGGTACCAACCCAAATAGTGCCGCTTTTCCAATCTACAGCAGTGTCTCCAATGTTTTGAGTTGGAGCAGTATCCATTATCGGTGTAAAACTCATTCCGTTATTATTAGTATACCAAACGCCGCCTGAAGCATAACCCACATAAAATTCAGTAGGGTTTTCAGGATTCACTTCTACATCAACCACTCTGCCGCTCATTATCGTTGGTCCAACACTTTGAAAAGCTATATTTTTTACTAATGATTTTTCAGATAAAGCACTTTTTTGAAGTAAGGCTTCTGCAATTACTTGAGGCAAAGTTGCATCTTGCGACCATCCTATTTGGACGGTCATAAACAGAACTAGGAAATACTTTTTTTTCATTTTAAAAAAGTTATAGGAGTTGGAAAATTAAATTTATCCTGCAATTTACATTTAAATTTTTTTTAATCTTAGTACTTTTGAGAATTATTCTAAAATTGGAAGACAATGAAATACCATCCTATTGATAAAAATTTATACATAAAAAACAGGGCAAAGTTTGCTTCTCAAATGAAACCAAACAGTGTTGCCGTTTTCAATTCTAACGATATGTATCCGGTAAGTGCAGACACTACTTTGCCATTTGCACAACATCGTGACATTTTATATTTGAGTGGTGTGGATCAAGAAGAAAGTATTTTACTATTGTTTCCGGATGCTCCTTACCAACATTTAAAAGAAGTGTTGTTTTTAAGAGAAACTAACGAACACATCGCCGTTTGGGAAGGTGAAAAGTTAACCAAAGAGCGAGCTTTTGAGGTTTCCGGAATAAAAACGGTCTATTGGCTAACCGATTTTCATAAAATTTTAAAAGAAGTAATGTCGTATGCCGATACGATGTATATCAACACCAACGAACATTATCGTGCGTCAGTAGAAACAGAAACTCGCGAAGCCCGATTTATCAAATGGTGGAAAGAAAATTATCCGGCTCACAAAGTAGAAAAAAGCAATCCGATTTTACAACGGCTGCGTTCGATTAAAGAAAGTGAAGAAATTGATTTGTTGCAAAAAGCGTGTGATTTAACCGAAAAAGGTTTCCGCAGAGTACTGTCTTTTGTGAAACCCAACGTAATGGAATATGAAATTGAAGCCGAATTTGCTCATGAATTCATTAGAAACCGTTCAAAAGGTTTTGCCTATACGCCAATTATTGCTTCAGGAAATAATGCGAATGTGTTGCATTACATCGAGAACAACCAACAATGCAAAGAAGGCGATTTGATTTTGTTAGATGTAGGTGCCGAATATGCCAATTATTCGAGTGATATGACTCGAACAATTCCTGTTTCTGGAAAGTTTTCTCCACGACAAAAAGAAGTGTACAATGCGGTGTTGCGAGTGAAAAATGAAGCTACTAAACTATTGGTTCCCGGAACACTTTGGAAAGAATACCATCTGGAAGTAGGCAAAATCATGACTTCGGAATTGTTGGGCTTAGGCCTGATTGATACTGCCGATGTGCAAAATGAAAATCCGGAATGGCCGGCTTATAAAAAATATTTCATGCATGGCACTTCACATCATTTGGGATTAGACACACACGATTACGGATTGTTGCACGAACCCATGCAAGCCAATATGGTTTTTACGGTGGAACCCGGAATTTATATCCCAAAAGAAGGTTTTGGCATTCGATTGGAAGACGATGTAGTGATTCAAAAAAGTGGCGAACCGTTTAATTTAATGCGAAATATTCCGATTGAAATTGAAGAAATTGAATCGATAATGAATGCTTAAATTGGTTTAAGAGTTTAAAGGTTTATAGGTTTAAAAGGGGCTCGCAGGGATGTGGGTCGTTTTTTTTTAACTCAGATTTGAAAAATTCTAGAAATTATTAAAATTATTAAAATCTGTGTTCCCATTGGATTTTAATTTAGTTATAATTTACTTTGCCAAACCAACTTTTCAACCCGAAACTTGAAACCTGAAACCAAAAACATACTATACAAAAACACCAAAATCAACTACACCGACATTGGAAAAGGAACAGCCGTTGTGCTATTACACGGCTTTTTAGAAAACCTTTCGATGTGGAATGCTTTTATGGCCGATTTTTCTAAAAAAAACAGAGTAATTGCTATCGACTTATTAGGTCATGGTGACACAGAATGTCTGGGTTACATTCACACCATGGAAGATCAAGCCGATATGGTTCATCAAGTGTTGCGTGAACTCAAAATCAGAAAAGCAGTGTTTATGGGTCATTCCATGGGTGGTTATGTGGCATTGGCTTTTGCAGAATTGTATCCGGATGCTGTAAAAGGATTGGCTTTATTGAATTCTACTTCAAGAGCTGATAGTAAAGAACGAAAACAAAACCGGGATCGAGCCATAGTTGCCGTAAAACAAAATCATACCGCTTTTGTGAGAATGTCTATTGCCAATTTATTTAGTGAAGACAATCGGGAACGACTGAGCGATGTTATTGAAAAGGTGAAAAAAGAAGCTCTAAAAACACCGCTTCAAGGTATTGTTGCCGCTTTAGAAGGTATGAAAATACGAATTGACCGAGAGGTGTTGTTTCATTTTTCTTCCTATCCTATTGTGTTGATTTTAGGTAAAAAAGATGGTGTTTTAAACTATGAAGACAGTCTGGAACAAATAGAAAAAACCAAAGTAGAATTGGTTACATTTCCCGATGGACACATGAGTCATATTGAAAATGAAACCGAGTTAAAAACGGTTTTACTTGGGTTCTTGAAGAAAATTTAACAGAAAATTAAACTATAAACACTGTAAAATAGTAGGAAAAATTAATATTTTTTCTATTTTTGAGAAAATTATTTCAAATGAAAAACTATATACTTTTTACTTTTTTGCTGGTATCATTAAGTTTATTCTCTCAAAATACATGGGAGAATGGTAAAATTGAATTCGAAAATGGAACCAGTTTGGACTGTCAAATAAAAAATGAAAACTGGTCTGATAATCCGGAAAGTATAAAATTTTTAAATCAAAGTAATACCGAAATTATAGTTGATTTAAAAGACTTGAAGTCATTTGAAATTTTCAATAAGTTGAAGTATATCAAAGCTTCAGTAGATTTTGAAACTTCGTCTTCAAAATTAGATGAGTTAACAGCAACAAGAGAAGCTGTTTTTGAAAAAAAAGTGTTATTATTAAAAATGCTTATCGACGCAAAAGCAGACTTGTTTGTTTATGAAACCAATGGAAAAACAAGATATTTCTACAGAGTGGATGAAAACCCTATAAAACCTTTAATTTTTAAATCCTACTTGCACAACAACACCCATGTGATGACTAACAAAGATTTTGTGTATCAATTAAACACCGATGTTAGTTGTGGCGATTCTAAGCTAGCTGTAAACAGCATTAATTATCGTGAAAAGGAACTAATAAAATATTTTGAAAAATACAATACCTGCTCAAACAGTACGATAGTTAAGTATACTCAAAAGAATAAATCAAAATTGAATATTAATTTATTCGCAGGACTTAGTTTGATAAAATCAACATTTGAATCCGGTTCAGATTTTTATATAAATAATTCAAGTTCAAATGTTTCTACGTTCAGAGCAGGAAGTCAATTTGAACTCATATTGCCTTTACAAAAGAGAAACATCAGTGCTTTTGCAGAATTATCATATCTAAGTCTTAGCACTTCTTATGTAGAAACGGCAGCTCCAAATTTCACATCAAATACCTCCTTAGATATCAATAAAATAGATTTTCTGTTAGGGCTAAAATATTATTTTTTCATTAATGAAAAATCCAGTATCTATTTGGAAGGGTATTACAGTATTACCTCATTAAATGCAGGTAAAAATGAATTAGTAAGTGTTTTAACTACTGAAAGCGATCCGGATCCAATAAGAACTTTAATTTTGGACGCCAGAAACGAAGGTTATGCGGGTTTTGGTGTAGGTTTCAAATATGATAAAAAATACAGCTTGGGCCTTAGGATAAATGCGGCTCAGAATAGTATCAATTACATCTACGATTGGAATCAAGTAAACTCAGAAATCAGTATAATTGCCGCTTATACTATTTTCTAAATTTTCTCCTCAAAAGGTATTTCTTGATTCAAAATTTCAAGCAACAAATCAAGTAATTCCGTTTTGAAATTTTCCAAAATAGAATCGTCAATTTCGTTGGTTATCACATCCCTTCCTTCTTTAATTTGAAAAGGCATGAATCCTGCTTTCAAATTTTTAAAAGAAATAATGCCTACTTCCATCGCTACATTGGGAAAGGTTGACTGCACCATAAAGGCATAACACAACAACTGAATGATTTTGTCATTTTTGATAGCAAGAGTTAAACCTTCAAATGTCTCAATGGCTAAGCTTCGTTGTTCCACTTTACCGGTTTTGTAGTCGATAATCCGAAGTGTATCGTTTCGTAATTCTATTCTATCCACATTTCCTTTAATAGTTACCGGAAAAGGCAATCGATCATCAATCAATACTTGTTGAAAGTTGTGCTCGAGATACAAAACCGTAACGATATCGCCGGCTTCTAGTAGTTTCTTTTCATAGTGCAAAAAGTTGTAAATATTTCGTTTGGCCACTTCATAAGCCAATAGGTTTTTACCTTTGGTAATCTCGCCTTCTTTATAAACCATTTTGAATTGTTGCAACACTACTTGATCTGCTGATTCCAACATTTTATCAATAATGGAAACCGTCAACAGCGAATTCAAATAAGGCTTGTATAATGCTTCCAAAGATTCGTGAATAATAGTTCCTAAGGTGTTGATGGCAATGTTTTCCTCCACCTCATCCACTTCAGAGATTCGCAATATTTTTTGAAAATAAAACTGAATAGGGTTTCGAATATAAGTAGTAATTGATGAAGGCGACAGCGAGGTTGAAAAAAGGGCTTCCAAGCGTTCCATCACACTTGTTGATTTTTCTATAACTACCGTTTCGTTTGCTTTTTCGGGCAATACGGCATTGTATAATTCGTGTGTTATGGAATGATTCGTGTGTTTTTCAAATTCCAATTGCGTAATAAATCGGCTTTTTTCACCGGCATCAACTCCCTCTGATTCTGTATTATATAAAAGATATACATTTTTGGCTCGTTGCAGCAAATGATAAAAGTGATAGGTATAAATAGCGTCTTTTTCTTTAAATGTCGGCAAACCCAGTTCGCGTTTTACATCAAAAGGGATAAACGAATTTTGAGATTTTCCCGCCGGAAAAGTGCCTTCATTCATTGAAGTAATAATAACCGTGTCAAAATCTAAAACCCTACTTTCCAAAACACCCATTATCTGCAACCCTTGAAGTGGTTCGCCTTCAAAAGAAACTTCATCTAAATCAATTATTTGTTTATAAATAGAATACAAAACAGTAAGGTTCTGAACGGCCTCATGATTCGAACAATAAGTAGTAAGCTTTGTTATGACTTTATAAACAGAATACAAAAAAGCTTTTGCAATTTTATTGCTCTCAGAATCGTTTGAAAGTTGGTTTTTAATTTCAATTAAAATTGCTGAAATAGTTTCCAAAACAACAGTTGGTGAAGCATCCCATTTTTCAAATAGAAGCGAAAACAAAGAATTGGGCTCTTTTTGAATTTCAAAAAGCTTGTCTCTGGTTATAAATGTATAATTGTTAGAATTGATAACTGTTACTAATTTTTTGGCAGCTACAAAAGGTTCAATTAAAGCATTGTTTAAAACATCTAAAACGTCTTTATAATAATAAACATAACTGCTCTTGCTTCTGTTTACCGCATTTTGATGCATTTTAAACAATTTATTCACTACCAATTGAGCCGGATTGTTTTTTCCGGAATAACCCATCGTAATATTGAGCTCTGTAACATCAGCCGGCAACGAATACAATAGCGGAATTAATATCGTTTCATCGCCTAAAATTACAGCCACATTTTTAAGCGGTGTTTCTTTAGCGATGTCATGCAAAATAGCACCGGCTAATTTGGCTTGTCCAATCATTTTTGGAGTACCAAGTATTTGAATGTTTTTAGGCTCATTAAAATGATTAAAAATCCATTCATAGGGGTTTGTTTTATAATGTCGCCAAGTACTCTTAATTTTTCTGGCAAACAATCCGGCATCATGATACGGATCATTTAGAAAAGTAGCCTCTGCATCCCAGAAAATGGTAGCAATATTGAGGGAGAGCAGTTCTTGAATAATTTTTTCTTCAGCTTGATTAAGAGCATTAAATCCCGCAAAAAGATATTTTTTATTGCCAATAGCAGTACTAAAATGGTTTAAGTTGGCAACAGCCTCGCGATAAAGCAATCCTTGATAACCTACTCCTTTTTTTAGTAATTCATTATAAAGCTCTGTATAATAAACTGGCATGTTGTGCCAGAACTTTAGGTAATTATCTATTAATTCCGTTTTGTTTTGTGGCTCTAAATCCCATCTTTTGATGGCTTCAATATCTTTTAAATAAGAAAACACATGATCGGGTTCTAACAAATACCTGTCTATTTCATTAAAGTCTTGCAGTAACGTTTTGGCCCAATTTGAAAAAAGTTCAAAAGTTTGAATTTCCTCTTTTACCGTTATGGAGCAATAAATAGTGTAAAATTCAAAAAGCACTTCAATAGAATCAACAGAACGAAGTCCGGAAACTTCTTCAATAAAGGTCTCAATACTTATAATTGTAGGTGCAAAAAAAGTGTGTTGGCTCTCTTCCTTTAAAGCTTCTAACAGAAATATTTTTGCCCTATTGTTTGGCAAAACAACAATAAGATTCGAAAAATCACTTCCATATTTTTCGAAGATGGTTTTAGAAAGCTTTTGTAAAAAGGTGTTTTCAGGCATTGTATAAAAATAAAAAAAACGCCCCGAATAACGGAGCGTTTTTAAACTTATTTAAAAAGAAATTATTTTATAACAACAACTTCAGTTCTTCTGTTTTGTGCTCTACCTGCTACAGTTTTGTTATCTGCAACTGGACGAGATGGCCCAAATCCTTCAGACTCTAATCTTGAAGCATCAACACCGTTAGCGATTAAGTAATCTTTAACAGCAGCTGCTCTTTCTTTAGAAAGTCTTTCGTTTAATGCTAATGAACCTGTACTATCTGTATGTCCTTCAATTCTGAATCTAGCATATGGATATTCATTCATTACATTTTTGATTGAAGCCAATGTTCCGAAAGAAACTTGTTTAATTGTAGATTTACCTGTATCAAATAAGATTGATTTAGCGAAATCATTCAATTGTTTAACAACTTCTTCAGATACTTCAGGACAACCGTTGTTAGCTACAGTTCCTTTAACATCAGGACATTTGTCATCTTTGTCAAGAACACCATCACCATCTCTATCTGGCCATGGACATCCGTTGTTTTCTCTTGGACCGGCAACATCCGGACATTTATCATCTTTATCAGCAATACCATCACCGTCAGTATCAGGACAACCTCTTAAAGAAGCTAAACCGGCTACTTCAGGACAATCGTCTTCTTTATCCATGATTCCGTCTCCATCTGTATCAGGACAACCATTGAATTGTGCAATACCAAATGTATCAGGACAATCATCTTTATGATCAGGAATTCCATCTAAATCTGTATCTGGACATCCGTTGAATTCAGCAAGACCGAAAACTTCAGGACACTCATCGTCTCTGTCATAAATTCCGTCACCGTCAGTATCTTTACCTCCGAATTTGAAAGTAAGACCTGCCATGTGCTGCATGTGAGTTGGAACTTCTAATCTTTCTTCAGCAAATGAATGCTTGTAAGTAGAACGTAATGAAAGTCCAATAGTTTCAGTAAACCAAAAGTTTACTCCTAAACCACCATTTACATTACCTGCACTGTAATCACCTAAAAAAGTATAACCTCCACCAACATGAGCAACAGGCTCAATGAAGTTTAAGAAGGTTCCAATGCTGTAGTTGATAGCACCATCTACTGCATAGTACATTAAATCACCCGGATCCACAACTGTAAAATCTGCCGGTTTTTCTCGTGGTAATACGAATTTAGTAATTTTGTTAACCGAACCTGTTACTCCAAAAGAGAAGTTTCCGCCAACATGTTTTGTTACTCCAACAGTAGACACAAAAGGAGCAACACTCCAAAAGTCTCTTAAGTTAAAGAACTCAGAAAATTGATTAGTAAAACTTTCCGACGCACTTACCCTTGCTCCATCGACAGCATTTGTTCCAATAGTTATTGCCCATGGATTATTGCTATCCTGTGCATTAGCTCCTAAGCCAATGAATAATAGGCAAGCAATAAATAATTTGTTAAGATGTTTCATACTTGATTTGTTTTGTTTACAAAAGATTGTTAATTGATGCAAAAATATAGTGTTTTGTTGTAATTACAAAACGAAACGTTAACTATTTTTAATAAGAATTATAAACGACATGTTAAATTACACCTAAATCCTTACCAACAGAAACAAATGCATCTATAGCTTTGTCTAAATGTTCTTGTGTATGTGCCGCTGATAATTGCACTCTTATTCTCGCTTTTTCTTTTGGTACAACCGGGTAAAAGAAGCCTATAACATAAATACCTTTTTTCAATAATTCATTGGCCATTGCCTGAGCTAATTTTGCATCATATAACATCACAGGAACAATAGCAGAGTCGCCATCTATGATATCAAAACCTGCTTTTTTCATGCCGTTTTTAAAATAGTTGGTGTTGGCTTCAAGGGTATCTCTAAGCGAAGTGTCTTTTTCCAATAATTCGAAAACTTTAATGGATGCTCCAACAATTGATGGGGCTAAGGAATTCGAAAACAAATAAGGTCGCGAACGTTGTCTTAAAATTTCGATGATTTCTTTTTTAGCTGTGGTATAACCTCCCATAGCTCCACCTAATGCTTTTCCCAAAGTTCCGGTGATAATATCTACGCGTCCCATGACTCCTTTAGCTTCCAAGGTGCCTTTTCCGGTAGCTCCGATAAATCCGGCAGCATGACATTCATCAACCATGACCATGGCGTCATAGGTGTCTGCCAAATCACAAATTTTATCAAGCGGTGCAACCAAACCGTCCATTGAAAAAACACCATCAGTTACAATGAGTTTAAACCTTCTTCCTTCGGCATTGGCTTTAATCAATTGTTGCTCTAAGTCAGCCATATTATTGTTTGCATAACGATAACGTGCTGCTTTACATAATCGAACCCCATCAATAATGGAAGCATGATTCAAGCTATCAGAAATAATAGCGTCTTCTTCTCCTAATAAAGGTTCAAAAACACCGCCGTTGGCGTCAAAAGCTGCCGCATATAAAATAGTGTCTTCTGTTCCGTAAAATTCAGCGATTTTTTTCTCTAATGTTTTATGAATATCCTGAGTTCCACAAATAAATCGAACGGATGACATTCCGAAACCATGCGTATCTAAAGCGTCTTTTGCAGCTTGTACTACTTCAGGGTGTGACGACAACCCAAGGTAGTTGTTTGCACAAAAATTTAAAACTTTTTCTCCGGAGGCAATCGTAATTTCTGCTCCTTGCGGCGAAGTGATAACGCGTTCTGTTTTAAACAATCCATTTGTTTCAATGGTTTCTAATTCGCTTTGTAAATGTTGTTGTATTTTGCCGTACATAATAATTAGGTGTTGTTTTTTTACAAATGTACTATTTCCATTTTTTCTCCAATATAAACCAATGCTTTTTTTGTTACATTATAATGCATGCTTTCTAAAGCTTGACAGTAAGTGGCCACTTGTGTAACATGACTTGATTTGGGCAATCCGGTTTTGTAATCAAGTAGTCCGGCTTCATTTGCCGAAAAAAGTACAATTCTATCGGGTTTTAAAATGGGCCCGCTTTTTTGAATTATAGTTTGCTCATTGAGTACTTGATTGTTTTTATGATAGAAAACGGCTAATTCCGGATGAGATAGAATTTGTTGCAGCGTTTCTGCTATTATTGCTTTTTGTTCTTTGTGAATGATGCCGCTTTCAATCGCAATTTGTATCGCTATTTCAACATCAGCTGTTGATTTTACATGAGATAAAATTTCGTGAATGCAATTTCCGAATGCTATAGCCGATTGTTGCTTGGTGTTCCACATCAAACTTTCGCGATGTGCAATCTTAATCGAATCAAAATCAAAAATCGCATTAAGTTGCGGTATCTTTTTTAATGTAGATACATCGGATGACGCTGAAGAAAGTTTTTCTTCACTTCCAAAAGTATAGTCCGATTGATTTAAATCAAATAAATTTTGACTTTTCAGATAGTTGATAAAAAAAGAGGACATGTTATTTTTGGCTGCCTCACCATCTTTTAAAAGATTCATTTTAGAGATTATATAAAGTTGTTCTTCCGCACGAGTCAATGCTACATACAACAAGTTCACATTGTCAAGTAGTTCTTCTTGTTTTTTAATTGTATATAACGATGCGGCTTCCTCGCCAAAACCTTCAACAGAGGAATTATTGTCAATCAAGGCTTTGGGCAATCCAAAATTACCTTCATCAACCGCTATCCACAATTTGTCTTTTGGCGAACGACTATAGTCTTCTTCTGCAAAAGGAAAAATAACCACCGGAAATTCCAAACCTTTCGATTTGTGAATTGTCATCAATCGAACGGCGTTATTTCCTTCAGGAGAGGGAATACTGAATTTATGACAATTGGTTTCCCAATAATTTAAAAACTCAAGTGTTCCGGTTTGATTTCTAAATTCAAATTCTAAAACCCGATCTAAGAAATCCTGAATGTAAGCATCTGTTTTTTCTGTATGCGAAATGGTTTGCAGTAAAACTTCAACGGCTTCATACAACGACTTTTTCCGAATGGATTGGAAGGATAAAAACAAATCAAACGTTTCGAGCCACGATTCAAATGCGACTTCTTTTTCAATTTTCAAACCTTGGTCTATAAAATCATGCACCGACAATTTATGTTGACAATATCTCGCCAAATAATACAAAAACTTGGCTTTCGCCTCTTTATTGGATTCGTTGGATAAATAATAGAGAAACTGAATTATAGCCTGAACTTCTTTGCTGTTGGCAATCAAAAGCGTTTCTGAAGACACAATAGGAATGGAATGTTCCGTTAAAAAAGCCGCAATTTTTACGCCGGGATCTCTCTTTCTCGTAATCACTACAATATCTTTATATGAAAATCCTTTGGCTAGCACTTTTTCTATAGTTTCTAACGTTTTTTGAAGATAACTATCCGAATCGGTCCAATCGTCTTCCGCAGATTCTCCTTCACTTTTTTCTGATTTTGGAATAAAACGTATCGAAACAAAACCACCTTTTTTAGCATTGCTTTTTTGCCAACTGTACTTTTCATACAATTCTTTATAATCTTGATTTTCAAAATTATTGGCCATAAAGTTGAAAAAACGGTTGTTGAAGTCAATAATCTCAGTGTAACTTCTCCAGTTGGTGTCCAACGGAAACTGCTGTTTATTTGGATTGGAAAAGGGGTTTTCCGTTTTAAACAATTCGATAAATTGTTCAGCTTTGCCGCCACGCCATCGGTAAATGGCTTGTTTCGGATCGCCAACAATCATTAGCGTTCCTTGTTCACCGGTCAAATCTTCGCTCGATAAGGCATTGTCTATCAGCGGAATCAAGTTCTGCCACTGCATAACAGAAGTGTCTTGAAACTCATCAATAAAGAAATGCTTGTAGCGTTCGCCCATCCGTTCATAAATAAACGGAGCCGGTTGATTTTGAATTTTTTCGTGAATAATACTATTAAATTCCGAAATGGAAAGGATGTTTTTTTCCTCTTGAATTTTCAATAACTCGATACTAACTTGGTTTAATAGCGATAACGGATTCAGATTTTTTAAAAAAGCGGTGAGCAATAACAGTCTGTTGGCATTGGCGTTAAATGAAGTATAAAACTCCAACAAACGGGGCATTAGTAAATCTACAGCATCTTTTTGATGTTGAGGTAACGCTTTCGAATAGCGACTGCCTTCTTCAAAATAATTCAGTAGCGAATTGGCTTTACTATCAAATTCTCCTTTTGAATTTTTTAAAAAAAACTTATAAACCATCCCTCTGTTAAATGATTTTTCATCCAATTGATGGTCTTGAATCAATTGAAAAGCAGCAGTTGAAAGTGTGATGCATTCTTGCTTGCCACTTTTGATTTTTTGGAGCAAATCACTTTTTATAGCAACAAATTCTAAAATTGATTTTTCTCTGAAGGCTTCAATTTCATGGCGGTGATTTTCATTAGACAACAATTTTCCGATTTCTTTTATATCTCGGGTAACGTCCCATGATTTGTCGTCATCTGTTTTTTCAATGGCAAAATCGACTAAAAGCTTGGTTAAAACAGCATCGGTCCCCGCTTGAGAGATCAAAGCATCAATGGCTTCTTGAAGTAAATTTTCGGTTTCTGTGGAAATTTCAAACGTGCTCGGCAAATTCAAATCGTGTGCAAACGTTCGAATAACAGTGGAAGTAAACTTATCAATGGTAGAAATAGAAAACGAAGCATAATTATGAATCAAATGCTTTAAAATGATTCTGGCTTTTTGCTTGATTTCAAGTGGCGTCATTTGCAACTCTTCCGCAATTTTGTGCAACATAGCCATGGCTTTATCTGACGGTTGCTCTTGTGCAAATTGCGAAAGGTTTTCAACCACCCTCGATTTCATTTCGCCCACTGCTTTGTTTGTAAAAGTAATGGCCAAAATAGTCTTATAAGCATCTTGTTTGGGTGATGCCAAAATTATTTTCAAGTATTCTTTTACTAAGGCAAATGTCTTGCCCGAACCGGCTGAGGCGTTGTAAATTGAAAAAGCTGCTCTACTCAATTGGAATAATTCTTTATATTAATACAACTATAATGAAATAGTATTTCCTTTTCCAAAGTTAATTGTTTAAATTTGATGCAACTATTGTAAAACATAAAAAATAACGACCATGGCTTTTGAATTACCACAATTACCTTATGCATACAATGCATTAGAACCTTATATTGATGCAAGAACAATGGAAATCCACCATTCAAAACATCATGCTGCCTATACCAATAACTTAAATGCGGCAATTGAAGGAACAGATCTTGATGGTTTGACCATTGAAAACATACTAATCAACTTAGATAAAACGAATGCTGCTGTTAGAAATAATGGTGGTGGTTTTTACAATCACAACTTATTTTGGACGGTAATGACTCCTAATGGTGGAGGCGAACCAACAGGAGAATTAGCAGATGCAATTGAAAGAGATTTTGGTTCTTTTGAAGAATTCAAAGCAAAATTTTCGAAAGCGGGTGCTACGCAATTTGGTTCAGGTTGGGCATGGTTATGTGTTCAAGAAGGTGGCAAATTAGATGTTTGTGGCACGCCAAACCAAGACAATCCATTAATGCCTGGTGTTGGCTGTGGCGGTACTCCTATTTTAGGAATGGATGTTTGGGAACATGCCTATTACTTACATTATCAAAACAGAAGACCTGACTATATTGAAGCTTTCTTTAAAGTTGTAAATTGGGCTGAAGTATCAAGACGATTTGCTATTGAGAAATAAACAAGTCTAACATACAGTTTTAAAAAACGACTCTCTAAACGGAGTCGTTTTTTTATAAAATAAAAAAGGTGGAATTGCTTCCACCCTTTTTGCCCCAAATCTACCATAAACTTAACCGTGCGTACTATGGTAAGTACAAATGTAGGTCAATAAATCAATAAAAACACTTAAAAATAGGTTGTAATATGTGGTTTTTGTAGATTTGATTGTAATCTATTACAGAATTAAGGTAATAATACTAGTTTAAAAGGTGGTTTTTGTTAAAAAACAAAGCAACAATTGAAGTTTTTGGGATAAATAAAAGGGTTCTTTTAAAACGAAAATGGAGAAAAAAAAGGGGTGAAGTTACTTGATGCAGACTTTATAAAATAAAAAAGGTGGAATTGCTTCCACCCTTTTTGCCCCAAATCTACCATAAACTTAACCTACTAATGCTATGGTAAGTTCAAATGTACAGTTATGCTAAAGCATTTAACAAATAAATTAGATGAAATGCAATAAAAGTCGTTAAAAAGTAGCAAATGCCTTTTAATAAGCTCTTGCATCTTTTCCTTCATAGAAATTCATGAAGGCTCGGTTCACTACTCGGTTACCTCCGGCTGTAGGATAATCCCCTGTAAAATACCAGTCTCCCAAATGATTCGGACAAGCTATATGCAAATTTTCTACCGTTTGAAATATGATCTTTACATCGGCTTTGATATCCGAAGAACTTAGCATTTCTGCAATCTTATCCGAAATTTGTTGGTCCGTAAACGGTGCATAGATTTCATTAACATAATTAACAATTTCTGCGTCTTTTAATTTCTCTTGTTGTTTGCACTTTTTATAGACTTCATCAACAATGTGATATTGGTTGGTTTCTTTTAACAACGCCAATGCCGCTCTAAAAGCTACCAATCCTTCTAATTTTGCCATGTCAATGCCGTAGCAATCCGGATAACGAATTTGTGGAGCCGATGAAACCACAACAATTCGTTTCGGATTCAAACGGTCCATCATTCGGATGATGCTTTTCTTAAGCGTGGTGCCACGAACAATACTATCGTCAATAATAACCAAATTGTCTGTCGGTTTAATAACCCCGTAGGTTACATCATAAACGTGAGCCACCAAATCATCCCTACTGCTGTCTTCTGTAATAAAAGTGCGTAGTTTGGCATCTTTAATCGCTACTTTTTCTGTTCTGATTTTAACCGATAAGATTTCTTCTAGTTTTTCTTTCGTTAATGTTTTTCGGTTATTTAAGATGTATTTGTTTTTTCGTTGGTTCAAAAAATCTTGAGCCGCTTCCACCATTCCGTAAAAAGAAGTCTCAGCCGTATTGGGAATATAAGAAAAAACAGAGTTGTCGGTATCGTTTTCAATTACATCTAAAACCGCAGGAAGAATTAACCTTCCCAATTGTTTACGTTCTTGATAAATTTCGGCATCGCTTCCTCTGGAAAAATAAATGCGTTCAAACGAACAGGCTTTCTTTGTCAAAGGTTCCAAAATTTGTTCCATGGAAAAAGAACCATTCTTTTTTATAATCAATGCTTTTCCCGGATCTAATTCTTGCACTTTTTCGAAAGGCACATTGAAAACCGTTTGAATTACCGGCCTTTCAGAGGCAACCACCACGATTTCGTCATCTTCATAAAAAAACGCAGGACGGATTCCGGCGGGATCGCGAAACACAAATGCATCGCCATGACCTAAAAGTCCGGCCATCGCAAAGCCACCATCCCAATTCTTTGATGCTTTGGTTAAAATTTTTGCTATATCTAATTTTTCTGCAATAACAGGCGAAGCTTCTCTTTTGGAAAGGCCATTGTTTTTGCATTCTTGATAGAGCTCAATCACTTCATCATCTAAAAAATGACCTATTTTTTCCATAATAGTAACCGTGTCGGCCATTTCTTTTGGATGTTGTCCCAACTCAACCAGGTTTTCAAACAACTCCTTAACATTAGTCATGTTGAAATTTCCCGCTACAATCAAGTTTCGATGCATCCAATTGTTTTGACGCAAAAACGGATGCACACTTTCAATGCTGTTTTTACCAAAAGTACCGTAACGAACATGCCCTAAAAACAACTCGCCGATATACGGTAAATTTTCTTTTTGCCAAGCTACATCATCAATAAACTGCGGTTTTTCAGTAAGCTCCTCATTGATGCGTTCGTTTATTTGTGTAAAAATATCCTGAATAGGTTGGGCGTGATTGGATCTAACGCGACTGATATAACGCTGTCCGGGCTCCATATCAAATTTGATACTCGCAAAACCTGCCCCATCTTGACCACGGTTGTGCTGCTTTTCCATCAAAAGATACATTTTTTGTATCCCATAAAAAGCCGTTCCGTATTTGTCTTTATAAAATTGCAACGGTTTTTTTAATCGTAAAAGGGCAATGCCGCATTCGTGTTTTAAGTTGTCACTCATTGTGTTGTGTTGTTTAAACTGAATATATTTCAGTTCTTATTGTAGGTTGTTCTTAAATTTTACTAATTAGTTTCGCTTATTTTATTTTACCACATAGATACATAGGTTTTACAAAATTACTAAAGACGTTTCACTCTATTAAAGTAAAACATAGCTTTGTGAATCAGGAACTGATCTATCTAACTCTTTTACTATGTATCTATTTGGTTCAACGGCTTATAAACTATTTCTATAAAAAATGCCCCGAAATTTCGAGGCACACTTTTTTATTCTAATTCTATATCAAATTGAGTCAAAGCTCTAAATTGTTTTAATCTGTCATAAACTTCTTCTTTTTCCAAAACAAGCATTCGCTCTGTTCCAAATTTCTCTACACAAAAAGAAGCTAAATTAGAGCCATGAATAATGGCGTTTTTCATATTGCCAAACGAAATGTTTTCGCTTTGAGCGATAAATCCTGAAAAACCACCGGCAAACGTATCGCCTGCTCCGGTTGGATCAAACACTTCTTCTAACGGTAAAGCCGGAGCAAAGAAAATTTCTTTCCCTTGAAACAACAAGGCTCCGTGTTCGCCTTTTTTAATTACTACATATTTCGGACCCATCGTATGGATTTTTGCAGCCGCTTTCACTAATGAATATTCGCCGGAAAGTTGACGGGCTTCTTCATCGTTAATCGTAATCACGTCTACTCTTTTCATCACTTGGTGTAATTCCGGTAAGGCACAATCCATCCAAAAATTCATCGTGTCCAATACAACCAACTTTGGTTTTTCAGTCATTTGATCTAAAACACTGATTTGCACCATCGGATGTAAATTGCCCAACATCACCACATCTGCATCTTGATAACCTACCGGTACTTTCGGTTGAAAATCAGCCAATACATTTAGTTCTGTTACTAAAGTATCTCTTGAGTTCAAATCATTATGGTATCTGCCACTCCAAAAGAACGTTTTGCCGCCTTTTACAATTTCAATTCCCGAAATATCGATGCCTCTATCTGATAATAAATCCAAATACTCTTGCGGAAAATCTTCGCCAACAACCGAAACAATGGCCGAATCGACATCAAAAAACGAAGCAGATAAACCAATGAAAGTAGCGGCTCCACCTAGTATTTTGTCTGTTTTACCAAAAGGGGTTTCAATAGCATCAAAAGCAACGGTCCCAACGATAAGCAATTTGTTCATTTTTTATGATTTGAAATGAGGTGCAAAGATAGTGGATAGGAAACAAAGTTACAACTGTTTAAACAGCCAAAGTTTATATAAAAAAATGGCGGTTTTTAACCGGAGCGAGTTAATAGGATTTTTGTGAAATTAAGATAGCACTGAGTCTGAAATGTTTTTATATCAGCCAATTTGATTAGTATCCCAAAAAGGAAACAAATAGGCTGTCAAACATTTACAAAGACAAAAAGAAAAACGGCTATAAAAACACATCCCGTAAAATGTTTACCGTTAAAGTTCAAATAATGACCGATGTTATCAAATACCTCAACTCGGTTAATATAAATGTTTTATACGTTTACGATGCGTTACTATGCGAAGAAAAGGACAAACCTTTGGTAGTGGAAACAATGAACCGCATCATTTTAGAGCATGGAGTTAAAACCAGTGTAAAATAAAAAAGGCAAACTAATAAGCTTGCCTTGGGTTTTTAAATTTAATTATTGATTTACAAATAGTTAATTTGTAAATTTTTGTTCATCACTAATTATGCAACATTACCTATTTTGTATACTATCAAAGTAAACTTTCGATGACGGAACATTATTAACATCAAAATAGTCTTTAATATCTCTTTCGGCTGCTTTATAATTTAATTCATATGATTTTAACAAATAATAAATTGACATTTCTTTTGATTTTTTTCGGTTAAATTGATTGATATAATCAGATGAAAACATCATAATATCATATAAATCATAAAATGCTTTAGCAGAATTATGCTCATTTGCCATCATAAATGAGTAAATATAAAATTCAGACGCTCTATTAGAAGATAAAAAGTTTCTTGAAATTTTTTTGTATGCAATAGAATCACCATTATTAATAGCTCTTTTTAATAAACTATCTTTCTCAATTTTTTCAATTTGTAAATCACTTGTATATAAGAAATCAGTCAATTCTTTAGTCTTATTATTATCTTTTTTATTACAAGAAATAATCAATAATGATATTAAAACGATTAAACTATGTGTTTTCATAAAAATAGATATTTTACTTATGTTTTTTTACTTTTAACCCCACCGCTGCCGCACGAATCCGTTCGTGTGGCTTTACAATAAATAAAGTCCTTCAGCATTATAAAATTTATAGTTTCTCTCCTACTTTTGCTTTAATTCAAAAATAGTAAAAATTTTCTTTAATAGAACCACACGAAGGGATTCGTGCGGGAGCGGGGGCAAAATAAAAGGCAAACCTTACGCTTGCCTTTTAGGGTTTAATTTGTATTTATAAATTTCAAATGGATAAATTATTATTTTTTCGTTCATCACTAGTTATAGAACATTACCTTATCTCAAATGTTCCCAAGTAAAAGTTAATCTGTATCTGTTCTTTCGGTTTTATTTTTATAGTTCTGGTTTTTAAATCGTTATTACCAACACTTGATACTTTAATTTGGATATTACCTGGAACTACTTCAAGTGCAAAATAGCCTTTCTCATCCGTTACAACACCAATAACATTATTACAATCAATTGACACATTTGCAGAAGAAAGAATATTTCCAGTTTTTTTGTCTTTTACAAACCCAATAATACTGGCACTTTCCACTTCCCTTTTACCCAACAAGGTATAAGAACCTTTTGTAACGGTTTGTTGAGTTAGTTTATTATTCGCACAGGAATACACAAGAACACAAATCAAAAATAAAATTAATACCTTGTTTATTCTACTTAACTTTTCCATTTATAAATTTATTAGGCTTATTCCCCGTCTCATTAATATGTCCTTTGGCCTGTTTCGAGCGTCACGCTCGTACCCACAATCTAATTCAAATCAATCGCTAAAACATTTTCGTCTTGATTTCCGTAATTTCTTGCACTGCTATATTTCCAATTAAGTGGATATGAAAGAAACTCAGGTTGCTTTTCAAAGATAAAAAAATTTAATTCTCTTTGTGGGTACGAGCGAGACGCTCGCACTAGCTGAGGGGTAAGGATACCATAATCCGAATAACACAAAGCATTATAACACCAGTTTATCAAACTCAGTAATTTTGGAAATTACCAATATCACCCAAAATTTCAAAATATTGATTTAGTAAATAAGAATGACTAGCCAAGTAAACATCTAATAATTTCAAATTAATTTGATTATTTTCGATATTCTTTGTTATATGAAATGATAAAGAAGACGATGGGAAAAAAAGTTCTAAAGGATATTCAATAGTATTAAAAACTAAAAAAACAGATTTTGAGTTTATTAGATGTATATGAATTCTTCCGAGTTTTAATTCTTTAAAAAAAGATTTTTTATCAATTTTAATAATAAAATCTACTTTATCACTAAGTTTTTTTAAAACTATTACTTCCTTTTTCTTTACTACAACCATATTCTCAAAATGAATTTTCATTAAATGGAGAAATACTACATACCATTTTTCTTGATCTTCTGAATCTAAAATTTCAAAACGTGAAGAAATTTTTCTTGTAAATGTTGGTGTTGTTATAAACTCTTTTTGAATACTATCAAAATTAAGAGAATTTAATTTAGCTGATTCAATCCTAATTTTATGAATAAACTCAGGTGTTGATATATGATTTTGACCTGAAACTTCTATCAAATCATAAATAAATATTCTATTTACAGTTTTAGGTGACTTATACAAAACTGAAAAACCACCATTTTCATCATACTTTTTAACTACTATAGATTTTGTAGAACTGTCAATAATCTCAAACCAGTTTTCATGATTTAGAATAGAATTTAAAACCAATTGTGCATTTTCTGAATCAAAATACTTATCCTGATACCAGGAAAAGTAATCAGCATAAAAGACATATGCTCGATAGTCCAAATAATTTGTTTCAAATTCTGCAAACAACATTTTATAAAGATTGGATACTTTAACTTCTGTGTGTTTTGAAATAGCTTCAACATGTTTTTCTAGAATATTATTTTTCATAATTATTTAAAAAATATCTTGGACTTTTACTAACTTCTAGAGGCTCTTCCCCCGGCTGGTACTAGCGTCTCGCTCGTACTAGCATTCTAATTCAAATCAATCGCTAAAACAGGTTGGTCATCAATTACAAAATTTCTTTCACTGCTATATTTCCAATTAAGTGGACATGAAAGAAACTCAGGTTGCTTTTCAAAGATAAAAAAATTTAATTCTCTATATGGGTAAGAGCGAGACGATCGCACGAGCTGGTGTTAAAACCTAGGTAAAATAAAAAGGCAAACCATTACGCTTGCCATTTTAGGTTCAAATTTTATTTAAGCATTGATTTACTTTGGTTAATTTATGAATTATAGTTCACTATTAATTTTGGAACATTATCTCGTTCATGCTCAAATCCTCATTTCTTTACTCTTATAGCATTAATATAGGCTATATGAACAAAATTGATATTTTGTTTAACATCTTTAATTTCCTTCGTGTTAGAAATTAAGATTTCAGCAGCTTTTTGAGAATTATTTGCTGTAGATTCAAAATCTGATATAATTTCTTCGGCTTCATCTTCGGGTAATTTTTCTAATTCTCTTATAGCCCATTCTCTGTCTTTTTGTCCTATTAATATTATTTTGTAACGTAAATATTCCAGTTTTGTAGCTCCATCTAAAGGATATTTAAGTAATTTATCGAACTCTTTTACCATTTCATTTAGACTAAAGACAGGCTTTTTGGAATTATTATTCACTATATATCGGTATAATATTCTCTGGAAAATTGCGGCATGAAAATTATTATACGTAAATACCTTCTGCATGAAGTCGTCAACCAATCTATAATTTGAATTTTCTTTACCTAATTCATTTTCTATTCGTATCATGAAATCAAGATCAGTTAAATTTTGATCCATTAAATAAGGTTTGCATTCTTTTAGAATTGCTCTTGCTTTATCAATGTCTTTTGGGGCATACAACAAACTTTGGTAAAGTTTAAACCTAATCTTATAATCATCTCGTTTTTCAAAATAGGCTATCGCTTGACTAACCAATCTTTCTCTGGTTTTATAATCTTCTATTTTTCTTAAAGACATTGAATATGAGCTAAAAGCATCGATGCTTACACTACCGGCACTAATGATTTTCTCAAACTCAGCATCTTTTAACTCCATCGCTTGTTCTAAAGCTTCTATAGCCAAACGTTCCTCGCCTTTGTAGCTATAAAATAATGCAACTATCGGAAACAAATGCTTATAATTATTGACATCTAGTTTTTTTACATAGTCAATCAACTTTCCCGCTATCACAAAATCACTATTGTAGACGGCAGATTGTATCAATACATAGTAAACGGGCATACTCAATTCTGATGAAAAAATAGTCGCTTCATAATCTTTAATAATTGTTGGTATAATATTTTCCTCAGTAATTACAACCAAATGATCAAACAAATTATCTCTAACTACCATTTGCCCATAAAACTCATAACTTTTCGATAATGAAGTTTTAGCATATTTTATAAATTCTTCATGATTGTCTATCCCTAAATAATACGCTGTTAAATACAACTCTTTTGTTTCTTTATCCACAATTAGAGGAATTATTCTATGATATAATCCATTAAAATCAATATTTAAAAAATAAGCACAAGCACAAACATCAACTAAGATTGGTTGAAAAGTTGATAAATAACTATCATCTAAACGACCGCAATAGTCCTTCATGAATTTAATATCTTTAACGTTAAACTTTGCTCTCAGTAATGATTGCACCAAACTTGGATGATAGGGTACTTTTTCCAAAGCCATTTCAATTTCTTTGATAAATTCATCTACAGGAGCATTACTGTATTCGAATTTTTCATAAAATTCATCAACAAATTGGTACTGTTCTTGAGTAAAATTTGTGTTTTGTGACCATCCAAAAAACGAGAATAGAATAAGTATGAAGACTATTTTTTTCATTTTATTAAAATTCATTACTAAATCTTTTAATTAAATCTGCTGTAGCTCTTAAGCTTAATGAGCTAAAGATATTGGGCATTGTTAATGTTACATTTTGTCTAGCTGACGGATTATACTTACTTGAAATATTGGTATATGTAGATCCCCCCATGGTGCGAGCGTCTCTCTCGTACCCTCAATCTAATTCAAATCAATCGCTAAAACATTTTGGTCTTTATTTCCGTAATTTCTTGCACTGCAATATTTCAAATTAACTGGATAGGAAACAAACTCAGGTTGCTTTTCAAAGATAAAAAAATTTAATTCTCTTGTGGGTACGAGCGAGACGCTCGCACGAGCCTGGGAATTTCATCTAATCTAATAAGTCGAATTTTTTAAATTCACATTTTCTTATTGTTTTTTCATTTATAATTTCATAAATCACGTCATTCATGTAAACGCCTGATATTGAGGCATGATCACTATACTTTATTAAAGCTTCACAATTTTTGTTTTCAATACTTGCAAATATAAATTTATAATATTTTGAATGTAAATTATAAGTAATACTATCAATTTTAAAAACTTCTTCATTATCAGAATTACTAATATGATAGTACTTTTTGTTCTGAACATCTTGTAATGTAATGTATACTTCTTTGGAATCCCAACCCATACCATAACTTACAATATAAATCATGTGCTTACTTTTATTAAGTTCTGAATTCAGCTTTCTTACATCTTTATAATACAGCGGCTTTGAACAAGAGAGTAATAAAAAAAGAAAAAAAAGTAAGTACAAAAATTTCATGATTTTTAAATTAAATGATGTGTTATAATTACCCGCCGCCTTTACTCATCATCTAGTCTTAACTGGAGGCGAAAGAAAGGCAGGAAGAGGTATTTTGATTGAATACTAATTGCAGAACATTACAACTTTTAGTTTATTTCCATATTTCGCCATCATCATTCAAAACTAGATTTTTAATTACAAATGCTTCTTTTGATAAAGAATCAAATAAATAATACTCTGAACCAATTTCAGATGAACCAAAAGCAGGAGATAAAGCAATTAAAGCAGCTATATTTTTTTCTAAATAATAATTTAAAATTAATTTTTGTTCTTTAAATTTTATGGTATTATCATCGATGTATATCGATTTAGTGTTTTCTAATGTATTAAAAACATAAAATGTTCTTCTAGATTTTCTGTCATAAATTAAACATCTAAAATGATTTGTCCCGGCCATGGGTAAATAATTAACCCAAGAAAATATATAAATAAAATCATCACTTATATTATTCAATTTCCTAAAAACTTTTTTTGATGGGTTGAAGTTTTTAGATTTCAGAATAATTTTAGAATTTTCTTTTCCAGTATTATGATCCCTTTTTATATTTTCTATGTATTGATAATTTTTATTAGCACAGCTATTTAAAGTTAGCATAAAAAGTATCAAGTAAAATAACGATTTTTTCATATTATTTTTTATTGTTAAGAATCTCCCCTCGCGCGAGCGTCCCGCTCGTGCCCAGAATCTAATTCAAATCAATCGCTAAAATAGTTTGAGCATCAATTACAAAATTTCTTTCACTGTATATTTCCAATTAAGTGGACATGAAAGAAACTCAGGTTGCTTTTCAAAGATAAAAAAATTTAATTCTCTATATGGGTAAGAGCGAGACGATCGCACGAGCTGGCGTTACTAGGTAATATAAAAAGCAAACTATTACGCTTGTCATTTGATTTTAAGTTTTATTTAAGCATTGCTTTACAGATGGTTAATTTGTTGATTTTGGTTCACCACTAATTTGGAACTCTACAGGATAATGTTTATTACAATAAACTAACACACCATTTGATGGGTTAAAATTTTTTATATTTTCAATACAAGTTTTTCCATTAAAGTCATATAACCAAATTTTTAAAGAATTTTGCAAATCAATTATATCAAGTCGGTTTAAAGGTCTCATTTCATATCCTACACTTGACATTTGTTGCTCAATGGTGTTTGGATAATAACTAACGAATAAATATCTCTTATCATAGATCATAAAATGTATAATGTCATTAGTACGGTTTTCATATAAAATTTTGTTTTCATATTCAAATGTTTTAAAATCAGTTTTATAAACTTTTCCTTTAATTTTAAAATATTCATACTTGTTATCATTCTCAACTTTTTTGAATTTATGTATCCCTGACAATTGACAAATTCCCTCTACAGAGAAAAATAATATCAAATAAAGTAATTTGAATTTCATTTGTTAGATTTTAATTTATATCATCTTTTTTTATAATATTGACTCCCTTGTCCAATAGAGGTCGGGTTACCATATCCAATAAAGTCTGGCTCACCAAAGGATTACCGCCAACTAACAGTACCAAAACAGCTTATATCTTTTTAAATTTTTTGCTTTTTAGTAACACCAAATTTTTGTTAAACCTAGCTTCATCATCCAGATAAATAAAAGTATAATTTTTTCTATATACTTTAATTTTAACAACATAAGATTCAAATTCATTTAAAACCTTATAATCAAATTCTCTGCTTAGGTGAATATGACTAATTTTTAGTACATCATTTTGATTTAAATTAAGATTAGTAATTTCACCGTTAAAATTTGATTCGTACCAATTATCGTTTAGATTTAAAATTACATTGGGCAAAATAGCATCATTTTCATCTGTGAATAAAATAGAATTGCGACCCTCTTTAGCTTCTAATTCTTCAATAATAACGTAATCATTTTTGTAAGAATCATAACTTTTTAAATAGATCCTGTTTTTATACATATACCATTTACCGCTACTCTCATATTCCATTAAAGGAATATTTGATTTTAAATAAAAAGTACTGTCTTCATAAACTTCAAAATATTCAGTGCCTATTTTGTTTTGGTGCTTGTAAACACCTATTATATTCTGCTTTTTTGATGAGCAACTAAAAAACAAAATTAAAGCCCCTAATAATGAAAATTTAGAAAATAAAGTCATCGAAACCTAAATTTGAATTGCTTGAAAACACTTTAATACGATTGTTTAAATCCTTTTGTGTGGATTTATCAAAGCTACTAATTTATTAAACACTACATCCAATCGAGTCTTGAAGTCTTATAAGTGTATAATTAAAAGGTATTATGCCACAAAAAAGGGTTCAACAACTGGTATAAGTTATAATTCGCCCCTTATTAATTATTTAAATTGAATGTTATTACATTTATTTTCTTCATACCACTTCAACCAACCTTCTCTGTCTTTTTCATATACTCCAAATGGATAACTACCATCATAACTAGACATCATGTCATTAGATACATAAGCATATTTGGAAATAAACTGAAGTGATAATTTATAGGTTTTATGCCTTTCCTCTGTTAGTAGGAGTTCATATTCAGCAAAATTAGACACTTTCATACTGTCAATAAAATAGTCTTCAATTATTTTAATATTTTTTAAAAACTCCTTTTTAAATACTACATTCTCATTACAAACCGGACTTTTCTTTAAAGTTGAGCATGAAAAAAGAGATAGAAGTAATACGATGTAGATTTTCATAACTTATTGTTCTTTTCTTTAATTACTCCCACATGAGGTGTTTTTTCATTTCTAATTTAATACATTACCCAAATTCTTTCCATTTAATCTTGGTAAACTTCCGGAACTACTAATGTATTTTTTAATTGAATATTGTTACATTTATTTTCTTCATACCATTCTAAAATTTTTAAACGGTCTTTTTCAAATACACCCAATGGATATGTTCTTGAATAATTCAAGATTTGATTTAGTGAAACAGGTACGTAATTTGAAATAAAAATCACGGATTCTCTAAATTTTAAATCTTGTGAAACGGCTATGTTATTTTTAATATTATCAACATGGTTAAAAAAAGTTTCTCTAAATTCAATATTTTCATGACAATCATTTTTATTGTATTTCAAAGTGTCTCGTCCTAAAATAAGTTTACATATTTAAACTTAATCCTAAAAAGATTTACAGCCCGATATCCGAAGTCTTCCTAATTGCACAAAGCTCTGCTAATTTTGGCAATAAACACTTTGGGGAGCAGAGATTACACAAATTGAATTTTTAATTTGAAATTGAATGATTTCTCTCTTGTTTTTATCTTCTAATCTTATAATGTTTTCTGAATTGTCTTGAACACATCAAAATAAATCCTGAATATAATTTAGAAAACTAAGCCTCTAATTTTCATTTTCCGATTAAAAATTGTTTGTTCACAGCAAAAAACCAATTAAAACGTAAACATAAAATCAACTTTATCAAAAGTTTGAAAATAAAATAAAAGTGTATCTGTATTTTTTACTACTTGAAATACATTTGTTTTTTCTGTTTTCGATAATTCATAAGGAGCCTCTATTTCAGAGATTTCAATAGAATAAATATAGTCATATAAAAACTTCTCTTTTTTTGTTTTATCAAACAGCCATTTTGGATGATAGTTTTCATAAATCAACTCACTAAAATTATACAATACTACAGAATCATTTAAAACTAAAGCTTTACTGTGATTAGATATTTTTGTTACTTTTATTGTCAGACTGTCTTTGAAGTTTAAATAATAAAAATTATTTTCATCATACTTTTTCCCGTTGCAATTGACAAAAAAAGATGCTAAAAATAATAAAACTAAAAAAGTGCTAATTTTTTTCTTCATAAATTTCCAATCTAAAATGCTGTGAACCTTAATGTGTCATTGTTTTTAACTAAATACAAAATATTTGAATTTGCTTTTTTATAAATTCTATAAGGGGGTTTTATGTTGTGAATTACAGTATATAATTCACCCTCATCACTATAATAGGCAACTACATTATTTATCATTTCTTCTTTATGAAAAAGCCATTCTGGAACTTCATCATTATTCCTTTGTAATAAATCACCTCCACCATAGAAATATTCATTGTTTATTATAAGGCCGTTTTTTGATTCCACAGAATGCACATATATATCTATCTCTGAATTATTGATCAACTTATACTTATATCGATGATCAAAAAATTCACATGAAGCAACAAGTAAAAGGCATCCTACAAATATGTATTTATAATATTTAAATTTCATTTCATTCTCTTTGTTTCTGTCCTGTAAATACCAGCGTCTGGCCCAGGAGTTCAAACCCCCGCTAGCGCGAGCGTCCCGCTTGTGCCCACAATCTAATTCAAATCAATCTCTAAACATTTTGGTCTTCATTTCCGTAATTTCTTGCACTGCAATATTTTAAATTAACTGCATAGGAAACAAACTCTGGTCGCTTTTCAAAGATAGAAAAATTTAATTCTCTTGTGGGTAGTAGCAAAACACTCTCACAATGGGATACACTCGCATCGTGTTCAGTTTCACCTATCCCGCTATTCGAAGTATGCACGTTGCTCTGCATTCTATGTCTCTGACTTCGCAGCAAAACAATTCCATCAAATATAAAAAAATTTTACATCTCTTATAAAACCTAGCCCATCCTTTCTTGTCCTTTTTTTCCATATTTCTTACAACAATCAATGAAAAAACTAAAAGAATCAAAGAATTAAAAAAACGCAAAAAACGAGCACACCCGATTCTCGAAATCTCGCCTCAGCCAATTTTAAATTATTTAGGCTTTCTTCGACTCTTGTTCGGGTTTTGTTCGGGGTTGTGGTACCCTTTGTTGATAACTTACTCTAATCTATTTTCCAAAAACACACCCTTTTCCGAACGAATCCGAACGTTAACTGCACGTTATAGTAGCAAATAGTTCAACCTACTTGCCACACTGAACCTTGAAGTATCCTATTTTGTATAACTATAATAGGATTTATTTAATAATAGTATAGTTATTTTAGGACGGGTCATTCTATTCTCTATTCTCTATTTTCTATTTTCTATTTTCTACTCCGACAACACTCCGACGATAGTGCGACTTTAATGCGACGAAAAAGTTTCGTAAATTAAATAATAAAGACTTTCTAAAAGAACTTTAACAAACTTCATAACACCCAACCTCACAAAATTGGCTGTTTCATCCATCCCTTTTATTTTTCGTATTTTTGTAAAAAATAAAATTGAACAATCTTTCGCTCATAAAATGCAAATCCTGTGGCACATTCAATCGCAATTTGGACCATTGTTCCAATTGTGGCGAATTGATTAATCCAATACTGATTCGAAAGCTAAGCATTGAAAAAAGAAAGAAGAAAATAAAAGACCAACTAAAAGAAGAACAGGTTACTACTGAAAATTCTTTCTTTTACAAATTACAAAACCATCGCTTTTGGCTCGTTCGCATTTTCGCTGCTGTTTTACATTCCGTTTGGGTCATCATTATGGCAATCGGAAGTTTTTTGGCTTGGTTAGCCGCAATGATTTCCGCCTGATGCAAAGAAAAAAACACTATTCCTTTTTGCTTTTTCTGCTCTTACTTTCGAGCTCTACTGCTATTTATCTTCTGCAACAAACAGAGTATCATGTACCAAGAATCATAAATAATTATTACAACGACTTGACAGCTTTGCCCTTGGTCTTAAGTGTTTGTTTGTGGTCAGTAAGAAAAATCAAAGCCAACCCAAAACTACAACTCACTTTTTTTCAATGTACTGCCATGGCGTTACTCTTTGGATGGTTTTTTGAAATCTATCTGCCTGAAAGAAACCCACGCTACATAGCAGATATAGTAGATGGGATTTTATATCTGATTGGTGCTTTTCTTTTTTATGGGTGGCAAAGGATGAATAAGTAACACAACTATGGTTTTTTATAGAAGATTTAAAAGCATATTTAGTACGGGACAAAGTAAGGGATAAAGAAGGGATACTTAAGGGGTAAAGAAGGGTTGTGGTACCCTAATCAAAACTGAAAACCAAATTATACAATTTACAAGTAAGAATAAATTATAAAAACAAAATAACCAAATACATCAAAACAACTTCTCATCCTCCTTTTCATAAAATGCATCCACCGATAATTTCTCCTGTTGGGAGGCCATGACAGCCAATGCATCACATCGCTCGTTTTGCGGATGACTGTTATGCCCTTTTACCCATTTGAAATCTACTTTGTGTTTGCGATAGATTTTTAGAAACCGCATCCATAAATCAGGGTTTTTCTTTCCGGCATAGCCTTTTTTTTCCCATTGAAAAACCCATCTTTTTTCTACAGCATCCACTACATACTTAGAATCTGAAGTAACCAAAACGGTTGTGTTTGGTTTCTTTATCTTTTCCAAACCAACAATCACAGCCAATAATTCCATACGGTTGTTAGTAGTATGTCGAAATCCTTCGTAAAATTCTTTTTGATACGGCGTTCCCACCAATTCCATCACCACCCCATATCCTCCGGGTCCGGGATTTCCCTTGGCAGCTCCGTCAGTATAAATATGAATTTCGTGAGTCATTTAATTGGTTGCGGGTTTAAAAGTTACGGGTTACGAGTTAAAAGTTGGTCGACAATTTGTGGGAAATACTCTTGCTCCAATTGCTGTACTTTCTTTGAAACTTCTTCAAAAGTAGAACAATCCAGAATGGAAACAGATTTTTGAAAGATTATTCCTCCTTCGTCATAGTGTTCATTTACATAATGAATAGTGATTCCGGTTTCAGTTTCTTGGTTGTTCAAAACGGCTTGATGCACGTGGTTGCCATACATTCCTTTTCCTCCATATTTTGGTAACAAAGCAGGGTGAATATTGATGATTTTATTGGGAAATGCTGCAATAATAGGCTCTGGAAACTTCAATAAAAACCCGGCTAATACAATTAAATCAGGATTCAATTCCTTTAATTTAGAAAGCACAAAATCGCCGTAAAGCTCGTCTTTGTTGAATGTAACCGTTTGAACATCAAGTTTTTTTGCTTTTTCAATCACTTTGGCATTAGAATTGTTTGAAAACACACCGACTACCGATTTTGAGGTATTATTTTTGAAATAATGAATGATGTTTTCAGCATTGGAACCCGTTCCTGAGGCAAAAATCACGATGTTCTTCATGTTTCCTGTAATTTTTATTACGCAAAAAAACAAAAAAGAAACGAGAATTTATAGGGTTTAAGCTTCTATTGTGAAATAAATTTTTTAAATTCGTAGTCACATTTATTAACTAAAATGTTGTTTTAAAATAAAGTTTTTTATTTTTGCCAACAATTAAACTAAAATTTAAAGATTATGTCAGACATTGCATCAAGAGTTAAAGCGATTATCGTGGACAAATTAGGAGTTGACGAAAACGAAGTTGTAACAGAGGCTAGCTTCACAAACGATTTAGGAGCTGATTCATTAGACACTGTTGAGCTAATTATGGAATTCGAAAAAGAATTTGACATTCAAATTCCGGATGACCAAGCTGAAAACATTGCTACAGTAGGTCAAGCGATTTCGTATATCGAAGAGGCTAAAAAATAATAACAAAAAAACATCCCGCTATTCTCACCGTTTAGCGGGTGTTATTATTTTAATTAAAATTATATCCTGATTGTCATACAATCTAATACATATACAATTTAACCCCTGTTTTTTAATTATTCAATAAAAATCAGGGTTTTTTTGTTTATATTCGTACCAATAAAATTCAGTTAAAAATGGAATTAAAACGAGTAGTTGTTACCGGTTTAGGTGCTTTAACCCCCATTGGAAATAATATTCAAGAATACTGGAATAGTTTAGTGAATGGAGTTAGTGGAGCGGCACCAATTACTTATTACGATACAGAAAAACACAAAACCAAGTTCGCTTGCGAAGTAAAGAACTTCAATGTGGAAGATTTTATTGACCGCAAAGAAGCTCGAAGAATGGATAAATTTGCTCAATATGCTTTGGTTGCCAGTGATGAAGCTATCTTAGATGCCGGAATTACTGCAGACAACGTAGATAAACATAGAGTTGGTGTCATTTGGGGAGCCGGAATTGGCGGATTAGAAACTTTTCAAGAAGAAGTTTTATACTATGCCAAAGGCGACGGAACGCCAAAATTCAACCCTTTCTTTATCCCTAAGATGATTGCCGATATTGCACCGGCTCACATTTCTATGAAAAACGGATTTATGGGTCCAAATTATACTACCGTTTCTGCTTGTGCTTCTTCGGCAAATGCAATGATTGATGCCTTTAACTATATCCGATTAGGATTGTGTGATGTCATTATTTCAGGTGGCTCAGAAGCTGCCGTTACTATTGCAGGAATGGGCGGATTCAATTCGATGCACGCCTTATCAACACGCAATGAAAGTCCGGAAACAGCCTCAAGACCTTTTGATGCTACCCGCGACGGATTTGTTTTAGGCGAAGGAGCAGGTGCATTGGTTTTAGAAGAATACGAACACGCAAAAGCTCGAGGAGCTAAAATATATTGTGAAATTGGCGGAGGCGGTATGTCATCTGATGCCTATCACTTAACTGCACCACATCCGGAAGGACTGGGTGTAATTGCCGTAATGAAAAACTGTTTGCGTGACGCACGAATGAATCCTGAAGATATTGACCATATCAATACTCACGGAACCTCAACACCTCTGGGTGATGTTGCTGAACTAAAAGCAATTAGTGCTGTTTTTGGCGACCATGCTAAAAACATCAATATAAATTCAACTAAGTCAATGACCGGTCACCTTCTTGGAGCTGCCGGTGGAATTGAAGCCATTGCCTCAATTTTAGCAATCAAACATGGAATTATTCCTCCAACAATTAATCATACGGTAGTTGATGAAAACATCAATCCTGATCTTAATTTGACGTTAAACAAAGCTCAAAAAAGAGATATCAAAGTGGCAATGAGCAACACTTTTGGTTTTGGAGGTCATAATGCTTGTGTATTGTTTAAAAAAATAGACGCTTAGTTCATAAGATGAGTTTATTTAAAAAAATATTATCAAATTCCCGTTCTGATGAGGACGGGATTTTTTTTACTGAAATTCAAAAAATACTGGGGTTTAAACCAAATTCCATAGATATTTACAAAAAAGCCTTCACGCATCGTTCCTTCAATAAATTGGACGCAAAAGGAAATCCGATCAGTTATGAACGTTTAGAATTTCTTGGAGACGCAATGTTGAGTGCCGTTATTGCCGGACATCTTTTTAATGAAGTACCTCATGGTGATGAAGGTTATTTGACTAAAATGCGTTCAAAGGTAGTAAGCAGAGAACACCTCAACGAACTAGGAAGAGATTTAAACCTTATCCGGTTTGTAAGCAGTAATGTTCCCACTAAACATTTTGGAGACAACATTCACGGCAATATTTTTGAAGCTTTAATTGGAGCCATTTTCTTAGATAAAGGATATACTTATTGTGAAAAATTCATCAACAAACGAGTAATCATTCCTTATGTGGATATAGCTAAACTGGAAGGAAAAGTCATCAGCTATAAAAGCATGGTCATTGAATGGTGTCAAAAAGAAAAAAAGAGTTTTCATTTTGATATTTATGATGATAATGGTATTGATGGTCAACGCTTTTTTGGCGTTAAATTGATGATTGATTCTAAAATAATTGCAAAATCCAGAGCCACTTCAAAAAAGAAGGCAGAGGAAATTGCTGCCAAAAGAGCGTATTATGCACTTCAGGAAAAAATGATTATAAAGCACTAAAAACTATATCGTTTTCGTTAATAAATTTTCGTTAAGTTGCATGCCTAACATACTTTTTAGCCATTTAAATAGTATATTTACAACTTAATTTGGTTTTAAATGGCAGTCCACAAATTAGTAATCGACGATTTTGAAGAAGCTGATTTTCAACTAATCGCTATTCATACCACATTAGAAGATTATCGATTGGCTTATTTTATAAACCAGAATCTGCCCATCTTATTGAGTCGTAGTAAAAAAGAAATACAAACTTCATTTCAAACCATAAAAACCGGATTTACCCGATTTGTGTTTGAGGATCCCGACAATCAAATTGCTTGGAATTTAATTGAAAATAAAAAAGAAATTGCGATTTCTCAAAAAAACAAAGGACAAACTCTTTTTGAAAATACAGAAGAATTCACCAACACTCTATATTTAGTTCCTGAATACAAAAAAGTAGATTTTTTTTTCAAAATTGATGCTGAAAAATCACAAATAAATATTGCCGGATTAATGGAAAAAATAAAAAATATTCCATCTTTAACAACACTTTATCAAGTAGATAAATCAAAAATTAAATCAAAAAATAATCTAATTTTCTAAAAAGAAATGCCAACAAATAAAAAAACAAAAATTGTAGCCACCTTAGGTCCTGCATGTAGTACTAAAGAAGTCATTAAAAAAATGATTGATGCCGGAGTTAATGTTTTTAGAATTAATTTTTCTCATGCAGATTATGCTGATGTCAGCGAAAGAATAAAAATTATTCGCGAATTAAACGACGAATTTGGTTATACCACAGCCATTTTAGCCGATTTACAAGGTCCAAAACTTCGTGTAGGGGTTATGAAAGAAGATGTTGTGGTAAACAAAGGTGACATCATCACTTTTCAAACTGCAGAAGACATCCCCGGAACAGCCGAACGCGTTTATATGAATTATAAAGAATTTCCAAGAGATGTAAATCCGGGTGAAAAAATTCTTTTAGATGACGGTAAATTAATGTTTGAAGCCATTGAAACAAACGGAACCACAGAAGTAGTTTGTAGAGTTATTCAAGGTGGTCCGTTAAAATCAAAAAAAGGAGTAAACTTACCAAACACCAAAGTTTCTCTTCCGGCTTTGACTAAAAAAGACATAAAAGATGCCTTATTTGCTATAGAAAACAATGTAGATTGGATTGCACTATCGTTTGTGAGAACTTCAAAAGATTTAGAAGAGTTACAAGATTTAATTGCTAAACATTCCGATCATAAAATTCCGATTATTGCAAAAATTGAAAAACCGGAAGGTGTAGAAAATATTGATAAAATTGTTGCTTTTTGTGATGGATTAATGGTAGCTCGAGGTGATTTAGGAGTGGAAGTTCCCGCTGAAGAAGTGCCTTTAATTCAAAAGAAATTAATTCATAGAGCTAAAACTGCTCGAATTCCGGTAATTGTTGCCACACAAATGATGGAAACAATGATTACTAGCCTAACCCCAACAAGAGCAGAAGTAAACGACGTCGCTAATTCTGTAATGGATGGTGCTGATGCTGTGATGTTATCAGGTGAAACTTCTGTGGGTAGTTATCCGGTTGAAGTTATTGAAACCATGACTAAAATTATTACTTCTGTAGAAGACAGTCCGCTGATTCAAGTGCCACAAAACCCACCTCATGTTAGAACAAAACGATTTATAACCAAATCTATTTGTTATCATGCTGCGATTATGGCAAATGAAATCAAATCAAAAGCCATTTCAACACTTACCAACAGCGGTTATACTGCCTTTCAAATTTCAGCTTGGCGTCCGAGTGCTCATATATTAGTATTTACTTCAAACAAACGTATTTTAACACAGCTTAACTTGTTATGGGGTGTTCGTTCTTTTTACTATGACAAATTTGCCAGTACTGATGATACGGTTGAAGATGTGAACAGCATTGCCAAAGAAAAAGGTTTTGTTTTTAAAGGCGATATGGTTATAAATTTAGCTGCAATGCCAATTGCAGAAAAAGGAATGGTAAACACCTTACGTGTTTCTGAAATAGAGTAACATACATCATAAAAATAACTAACTCCAATTGAGATTTCTTAATTGGAGTTTTTTTTAAAACTCAAATTTTAATTGCACGACTACCGTTTTTTTTATTTCAGAATTCAAGTTGCTTATAGAAATCCCCAACAAACGAACGGATTCTTTTAATTTTTCTTGGTATAACAATTCCTTGGCCGTTTCTAAAAGAATGGATTTATCCGATATAAAATAGGGCAAGGTTTTACTACGAGTTTGCAATGAAAAATCAGAATATTTTATTTTTAAGGTTACCGTCTTTCCGGCTATTTTGTGTTTTTGCAAACGTCTGTCTAATTCTTTTGCAATATTTTCCAACCGTTCTTCCATAAATACTTCAGAAGACAAATTTTCGTTGAAAGTACGTTCCGCTCCAACTGATTTTGATATCCGATTGGGTTTCACCGGACTATTGTGAATGCCGCGAACAATGTAGTAATAATGCACGCCGCTTTTACCAAAGTGTTGTTCCAGAAAATCCAAACTTCGAAGTTTTAAATCCATACCGGTATAAATACCAAATTGATACATTCGTTCTGCTGTAACCTTTCCGATACCATAAAATTTTCGAATGTCTAAAGCTTCCAAAAATGTTGTTACCTCATCGGGATTAACGGTTTTTTGTCCGTTTGGTTTGTTGTAATCTGAAGCAATTTTAGCAACAAATTTATTTACAGAAATACCCGCAGAAGCGGTAAGACCAGTTTCATCAAAAATGCGTTTTCTAATTTCTTGAGCCAATAAAGTAGCACTAGGATTTCCTTTTTTATTTTGAGTTACGTCAAGATAAGCTTCGTCTAACGAAAGAGGCTCCACCAAATCAGTGTATTCATAAAATATCTTTCTGATTTTTTTTGATAGTTCGGTGTAACGTTCAAATCGAGGTCGTACAAAAACCAATTCGGGACACAATTTCTTTGCCTGAACGCCACTCATGGCACTTCTAACGCCAAATTTTCGGGCTTCATAACTGGCGGCAGAAATCACACCTCTTATTTCACTACCGCCAACAGCAAGTGGTTTCCCTTTTAATTCAGGAAAATCTTTTTGTTCCACAGAAGCATAAAAAGCATCCATGTCAATATGTATGATTTTTCTATTTAGAATTGGCAATTCCATTTCACAAATTTATAGTATCTTTCGCTTAGATTTTCAAACCACATGTTAGAAATAGAAAGAAAATTTTTGGTTACTTCTGAACAATTTAAAACAGAAGCTTTTCAGCAAAATAGAATTGTGCAAGGCTATTTAAGCTCCGTTCCTGAGCGAACAGTTCGGGTTAGAATAAAAGGACGAAACGGTTTTTTAACCATTAAAGGAAAAGGAAACGAATCCGGTATGAGTCGACTGGAATGGGAAAAAGAAATCTCACTTACAGAAGCAGAAGAACTATTACAACTTTGCGAAAAAGGGGTAATTGACAAGTTGCGTTATGAAATAAAAAAAGGCAATCACGTGTTTGAAGTTGATGTTTTTTCGGGTGATAACGAAGGACTAATCCTTGCAGAAATTGAATTAAAGTCTGAAACTGAATCATTTGAAAAACCCAATTGGTTAGGCGAAGAGGTAACCAATGACGAACGTTATTACAATGCTTATTTGAGTAAAAACCCTTATAAAAATTGGAAATGATGAAACTAATAAAACCTATTCTGATTATTGCTATACTACTGCTAGTATCTTGTGATAAAACCAATGTTTATGCCACTATTGACAACGACTTTAAGGATAATCGCTGGTTTAAATCATCAATAAGAACACTTAAACTTGAAGTTAAAAAAGAAGCATCATCCTATGATCTTTTCTTTGATTTTAGACATGTTCATGATTTTCAATTTTCTGAAATTCCGATTCAGTTTAGAATAGAAGATCCAAACGGAAAAGTAAGTGTTGAAAAAATCATGCTATCGATAAAAGATGAAAAAGGCAAAGACAGAGGTGAATGTATGGGAGACATTTGCGATTTAAGACAAGTTATTTTTAGTGAAAAAGAATTAATAAAAGGAGATTATACTATTAGCATTTCTCATCAATTTCAAGGTGAGTATCTTCCAAATGTGATTAGCATTGGATTGAGTTTAAAGGAAATTTTTAAATAAAAAATCAGAAAAAATGAATAAAATTCTACTTTTACTTTCGTCCCTTTTGCTGGTCTCTTGTATTAACGTAAAAATACAAAACACCAAAACCGACAGTCCAAAAAAGAAAGAAGTTGTAAAAACCAATCACGAAACCTTTTCTTATCAAGAAGGAGATTCAACTTATGTGATGCAGAAGTACTTTTTGGTTCTGTTGAAAAAAGGAAAAAACAGAAACCATTCAAAGGAAGAAGCTGCCGAAATTCAGAAACAACACATGGCTCACATTTCATGGTTAAATAAAATTGGAAAAATCAGTATAGCCGGACCATCTGAAAATCATGAAACCGTATCTGGATTTTTGCTTTTTAATACTGAAACTTTGAAAGAAGCAGATAGTTTAGCAAATCTAGATCCAGCAGTAAAAGCAGGCCGATTGGAAGTTGAAACGCTACCATGGTGGGCAGCAAAAGGCAGTAAATTGAAATAAGTTTATTCGTCGTCTGTAATAATTTCTTCTACAACTTCAATGGTAACTTTCATGGAACCATAACCATGATGTCTGGCAATTTCCCTAAACGCTTTTTTAGAAAGATCTATTTCTCTGCCTTTAGTAAACGGACCTCTGTCGTTTATAGTAACTAAAATAGATTTTCCGTTGGCTTCGTTTGTAACGCGAATTAAGGTCCCAAATGGAAGAGTTTTATGAGCGGCAGTATTTTTTTTGTTGTCAAAAATTTCTCCGTTTGCAGTTTTTCTTCCATTAAATTTGTCAGCATAATAGGATGCGTGAGCATTCTTTTTATACAATTTATAAAGTATGTTGCTTTCAATTTTGATACTGTCAATTGCTATTGAGTCATTTTTAATAGAATCTTTTTTAATAGAATCTATAGCGACTGAAAATGGAAAATAAGTTCCATTAAACTGATCTTGTTTTTTAAAACTACTTAATAGAATTACAAAGAAAATTCCAACACAAACAATTTGATAAATCTTATTCATAATAAACAATTAGAATTGGTTTTGATTTACAAAAGTTGTTCCAAAAACAAAAAAACCACGTAAAAACGTGGTTTAATGTATTATGCTAACCATGTGCTCCATGGAATTCTACTCAAAATTAGTAAAAGTCCCACACCATAGAAAAACAAAATTTTTCTGAATTTTGCAGTGCCTTCCATTTTCTTGTGTTTTGACCATCCTATTGTAATTAAAACAATTGCAATGATATTAATTAGCGGATGTTCGAGTGATGTTAAACGCAATGCTGCATTTTTCATTTCACCCAAAGCCGAAAAACCAAGAGGTGACACAAAATAAACCGCTAAACCTAATAACAATTGTATATGAGTAAAAATTAATGCAAACAAAGAGATTCGCAAATCTTTTGCTTCAAATTGCTTTTTACTGCTATATCCAATAAATGCATTGATAACTGCTATAAGTAGGACTGCAATTGCTAAATAAGCCCACCAAGAATGTAATTTTTGTAAAAGTTCGTACATATTTTTAAATTTATTTGAATAACAAATATAATGAAATAAAAATCCTCATCTATTCAAAGACTATTGGTTTTTATTTTTTAAGATAGAAATTCAATAAAAAATTTGTAGAAGAATCATGAGGTTTTACATTCCCCGAATTAATTTCATCCAAAATAGAATTAGCCAATTGTTTTCCTAATTCAACACCCCACTGATCATAGCTGAATATATTCCAAATTACACCTTGAACAAATATTTTGTGTTCATAAAGAGCAATTAATGCTCCTAAACTTTCAGGAGTGAGTTTTTGAATTAAAATAGTATTGGTTGGTCTGTTTCCTGAAAACACTTTGAAAGGCAATAAAAAGGCAGCTTTTTCTTCGGAAACGCCTTGTTTTGTAAATTCGGCTGAAACTTGTTCGGCAGATTTTCCGTTCAATAACGCTTCGGTTTGAGCAAAAAAGTTTGACATCAATTTGTCATGATGGTCTTTGTTGCCATGTAAAGAATGTACAAAACCTATGAAATCTGTTGGAATTAACTTTGTTCCTTGATGAATTAATTGAAAAAAAGCATGTTGTGAGTTGGTTCCAGGTTCTCCCCAAATAATAGTTCCGGTTTGATAATTTACAGGATTTCCATCTCTATCAATGCTTTTTCCATTGCTTTCCATTATCCCTTGTTGCAAATAAGAAGCAAACTTTTCAAGATATTGTGTGTAAGGAATCAAAGCTTCACTTTCTGCTCCAAAAAAATTATTATACCAAACACTCAATAATGCTAAAACTACCGGAATATTTTTATCAAAAGGTGTCGTTTTAAAATGGTCATCCATTTGATTGGCTCCTTTTAATAATTTTTGAAAATTATCAAATCCAACCGCTAAACTAATGGTTAAACCAACGGCACTCCATAACGAAAATCGTCCACCAACCCAATCCCACATTGGAAATATATTGTCCGGATGAATTCCAAATTCAGTAACTTTTTGAACATTAGTAGAAACGGCCACAAAGTGTTTAGCTACATCTTCTAATTTTGCTGATTGCAAAAACCAATTTCTAATGGTTTCAGAATTTGACAATGTTTCCTGCGTAGTAAATGTTTTAGAAACAATTACAAAAAGAGTAGTTTCGGGGTTTAATTTTTTTAATACTTCATTTACATGGTCGCCATCAACATTGGAAACAAAATGGACGTTTAAATGATTTTTATAATATTGAAGAGCTTCTACAACCATTACAGGTCCTAAATCAGAACCGCCAATTCCAATATTTACAATATCAGTAAACGGTTTACCTGAAAAGCCTGTTTTTTTACCCGTAACAATTTCATCTGTAAACAACTTCATTTTGTTTTTTACTGCTGAAATTTCGGGTAGAATATTTTTGCCGTCAACTTTAATTTCCTCATTACTATCTGCTCTCAAAGCAGTATGTAAAACGGCTCTATTTTCTGTTTGATTAATGATGTCGCCTGCAAAATATTTAGCAATAGCATCTTTTAAATTCACTTCTTCAGCTAATGCAAGTAAATGGTTTAATGTTTCCTGATTGATGTTGTTTTTTGAATAATCAACCAAAAAGTCATTCCATTGAATGTGAAATTTTTCGGCTCTTGAAGCATCTTCAGCAAACATGTCTTGCATGGAAGCATACTGCATTTCTTCAAAATGAGTTCTTAAATTTTGCCAAGCAACAGTTCCTGATGGATTCAAACTTTCTAGTGCCATAATTATTCTGAAGTTGAGTTAGTTGTAATTCTAATGTTTCTAAATCGCACATAAGCCACGCTATCCAGTTCTTTTTTCATAGGTGCCATCATGCTCATAAATCGAGGTTTGTGCTTGTCAGGCATCGGCTCTGTATTTGGTAATTTTTGTGAAAGTGGATCTACTTGTTCGCCATTTTTCCAAAAACGATAACAAACATGCGGGCCGGTTGCTAAACCTGTGCTACCAACTTTTCCTATTACTTCCCCTTGATTAACACGTTGACCTTTTCTGACAAGAATTTTTGACATGTGTAAATATTGTGTAGAATAGGTGCTGTTGTGCTTTACCTTAACATAATTTCCATTTCCGGCCGTGAATCCGGTTCGTTCCACGACTCCCGACGCAGTTGTCTTTATTGGAGTTCCGTGAGGAGCGGCATAATCAGTTCCTTTATGAGCTTTCCATTTCATTTGCACGGGATGAAAACGTTTAGGAGAAAACTTTGAGGATATTCTAAAATAATCTAACGGTGCTTTCAAAAACATGGTTTTTAATGCTTTTGCCTCATGATCATAATATTCAACTTTTTTGGCTAACGTATCTGTTTTAAAAGGAAAAGCATAAATCTGTTTTCCTTTATGTTCAAAAAACGAAGCTTCCATTTTTTCTACTCCAGCATAAATAGTATCATTTATAAACTTTTCATAAAAGGTAACAGCAAATTTATCTCCTTTTTGAATTTTAAAGAAATCGACAGAATAGGCATAAACTTCAGCTAAATTATGGGCTAATGATGGATCAACTCCTTCTCTGTTTAGTGTTTCAGAAAGTGACCCAATTATTTCTGAAGCAAAAGTTCTTCTTATAATTGTAACCGGTTTTTTATCTTTGAATGTTTTAATTCCGTTTCTTAAATCAACCACTTGATAATTGATGTTATCTTGTTGATAAACAAAAACTTGTAGTTGATGCGGTGGTGTTTTAGATTTTAAAAGCGTGATTGGTCTTCCAACACGAATGTTTTTAAGATTAAAAGAATCTTTTACTTTTTCCACTATTTCAAACGGACTAATTTCTCCAAGATGGTGTTTTTCAAGAATTTTACCAAACAAATCACCCGTTCTAATGGTGTCCTGTTCAACAAGAAAATCATTGTAAGTAAAGCCGAATTCAACAATAATTTTTTCCTTTATTTCGGGTTCAATTATCTTTGATTCTTCTTTTTTATTACATGAAATCAATAAAAATAAAACTACTATACTGCTAAAAAAATACTTCAATTTGATTGGTTTACAACATTAAACACTTTCTTTCTCTCCCCAGTTTTTCAACTCTTCTTCACTCCACAATTCTGGAAAAAAAATTCTTTTTTGGTATTTGGGTAACATGTATTTTTTCCAATCGCTTCCTCCTGTTGCTTCACCTGAGCCATAACCGCTATCAATGTATTTTTTTGCTGCATTAAAATGACCCATGACCCAAGTAATGTTTACGGTGTAATCAAAATGACGCATGGCATTTCTTAATTCTGTATTCTTTTGATCTTCAATAGGTAATTGTTTGAATTTTCGCCATAGGTTTATTGTATTGTATTCTTCCATAAAAGAAAGAAATTCCTTTTTATATTTTCGCTCAAATTCTTGAATTAAAAACGTTTTTCCTCCGGTTTGATAATCTTTACCGGCGGCTTGCCAATATAAATGTTCAAATGCATGTTCATAAGGCGTATTTCTATCGATTGAGCCTCTATAACGAGCGTCAATAAGGTTTATTAAATCTGTTGAAGCAAATTCAATTAATCGATATTGAGCACTTTGAAAACCACTTGCGGGAGTTAATGTGTTTCTGAATTTCATGTATTGTTCTACATCCATTCCTTCTTTCATAATATCGAAAGATGTAGTTAGCATATCAAAATAACGACTGATACGCATTAGTTTTTCTGTAAAAAGTGGTGTTGTTAATTCTTTAGCTTTAGAAATTTGTTCAATTTCCCACAAAATCATTTTAAAAATCAACTCATTAACCTGATGATACATGATAAATACCATTTCATCAGGCAATGTTGTTCGCTGTATTTGAAGGTTTAACAAAGCATCTGTTTGAACATAATCCCAATAAGTTATTGGTTTTGACCACAAAAGACCCTCTAAATGAGTTTCTGTTTTTTGGTTTATGGCTTGATATTTTTTTTCAATTTTATCAAGTAGTTCATCAGTGCTTGTTGTATTCATCATTATTTTGGTTTAATGGTAAAAGAGTGTTTCAACCCTCTAAACTTTTCTATATCTGCCTTTAAAGATCCAACAGCTAAATTAGCTTTGATTCTTATTGGTAATTTGTTCTCGTCATCAGAAATCCAAACTGTTAAACTTTCTTGTTCCTTAAAAACACGCCCTGCTTGAACATAAGGTCTGAAAACCATTGTTGGAACAACTCCAAATTTAGTTTTTATATCTTCTCGCCCGACAAATTTTAACTTAAACTTTGTTGTTTCATCATCAAAAAACATATCAATGTTTATTGACTCTCCCACTTTTAACTTATTAATGTTGGGATGATTTCTTAAATAATAAAACGAAGACAATATATCTTGTGTTTTGTCAGGTACTGAATATGTATTTTCTGTTTTCTTTTTGTGATCTTTAACTAATACTGTTTTATCACTATGATTAAAATAGCCTTCTTGGTTTTTTGTATAACCTCCCTCATCAATTTTTCTAATAAAATGGAACGGAACACCAGTAGCTTTATCAAAAAAACTTTGATAATCATCTTCTACTTTAAAAAACAATTTTGTCATGCCTGTGGTATATCCATAACCTTTGGCATGATATACTTTTTTGTTGTTTCTCACAACTTCTTTCACCTCCAACTCAGCATAGCCGGCATTGATCAAACCATAATGTATTCGAAATTGAAACCACTCTCCTGATTGAAACGCTTCTTTTGTTGCAATCGGAGCCTCTTGTTTAGTAAAACTTACAGTTACTAAAAACAAAATAATGAGAATACCCTTTTTCATTGTTAAGTTATTTTTTTAACTGTAATTACAATTTCTGTTCCAAAAGTAGTAAAAGTTGAAGGGAAGACAAAAACTAAGCTTTAAATATTGATTAAATCTACACATTTATAACATTAAAAGATGTTACAAGCCAAAAAAAACACAAACCCCAATCAATTTGACTGGGGTTTGTGCTATTAACTAACCAAAAAACTATAAATTATGAAAAAATATTTTCATAGCTAAATAAGGAAACCACCCCTTTGTTTTAGCGAGTGCAAAAGTAGCTATAAAATTGATTTATTTCAACAAAAAATCAACTTTAACTAATTATTTACATTTTAAAGCTTATTTGAGAAGTAAAAATTACATTATATTCAATAAATATATTGTTTTACAACGTTCCTCGCAAAGCTTGTTCTCTTTCGATTGACTCAAATAAGGCTTTAAAGTTACCTGCTCCAAATCCTCTGGCTCCCATTCGCTGAATAATTTCAAAGAAAAGCGTTGGTCTGTCTTCAACCGGTTTGGTAAAAATCTGTAACAAATAGCCTTCTTCGTCTGCATCAATCATGATTCCTAATTTTTGAAGTTCGTTGATATCTTCTTTAAATTTAGACATGTGGTCTTTTAAACGTTCCGGAATAGCGTCATAATAAGCTTGTGGTGGTGTACTTAAAAACTCTATACCTCTTTTTCGCATTTCGGCTACAGTTGTCAAAATATCATCGGTAGCTACGGCAATATGTTGCACACCCGGACCTTCATAAAAATCTAAATATTCTTCAATTTGTGATCTCTTTTTGCCTTCTGCCGGTTCATTTATTGGAAATTTGATTCTCCCGTTTCCATTACTCATCACTTTACTCATTAAAGCAGAATATTCGGTAGTAATTTGTTTGTCATCAAACGAAAGGAAATTTACAAATCCCATGACATCTTCATACCATTTTACCCAAACGTTCATTTCGTTCCAACCTACATTTCCTACCATGTGATCAACAAATTTCAATCCAACAGCAGTAGGGTTGTAATCTGATTTCCATTCTTTGTACCCGGGTAGAAAAATACCTTTATAATTTTTGCGTTCAACAAACATGTGAACGGTTTCGCCATAAGTATAAATTCCGGCACGTATTACTTCACCAAACTCATCTGTTTCAACTGTTGGTTCCATAAAAACTCTGGCTCCTCTTTTGGTTGTTTCCTCAAAAGATTTTCGGGCATCTTCTACCCACAGAGCAACAACTTTCACACCATCGCCATGTTTTTTCACATGTTCTCCAATTGGTGAATCGCTTTTTAATGCAGTTGTCAAAACCAATCTAATTTTATCTTGTTTCAATACATAAGAAGCTCTGTCTTTAACTCCGGTTTCTAACCCGGCATAAGCCAATGATTGAAAACCGAAAGCAGTTTTATAAAAATGAGCGGCTTGTTTGGCATTACCAACATAAAATTCAACATAATCTGTACCTAGCAAAGGAAGAAAATCCTGAGCTCCTTCAAATATTTTTTCCAGTCCGTATTCTACTGATTTTATCTCTTGTGACATACTTTTAATTTTTTAAATAGTTATAAATTATAACCAAGATTGATAATATTTTTCATCAGCGATTTTCATCGCTTCTTCTGTCACCATCAATGGTTTGAATGTATCAACCATAACGGCCAACTCTTTTGTTTCTGTTTTTCCAATACTTCTTTCATATGCTCCCGGGTGTGGTCCGTGAGGAATTCCGGCAGGATGTAATGAAATTTGCCCGGGTTTAACGTCATTTCTACTCATAAAATCACCATCTACATAATACAACACCTCATCACTATCAATATTACTGTGGTTGTATGGTGCGGGAATTGAAAGCGGATGATAATCATATAATCGCGGCACAAAAGAACAAACTACAAATGCATCTGTTTCAAAAGTTTGATGTACCGGCGGCGGTTGATGAATTCGTCCCGTAATGGGTTCAAAGTCGTGAATGGAGAACGCATACGGATAATTGTAACCATCATATCCCACAACATCAAAAGGATGCGAAGCATATACCATTTCAATTATTTCATCGCGTTTTTTTACTTTAATTATAAACTCACCTGTTTCATCATGAGTTTCTAATTTTTCGGGGCGTCGTAAATCGCGTTCACAAAAAGGAGAATGTTCTAACAACTGTCCGAACCAGTTTCGATATCTTTTTGGGGTATAAATTGGTCTTCTCGATTCCACAATAAACAACCTGTTGTCTTCAGTATCAAAATCTATTTTATAAATAATTCCTCTTGGCACAACAATATAATCGCCATATTTGAAATCTAAGTTTCCTAACAATGTTCGCAAAGTTCCTGATCCTTTATGAATGAAAATCATTTCGTCAGAATCGGTATTTTTATAAAAATAATCTTGTGTTTTATTTTGAGGAGAAGCTAATGTGATGTGACAATCGGTATTGGTCAAAACAATTTTTCGGCTCTCTAAATAATCTTTTTCAGGAGCCACATCAAAACCATACAAACGGTAAGATTGCATGTTATTTGGTTTCACCACTTTTGGAGCAACACTATATTGTCTTTTGATTTCTTTTACTTGCGTTGGACGATGAACATGATACATGTTAGAATACATTCCGTCAAACCCAACGGTTCCAAACAGTTGTTCGTAATATAATTCTCCGTTTGGTTTTCTGAATTGTATATGACGTTTAGGAGGTATATTCCCTAATTTATGATAAAAAGGCATAGTTTTAAATGAATTAATTAAACAATTATTAAATGCATTTGTTTAAAAAAAACAAACACATTACAGCAATATAAAGTTTATTTACTCATTCCGGATTTCTCTTGATGAGGAAATGAAGATGTTCTAATAAGCCTTGCCAAAAAACAGTCATACCAGCAATTGTTATTTATTATTGAGGTTTTTGCCAACGATGATTCCTATTCCGAAAGCGAGTAATAAACCTAAAATAATTACCATTAGAATTTTTTTTAAAATCTATACAAATATCGGAAAAAATATTGACTTGTTTGTAAAATTAAAACCAAAAGCCAAGACTAACCCATGTATAATGGTTTTTGGTTTCAGGAGACCAACTGTGTTTTAATTCGATTGGTCCAAAAATAGTTTCTAAACCATAACCAAAAGCATAGCCTGAATATCTTGGTTGTTTGTGCCAAATGTCTGTTTCAAATATATTTGTTCCCAAGTTAGCATAGTTTGCGGTAAAATTTACATGGTTTTTTTTGTAAATGTTATAATTCAAAGTAAATGCTGATTTTACATAACTATTCCCTTCTAAACTTAAAAAATCATAACCATAAAAATGTCTGAAATTGTTAATCATATAAAACCCATAACCGCCTAGAACAAAATTAAAAAACGGAACAGAACTTTCACCAACAGCAAAACCTCCTTCGGTTTGAATGCGAAGTGTAAAATCTTCATAGAAGGTTCTTGCAATTGCAACATCCGCTTTTACTATTGAAAATCTGTTAAATTGATTGGTGTAATCTGATGAATATAAAAAGGATTGAATGTCGCCACTAAAATACCAACCGCTTTTTGGAAAAAATTTATTGTCAAAAGAATCATATTTCATATTTCCAAAAACACTAAAATAATTACTTTTTTCAAGCAATGGAGTTGTGTTTTGTAATGTTTCAGATTCTATTCGTAATGATTTGTATTCAACACCACCAATAGCTAAAAATTTTTGAACAAAAACAGTTTGCACATAAAATTGATGAGTAAAATCTGAAAAATCTACATTAAAAGAATTTATTCCTAATTCATCCAACAACAAACCACTACTAAAATCGGACTTAATATTTCTATTAAACTGATTGAACCTTGATTTAAAACCGTAACTCAGGTAAAAACCATTATCAATATAATAATCTAAATAATATCGTATGTTATCCCCTAAAACTACATCTGCTGAAAAGACATCGTTTTTTAACAACAATTTTTTGTGTGTATAATTTATTAAAACACCGCTTTTATAGAGTTGATCATAATGTATTCCAAACTTCAAAAACGTTTTTTGTTTGTTTTCATTTAAATTAAGATTTAACTTATTACCTTCTTCGCTTTGATCAATAGTATACGAAATTGAATTGAAGTTTTGAGTTGCATTCAAGTTCTCAATTCCTTGTTTCAAATCGGCATAAGTAATTTTTGTGTTTGGTTTAAACCTTAATTTTCCAATTAAATAAGAACGTGTATAGTTTTCGAGTTTTTCTGTATTTATTGAGCTTATATATAAACTATCCGATTCTCGAACCGTTACAACAGAAGGCAGCCTTTTAGAATTGGTTCCTAATGCTTTTAATTTTTCATAAACAGAGAACCCGGCTTCCTCTCCTTTTTTAATAATCTTATCACTTTGGTCAAATGAAATAACAGAAAAGTCACTCACCTCCGGCTTTATATAAATGTCTGTCATCTCACGATTCTTGTTCATCCTTTGAATCATTTGAAGGTTTGATATTTGTACCAATATTCGGGAAGCATCTTGCAATTGTTCCCTATCTTTTAAGTCATCTTGAACATCAACGCCAATGATAATATCGGCACCCATTTTTTTTAAATCTTCTATCGGATAGTTGTTAACAACTCCGCCATCAATTAAATATTTTCCATCAATTTCAATTGGCGAATACAACGTAGGAAATGCTCCACTTGCTAAAACAGCTTGTGATAAAAACCCTTTATTTAATAGCACTTCCTCTCCTGTTTCTACGTCAGTTGCAATACATAAAAAAGGAATTGGTAATTCATTAAAATCTCTAACATTATAAACATGATTCGTTAAACGAGTTATCATATTATAATTATACAATCCTTTTGACAAAGCCGCAGGAACGCCCAACTTGAAGTTTGAAAAAGGTAACATCACAGCATACCGTTCGTCATTTCCTTTTTCATAAAAATTCTTTGATTTTCTTGGAATAAAGTCTTGAATTATAGCATCATAATCGGAACTTTTAAAAATACTATCCAATTGATTTGCTGTATATCCTGAAGCATACAACCCTCCAACAATTGCTCCCATACTGGTTCCACCAATGTAGTCAATTTTAATTCCGGCTTCTTCAATTACTTTTAAAACGCCAATATGAGCCAATCCTTTTGCTCCACCACCACTCAACACCAATCCAATTTTTGGTTGTTGAATTGTATCTTGGGAAAATGAGGAAATTGGTAAAAGGTAAAAGGTAAAAGGTAAAAGGTAAAAGGCAAATGCTAATGGACGAAAAGAGGTATAAGAAACCGATTGAAAAAGCGTCATTTTATTCCATTTCAATTGAAACAAAATTGCCGCTATAAAATTCGAAAAGGCAGTTTCAATTCTTCCCAAAATAGTTTATTTATTTGTTGAGTTGTAAAATTCGTAAATTTTTTTGGCTTTTGATATACCTACAACCGAAGAAATTTCATTTTCTGTTGCTTGAGCTAATCTTTTAACACTCTTAAAATGTTTTAATAACATAATCATGGTTTTTTCGCCAATTCCAGGAATAGTTTCAAGCGTGGTTTGCAGTGCAGCTTTACTTCTTTTATCCCGGTGGTGCGAAATTCCAAATCGGTGGGCTTCATTTCGCAATTGCTGAATAATTTTAAGTGTTTCTGATTTTTTATCCAAATATAACGGCACAGAATCTCCGGGATAGAACAATTCTTCCAAACGTTTTGCAATACCGATTATTGCAATTTTACCTCTCAAGTTTAATTCGTCCAAACTTTTTAAAGCTGATGAAAGTTGACCTTTCCCTCCGTCAATTATGATGAGTTGTGGCAAGGGTTGGTTTTCTTTCACCAAGCGTTTGTAGCGGCGATAAACCACTTCTTCCATAGAAGCAAAATCATCAGGTCCCACAACGGTTTTTATATTAAAATGTCGGTAGTCTTTTTTGCTGGGTTTTCCATCTTTAAAAACAACGCAAGCCGCTACAGGATTCGTACCTTGAATGTTAGAATTATCAAAACACTCAATATGTCTCGGCTCAACAGAAAGGCGTAAATCTTTTTGCATTTGTGCCATAATTCGATTGGTATGACGTTCCGGATCTACAATCTGAATTTGTTTCAATTGCTCCAATCGATGGTATTTGGCGTTTCGTTGTGACAATTCAAGTATGTGCTTTTTATCGCCCAACTGCGGCACCGTAATTTTTATTTTATCGCCAAAATCCAATTCAAAAGGTAAAATTAGTTCTTTGGAAGTAAGATGAAACCTTTCGCGAAGTTCAACAACAGCCAATTCTAATAATTCCTCATCGCTTTCGTCTAATTTCTTTTTCATTTCCAACGTATGCGAACGAATAATTGCCCCATGTGAAATTTGAAGAAAATTAACATAGGCCATTGTTTCATCTGAAACAATAGAAAACACATCAATGTTGGATATTTTAGGATTTAAAATGGTTGATTTGGCTTGATAATTTTCTAAAACATCTATTTTTTCTTTGATTTTTTGGGCTTCTTCAAATTCCATATTTTGAGCAAAAGCATTCATTTTTTGTTTGAACGTTCGTAAGCTTTCTTTAAAATTTCCTTTCAAAATTTCTCTGATGGCGTCCACTTGAGTTTGATAATTTTCTAACGTTTCCAAACCTTCACAAGGTCCTTTGCAATTGCCAATGTGATATTCTAAACAAACTTTATATTTATGATTTTTGATGTTGTTTTCATTCAAATCATAATTACAAGTTCGCAACGGATACAATTCTTTAATCAAATCCAGTAACGTGTTTACAGTTTTAAAATTGGTATAAGGGCCAAAATATTCTGAGCCGTCTTTAATCATTTTTCGAGTGGGAAAAATGCGTGAAAACGGTTCTTTTTTGATACAAATCCACGGATAGGTTTTGTCATCTTTAAGGTTGATGTTGTATCGAGGTTGTAATTTTTTTATCAGATTGTTCTCCAGCAACAATGCATCTTGTTCGCTAACCACAACAATATGTCTAATTTCTACAATCTTTTTTACTAAAACAGCGGTTTTATAATTATCATGCGATTTGGTAAAATAGGATAAAACCCGTTTTTTTAAATTCTTGGCTTTTCCAACATATAAAATTTTGCCTTCTTTATCATAATACTGATAAACTCCCGGATTGTCAGGTAGCGTTTGAAGTTGAAGTTCTAAAGTTGGGCTATTCATTTTACGGTTTCGCAGCAATTCAAAAAGTTAATCTGCTGAATTTTCAAAACAAATTTAACTTTAAAAAAGACACCAAACAAACATTGGTTTCTTTTAACTTTTTTACATTTACCAAATGAATAAAAAAGAAATACGCAAAAAATATAAAGATTTAAGAAGTCTGATTTCTACTGAAGAATTGGAGGAGAAAAGTTTGGCAATTGCCAATCTACTTCTGAAATTAGCCATTTGGCAAAAAAACTATTATCATTTGTTTCTTTCTATTGAAAAACAAAAAGAAATAAATACAGCGTGTATTCTTCAAATTTTAGCCGGAAAAGACAAAGAAATTGTAATCTCGAAAAGTGATTTTGAAACCGGAAAAATGATTCATTTTTTGTTGACTGACAACACAAAAATAAAACTAAACGACTACGGAATTCCTGAACCTATTGACGGTTTGGAAGTGCCTACTAGTAAGATTGACGTGGTTTTTGTTCCTCTTTTAGCTTTTGATAAAAACGGTCATCGGGTGGGATACGGAAAAGGATTTTATGATCGCTTTTTATCGGAATGCAAGCCTGAAACGATAAAAGTTGGGCTGTCTTTTTTTGCTCCTGAAACAGCAATTGCTGATTTTGATGAGAGAGATATCCGATTAAATTATTGTGTTACTCCTGAAGAAATTTATAGCTTTTAAACTTCAGATGTTTGATTTTCAACCTCTTTTTCAGGTGCAAATGCTTTTTTATTGAATACAATTAAAATTCCAACACCTGTTGAAATGGCCATATCTGCAATGTTAAAAATGGCATTAAAAAAAGTGAAATACTTTCCGCCCCAAATTGGCAACCATTCCGGCAGAATTCCTGACCAAAAAGGGAAATATAACATATCCACCACTTTTCCATGAAACAGCGTTCCATAAGGATTTTCAGAAAATAGCGTAGCCGGTGCGTGAAAACTATCGTTAAAAATCACGCCATAAAAAACACTGTCAATAATGTTACCGAAAGCTCCGGCAAAAATTAATGAAATAGCAACAATTAGATAGTTGGAAGCTTTTGTTTTAACCGAACTCCACAACCAATAAGCAATACCAAAAACGGCAAAGATTCTGAAAATGGTTAGAAAAAGCTTACCATATTCACCGGGAATAACCGTTCCCCAAGCCATTCCTTCGTTTTCAATCAACATAATTCGAAACCATTCAGCTACTTTAATTTCGCCTGCCTCGCCATAAATAAAATTGGTTTTTATATAAATTTTAGAGATTTGATCAACCAATAAAATGATTACGATGAGAAGAGTTGCTTTCTTTAATGACATTGATGAAAATTTATCCTGCAAAAATAGTAATTATATCAAACAAAAAAAGCTTAAGTTCGCAATGTTATGAAACTTTTAATAGTTTAATTTTTAGTAAATTAAATTAAAAAAAGTTGCTACATTTGACTATTAATTTGAAAAGCTATGAAAACAATTCGCTTTTTTTTAAGTTTCCTTTTGTTTCTTCCTTTTTTTGGATGTACTTCAGATGATGGCCCTTCTGAAACTGCGGTGTTTGCTGTTCCGATTGTTAAGTCTTTGGATGCTATTCGTTCGGGAATCACGGTTACCGGAGCACGAGAAACCAATTCTGACGGCAAAATATATGTGAGTCAAAATTACCTTTTTTACATCGCTCAAGAGGAGGGTATTCATATTTTTGACAATCAAAATCCGGCAAGTCCGCAAAATATTGCATTTATTGCTTTAGAAGGAGTTCATGACATTGCCGTAAAAGGAAACCATTTATATGCTGATAATTTTGTTGATTTGGTGACTTTTGATATTTCTTCCATACAAAACATTACAGTAATTAACACTTTGCAAAATGTATTTTCTTTTTATCCCGTTTTCCCTGACGAAGCAGAGTTTTACGATTATACAGTAATGCCAAATGCTAATGAAATCATTGTGGGCTATCATTTAGAAACCAAAAAAAGACCCTACGGCATGGAAATAGATTTTGCGAATGACGCGTTAATTGGGGCACAAGGCCCAGACATTGTGGGTGTTGGTGGATCGTATGCTCGGTTTCAAATAAACAACAATGCGTTATATGTGATTGAACCGTTTCATTTGAATGTGATTAATATTTCAAACCCGCTACAACCCGTTTACGTGAGTCCGATTTATATGACGGAATGGTTTGGTGGTGGTCAATTTGAAACCTTGTTCAAACAAAAAGACTATTTATTTGTTGGAGCCACAAACGGAATGTTTGTTTTTAACGCTACTGATGAATTTAACCCTTATTATGTTTCCGGTTTTTCACATGCTACGGCTTGTGACCCAGTTGTTGTAAATCAAACCACGGCTTATATTACTGTTAGAGGTGGCACAACTTGTGGAGCCATTGAAGATCAAATCAATGTTATTGATATTTCTAACATTTCTAATCCAACATTGCTTTCTACCTATTTAATTGCTGAACCTTATGGCTTGGGATACAGAAGCAACACTTTATATGTGTGTTGTAAAAATGGTGGTTTAAAAGTTTTTGATGCCACAAATGGTTCTGCTCTGAGTTTAGAAAACACTTATGCTGATATAGTAACCGATGTTATTCCTTTGGATTCGCATTTAATTGCTGTGGGAATGAATAAAATAATTCAATACAATTATGGTCCAAACTTCACATTGCAACAATTGAGTGTTGTGAATTTTTAATGTGATTTACATATCAAACATAAAAAAAGCTCCAATTTGGAGCTTTTTTAGTTATGTAAAGTTTTTACCGCTGTAAATTTTTTGCTTCAATACTCATTGTAGCATGCGGCACTAATTTTAAGCGTTCCTTAGAAATTAATTTACCTGTAACCTTACAAACCCCGTAGGTTTTGTTTTCTACTCTGAAAAGTGCATTTTTTAAGTCGCGGATAAATTTTTCCTGACGAATTGCTAATTGAGAGTTAGCTTCTTTAGACATGGTTTCGCTACCTTCTTCAAAAGCTTTGAATGTGGGTGATGTATCATCAGTTCCATTATTCAAATCGTTCATATAGGCACTTTTGATTAATTCTAAATCATTTTGAGCTTTCTCAATTTTTTTTAAGATAATTTCTTTGAACTCAGCCAAGTCGGTGTCAGAGTATCGTACTACTTCATCTGTCATATTCTTATTATTTTGAAATTAATATTTTTGTTATAATAGCATCAAACTCAATTTCTGTACCGTTTTTGATTTCACTTTCAAAAACTAAATCTGATGTTAGTGTTTCTGATTTAATATATTCAATATTCGCCTCAATTGCTGCTTCTAATGTTTCATTGTTTTGCAATTGTACTTTTATCTTATCTGTTACTTCAAATCCGCTGTCTTTACGAAGGTTTTGGATTCTATTTACCAATTCTCTTGCTATTCCTTCTTTTCTTAATTCATCGGTAATTGTAATGTCTAAAGCAACTGTAATTCCGTTAGCATTTGCAACTAATAATCCGGGAATATCTTGAGAGGAAATCTCTACATCATCCAATGCTAAAGTTATACTTTTTCCTGTAATTTCAATATCCAAACTTCCGTTGCGGTCTAATTCATTAATCTGCTCTTGATTAAATTCTTGTATCGCTTTGGAAACCAGACCCATATCTTTTCCAAAACGTGGACCTAAAGCCTTAAAATTAGGCTTAATTTGTTTGACTAAAACCCCAGAAGCATCGTCTAATAATTCAATTTCTTTAACGTTTACTTCGGCTTTTATCAGGTCTGAAACGGCTTCAATTTCAACACGTTGTTTTGCGTCAAGTATAGGAATCATAACCTTTTGCAACGGTTGACGTACTTTAATCATTTCTTTCTTTCGCAACGATAAAACCAACGAAGAAACCGTTTGGGCTTTCATCATTTTGCTCTCCAATGATTTATCAACATATTTTTCAACATACTTTGGAAAATCAGACAAATGTATGCTGTCAAAATTTTCTGAAAGTGTTGCTTGTGTTAAATCTTTGTAAAGCCTGTCCATAAAGAAAGGAGCGATTGGAGCCGCTAATTTTGAAACGGTAACCAAACAGGTGTAAAGTGTTTGATAGGCTGCAATTTTATCTGTCCCATAGTCACCTTTCCAAAAACGTCTTCTGCAAAGACGCACATACCAGTTACTTAAATTCTCTTGTACAAACTCAGAAATATCACGAGCGGCTTTGGTTGGCTCATAATCTTCATAATAACTTTCTACATTTTTTATCAACGTATGTAATTCTGATAAAATCCATCGGTCAATCTCCGGTCGCTCTTCTAAAGGAATATCAGCTTCAGAATAGTTGAACTCATCTATATTGGCATACAACGCAAAGAACGAGTAGGTATTATAAAGTGTTCCAAAGAATTTGCGTCGTACTTCTGCTACTCCTTCAATGTCAAATTTTAAATTGTCCCATGGATTTGCGTTTGCAATCATATACCAACGTGTTGCATCCGGACCATATTCTTCTAATGTCTTAAATGGATCGATGGCGTTGCCCAATCGTTTTGACATTTTTTGTCCGTTTTTGTCTAATACCAATCCGTTGGAAACCACATTTTTATAAGCAATTTTATCAAAAACTAAGGTTCCAATGGCGTGAAGCGTATAAAACCAACCTCTGGTTTGATCAACGCCTTCTGCAATAAAATCTGCCGGGAAAGCTTCGTTGTTGTCAATTAAATTTTTATTTTCAAATGGATAATGCCATTGAGCATATGGCATGGCTCCACTGTCAAACCAAACGTCAATCAAATCGGTTTCTCTTTTCATTGGTTGGCCCGATGGTGAAACCAGTACGATTGCGTCAACAACATTTTTATGTAAATCAACCAAATCATAGTTGGTTTCTTCCATATTTCCAACTTCAAAAGCCTTGAAAGGATGCTCTTTTTGAATTCCCGCAGCAATTGATTTTTCTATTTCACCATAAAGTTCTTCAACAGAACCTATGCAAATTTCTTCTGTTTTATCTTCTGTTCGCCAAATTGGCAACGGAATTCCCCAATATCTTGAACGAGATAAATTCCAATCATTGGCATTTTTTAACCAGTTTCCAAAACGCCCTTCTCCGGTTGCTTTTGGTTTCCAGTTGATGGTGTCGTTTAAGTCGAACATTCGTTCTTTAACGTCAGTAACTTTGATAAACCAAGAATCCAAAGGATAATATAAAATCGGTTTGTCTGTTCGCCAACAATGCGGATAACTGTGAACGTATTTTTCAACTTTAAAGGCTTTGTTTTCTTCTTTCAAACGAATGGCAATATCAACATCAACCGAACGTTCGGGAGCTTCGCCATCGTTATAATATTCGTTCTTCACATATTTCCCTGACATTTCACCCAATCCGTTGATGAATCTACCTTGTAAATCAACTAAAGGTACAGGAGTTCCATTCTCATCTAAAACTAACATAGGTGGTACTTCGGGAATTGCTTCTTTGGCCACTTTAGCATCATCTGCACCAAAAGTTGGAGCTGTGTGAACCACACCTGTTCCGTCTTCTGTTGTTACGAAATCTCCGGTAATTACTCTAAACGCATTTTCAGGATTTTGGTAAGGCAAAGCTAAAGGCAATAATTGCTCATAGCGAATACCTACTAAATCTGCTCCTTTACATTCCGTTATAATTTGATAGGGTATTTTTTTATCGTCAGCTTTATAATTTGTAAAATCCGTTTCGTTTTCTGTAATAAAATATTTTCCGGCAAACTGCTTTCCGACCAAATTTTTAGCTAAAACAACTTGTATTGGTTCAAAGGTATATTGATTAAAAGTTTTTATTAAAACATAATCAATCTTAGACCCAACGGTTAAAGCGGTATTACTTGGCAACGTCCAAGGAGTTGTTGTCCAAGCCAAAATATGAACATCGCCAAATCCTTGTAAAAAATTGGGTAAGGTTTCGGGTTTGGTTTTAAATTGTGCAACTACAGTTGTATCGGTTACATCGCGGTAACTTCCCGGTTGGTTAACTTCATGAGAAGACAATCCCGTTCCGGCTTTTGGTGAATACGGCTGAATTGTGTAGCCTTTATACAACAAATTTTTGTCATAAATCTGTTTTAACAACCACCAAACCGACTCCATATATTTGGATTTATAGGTTACATACGGGTCTTCCATATCTACCCAATAACCCATTTTTTCGGTAAGGTCATTCCAAACGTCTGTATAACGCATCACTGTTCGTTTACAAGCTTCGTTGTATTCTTCAACGCTAATTTTTACACCAATATCTTCTTTTGTGATGCCTAATTCTTTTTCAGTACCCAATTCAACAGGTAATCCGTGCGTATCCCATCCGGCTTTTCGTTTCACTTGAAATCCTTTTTGGGTTTTATATCTACAAAAAATATCTTTAATGGTTCTTGCCATTACGTGGTGAATTCCAGGCAAGCCATTTGCAGATGGCGGTCCTTCGAAAAACACATACGGCGGTTGATTTTCTCGAGTGGTTACACTTTTAGTAAAAACGCCTTCTTTTTTCCAAAAATCAAGGATTTCTGAAGCAACTGTTGGCAGGTCAAGACTCTTATATTCAGTAAATTTTGTACTCATAATAGTGCAGATAAAAAAATCAATTTGCGAAAGTAGTGATTATAAGTAAAAAGGCAAAAGGATTAGCAAAAAGTTAGAAAAGAATCTACTAGCTTTAATTTGAAAAAATTGCTTTGAAAACTTCAATTGATTTGGGTTTTTTAAAACCATCAAGATGCAAGGCATAATAATCAACCAAAATTTTTAAAAGCAATTGACGTTCATTAACCGAAAAAACATTTTGAGTAGTTTCTAATTTTAAGGCAATGGTTTTTTTAAACAAATCGGTTTCCTGTTTTGAAAGACAATTAATCCCTTGAAAAGCTGAAAAAACACCCTCTCTACAATCAAAAAAATCCAAATCATCATCAACATTATCCGGATAGAAGCCAAAATATTTTGTCATTTCTATCAAAATATACAAATGAAAATTTGCGATATGATCATGAGTGTCAAGCCAAAGTAGTGCTGCTTCTAAAAACTGAAATAAATTTTCGTTTTTTTCTTCTTCGTGAATGCTGTGGTGCAACACTTCGGAGAGAAACATGACGATAGTACTTTTTACAATATCTGAAGAGATGGTTTGATAAACATGACTCATTCGAATTTCTTTAAAATATTCTAATGTGCCTTTGTTTTTGTGAGTAGCTTCAATTTCAAGTAAAGTTAACGGCTGGAAATATCCCGCTTTTTGTTGGTTTTTTTTATTGGAAAACGCATTGGCTACAAAATAGCTTTTTAAGCCGTCAGATGCGGTAAAACATTTTACAATTAAACTTCGCTCTTGGTATTTTAGAGCCGAAATTACAATTGCTTTGGTTTTAACTTGCATTTTAAAATAGCTTTCTTCGAATGGTAATTATCGAATTATCATTACCTTTTTTACTTTGGTTTCTAATCCTTGATCTGCAGAAATAAAAATCATATAAACACCTGATGCTACTTTATATTTTCCAAATGCGGTGGTATCCCACTCCATGGTGCCGCCTTCTGCAATTTTTTCAAAAACCAAATTTCCTGAAATATCGGTTATTTTCACATTGGCTTTATCCACTAATCCGGTTATTTTTACGGTTCCTGCAAAACCGGGTCTTACCGGATTGGGATAAACCACAACGTTATTTAAATTATCATTTGCTTTTGTGGCTGTCCCTCTAAATGAAACCATTCCTTTATTTGTTGCAAAAAAAACTTCTCCGGTTTTTCCGTTAATGTCTATATCATTAATAAAATTGCTTGGCAAAGGAGAATTTGAAGAGGTAAAACGTTGAAGCGTTTGTTGACCGTTTGGTGATAAAAGAAAAACACCGGCATCAGCAGTTCCAATCCATTTATTATTTGATCCATCCACAACAATATCTGTAATAAATGTATCGGCTAAAAGTTCTTGTGCTAAACCATCTTCTACAAAAATGATTGGTCGTGATATTAATTCGTCATTACTAAAAAACCGATCTACGCTAGACAGAATTCGCAAGCCACCAACAGACCCAATCCAAACTTGATTTCGGTTGTCAATTGCAATAGCTCTTGTGTCTGTATAAGGATAACCTAAATTATTTTCGGTAGTCACTTTTTTAAACTGTGGTGTTGCAGTTTCATTAAAAGCAAAAACACCTTCTCTATTGGAAACAAACCATTTGGTTCCGTTTTTATCAATTGACAACCTTCCATAACTTAATGTTAATGCGGTATTGGCCGTATTTTCAATCGAATAGGATTGCCATTGATTGTTTGGTCTTAAAACTTTCATGGCGTTATTGACAAAGGAATTGGTTACCCACAAATTACCGGTTCTGTCAAATCCGGAGCCATTCATACGAATGTCAACATAATTTGGACTTCCGGCCACTACTAGCGATTCAGGTCCATTTGAAGTTGTATTATTGTAAAACTCGGTAAGCTGGTCATTTTCAAATTTTAGAACACCAGAAAAATAAGAGCTGAAAAAAACCTGATTTTCGTTACTCGGATTAATCGCAACTCTTACTATAGATTTTGCTTCTTGCAAATCTTCGTAGGGAATATTGAGCCATCCGGTTTCATCAAATTTACTAACACCATAAGAATCTAATGGGTAAGGATTATAAGATTCTGAATAATCTCCATAAACCGCCCAAAGAAAATTTCCAGAAGGAGCAGTTTGTATTGAAAAAATATTATTTCTCGCAGGACCGGTAGGCAATATAAAATTTACATCGGTTGGGTTACTAAGATTTACAGTTAATACCCCTGATTCTTTAGTGCCAATAATTAAATTACCACTAACAATGCTTACTGACGTAAACTCATCATCAAAATCAGGAATTTGAGTTGTTGAAAGCTGAAAAACAAGCCCAAAACTCTCATTTAAAACAAAAGCTGTTGTTGCAGAACAAGTTGCTATTTGATTATTAATAACTTTAAAATCCAAACCGGACGCATTTAAATTAAATCTCTCTATAAATATTGAGCCATTATGTTGATAGATTCTTGAATTAGTATTTAATCCAACTAATTCATCATTAAACGTTGAAATAATTCTCCAAAATCCTGCATCAAAAACTTGCCAATTATTAAAATCAATAAGATTTGGGTTGGCTAAATCGGCACTAAAAATTCCATTAAACTGCGTATTTGCATAAATTGTATTTCCAACAACTGTAGTTTGTAAAACATTTAATTGTTGACCACTGGGACCAATAATAAAAGTGTCTCCAAATAATTTTGTTATCGTATTATATACAACAATTCCGAATTGACATGAAATGTATAATTTGTTGTCAAATTCATAAAAACTATTAATTCTTTTCAAATTTGGAGCAATTCCACCTTTGTTAATGATGTCAACAACTTGACTAACGCTTTTGTCTGTTTCATCAATAATATTGATTAAACCATTTTCATAACCTAGAAATATTCTATTGGAAGAAGCACTGTAAAATTGTGACGTTATTGTTAAACCAGACAAGCCATCAACTGTGGTGTAGGTTTTCAATTCATTTGTGTTCATGTTTTTTGAAAACAGTGAATTCTCATTGGCTGCAAAAAATTTAGTTGGCGATTGAGAAAGCTGAGTAACATTTGAAAAAGAAAAATACCCTTTCCAAAGTGAATTATTTTGGGAATAAAATGGAATCGAAAAAAGAATAACTAAGAATACTAATACTGTCTTTTTCATAAATCGAATTAACAAAAGCAAATATAGAACAAAACGAAATTATATTGAATTTAATATGATTGAATAAAAAAACTATAAAAAAAGCCGCCCAAATTGGACGGCTATTCTATTATTGGAATAAACTTTTAAACCACCCCTTGGGCTAACATAGCATCGGCAACTTTTACGAAACCGGCAATATTTGCACCTTTTACATAGTCAACATAACCTGATTGATCAGAACCAAATTTAACACATGAGGCATGAATGTCTAACATAATTCTTTTCAAACGTTCATCTACTTCTTCTGAAGTCCAACTTAAACGCAATGAGTTTTGCGACATTTCAAGTCCTGAAGTCGCAACACCACCTGCATTAGAAGCTTTACCAGGTGCAAAAAGAATTTTTGCATGTTGAAATACTTCAATCGCTTCTGGTGTAGAAGGCATATTTGCTCCTTCAGAAACACAAATACATCCGTTTGCTACTAATGCTTTTGCTTCAGATTCGTTCAACTCATTTTGAGTTGCACACGGAAGAGCGATATCACATTTTACTTCCCAAGGACGTTTTCCTTCAACAAATTTTGCGTTAGGATATTTTTTTACATATTCACTAATTCTTGCACGCTGTTCGTTTTTGATAAACATAACGTGAGCTAATCTTTCAGCATCTATTCCATCAGCATCATAAATATATCCTGAAGAATCTGAAAGCGTAACCACTTTTCCGCCTAATTCAGTTGCTTTCTCACAAGCAAACTGAGCAACATTTCCTGAACCGGAAACCGTTACAATTTTACCGGAAAAACTTTCGCCTTTAGTTTTTAACATACTTTGAGCAAAGTAAACGTTTCCGTAACCAGTTGCTTCAGGACGAATTAACGAACCTCCAAAGGAAATTCCTTTTCCGGTTAAAACTCCGGTAAATTCATTTCTTAATCGTTTGTATTGCCCGAACATATAGCCTACTTCTCTGCCTCCAACACCAATATCTCCCGCAGGAACGTCAGTATCAGCACCAATATGTTTAGCTAGTTCTATCATAAAACTTTGACAAAATTTCATGATTTCATTATCAGATTTTCCTTTTGGGTCAAAATCTGAACCTCCTTTTCCACCGCCCATTGGCAATGTAGTTAAGCTGTTCTTGAAAGTTTGTTCAAAAGCTAAGAATTTCAAAATGCTTAAGTTAACAGAAGGGTGAAAACGAATTCCTCCTTTGTAAGGCCCGATTGCAGAATTCATTTGAATTCTGTAACCTCGATTCACCTGAGTATTTCCTGCATCATCAAGCCAAGTTACTCGAAACATAATTACACGTTCCGGTTCAACCATTCGCTCCAAGAGCATTTTGTTTTGATATTTTGTATTTTTTTCAATAAAAGGAATTACAGTTTCTGCAACTTCTTTTACAGCCTGCATAAATTCAGGCTCATTAGGATTCTTTTTAGCTACTGCTTCAACAAAAGAGTGAATACTTTCTGCCATGATTTTTAGATTATTAACGTTTATGAAAACGTTTTCGTTTGATGCCACAAATATACATTTTATATAAAATATAGAATTGATTTTTTTTTATTCCTCAAGCGAATTATTGTTTTTATAGATATTTCTGAATTATATTGATTATTAGAAGTTGATTTATAACTTTTTAGTATTTTAAATTAACATCTTGTTGATATTTATTTAATTTATAATATTTTTAGAATATGAATTTTGTTTTTCTATATTTGTCACTATTTTAGCTGTAGAAACTATTTTCATGTCAAAACGACTTATTTTATTATTTACTTTTATTATAGGAACTAGCAGTGCTTTTGCTCAGTTCAATAGAACCTATCAAGAAATTGGAATTATGGCCGGTCCTGTTCTTTTTCAATCGGACTATGGTGAAAGAGGTGATTTCGATAATTTAATCAAGAACAATGGTGTTACTGTCGGCATTTTTTATTATTTATCGTTTATAGAAAATTACCCAAACATTCGAGAAAATTTAAAACTCCGATTGGAAGCCTCTTACATGAAAAGCGAGTTACAACACTATGGTAAATATGTTGACCCAAGTAAAACTTCTGTATTTGCGCAACAATTAAGAGCCATGAGAGGCTCAACACAAACTGCTAGTGTAGGATTTCAAATGGAATATTATCCGTTTAAAACAGATGATTACACTCGAGCTGATTTTTCTCCATATGTGAGTTTTGGTTCACAGATCAATAGCTTTACCTCAAAAGCATGGTCAACTTTAGGGCCATTAGGAACGCCGCTTACGACTCCTGAAAAATATATGGATGGGTTCAGAAATGACACAGGTTATGTAGTTTCCTTTTCATCAAGTATTGGAGCCCGATATAAGTTATCACCTTATCATGCCATAATTGCGGAAACTAGATGGCAATATTATATGTCTGATTGGGTTGACGGATTAAATCCTGATAAAAATAAATATAAAGAAAATAAGGCCAATGACTATTCGTTTGCATTGACCTTTGGATATGTTTATTATTTCAACTAAGAAAAATTATCTGAAAGCTTGTTCGATATCTTCAAGCAAATCAACAATATCTTCAACACCTACACTCAAACGAACTAAATCGTCTGAGATTCCTATTTCTTTTCTCTTTTCTGCCGGAATTGAAGCATGTGTCATTAAAGCCGGATGATTTGCCAAAGATTCTACTCCTCCTAATGATTCAGCAAGAGTAAACACTTTCAACTTTTCTAAAAAGGAAATCGAATCTTCTTTTTTACCCGATTTAAATGTGAAAGAAACCATTCCTCCAAAACCACCTAACATTTGTTTCTTAGCAATTTCATGAAACGGATGGTCCGGTAAACCAGGATAAAAAACCTTTTCCACTTCGGGATGATTGCTTAAAAATTCTGCTACTTTCATTCCGTTTTCACAATGTCTTTGTACTCTCAAATGAAGTGTTTTGATTCCTCGCAAAACCATATAACTGTCTTGTGGGCCCAAAGTTCCTCCGGTGGCAAATTGTGCGAAATGTAATTTTTCACCTAATTCAACATCTTTTACAATTAAAGCTCCGGCAATCACATCCGAATGACCACCTAAATATTTTGTAGCAGAGTGCATTACAATATCCGCTCCTAAATCCAAAGGTTTTTGAAGATAGGGTGTTGCAAACGTGTTGTCAACTGCAAATAAAATTTTTCTCTCATTAGTAATTTTTGCAATTGCTGCAATATCAGCTAATTTCATCAAAGGATTGGTTGGTGTTTCAACCCAAACCAACTTAGTGTTTTCATTGATTAATGCTTGAAAAGCTACCAAATCATTCATATCTACAAAATGGAATTTGATGCCAAAATCCTGATAAATTCGGGTAAACATTCTGTAGGTTCCTCCATATAAATCATCCATTGCAATAACCTCATCACCTGGTTTCAGTAATTTTAAAACGGAATCTGTTGCCGCTAAACCAGAAGCAAAGGCTAAACCTCTTACTCCATTTTCAATACTTGCCAAAGCATCTTCAAGTGCCTGACGTGTTGGGTTTGCAGCTCTACTGTATTCATAATGATTGATTGGCACACCCGGACTTTTTTGAGCAAAAGTTGATGTATTATAAACCGGAGGCATTACGGCTCCTGTTGAAGGGTCATGATGTTGACCACCATGGATAACTTTTGTGTTGAATTTCATTTGCTTACTATTTTGTGCAAAGATAGTAAGATGAAATTTCTAATTAAATTGGAATGCTAAAGATTAACGAAACATTTTCTATTTTAAATTGAAATTGTATACTTTAAATGATTTTTCTTTGCATTTAAATTGAATAACCATGAAAAAAATATATTACCTCAAAACCTGTGATACTTGCAAAAGAATCATCAAATCACTTCCCAATACAAAGGATTTTATATTTCAAGATATTAAAGAAGAGCCCATAACTGTCAAACAATTAGACGAACTTCATCAATTGAGCGGAAATTACGAAGTCCTTTTCAGTAAAAGAGCTAAATTGTATAAAGAAATGGGGTTGAAAGATGAAAAACTCAACGAATCCGATTTCAAACGATACATTTTAGAACACTACACCTTTTTAAATCGTCCGGTAATTGTGGTTGATAAATCTATTTTCGTTGGAAACAGTCCCAAAACCGTTCAAGCAGCTATCGATTTTTTAGCAAATGAGTAAAAGACATTGGGCATTAATGGCAGCCACATTGGTCTCCATTATTTATGGGGTTACTTTTACCATTGCAAAAGATGTAATGCCAGAATTTATTGAACCTTTTGGGTTTATTTTATTACGCGTAGGCGGTTCGGTTTTATTGTTTTGGATGGTTTCTTTTTTTGGTCCGAAAGAAAAAATAGCAACATCTGATTTTCCAAGAATCATTGCTGCCGCTTTTTTTGGTGTGGCCTTAAATATGCTCACATTTTTCAAGGGTTTAAGTTATACTTCACCCATCATGGGAGCGGTTTTAATGGTTACAACTCCAATGATTGTGCTTATTCTTTCAGCTATAATCATGAAAGAACGCATGTTGAAAAGAAAAGTATTCGGCATCATTTTAGGTTTGGCGGGAACCGTTTCGCTTATTCTTTACGGCAAATCAATGATCAATGCTCCCAACGAAATGCTTGGGAATTTGTTGGTGTTTATAAATGCCATATCGTATGGTTTTTACCTCATCATCGTTAAAAAATTAATGGATAAATACAATGCTTTCACTTTTGTAAAATGGATTTATACATTTGGATTTATCATGGTTTTACCATTTGGATGGAACGAATTTGATGCTGTAAATTGGAACCTCATTCCAACAGAAATTTACTGGAAAATAGGTTTTGTAGTTGTTTTTTCAACTTTCTTAACCTATTTATTGAACTTGGTTTCCATGCGGGAATTAAAACCTACAACGGTCGCAGTATTTATTTACCTTCAACCATTATTTGCCACCATTTTTGCCATCAGTCTTGGCAAAGACGATTTAAGCTGGGTGAAAATTGGCTCGGCCATCTTAATTTTTGTTGGAGTTTATTTGGTAACACAAAAGAAGAGTGTTCAGTAATCAGAAGTTAGTTAGCAGTAACTTAGACACTGAATACTTTTCAACTGAACACTGACCACTTTTTATTATCTTTGAAAACATTTTTTATAATTTATGATACAATCAATGACCGGTTTTGGAAAAGCGTCTAAGCAACTTTCAACCAAAAAAATCACCGTAGAAGTTAAGTCGTTAAACAGCAAAGGTTTGGATTTGAATGTCAGAATGCCTTCTGTTTATCGTGAAATGGAGTTGGGTTTACGCAATGTGATTTCTCAAAAATTAGAACGAGGCAAAGTAGATTTTTCTATCTATATTGAAGTAACCGGTGAGGAAACTTCTTCCAAAATCAATGTACCAATTGTGAGAGGTTACATCAATCAAATGAAAGCTGTGATTCCGAATGCCGATGAAACAGAATTGATGAAAATGGCCGTTCGAATGCCAGATGCGTTGAAAACAGAACGCGACGAAATTGATGAAAACGAATGGAATGAAATTCTAAAAGTAGTTAATGATGCGATGAAAAACATTGCTTCTTTTCGTTTAGACGAAGGAAAATCGCTTGAAAACGAATTTGTTACCCGAATTGAAAACATTCGAAATTATATGAATCAAGCTGTAAGTATGGATGCTGAACGAATTGAAACCGTAAAAAATCGCTTGCGAACCGCTTTAGAAGAATTGGAAGCTAATGTGGATGAAAACCGTTTTGAGCAAGAATTGATTTTTTATCTTGAAAAATATGACATTACTGAAGAACGTGTTCGTTTAGAAAATCATCTGAATTATTTTATCGAAACCATCGCCGGAACAGAAGCGAATGGAAGAAAATTAGGTTTTATTACACAAGAAATCGGTCGTGAAATTAATACAATGGGTTCCAAATCCAATCATTCAGAAATGCAAAAATTAGTGGTGATGATGAAAGATGAACTAGAGAAAATTAAAGAACAAGTTTTGAACGTTTTATAAAATAATTACCTCGATGCCGTTATTTAAATTTGCTAAAGATTTTAAAAGTTACGCCTTTATTTTATTCTTACTAGCCTTATTTTCTTGTGGAAGTGCAATAAAAACCTTGGTGGGTTTTAAAAATCCAAAAGTAGAAACAAAAGAATCACTTTTAAGTTATTTATCAGAAGTAAAAGAAAACGAAACTACTTATTTTTTGAAAGCGGATAAAATTGGAGATAGTGCCACCGTTTACAGAAATTTCTTGTTCGGATTTAATTCGGATCTATTTATGTTTAGTAAAAGTGGTCAAAAATATTGTTATCTGGGAACTGAAGAATGCTCTGGAGTTCAAATGACAAGTGCTTTTAAAAATTTTGATGAAAATTACGCTCCTTGCAACAATGATTCAACTACAACGCTTTCTTTTTTAGTAAATAAATTAGTTGATAAAAACGGAAAAGCGTTAAAGAGTACAGATTTACCACCTGCAGAATATTACATTTTTCAAAGTTGGAATAAATATTCATCGTCATCAAAAAGATTGAAAGAAGACATTAATTGGTTATATGATTTGAAGAAAAATTCTACTATTCCAATCGAAATTATATTGGTCAACACCGATTTGTTAGAAGAATGGGGTTTGGAAAAAAATGGAGAATTACCTGTTAAATTTAAAAAAGAAGGAAAAACCATAGATATGACTTTTGGTAATTTACCATTAAAGAAATAATACAATGAATAAAGGAAAACTACTTGTCTTCTCTGCACCATCAGGATCGGGAAAAACTACAATTGTTAGGCATTTGTTGGCTCAACCCGACTTGAATCTGGAATTCTCTGTTTCTTGTACAACCAGAGAACCACGAGGCGAAGAAGTACACGGAAAAGATTATTATTTTATTTCGCTTAAAGAATTTAAAAACCACATTAAAGCCGAAGAGTTTGTTGAATGGGAAGAAGTGTACCGTGATAATTTTTACGGAACATTAAAAAGTGAAGTTGAACGCATTTGGGCAAAGGGAAAAAACGTGATTTTCGATATTGATGTTGCAGGTGGATTGCGAATAAAATCGAAATTTAAAACCGAAACATTAGCCGTTTTTGTGAAACCACCCAGCATTGACGAGTTGAAAATCCGTTTAAAAAAGCGTTCAACCGAAAGCGAAGATAAAATTAATATGCGAATTGCTAAAGCATCGGTAGAATTGGCAACAGCACCGCAATTTGACAAAGTGATTAAAAATTATGATTTGGAAGTGGCGAAAGCTGAAGCGTATGAATTGGTGAAAAAATTTGTTCAAGATTAATAATTACAAGAATATTCTAAGAAGACGAACGAAAGAACTTCGTGCAACTTTGTGAAATTACTTTGTGAAACTTTGTGAAGCAAAATGAAAATCGGTCTCTATTTCGGCACCTTCAATCCTATTCATGTGGGGCATTTAATCATTGCCAACCACATGGCTGAATATTCTGATTTAGATCAAATTTGGATGGTGGTTACGCCTCACAATCCGCACAAACAAAAAAACACATTATTAGATGATTATCATCGGTTGGAAATGGTTCATTTGGCGACCAAAGATTATCCGAAAATCAAACCAACCGATATCGAATTCAAATTACCTCAACCGAATTATACCGTCAATACATTAGCTCATCTTCAGGAAAAATTTCCAACTTACGAGTTTGCTTTGATTATGGGTGAAGACAATCTGAATTCGCTTCATAAATGGAAAAATTACGAAGTTATTTTGCAAAACCATGACATTTTTGTTTATCCAAGATTAAATTCAGGCGTGATTGACGAACAATTTATCAATCATCCAAAAATTCATCGCGTGGGAGCTCCAGTGATTGAGTTGTCTTCTACCTTTATTCGCGAAAGCATCAAACACGGCAAAAATGTAAGAGCCGTTTTACCCGAAAATGTGTGGGCTTTTTTAGATCATAATTTCTTTTACAGGAAGTAATTATTTCTCTTAACACTCCTTTACCACTTGTTCCACCTATCCTTTTGTAACTTTGTTTAAGTTTTAAACCTTTTAAACAATCTTACAATGACAAACTTCGATTTATACAACCCAACCAATTATATTTTTGGTAAAGGTCAAATAGCCAAATTATCCGAGTTAATTCCGAAAAACAGTAAAATTTTATTGGCTTATGGCGGTGGAAGTATTTTTAAAAACGGTATTTACAACCAAGTAAAATCAGCACTTTCCGGTTTTGAAATCGTTGAATTTGGTGGTATCGAACCCAATCCTCGTTATGAAACATTGATGAAAGCGGTAGAAATCATTCGCAACGAAAAAATCACTTTTATCTTAGCCGTTGGTGGCGGAAGTGTGATTGATGGTGTAAAATTTATTTCCGGAGCCGTGAATTTTGAAGGCGATGCGGTTGAAATTTTGAAAAAACGGGTTTTGTTCAAAGATGTTTCCAAAGTCATTCCTTTTGGAACTGTTTTAACCTTACCTGCAACCGGAAGTGAAATGAATTCCGGTGCGGTAGTGACCATCGAAGCTACTCAGGAAAAATTAACGTTGGGTGGAAGTGCGTTGTTTCCTAAATTTTCGATTTGTGATCCAACTGTGGTGGCTTCTTTACCCAAAAGACAATTGGAAAATGGTGTTGTAGATGCTTTTACACACGTGATGGAACAATACCTCACGTATCCGCACGATGCCCTTTTGCAAGACCGTTTTGCCGAAAGTATTTTGCAAACTTTGATTGAAATTGGTCCGGATGTGGTCAAAAATCCATCCGATTACAAACTGGCTTCCAACTTTATGTGGTGTGCCACAATGGCGTTAAACGGATTGATTCAAAAAGGTGTTCCGAGTGATTGGGCAACCCATATGATTGGTCACGAATTAACCGCTTTATATGAAATCGATCATGCCAGAACATTGGCAATCATTGGTCCGAATCTATACCGCGTTTTATTTGAAACCAAGAAAGAAAAATTGGCCCAATATGGCGAACGCGTTTGGAATGTTGAAGGCAATTCAATTGAAGAAAAAGCAGAAAAAGCAATACGAAAAACCGTTGATTTTCTTCACGTAATGGGAATGGAGACGAAGCTTTCCAATTACACCTCTGATTATGAGAAATCAGCAGATTTTATTGTAAATCGTTTTGAAGAAAGAGGTTGGAAAGCAATGGGTGAAAAGCAGAACATCACGTTGGAAAAAGTGAGAGAAATTGTGGAGATGAGTTATTAGGGATTTGAGATGCTGAAACAAGTTCAGCATGACAGAGATAGTAAAATTCAAAAGGCGTTCCCGAAACAAATTCAGGAACGCCTTTTTCAAAACACCAAAACAAAATTTAACTAACTCTAACCTAATACAAAACTTAAGTATTGGATTTGAACGTAGTAATTTTTAATTTATTGCTTTGATTTTCAAAATTTTATGCTTTTTACCAAATCCTCACTCGATCTTCAGGTTTTAAATATAATTTTTGATCTTCTTTGATGTCAAAAGCTTCATAAAAAGAATCCACATTTTGAAGCGGAACATAGGCTCTGTACATTCCCGGTGAATGCGTATCAGTTTTCACTAAGTTTTTAATCGCTTCATCACGGGCTTTACTTCTCCAGATTGTGGCCCATGAAATAAAGAAACGTTGTTCCGGAGTAAATCCATCAATTAAACCGGGGTTTCCTGATTCTTTTAAGTGAATCTTCAATCCGTCGTAAGCGGCATTTACACCTCCTAAATCGCCGATGTTTTCGCCAAGCGTAAATTTCCCATCCACAAAAATTCCGGGAATTGGTTCCAACTGACTGTATTGTTCTGCTAAAGCTCCACCTAATTCGGTAAACATTTTTAAATCTTCGTCACTCCACCAGTTTACTAAATTTCCATCTGCATTATATCTTGAACCACTGTCGTCAAAACCATGTGAAATTTCGTGACCAATCACCGCTCCAATTCCACCATAATTTACCGCTTCATCCGCTTTAAAATCATAAAATGGTGGTTGAAGAATTGCAGCCGGAAATACAATTTCGTTAAACGATGCATTGTAGTATGCATTCACAGTTTGAGGTGACATAAACCATTCTGTTTTATCAACCGGTTTGTTTAATTTGGCATAATTTTCGGCAGTTCGCCATTTTGAAATAGCTTTTCCATTGTCAAAATAAGTTCCTCCTTTATTCGGAGCCACTATTGTTACTTTTGAATAATCTTTCCATTTGTCAGGATAGCCAATTTTTACATTTGATTTTCTTAATTTTTCAATAGCATTAACTTTTGTCGATGGTGCCATCCAAGGCAAATTGTTTATTCTATTTTCAAAAGCCAAAAACACATTTTTAATCATTTTTTGTGCTTTTTCTTTCGCTTCAGGTGGAAACATTTTTTCTACATAAATTTTACCCAAAGCTTCACCAAAAGGACCGTTTACAGATTGAAGAGCTCTTTCGTTTCGAGGTCTTGGTTTTAAAGCTCCAGTTAATGTTTTTCCATAAAATTCCCAATTGGCATATTCAATTTCGGTTGATAGCGTTCCGGCACTTCTGTTTAATAAGGTCCATCGCATGTAGGCTTTCCAATCTTCTACTTTGTTTTCTTTAAAGATGGTTTCCAGAGCCGTCATATATCTAGGTTGTGAAACAATAAGCGTGTCAATTTTTGGCAATCCAATTTTAGTAATATATTCATTCCAATTGACACTTGGCGTTAATGCCTGCAAATCGGCAACCGTCATTGGGTTGTAGGTTTTTCTGCGATCGCGACGTTCTACTCGGTCTAATCGTGGTGTTGCTAATGCTTTTTCTAGTGCTAAAACTCTTTCTGCAGAAGCTTTGGCTTGAGCCGGACTTTCGCCAAGATATTGAAGCATTCTTGCTACATGAGCCACATATTTTTCTCTCTTTTCTTTGCTATCGGCTTCATCAGATAAATAATAATCTCTATCGGGTAAACCCAAACTTCCTAATCCAACATTTACTAAATTTCGGTTACTGTTTTTGGCATCGGTTCCTACACTAACGCCAAAGAAGCCAATACCTCCTTGATTGTCCATTTCAATCATAAGTTTTTGCAAATCGGCTACAGATTTTACAGCATTAATTTTGTCAAGAAAAGGTTTTAAAGGTTTTATTCCTTGTTTGTCTCTTGAAACCGTATCCATAATAGAACGATACAAATTCAAAGCTTTACCTTGGTCAGTATCATCAGTATATTTCGGATTCTTTAAAGCTTCGTTAAGTATCGAAACCATGTCTTTGTCTGTTTTCTCGCGAAGTTCATCAAAACTTCCCCAACGGGTTCTGTCGGCTGGTATTTCGGTTTTATCAAACCAAGTTCCGTTTACATATCTAAAAAAGTCATCGCCAGGCTTAACTTTTGTGTCCATAAATTCGAGATTAATTCCCGGATTTGACTTTTTCGACTCTTGAGAAAATGCAGCTGAAAAAAAGCCAACGGCAACTATCGCAAGCATCATTTTTTGGTTTATTTTGTTTTTCATATTGAAGTAATACTGGGTTAATTATCAGTGGAAACACAAATATATTAAGATAAAAGACTGACAATAGTTAAAATGTGTTAAATTGAATTGATTTGCACTAGACGCTAATTTTAAATGAATACAATTCGTTTTTGGTTTTGTATTTTTGTGAAAAATTAAATCATGTTAGATTTTATTAAACGAAACAAACTGTTAGTAGTTGTTTTTATCCTTTTTTCACTCGTTTTCTTAACCATTTCCTTTATTTTGTTAACACCACAAAAAAAGCTCACTATTTATTCTCCTTCCATGGTGAATCCGGAAATGGTTGACAGTACGGTGCAACACATTAGCAAATACCACACTATTGCCGATTTTGAATTTACCAATCAAAACGGCAAAAAAATAACCCCTGCTGATTATGAGGGAAAAATTTATGTAGCCGATTTTTTCTTTACCACTTGTCCTACCATTTGCCCAATTATGCAAGACAATATGGTTGAAATTCAAAACCATTTTAAAGATAACCCAAATGTGCTTTTACTTTCACATACGGTAATGCCGGATATTGACTCGGTTGCTGTTTTAAAAAAATATGCTTTAGAAAAAGGCGTAATTGATTCCAAATGGAATTTGGTCACCGGTGATAAAAAAGACATTTTTTACATTGCCAGAAAATCATATTTAGCGGTTAAAACCGAAACTGAAGGTGAGTTGTATGACATGGTTCATACTGAAAACTTCATTCTTGTTGATACGAAAAAACGAGTTAGGGGTTTTTATGATGGCACTAACAAAGAGGAAATCAACAGATTAATTGAAGATATAAATCATCTTTTAGCTCAAGAAAATTAGAAATTTTTTTTTGAAAGCTAACCGATTTGATGATTGAAAAAATGTATTTTTGTATTTATACTAATTCTAAATAATTTGCAAACCACAGTTGACCAGCTAAAAAAAGGAGAAAAAGCAATAATTGTTGCCTTCAATCTTGATACAATTCCCTTAAAATTAATTGAAATGGGTTGTATGGAAGGTCACATGGTTGAGTTAATTCAAACCGCTCCGTTTGGTGATCCCATTTTTCTTGACATGAATGGTACTCACTTAGCCATTCGAAAAGAAATGGCGAAAGAAATCAGTGTTGAAATTATTGAAAATTAAAACACCTTATGAAATCAAACCCCATAAAAGTTGCCCTTATTGGAAATCCTAATACCGGAAAAACATCGCTGTTTAATCAACTTACCGGATTAAAACAACAGGTGGGAAATTATCCGGGAATTACCGTTGAGCGAAAAGTGGGGTCGTGTTCGTTAGGCGATTCTAAAAATGCAACCATCTTAGATTTGCCGGGAACTTATAGTTTAAACACCAATTCACTTGATGAAAATTTAGTTATTGAATTACTGTTAAACAAAAATGATAACGATTATCCGGATGTGGTTGTGGTCGTTACTGAAGTTGAAAACTTAAAGCGTAACCTACTACTTTTTACTCAGATTAAAGATTTAGAAATTCCAACTGTATTGGTAATCAACATGGCCGATCAAATGGAAAAAAAAGGAATTAGTCTGGATATTCCTAAAATGGAAATTGCTTTAAAAACCAAAATTGCCCTGATTAGTTCGAGAAAAGCAACCGGCATTAATGACTTAAAAAAAATAATAAGCAATTACCAAGAACTTTCAACAGAAGCCTGTTTGAATGCTTCTGAAATTGATAGCGACTATTTTGAAAATTTAAAACGCATTTATCCCAATCAACAAAATTATAAATTGTGGTTAGTGATATCGCAGGATGTGAATTTTGGTTCTTTAAATAAAACCATTTTACAGAATAATTCTTTTTCAAAATCAGATGCCGAATTAAAACGATTACAGCACAAAGAAACCATCAAACGATATCAATTTATAAATGATATTTTAAAAGTTACCAAAAAAACAGATCCCACTATTGCAACAGATTTTCAGAGCAAGTTAGATCGGATTCTAACCCATAAAATCTTTGGTTATGTAATTTTCTTCGGGATTTTGTTTTTGATTTTTCAATCCATTTTTGATTGGTCAAGCGTTCCAATGGATTTTATTGACGAACAATTTGCCTCGTTAAGTTCGTGGGTAAGTGAGCATTTACCTCCGGGAAAATTAACCGATTTAATAGCTCAAGGAATGATTCCCGGCATTGGAGGTGTTGTGATTTTTATTCCACAAATTGCTTTTCTATTTTTATTCATTTCACTTCTTGAAGAAAGTGGTTACATGAGTCGAGTAGTTTTTTTAATGGACAAAGGCATGCGACGTTTTGGTTTAAGCGGCAAAAGCTTGGTGCCTTTAATTTCAGGAACAGCTTGTGCGATTCCGGCAGTAATGGCCACTCGAAATATTGAAAACTGGAAAGAACGATTAATTACTATTTTAATTACTCCTTTTACAACTTGTTCGGCAAGAATACCGGTTTATACCATTTTAATTGCTCTGATTATTCCTGACACACGTGTTTTAGGTTTTTTAAATCTTCAAGGATTAACGTTAATGTTTTTGTATGCTCTTGGGTTTATCATGGCCATTTTATCTGCTAAAATTTTGAATAGTATTTTAAAATTTCAATCCAAAAGCTTTTTTGTAATTGAAATGCCAAACTATAAAATTCCTTACTATAAAAATGTAGGTTTAAATGTGATAGAAAAAACGAAAGCTTTTGTTTTTGGAGCCGGAAAAATCATTATTTCTTTATCTATTATTCTTTGGTTTATGGCATCGTATAGTCCAAAAGATGCATTTTATACTGCCGAAACAACTATATCTGAAACCAATAGTAGCCTTTCGGAAGATGAAATAAATGACAAAATAGCTTCTTTCAAATTAGAAAATTCCTATATCGGAATACTGGGAAAATCAATTGAACCTTTAATTGAACCTTTAGGTTATGATTGGAAAATTGGAATCGGAATCGTAGCCTCGTTTGCCGCTCGCGAAGTTTTTGTGGGAACTATGGCCACAATTTACAGCGTTGGAAGTCACGAAGATGAAGTAAACACCATCAAACAACGAATGAAATCTGAAATTCATCCCGTTACCGGAAAACCGATTTATAACTTTGCCTCCGGAATTTCTTTACTGCTCTTTTACGCTTTTGCAATGCAATGTATGAGTACGCTTGCAGTAGTTAAAAAAGAAACCAACTCATGGAAATGGCCCATGATTCAACTTTTTGTAATGAGTGGCTTTGCTTATATTGTAGCTTTAATAGCTTATCAGCTTTTAAAATAATCGGATATTATTCTCATCTTATTGTTTTATAATATGTTAATTATGTAATAGGTTCCTTAAGTTATGTAACAAAAGTTTTTGAAGGACTACTACCTTTACTTCACTAACTTTTAAATTTTCAACTATGCCTATTTTAAATATTTTACTTGTATTAATTGTTGTTGGCTTTTTGCTTTGGGTTGTAAATACTTACATTCCAATGGATAGAAAAATCAAAGGTATATTCAATATTATTGTTGTTATAGGAGTTGTCATTTGGTTACTGAAAGTTTTCGGATTATTAGACTCAGTTAAAAATATTACAATTTAAATAACACATTATGAACTTAAAAAGAATTTTTGGTGCCATACTTACCGTTTTAGGGATAGGTGGATTAATTTACACAGCCTATTTAGCTGTTAATCTTGGTGAAAGCAATCAAACAATCAAAACACTTTTGGTTTATGGAATCCTTGGTTTAGTCTTTTTCATTGCAGGTATTGGTTTAGTTAAAACCACAAAAGATGAATCTTAAAGAATAATATAAAACTACCATCAAATCACTATTTAGACTTCCAAAAAGTACCCCTTTTTGGAAGTTTTTTATTTTTATACTAATTGGTTCAAAATTTAATTTCATCACTTTCAGCAAGTTAAAAATTTAACATAAAATAACCTTATTTATAATTTGTCTAAATAAAAACTATTTTTACTTTTGCACCGTAGATTAATTCTAAATAACAAAAATGAAAAATATAGTTTCCCTCTGTCTAGTGGCATTGACAGGTTTTGCTCACTCTCAAAACACAAATGAATCCTTTGATGATCTTGCTTTAAATGACTCCGTTAGAAAATTAAACGGCGTAACCGTACATGGAGATGCCTTAATTGGCAGTAAGTTCAAAGCAAAAAACAGAGCAGGTTCCACCTATTTTATTTCACCCGAAGAACTAAAAACTTTCAATTATACCGATATCAATAGAATTCTTAGAACCGTTCCGGGAATCAACGTGGTTGAAGAAGAAGGTTTCGGACTTCGTCCAAGTATCGGACTGAGAGGAACAAGTCCGTCACGAGCATCAAAAATCACATTAATGGAAGATGGGATATTAATCGCACCGGCTCCCTATTCTGCTCCGGCGGCCTATTATTTTCCTACGGTTAACCGAATTCAAAGTTTTGAAATTTTAAAAGGCGGAAGTCAAATTCAATACGGTCCTTACACAACCGGTGGAGCAATTAACATGGTTTCAAACCAAATTCCATCTCAATTTTCAGGAAAAATAGTAGCATCTATGGGAAGTTTCGATACGAAAAACACCTATGTGAATCTTGGAGACAACTTTAAAAACTTTGGTTATTTAGTAGAATACAATAATCGGAACTCTGATGGTTTTAAAACCATCGATTTTAGCAATAGAACAACCGGTTATAATGGAAACGACTATGTAGCAAAGTTTAGAATCAATACAAATCCTGAAGCTAAAATTTTTCAATCGCTGACTTTTAAAGCTCAATTATCAGATGAATATTCAGATGAAACCTATTTGGGATTAACGCAAAATGACTTTAATAACAGCCCATACCGTCGTTATCTATCCTCAGAAGTTGATAAAATAGATACGAAACACGATCAATTAATGCTGACTCACTTAGCAATACCAACTGATTACTTAACGATTACAACAAAAGCTTATCGCAATAATTTTAGAAGAAATTGGTATAAATTACATGATGTAAATGTTGGCGGTTCAAATGTTTCTTTAGCTTCGATTCTAGAAAATCCCGAAGCAAATCAGGCTGGTTATGACATTCTAACAGGAGCAACAAACACTGCCGATAATGCATTGAGAATGCGAAATAACAATCGTGGTTATTTGGCAGAAGGAATTCAGACTGTATTTAATTTTAAATTAAACAGCGAGATTTTAACACACGATATTGATTTTGGAGTTCGTTATCATTTAGACAGCGAAGATCGTTTTCAGTGGGATGACCGTTATAAAATTCAAAACAATTCTTTATTCAGAACTGTAGCCGGAACTCCGGGAACACAAGACAATCGGGTTGAAAATGCAGAAGCCGTTTCAGTTCATGTCTTATATAATTTAACGTATAAAAAATTAACGTTTTCACCGGGTATGCGATATGAAAACATCATTCGTAGAAGTTTAAATTACGGCACTAGTGATTTAGATAGAACCGGAATCAATTTGAACAGAAAACAAAACCGAGTTGAAAAATACATCCCTGGTTTTGGTGCACTTTATAAAATTAACGAAGATTATTCAGCCTTTACAAGTGTTCACAAAGGTTTTTCACCTCCAGGATCAAATGAAGGTGACAAAGGCGAAAGTAGTATGAACTATGAAGCGGGTTTCCGTTTTAACAAAAAAGCATTATCGGGTGAAATCATTGCTTTTTATAATGATTTTGCACGTCTGGAAGGAGCTGACACCAACGCATCAGGCGGAACAGGAACCGGCGACTTATTTAATGCAGGACAAGCAAGAGTTCAAGGGTTAGAATTATTAGTTACGTATGATGTGTTGAACAATGAAAATTCAAAATTTAAATTACCAATTACATTCAGTTATACGTATACAGATACTGAATTAAAAAATGAATTCAACAGTGGTACAGAAGCTTGGGGGCAAATTCAACCCGGTGATGAGATTCCATACATTGCAAAAAATCAATTTTCAATTACTGCAAATTTGGAGCACAAAAAATTCAATTTTGCTATCAGCGGAAAATACAATGATCAATTCAGAACATTAGCCGGACAAGGTGCAATTCCGGAAAACGAATTGGTAAAAAGCAACTTTATTGTGGATGCTTCTGCCAAATATCATTTAACTGAAAAAGTAAGTTTGATGAGTAATATTGTCAATTTATTAGATAAAGAATACGCTGTTTCAAGAGTCCCTGCTGGTTTACGTCCGGGAATGCCTTTTGGAATCCATTTCGGAATTTCAGCACAATTTTAAAAAATGTTTTTATTTGTTTGTTAAAGGTTCTCTGTTTTTGATAGAGAACCTTTTATCTTTGTAGTATGATTGATTTTCAGGAAATAATCGCGTTTATCATTTTAGCAATTGCTATAGTAGTTCTTTATTTTCATTTTTTTGGTAAAAAGAAATCGAAAAAAAATTGCAGTAGCGATGATTGTGGTTGTCATTAACTTCCTAAAGCCACATCCAAACTCATCATAACAACAAATCCACCAATGAAACCGAGAGTTGCAATATCCGTATGTTTGTCTTGTTGCGTTTCCGGAATCACTTCTTCTACCACCACAAAAATCATTGCTCCGGCAGCAAATGCTAAAGCATAAGGCAAAATAGGAGTGAAAAATGTTACGGCTACAGCTCCTAAAACGCCGGCAATCGGTTCAACCAAAGCAGAGGATTGTCCGTATAAGAAACTTTTCTTTCTACTCATTCCCATTCGTCGCAACGGCATAGAAACGGCAATTCCTTCGGGAAAATTTTGAATCCCAATTCCAATGGCTAAAATAGTAGCTCCTGCAATAGAGGCTTCAGGAATTCCGGCAGCAACGCCACCAAACAAAACACCAACCGCCAATCCTTCCGGAATGTTGTGTAATGTTATGGCCAAAACCAAAAGTGTCGTTTTTTGCCAAGGCGATTTTACACCTTCTGTTTCTTTGAAATTGATATGTAAATGCGGTAAAACTTTATCCAAACCAAACAAGAAAAAGGCTCCTAAAAGAAAACCAACTGCTGCCGGCATTACTTTTACAAAACCTTCTCCTTCCGACATTTCGATGGCAGGTGCAAGCAAACTCCAATAACTGGCAGCAACCATAACTCCGCCCGTAAAACCAAGCATTCCGTCTAAAGCGGCACGATTCATCGTCTTAAAAAAGAACACAACTGAAGCTCCTAACGCCGTTAAAAACCAAGTAAATAACGTGGCATATAAAGCCGCCAAAATGGGGTCAATACTCGATAAATAGTCTACAATGCTATCAAACATATTATATCACTTTTACAAATAAATTACCGGCAATTTTATTCGAAATTAAAATCTCTTTTCCATTCATTAAAATAGTTAGCGACATATCAAAGGCTTCTTTATTGATAATTTCAATTTCCGAACCTAACGAAATTTGATGTTTATCTAAATACTGCAAAAAACTCGGCGAACTATCTTTAACACCTAAACACATCACTTTTTTGTTCAAACCCACTTCAGAAAGTAATTGTTTTTCCACTTTTATCATCTGTCCATATCGATCAGGAATCGGATCACCGTGAGGATCTTCTTTAGGGAAGCCTAAAAATTCATCCAATCGATTAATCAATTTCTCCGATTTAATGTGCTCCAATTCTTCCGCCAAATCGTGTACTTCATCCCACGTAAAATCTAATTTTTCTACCAAAAAAACTTCCCATAAACGATGTTTTCTTACAATCATTTTGGCAGCGTGCAATCCTTTTTGAGTGAGCGTCACACCTTGGTATTTCTGGTAATCAACCAATTCTTTTTCGGCTAATTTCTTTACCATATCCGTAACCGAAGATGCCTTACTCTCAATCATACCCGCAATCGCATTGGTATTAATTCCTTTGGGCGAAACCAACGATAAATGATAAATTACTTTGATATAATTTTCTTCCGAATAGGTCATAAATTCAATTAATTGAAAACAAATATACTAAGATAATTTGATATGAGTAAAATAATTTTTAGTTTTGTCTAAATTTATTTTTTGGTATGAAAAAAATTCTTCTCTTAGTTGTTTTATCTTTTACATTAATTTCACAAGCTCAAGAAAAAGGAACGGTTGTGGGTCATATTTTATCTGAAGGTCAAGCGGTTCCATTTGCTAGCATTCTTTTGAAAAATGCAACAACAGGAACTTCGTCTGATGAAAACGGAAATTATTCCATTGAAGTTCCGTCGGGTAAGCAAACCATCATCGTCCAAGCCATTGGTTTTAAAAATCAAGAAAAAAATATAAATGTTCCTTCCGGAGGAAAAATTCATTTGGATTTTAATTTAGAAGAAAGTGTTTTCGGACTCAATCAAGTCGTTGTTTCAGCCACTCGTGGATTGCAAAAAAGAACCGAAGCTCCTGTGATTGTAACCGTTACAAATTCGGAAGTTTTACAAAAAGCACAAGCCATCAGTTTATCAGAAGGATTAAGTTTTCAACCCGGATTGCGGATGGAAACGAACTGCCAGAACTGCGGATTTTCGCAAGTTCGGATGAATGGTTTGGATGGAGCTTATTCTCAAATTTTGATGGATAGCCGTCCCATATTTTCGGCTTTAAATGGTGTGTATGGTTTAGATCAAATTCCAGCCAATATGATTGAACGAATTGAAGTTGTTCGTGGTGGCGGTTCATCTTTATATGGGTCGAATGCAATTGCGGGCACCATCAACATTATTACAAAAGATCCGATAGAAAATTCGTTTGAAATTAATTCGCATTTAGGTTTAATTGACGGAAATGTGCCCGACAAAGCATTAACGTTAAACGGAACAGTTTTATCAGAAGATTTGAATTTAGGAATTCAGATTTTTGCGATGCTCCGTGACCGTGAACCTTTTGATGCCAATGATGATAATTTTACGGAAATTACGACAATGCAAAACCGAACTTTCGGATTCAAATCGTTTTATCGTCCGTTTGGACGAAGTAAAATTACAGCCGAATTTCATACTGTAAACGAATTTAGAAGAGGCGGCGAAAACCGTTTTGATTTACAACCGTTTGAAGCTCTTACGACAGAACAAATTACTTCCAAAATGGTGGGTGGCGGACTCACATTTGAAAATTATTCGGAAGATGAAAAGAACAAATATGCTGTTTATTTCAACACGCAACAATCTAAAAATGATAACTTTTATGGTGGTCGAGCTGATGATGAATTTGGAAATATCGACTACGAAGAAAGCATTCGCGGTTACGGAGATACTGAAGTTGTAACTTGGATCGGTGGAGCTCAATACAACCGAAAACAAGAATCATTTTTAGGTGGATCGGCAACCTTAACAACCGGAGCCGAATACAAAAAAGAAATGATGGTTGATGAAAAACCAGGTTATAATGCATTCGTCAATCAAACATTAGATATTTTGGGGATTTATGCTCAACAAGAATGGAAAGTCAATGAAAAACTAAAAGTTTTAGGAGGATTGCGAGCCGATTTTCATAATGCTGCCGATGAAGATGTGATTTTTAATCCACGACTAAATATTCTCTATAATTTTAAAGAAAATTTGCAATGGCGAAACAGTTATGCCAAAGGTTTTAGAGCCCCACAAGTCTTTTCGGAAGACATTCACGCCCGAATTGCAGCCGGAGAAGTGGCTTTGGTTGAATTAGCGGATGGATTAGAATCGGAAACATCACATTCGTTTTTAACTTCGTTAGATTGGAATAAAGTTACTCCAAATTCTGAAGCCGGATTGACATTTGAAGCTTTTTACACCCGATTAAACGACCCTTTTGTGTTAGAACAACTATCCGAAACAATCTGGGAAAAACGTAACGGAAAAGGAGCTGATGTTTACGGAATTAATTTGGAAGCAAAATATGCTCCGGGACAAAAATGGCAATTTCAAGCAGGAGCAACGATTCAAAAAGCGTTGTATGACGAAGCGGTTCAATGGAGTGAAAACGTGACGAATACAAATCGAAATTTCTTCCGTTCACCAAATGTTTATGGAAATTTAATGGCAACATTTTCGCCTAAAAAAGCATTTCAAAACAATATCTCTGTGGTTTACACCGGAAAAATGTATGCTCAGCATTATGCTGGATTTATTGCCGAAGATCGTTTGGAAACAACAGGTGATTTTTATGAAGTCAATTTAAAATCATCTTATACATTTGTGGTAAAAGAAAAATTGCACCTTCAATTAAGTGGTGGAATTATGAATTTATTCAATCAATACCAAAAAGATTTTGACTTAGGTGTGAATAGAGATGCTACTTATATTTACGGCCCATCTCGACCAAGAACCATTTTTATTGGGTTGAAAATTGGAACGGATTTGTTATAATTCATAACTTTTGAGGATTTAAATCCAAAAAAAACATAACTTTTGAGGATTTGATTCCAAAAAAAACGTAACTTTTTTGGATTTGAATACAAATTTAGTATGTTTGTAATCAAAAAAGAAGCCATGAGTATTGAAAGAGAGCTTTTTGAAACAGTGCAAAAAGGTTTATTTAAACACAAAGTTATTCTGTTGTTTGGTGCTAGACAAACCGGAAAAACAACCTTGTTAAAAAAGCTAATAGGAACTGAAGAAAGCGTACTTTGGCTAAATGGAGATGAAAGTGATGTGCGAATGATGCTTCAAAACCAATCTTCAATTAGTTTAAAAGCACTTATAGGAAATCACAAAACGGTAATAATTGACGAAGCTCAACGCATAGATGATATTGGACTAACCATCAAATTAGTGCATGATAATTATCCTGAAATCAAAATTATTGCCACAGGATCTTCTGCTTTTGAATTAAGAAACAAAACCAACGAACCTCTAACAGGGAGAAAACTGGAATACAAGTTATTTCCATTTTCTACTAAAGAACTCATAAATCAATATGGTGTTTTAAATGAAAACAGACTGCTTCAACATCGGTTAATTTATGGCTATTATCCGGACATTGTAAACAACCAGGGAGACGAAATAGATTTATTGAAAAACTTAGCAGACAGTTATCTTTTTAAAGATATTTTGATGTTAGACGGAATTAAAAAACCCGAAAAATTAGTAAAATTACTTCAAGCATTAGCTTTGCAAGTTGGTTCTCAAGTATCGTATAATGAAATTGCAGGTTTAGTAGGTTTAGACAGCAAAACAATTGAACGCTATATAGATTTATTAGAACAATCTTTCGTTATTTTCAAATTAAACAGTTTTAGTAGAAATTTGAGAAATGAATTAAAATTTTCCAGGAAAATTTATTTTTACGATAACGGAATTAGGAATGCGATGATTACTAATTTTTCTCCAATTGCAATAAGACAAGATGTTGGAGCTTTATGGGAAAATTATCTTATCGCTGAAAGAATGAAAAGAAACGTTTACGACAAAAATTATTGTAACACTTATTTCTGGAGAACTAAAGCACAACAGGAAATTGATTATTTAGAAGAAAAAAACGGAAACCTTTTTGCTTATGAGTTCAAATGGAACAGCAAAAAGAATCATAAAACCACCAAAACTTTTACTTCAAACTATCCTGATGCTGAAACACACGTTATCACACCCGAAAACTATCTTGATTTTGTTCTTTGATTTTCTATTTAATCATAACAAATCTTTATGATTGAAATCATCAAATGAAAATGAAATCTTAGTAACTTTGCAAAGTCTCAGAATCTGAGAATCGAACAATCAAAAAGTCTAACAATCTAATAAAAAAAATATGTATCCAGAAGAAATGGTAAAACCCATGAGAGCCGAATTATCGGAAGTAGGTTTTCAAGAATTATATAGTGCAGAAGCGGTAGAAAATGCAATTTCACAAAAAGGAACAACGTTGGTAGTTGTGAATTCTGTTTGTGGATGTGCTGCCAGAAATGCAAGACCGGGAGCAAAAATGAGCTTAGACGGAGCTAAAAAACCAGACCAGTTAGTGACTGTTTTTGCCGGTGTTGACAAAGATGCCGTTGATGCAGCCAGACAACATATGTTTCCTTTTCCTCCATCGTCGCCAAGTATGGCTTTGTTTAAAGATGGTGAATTAGTTCATATGTTAGAACGTCATCACATTGAAGGTCGTCCTGCGGAAATGATTGCAGAGAATTTAAAAGATGCTTATAACGAGTTTTGTTAAGAAATTAGAAAACCACCTTCAGGGTGGTTTTTTTATGAATATATCTTTTAACTAGAACTCGGATATAAAAATCAATTCGCGATTCCTTATTTCATATTTAAAAATCGGAGGATCATACATAGTTCCAATTTTTTCTTTCTCGAATTTATCTTTATTTACGAAAAAGATGATTTTTGGATCAGTCTTTTCTTTTATTTCAAAAAAAGAATCCAAATCTCCGTATAAAAGTATAATTTCATCTTTTTTAAATAAGTACCCTTTTAACCCCTTTCTATCAAATTCCTTATCTAAAAATCTACGTTGTTCAATAGTTAACATTGACTTTGTAATCTCGAGAGCTTTTATCTTTTTTAATGTATCTAGATTATTTAACTTAACAACTATAAATTCATTTTCGTTAATAACTAATTTTTTATTTTCAATTAATTTTTCTATTTCCTTTACAATTAAACTATCTTTAATCTTGTGCGTTGACTTGAGATTTTTTATTTCATTAAAAGTGTATTCTTTTTGATTAATACAACTTGAAAATACAAAAACAATTAGTGTCAATAATCCTAAAATTTCTTTTTTCATTCTTCAATTTTATTACTTTTGAATTACAAACTTACGATTCTTATTGAAGCACAAATTCAATAATATATAAAAATTTGAAAGGGCTTTTTATTTGAGATTTCTAAATTAATAATACCTTTGCATCGAATTCTTCCATTTAGAATTCATCTTATTGTACTAACCCAAAACGTTTATAGCATGCAACTGTATAACACGATGAGGGCAGAAGAAAGAGCCGAGCTTATTGATCAAGCCGGCAAACAACGACTTACGTTGTCTTTTTATGCCTATGCCAAAATTGAAGACCCAAAAAAATTTAGAGATGATTTATTCTTAGCCTGGAATCCGTTGGATGTCTTGGGGAGAATTTATGTGGCTCACGAAGGAATTAACGCCCAACTTTCGTTGCCGGCGGATTATTTTTATCAATTCAAAGATACGCTAGAAGTATATGATTTCATGCGAGGTATCCGATTGAATATTGCTCGCGAACAAGACGATCATTCCTTTTTAAAATTGACCATAAAAGTGCGTCATAAAATTGTAGCTGATGGACTAGATGATTCCACTTTTGATGTAACGAACAAAGGAATTCACTTAAAAGCGAAGGAATTCAACCAACTTTTAGAAGACCCAAACACCATTGTAGTTGATTTTAGAAATCATTACGAAAGTGAAATTGGTCATTTTAAAGGAGCCATTACACCGGATGTTGATACGTTTAGAGAATCGCTTCCCATCATTGAAGAGCAATTGAAAGATTTTAAAGAAGATAAAAACCTTTTGATGTATTGCACAGGTGGAATTCGATGTGAAAAAGCCAGTGCGTTTTTTAAGCATAAAGGCTTTAAAAATGTCTATCAATTAGAAGGCGGAATTATTGAATATGCTCGTCAAATTGAACAAGAAGGTTTACAAAGTAAATTCATCGGTAAAAATTTTGTTTTCGATCATCGCTTGGGCGAAAGAATCACGAATGATATTGTTTCGCAATGTCATCAATGCGGAAAACCGTGTGATAATCATACCAATTGTGTGAATGATGGTTGTCATTTATTGTTCATTCAATGTGATGAATGTAAAGAAAAAATGGAAAATTGTTGTTCGGTAGAATGTCAGGAAATCACTCATTTGCCATTGGCAGAGCAAGTGAAATTACGACGCGGCATTCAAAAAGGAAATATGATTTTCAAAAAAGGAAAATCGGATGCCTTAAAATTCAAACATTCCGGTGAATTGAGCAATAAATCATTGGCTACAGCTGAAAAACCAAAACCGATTCGCGAACGCATCAAACAGAAAAAAGTATTGGTTGGAAAAGCAGAGCATTATTACACCAAAGCACAAGTAGGTTTATTTTTAATTGAAAACCAAGAACTAAAATTGGGTGATAAAATCCTAATTTCAGGTCCAACCACCGGAAATCAAGAGATGATTTTAGACAAAATTTTTGTCAACGGAAAAGAAAGTTCAGTGGCTAAAGTTGGTGATAAATTATCTTTTGCAGTTCCGTTTCGAATTCGATTGTCGGATAAATTGTTTAAAATTATCAGCTAACAATTTTTATAAATTACAACTTCAAAATGCCTATTTTACATCAATAAAATAGGCTTTACTTTTTTCGTTTTTTGAAATAAAAGCAGTTTAAACTTCTATCAAAAAAATACTATCTTTACACACTTAACGTTTAATGACTGTAGTCTTGTTTCAAAACGAGATGAACAATATATATAAATTATGGCTTGTACAAACTGTTCTACCGGGAGTAAAGATGGAGGAGCTCCCAAAGGATGTCAAAATAAAGGGACTTGCGGCACCGATAGCTGCAACAAATTAACTGTTTTTGATTGGCTTTCTAACATGAGTTTACCAAGTGGTCAAGAACCGTTTGATTGTGTTGAAGTGCGATTTAAAAACGGTCGGAAAGAGTTTCATCGGAACACCGAAAAACTCTCGTTAATCATTGGAGATGTTGTTGCAACAGAAGCATCGCCGGGTCATGACATTGGAATTGTGACTCTTACCGGAGAATTGGTTAAAATCCAAATGAAGAAAAAAGGAGTTAGTCACACCAGTCCGGAAATCACAAAAGTGTATAGAAAAGCTTCTCAAAAAGATATTGATATTTGGTCTGATGCTCGTGCAAAAGAAGAACCAATGAAAGTTACCGCTAGAGAAATTGCGATTAGACTTCAACTTCAAATGAAGATTTCAGATATTGAATTTCAAGGCGATGGCTCAAAAGCTACCTTTTATTATACGGCTGAAGACCGAGTAGATTTCCGTCAATTGATTAAGGAATATGCTCAAACATTCAAAACCAGAATTGAAATGAAGCAAGTTGGTTTTCGTCAAGAAGCGGCTCGATTGGGTGGAATTGGTTCTTGCGGAAGAGAGCTTTGTTGCTCGACTTGGTTAACTGATTTTAGAAGTGTAAACACCTCAGCTGCTCGTTACCAACAACTTTCTTTAAATCCTCAAAAATTAGCCGGACAATGTGGCAAACTCAAATGTTGCTTAAACTATGAGTTGGATACGTATATGGATGCGTTAAAAGATTTTCCTGATTTTGATACAAAAATTGAAACCGAACGAGGTGTTGCTTATTGTCAAAAACAAGATATTTTCAAAGGATTAATGTGGTTTGCCTACGCTGATAATATTGCCAACTGGCATGTAATTCATATTGATCAAGTAAAAGAAATTGTGGCTGAAAACAAACAACGAAGAAGAATTTCTTCTTTAGAAGATTTTGCATTAGAAATTATAGCAGAACCTAAACAAGATTTCAACAATGCTATGGGTCAGGAAAGTTTAACTCGTTTTGATCAACCAAAGAAAAAGAAAAGCAGAAACAACAACAAAAGAAGAAAGCCAAATTCAAATGAACCTAAAAAGTAGTTTTGTTTTAATTTTACTGGTTATTCTGGTGGTATCTTGTGACAAAAAACGAGTTTTTGATCGCTATGATTCCGTTGGAAAAACTTGGCATAAAGACAGCATCGTTACATTTTCTTTTGAACAAAAAGACACGGTAGCATTACATAATCTTTTTTTAAATTTAAGAAATAATAAAAACTATCCGTATAGTAATTTATTTTTAATTGTTGAATTGGAAGACCCAAATCAAAAAACTATAGTGGATACTTTAGAATATATAATGGCAAATCCTGACGGAACGTTGTTAGGCTCCGGTTTTTCTGATACAAAAGAAAACAAACTGTATTACAAAGAAAAGTACCAGTTCAAAAAACCAGGAAACTATACTGTTAGAATACAACACGCTGTTAGAAACTCCGGAAAAATAAGTGGCGTAGAAACCTTGGAAGGAATATTGGATGTTGGCTTTAGAATTGAATTAACTGAATAATTATGGCTCAAAAAAAGAATTTAGGAACGTCTGATTTTTCAAAATACACCAAAAAGTTTTGGAAAATTTTTGCTTTCGGACTAGGTGGAATTTTTCTCTTTTTCTTCTTAGCATCTTTGGGTGTTTTTGGTTCGATGCCATCATTTGATGAATTAGAAAATCCGGATTCCAATCTAGCTACCGAAGTAATTTCATCAGATGGAGTTACCATAGGTAAATTTTATCGCGAAAACCGTACGCCAATTTCCTATGAAGATTTACCTCAACATTTGGTTGATGCGTTAATTGCCACTGAAGATGAACGTTTTTACAGCCATTCCGGAATCGATGCGAGAGGCACCATGAGAGCCGTTTTTAAACTGGGTTCAAGTGGTGGAGCGAGTACAATTAGCCAACAATTAGCCAAACTTTTATTTCACGGTGAAGGATCAAAGTTCATACTTTTTAGAATTATTCAAAAAATGAAAGAATGGATTATTGCCACAAAACTAGAGCGTCAATATACAAAAAATGAAATCATTACGATGTATTTAAATCGTGCCGATTTTGTTAATACAGCCGTTGGAATTCGTTCAGCAGCTAAGGTATATTTTGGAAAAGAACCTCGTGATTTAACAATTGAAGAAGGTGCACTTTTGGTTGGAATGCTAAAAAATCCTTCGCTCTATAATCCTACAAGAGAAAAAAGGAAAGAACTGGTTTTTAATAGAAGAAATACTGTTTTGGGTCAGATGGTGAAAAATGGTTATTTAGAAAAAGAAGCCAAAGAACAATTAGAAAAACTACCAATTAAATTAGATTTTAATCCTGAAAGTCATAAAGAAGGAATTGCTACTTATTTTAGAGAATACCTTAGAGACTACATGAGAAAATGGATAAAAGAAAATAAAAAACCCGATGGCACCGATTATAATATCTATAGTGATGGTTTAAAAATTTATACTACTATCGATTCACGTATGCAAAAACATGCGGAAGAAGCGGTCGATGAGCACATTAAAAACCTGCAAGTTGAGTTTTTTAAATCCCAAAAAAACAATAAAAACGCTCCTTTTTATAAAATAAATCAAGAAGAGACCGATAAACTAATGTTGCGAGCGATGAAAAATTCGGAACGTTGGCGATTGATGAAACTTCAAGATATCAGCGAAGAAGAAATATTGAAATCGTTTGATATAAAAACTGAAATGACTGTTTTTACTTGGAAAGGGGAACGTGATACCATAATGACTCCACGAGATTCTATTCGTTATTACAAGCACTTTTTAAGAAGTGGAATGATTTCAATGGAACCTCAAACCGGACATGTTAAGGCGTGGGTTGGCGGAATCAATTACAAACATTTTCAATACGACCATGCGGGTCAAGGAGCTCGTCAAGTAGGTTCAACCTTCAAACCGTTTGTTTATGCAACAGCTATTGAACAATTAAACATGTCACCTTGTGATTCAATAATTGATTCGCCTTTTACAATTCCAAGAGGAAGACATGGCGTTAGTGCAGATTGGACACCAAGAAACTCTGACCACAAGTATCGTGGTATGATTAATTTGAAAAGAGCTTTGGCTAATTCGATAAATACAATTTCCGCCAAGCTAATTGATAGAACCGGCCCAAGAGCAGTAATAGACTTAACTCAAAGACTTGGTGTAACAACCGATATTCCACCACAAGTTTCCATTTGTTTGGGTGCTGTAGAAATTACAGTTCACGACATGGTGGCCGCTTTCAGTACATTTGCAAACAACGGAATTTATATAAAACCACAAATCATTTCTAGAATTGAAGACAAAAACGGAAACGTTATTTTTCAAACGGTTCCGGAATCCAGAGATGTTTTAAATCAAGATATTGCTTATGCTGTGGTAAAACTTTTAGAAGGTGTAACGGAAGACGGAACCGGAACCCGTTTAAGAGGAGGAAGAGCCGGGTTTAGATCTTATGATTACAAGTTTGATAATCCTATCGCAGGAAAAACAGGAACAACTCAAAACAACTCTGACGGATGGTTCATGGGATTTGTGCCTAATTTATGCACTGGAGTTTGGGTAGGTTGCGAGGATCGATCCGCACGTTTTAACACCACTGCAATGGGTCAAGGTGCAACAATGGCTTTGCCTATTTGGGGAATTTATATGGATAAATGCTATAAAGACCCGAAGCTTTCTGTTTCTAAAGAACCTTTTGAGCGTCCAAAAGATTTAACCGTTAAGGTAGATTGTTGGAAAGCATCAAAAGACACCTTAGATTTTGACCAGGACGTCAATGAATTTAATTTTTAAAATAGATATCAAAACAGTAGAAAACGGACTTTGCAAAAAGCCCGTTTTTTTATACCTTTAGAATCCAAAAAAACAAACATATGATTACACGAAAAGTAAATTCTGTAGAAGAAGCCCTTCAAGGAATTACCAATAATATGACCATTATGCTTGGTGGTTTCGGGCTATGTGGCATTCCCGAAAACAGTATTGCACACTTAGTTAAATTGGGTGTTTCCAACCTAACTTGCATTTCAAACAATGCAGGTGTTGATGATTTTGGTTTGGGACTCTTACTACAAAAAAAACAAATCAAGAAAATGATTTCTTCTTATGTAGGAGAAAATGCTGAATTTGAACGTCAGATGCTTTCCGGAGAATTGGATGTGGAACTAACGCCTCAAGGAACTTTAGCCGAAAAATGCAGAGCTGCTCAACACGGAATTCCGGCATTTTTTACTCCTGCAGGATTTGGAACTGAAGTAGCCGAAGGCAAAGAAACCAGAGAGTTTAATGGAAAAATGTATGTCATGGAAAAAGCTTTCAACGCAGATTTTGCCATTGTAAAAGCCTGGAAAGGCGATGAAGCCGGAAATTTAATTTTCAAAGGAACAGCACGAAATTTCAATGCATGTATGGCGGGTGCTGCAAAAATAACAATTGCCGAGGTGGAAGAATTAGTTCCAGCCGGAACATTAGACCCAAATCAAATTCATATTCCCGGAATTATGGTGAACCGAATTTTTCAAGGAAATAAATTTGAAAAAAGAATTGAACAAAGAACTGTTAGACAAAGATAATGTGGCAATGGGACAATTTGCCAATTAGACAATTAATTGACACTTTCCCAAATTGACACATCGACACATTAACTCATTGACACATTAAAACATGGCTTTAGATAAAAACCAAATTGCAAAACGCATTGCAAAAGAAGTAAAAGACGGTTACTACGTAAATTTAGGAATTGGCATTCCGACATTAGTAGCTAATTTTGTTCGAAACGATATTTCTGTTGAATTTCAAAGTGAAAACGGCGTACTAGGCATGGGTCCGTTTCCGTTTGAAGGCGAAGAAGATGCCGATATTATAAATGCCGGAAAACAAACCATTACAACGCTTCCTGGAGCCTCTTTTTTTGATTCTGCTTTCAGTTTCGGAATGATTCGCAGTCAAAAAGTAGATTTAACTATTTTAGGAGCCATGGAAGTTTCTGAAAACGGTGATATTGCCAACTGGAAAATTCCCGGAAAAATGGTAAAAGGAATGGGAGGAGCTATGGATTTAGTTGCTTCTGCCGAAAATATCATTGTAGCCATGATGCATGTAAACAAAGCCGGAGAATCTAAAGTTTTGAAAAAATGCACGCTCCCGCTAACCGGAGTAGGTTGCGTTAAAAAAGTGGTAACGGAATTAGCTGTTTTAGAAGTAACACCAAAAGGATTTAAACTTTTAGAACGAGCTCCAGGCGTTAGTGTTGAAGAAATTAAAAAGGCAACCGAAGGAACACTTATTATTGAAGGAGACATTCCTGAAATGATTTTAGATTAATAAAAAAACCACGCGATTTGCGTGGTTTTTTGTTCATATAGTTGTTATGTATTAAAATCCGTAATTGATACCAACTCCAAGAACTTGTCTTGTTTGAAGGCCTCTGAATGCGTTGTCATCATAAATGGTTTGAAATGACAAGTTGGTTGACAAAAATTTGTTAATGGTCATCACGATGTTTAATTGATAATCAACATCAACATTTTGTGGATCTTCCAAATAGTTTGAATACAAACTCAAAATGTTTTCTGCTGAAACATTGTCAAATAATTTGAATTTATAATATCCTGCGGCATAAAATCCTAATTCATATCGCATGCTTTTACCTTCATCAACTCCAAAATAAGCAGCTTCAGGCAACGTAAAATCTTTATTTACAAAAGTGATTTTTGATGAAAGTGGAGCTAAGTTAAATTTAAAATCATCACTTTTTTTCCACATCATACCCGGACCAAAAGTTAAATAGGCCGGAGAAAACAAATTAGTATATTCATCTCTAATTTCTTTACCGTTTTCATCTGTTCCGTAAATAAAACCTTTTGTAAATTGTGTTCTAAAATTTAAGAAAGCAGAATAATACCAATATCCACCGGCTTTTTTTCCTGCTAGTGAATTAAACTCAAAACGATCGTCTGTCTTTTTTTCAAACTCAGAATTTTTAGTTTTAACCAATCCATAAGATGCAATAATCTTATTGTCCCAAGACCAATCATCACTTTTGTAGTTGAAATCATAGTTCAATCCCAAATTTCCAGAAATGTTGTTTTCACCTCCGGCTACCCAATTTTCAAATGTTGATTGATTAAACAAAAAAGAAATATTTCCCTTTTTAACCCATCCTTTTGTCCTAGTCGTATCGTTAACCGCTTTTACAACTTCTTCAACACTTTTTACCACTTCTTGTTGAGCTGCAACTTGTAGCCCAAAAATCAAACAAAGTGCAATTACTATTTTTTTCATCCTTTTAGTTTTAATATTTTGCAGGACAAAGTTAGCAATTGTTCTAAAATTAACAATTTTAATGTGAGAAAGTCTTTAGGTTTTGGTGATTATTTTGAAGTTTTATACAAAGGAACAGCCGAACAAGCTTCACCAAACATAACACTCTTGGCTACTTTTTGAAGTTTTTGAATTGCAAAAACGTATGCTGTTTCCGGCACCGGTTTTTTGGAACATCCCTTTAGAATTACTGGTTTGTTTTGATAAATAGAATAATCCATTTGATTGAGGATTTCACTATATAACAAAGTGTCGATTTCCTCTTTCTTACCTAAAATAATTTTTTGAGCAAACGGCTGAAGATGAACTGTTACTAAGATAGTCGCCCAAGCAGGTAAAATAGCATCCGTAGAACAATGAATAGCTACAAAATGATTTTGATATTGAGACCAATCGTGATTTTTTAACGCTTCTCGGAAGTTTTTTTCTTTTAATAAAAATCCTTCTTCGAGCCATTGAGCAATATCGATTTGTGTTCGAACTCCGGTGGGATAATAATCTTCCAAGTCGAAAATTTCGAGGGTTGAGTTGGCTACTTTGTTGATGATTTCGTTCATTTCTGTTGGCGGTTGTCCGTTGGCGGTTAGCGGTTGTCTGATAACAGATAACAGACAACCGCCAACTGCTTTATAACATACCTAATTCTAATTTTGCTTCTTCGCTCATTAAATCCTTCGACCAAGGTGGGTCGAACGTAATTTCAACTTCACAAGACTTAACGGCATCCAGCGATTTTATTTTTTCTTCAACTTCTCTGGGTAATGTTTCAGCAACGGGACAATTAGGGGAGGTTAAAGTCATTAAAACTTTAACGTCATTATCTTCGTTGATCATTACGTCGTAGATTAATCCTAGTTCATAAATATCGACTGGGATTTCAGGATCGTAAATTGCTTTTAGCACTTTTACTACATCTTCTCCTAGGTTTATTTCGTCTTTAAATTCTTCCATTTTTTTACTTCTAAGTTTTTTTGCCACTAAGACATAAAGTTAAACAAGTCTTTATTCTTTTTAATTCTTCGCTTCAAAAGCTAAAGCATACATTTTTATCTGTTTTATCATTGAAACCAATCCGTTTGCTCTGGTAGGAGATAAATGTTCTTTCAAACCAATTTCATCAATAAAATCAGTAGTTGCATTCAAAATAGCTGCCGGTTTTTGGTTAGAGAAAACTCGGATTAATACCGCAATAATTCCTTTGGTTAAAATGGCATCACTATCGGCAGTGAAAATAATTTTTCCGTCCTTTTCCTCACCATGTACCCAAACTTTTGATTGGCATCCCTTAATAATATTTTCTTCTGTTTTGAATTTTTCATCAATAATAGGAAGTGATTTTCCTAACTCAATAATATATTCATATCGTTGCATCCAATCATCAAACATGGAAAATTCATCAACTATTTCATGTTGTATTTCTTCAATGGTCATTATCTTTCAATTTTAGCTATTGAAATAATTTTGTTTACTAAGTCTTTTATTTCTTTTGGTGGATTTCCGTGATCAAAACTTTCTGATTCATACAATTTACCTTCATAAATTACTCTCAAATTTGCTATTGCTGCTGCATCAACAAATCGATTTTCTGATGGGACTTTAAATTTTGATAAATCTTCCGGTTTTATTTTTAAGAACAAATCTGAAAGTTCATTCCAATCAGAACTTGATATTTTTCTCAATTCCGGTTTACCATCGCGTTCTTTAACTACAACTAGTTCTTTGTCTTTTGCTAATATATTTAAATAAAACCCGCGAGACATCGCTTGGTATTCAATACTTGTGTTTTTCATTTCTTCTTTTTGTTGCTGGCTACATCCTTTTGCAATAAAAAGAGATAGAAATATAAATGTAATTGTCTTCATGTTTTTGCTTTTATAATAGCATCATTTTTGCTTTTTTTACTGCTTGAACCAAGGCATCAATTTCTTCTTTTGTGTTATAAAACGCAAACGAAGCTCTCAACGTTCCGGGGATTTTGTAAAAATCCATAATCGGCTGAGCACAATGATGTCCGGTGCGAACCGCTATTCCTAGCTTGTCAATTATCGTACCAACGTCATACGGATGAATGCCATCAATATTAAACGAAATTACGGAAGTTTTTTGATTGGATGTGCCATAAATTTTTAATCCTTCAATTTCTAACAATCTGTTGGTTCCGTATTCTAACAATTCGTTTTCATAAGCTGCAATGTTATCAAAACCAATTTCGTTGAGATAATCAATGGCGGTTCCGAGCACAATACCTCCTGCAATATTGGGTGTTCCGGCTTCAAATTTATGAGGTAATTCCGCATAGGTTGTTTTTTCAAAAGAAACGGTGGCAATCATTTCGCCTCCGCCTTGATAGGGTGGCAATTTGTTTAACCAGTCTTCTTTTCCATATAAAATTCCTGTTCCTGTTGGTCCGCAGATTTTGTGTCCTGAAAACACATAAAAATCACAATCCAAATCTTGAACGTCCGGTTTTAAATGCGGCGTTGCTTGTGCTCCGTCAATTAAAACGGCCGCACCAACTTTGTGAGCTTTTTCAATCATCCATTTAATTGGATTGATAGTACCTAACGCATTTGAAATATGATTTACGGTTACAATTTTGGTTTTATCTGATAGTAATCGTTCGTATTCAGATTGAATTAATTCGCCGTTCTCATTCATTGGAATTACTACCAATTTCGCCCCCGTTTTTTCGCATAACATTTGCCACGGAACGATGTTGCTGTGGTGTTCTAAGGCAGAAACCATTACCTCATCGTCTAGTTTAAGAAAACTTGCAAAACCATTTGCAACCAAATTAATTCCGTGTGTAGTTCCGGAAATAAAAAGTACTTCGTGACTAAATTTTGCGTTGATGTGCTGTTGAATTTTCAAACGCGAAGCTTCATATGCATCGGTTGCCAACTGACTCAAAGTGTGGACACCACGATGAATGTTGGCATTAATTTCTTTATAATAATTCGCTTCCGCTTCAATTACTTGAGTCGGCTTTTGCGAAGTAGCGGCATTATCGAAATAAACGAGTGGTTTTCCATTTACTTTTTGGTAAAATATAGGAAAATCGTTTCTGATTTTTTGGATATCTAACATTTCTTTATTTAGAAAAATTCTAAATACAAAAGTAGTAAAAATGATTGCTTATTTGCCACCAATTCACGAATTTTTATGAATTGTGATAGTCTTAATTATCAAAACCATTTCTCTTTTCTTTTGTATATTTTTATAAATTGCAAGAAATAATTTTAAAATGAAAAAGTTTCTCAAGTATTTCGGTTTACTCCTTTTGGTAGTACTACTCTTTGTTGGTTTTACCACCTATCCAAAGTTGGACATTCTCTCAGGTTTTGCGGCTAAAAGCGTGGCTTCCGGAATTTTTATTGATAACCGCCCTTTAGAAGCGATTCAACAAGGTGATAATGATATTGATTTGGTTCGATTGGCTAAAATTGAAACGAATAAAGACTCGAAATTTGCTACAGCTTCTGTTTATGGGCTAAAAAAACGTAAAGCTATTTACCGCGAAGGTTTAGGTGCCACCTTGGTAACTGATGATTTTGATGAAACAAAACCGTATTTGATTCCGAATCGAACAAAAATCGAAACGAATTTACCTTTTCCGTATGGAAATCTTGAACAAAAAGATACACTTTTTCCTGAAGTGAATTATGAAAAATTAAATCAAGAGGTTGCGAATGCATTTGATAAAAAAGGTGAAAAAATAAAGCGAACACGAGCACTTTTAGTGATTTATAAAGATAAAATCATCGCTGAAAAATACGAAGATGGTTTTTCTAAAAACACTAAATTTTTAGGTTGGTCGATGACAAAAAGTATCACGGCTACTTATTTTGGAATTTTGCAACAACAAGGCAAAATCGACATTCATAAACCGGCTCCGGTGAAAGAATGGGCGAATGATGAACGATCAAAAATCACGTTACATAATTTAATTCAAATGAATTCCGGTTTAGAATGGGAAGAAGATTATGGAAAGATATCGGATGTCACGAAAATGTTGTTTTTAGAAGATGATATGCCAAAGGTGCAATTGGAAAAACCGGCCGCTTTTGCACCGAATACACATTGGAATTATTCTTCAGGAACCACAAATTTGCTGTCAGGAATTTTACGAAGACAATTTCAAAATCATCAAGATTATTTAGATTTTTGGTATTCGTCTTTAATTGATAAAATCGGAATGCATTCGATGTTGATTGAACCTGATATGGCCGGAAATTTCGTGGGCTCATCGTATGGATGGGCAACGGCTCGGGATTGGGCGAAATTTGGCTTACTTTATTTAAACGAAGGCAATTGGAATAGCGAGCAGATTTTTGATAAAAGTTGGGCGAAGTATGTGGCGACTCCTACCCCAACTTCCAACGGAGAATATGGCGGTCATTTTTGGTTAAACGCCGGTGGGAAATATCCTGATGTGCCAAAAGATATGTATTTCTGTGGCGGATTTCAAGGTCAGAAAGTGATTATTATTCCGAGTAAAGAAATGGTGATTATTCGTTTTGGATTGACGGAAGATGAGGATTTTGATTTTAACAGGATGATGAAGGGGGTTATTGAAAGTGTAAAATAGTAAAATGAAGAATCGAAATCTAATTTTAGCATCATTTTTACTGATAATAACTATAATTTCTTTGGTTTTAGGACTGCTCTATCAATGGAATTTTGAAATGAGATTTTACATTGGGTTGATTCTATTGGGTCTCACTTTTTTTGCCTACTTAAAAATGAAAGGAATTGCGAATTATGTGTTTGGCTTTGTATTATTGCTTGGTTTATTTGATTTAATTCATTTCGTTCCTTTCTCAATTGGTATTAATTTTTCCATTTTTAAAATTCATTTAATTCCTTTTATCTTTTTATTGATTTTTTATCTTTTGAACAGACAAAATATAAATGAGAAAATTAGAAATTTCAACGAACCTTCAGCTTCTGAGGAATTGAGCCATAAAAACAGCCAAATTGAGTTTTTTAAAATTAAATTTCAAAACCTTTCTGAAACCGAAATTGATCAAAAATTAAAGGAAGATTTGGTTCCTGAAGCTATGGAAGCTTTAAAAATCTTAAAGAACAATTTAACCGCAAAGAACACAAAGTAAAAATCGAAAAGGACGGAAAGTTTGAATAAATAACTTTGCGTCCTTTGCGTAAATCTTAGAGAGCTTTGCGGTTAAACCTACAAATCAAACCCCAAATTAACACCCAATTTCATCGCAATAATCTTCGTGATGCGTTGTTTGAGTTCCGGGATTTTAATGCTTTCGATGACTCCGTTGGAGAATGCATATAGCAATAATGCTTTGGCTTCTTTTTTCGGGATGCCGCGTTGTTGCATATAGAACATCGCACTTTCGTCTAATTGACCAATGGTGCAGCCGTGTGAACATTTTACATCGTCGGCAAAAATTTCCAATTGTGGTTTGGCGTTGATGGTGGCTTTGTCGCTTAATAAAATGTTGTTATTTTGTTGAAAAGCATCGGTTTTTTGGGCTTCTTTTTCCACGAAAATCTTTCCGTTGAAAACGCCGGTTGAACTTCCGCCTAAAATAGTTTTATAGTTTTGATGGCTTTCGCAATTGGGTGTTGCGTGATTCACTAAGGTATAATGATCCACGTGTTGCTTGTCGCCAATGATTGTAATTCCTTTTAAAGTTGAATCGATTCGTTCGCCAAAGTGGTAGAAATTCAGGTTGTTTCGGGTGATGTTTCCACCAAACGAAAACGTGTGAACCGCAACTCTACTCTCTTGTTTTTGAGAAATATAAGTGTTGTCAATCAAATTGGCAGTTTGTTCGTCGTTTTGAATTTTATAATAATCGACAATCGCTCTTTTTTGAGCAAAAATTTCGGTTACTGAATTGGTCAACACCGGATTACTGTTTAAACTTTGATGACGTTCGATAATTTGCACGTGAGCATTTTCGCCTACAATAATCAAATTTCGAGGTTGAACCATCAACGCACTTTCGACTCCTGTAGAAAAATGAATGATTTCAATTGGTTTATCAGCAACTTTACTTTTCGGGATGTTGATGAACGCTCCTTCCTGAGCAAAAGCTGTATTTAAAGTCGTTAAACTTTCGTCTTTACTGGCGATTTGGTTGAAATACGTGTCCAAAACCATTTTATATTTTGGCTTTGTCAACACAGATGAAAGTAAGCAAACATCAATTCCTTCATGCGTTGTTGACGACATAAACGAACTGAATTTTCCATCGATAAACACTAATTTGTACGTGTCAATTTCGTGTAGAAAAAATTTCTTTACGTCTTTAAATTCAATCGAGTTTTCTCTTTTTGGGAAAACAGAAAAGTCGTTTTTTAATACAGTATTTAACGATGTATATTTCCAAGCTTCTTCTTTTTTGGTTGGGAAACCTTTGTTTTCAAAGTTTTTGATGGCAGAAGTTCGAATGTCGTGCAACTGTGCAGTTACATCAACTTTTTCTTCGAAAGCCATGAAGGATGAAATTAATTTTTCTTTTAAATCCATTTTAAATGTTGAGATTTTAAAAATCTACAAATATTTTATCATAAACCATTAAGGTATTAAGTTTCATTAAGTGTTACAACTTAATTTCCTTAATCTCTTAATGGTTTAAATTTAATTTTTAAACTTCTTGTTCTTGTTTTATCCAGTCGTATCCTCTTTCTTCTAGCTCAAGAGCCAGTTCCTTGCCACCGGATTTAACGATTTTTCCGTCCATCAAAACGTGTACAAAATCAGGGATGATATAATCTAATAAACGTTGGTAATGCGTGATTACTAAAACGGCATTTTCTTGGCTTTTCAATTTATTCACACCATTTGCTACAATTCGCAACGCATCGATGTCTAATCCTGAATCGGTTTCGTCTAAAATGGCTAATTTGGGTTCTAACATTGCCATTTGAAAAATTTCGTTACGTTTTTTTTCTCCACCTGAAAAACCTTCGTTTAATGAACGAGATAAAAATTTACGATCAATTTCTAATAATTCTGATTTTTCACGAATCAATTTCAGCATTTCATTGGCCGGCATTTCTTCTTTTCCATTCGCTTTTCTGCTTTCGTTGATGGCTGTTTTCATAAAGTTCGTTACCGAAACTCCAGGGATTTCCACCGGATATTGAAATGATAAGAAAACACCTTTGTGAGCTCTTTCCTCAGGTGCTAAATCGGCTAAATCTTCGCCTAATAATTCAACAGAACCTTCTGTTACTTCATAATTTTCATTTCCGGCAATTACAGCGGAAAGTGTACTTTTTCCTGATCCGTTTGGACCCATAATGGCGTGCACTTCTCCGGCTTTAATTTCAAGGTTGATACCTTTTAATATTTCTTTGTCTTCAATGGAAGCGTGTAAATTTTTTATGCTTAACATTTTTATATTTTTAAACCATTAAGGTATTAAGATTCATTAAGTTTTGTTTATCCAACAGAGCCTTCTAGTGAAATCTCCAACAATTTCTGAGCTTCTACTGCAAACTCCATCGGCAATTTATTCAATACTTCTTTGCTGAAACCATTCACAATTAAAGCAATCGCTTTTTCAGTTGGAATGCCACGTTGGTTGCAATAAAAAACTTGGTCCTCTCCAATTTTGGAAGTCGTTGCTTCGTGTTCGATTTTGGCAGATGTATTTTTACTTTCGATGTAAGGAAAAGTGTGTGCTCCACAATTATTTCCCATCAAAAGCGAATCACATTGCGAAAAGTTTCGGGCGTTATCAGCATTGGCACTAATTCGGACCAAACCTCGGTAACTGTTTAGTGATTTTCCTGCAGAAATTCCTTTGGAAATGATAGTCGATTTAGTGTTTTTCCCTAAATGAATCATCTTTGTTCCGGTATCGGCTTGCTGATGATTATTGGTTACGGCTATTGAATAAAACTCGCCAATCGAGTTATTTCCTTTTAAAATTACTGATGGATATTTCCAAGTTATGGCTGAACCTGTTTCAACTTGTGTCCAAGAAATTTTTGCGTTTTTCTCGCACAAACCTCTTTTAGTCACAAAATTAAAAACACCGCCTTTTCCTTCTTTATTCCCAGGATACCAGTTTTGAACGGTTGAATATTTTATTTCAGCATCATCCATCGCAATCAATTCAACTACAGCGGCGTGCAATTGATTTTCATCACGACTTGGAGCGGTACAACCTTCTAAATACGAAACATAACTGCCTTCATCGGCAATTAATAATGTTCGTTCAAACTGACCAGTTCCGGCTTGATTGATTCGGAAATACGTTGATAATTCCATCGGACAATGAACGCCTTTTGGAATATAACAAAAACTTCCATCTGAAAAAACGGCGGAATTCAAAGCTGCATAAAAATTATCTCGTTGCGGAACAACCGTCCCTAAATATTTCTGAACTAACTCCGGATGCTCTTTAATTGCATCAGAAATCGAACAGAAAATAATTCCTTTTTCGTTTAATGTCTTTTTGAAAGTCGTAGCTACAGAAACCGAATCCACCACAATATCCATCGCCACATTATTCATTTTTTTCTGTTCATCAATCGAAATTCCCAGCTTTTTATACATCGCTAATAATTCCGGATCAACATCGTCTAATGTTTTATTTGGATCTGCTTTTTTTGGAGCGGAATAATACGAAATCGCTTGAAAATCGGGTTTTTCATAATGTACATTTGCCCAATCCGGTTCGATCATTTCTTGCCAAGCACGAAAAGCTTCCAAACGCCAATCGGTCATCCATTGCGGTTCTTCTTTTTTCCTAGAAATCGCACGGACAATGTCTTCATTCAACCCGATAGGAAACGTTTCCGAGTCTAATTCGGTGTAAAATCCGTATTCGTATTCTTTGCTTTCGAGTTCAACTTTTAAATCGTCCTCTGTATATTTTGCCATTTTTTTAATTTTTTTTAAACCCTTAAGAAATTAAGTTTTCTATCTTAATAGTTTAGTTTTTAAAGCGAAAAACTTTCTCCGCAACCACACGTTCTGTTCGCATTTGGATTGTTAAACACAAATCCTTTTCCATTTAAACCACCGGAAAATTCTAAAATGGTTCCGGCTAAATAAAGGAAACTTTTCTTTTCAACTGCTACTCGTATATTGTTGTCTTCGAATACTTTATCGTTTTCTCCGATTTCTTTGTCAAATTTTAAATCATAAGACAAACCGGAACAACCACCACTTTTTACGCCAACTCGAACGTAATCTCGGGCAGCATCAAAACCATCATCTTCCATCAAATTGATGATTTTCTTTTTGGCTGTATCTGAAACTTTAATCATTTGCTATTTTGATTTTGTCTAAATTAACTGCAAAGATACATCAAAATAGGAATTTTAAAAGGATTCCTAACATTTTTATAACGAATGGATTGATAGAAAATAGTTATAATTCCGACTTAAAAAGGTAAGTTTTTAGTAATTTGCGAAACATTTTACTATCAAATTACAATTATGAAACTATACCCCATTGAAGCTGGAAACTTTAAACTCGACGGCGGAGCTATGTTTGGCGTTGTCCCTAAAACCATTTGGAACCGAACAAATCCGGCAGATGAAAACAACCTCATCGACATTGCTGCTCGCTGTTTGTTGATTGAAAACGGAAATCGATTGACGTTGATAGACACCGGAATGGGCAACAAACAATCGGATAAATTTTTTGGTTATTATTCGCTTTGGGGCGAACATTCATTAGATAAATCGTTGGCAAAATATGGTTTTCATCGTGATGATGTAACGGATGTTTTTATGACTCACCTTCATTTTGATCATTGTGGCGGAAGCGTAAATTGGAATAAGGATAAAACCGGTTATGAAGTCGCTTTCAAAAATGCAAAATTCTGGACGAATGAAAATCATTGGGAATGGGCAACTAAGCCCAATTCTCGTGAAAAAGCTTCTTTTCTACACGAAAATATCATTCCAATGCAAGAAAGTGGTCAATTGAATTTTATCAATAGACCAACTAGTGATTTTGGTTTTTCGGAAGAAATGGATTTCGGCATATTTTATGCGGATGGTCATACTGAAAAACAAATGCTTCCACACATCAAATACGAAGATAAAACCATTGTTTTTTGTGCGGATTTATTGGCTACGGCAGGACATATCCCGATTCCGTATGTGATGGGTTATGATACCAGACCGCTTTTAACTTTGGATGAAAAGGCAAAATTTCTAACAGCCGCAGCTGAAAATAATTACTATTTATTTTTAGAACACGATGCTCACAACGAAATCATCACTGTTGAAAAAACAGAAAAAGGCGTTCGTTTGAAAGAAGTTTTCCGTTGTGAAGATGTCTTAAGATAGTGTTAATGCTAAACAAAAACTTTAAAAAACGATTATTTTTACCTCAAAATATATTTCTATGAATTCTATAAAATTAATTATTTCACTAGGTGTAGCTTCTTTGTTTTTAGCTGGATGTAGTGCTTCAAAATCATCTTTTGCAAATCTAAAACCATTAACTTCTGAAACTGTTCCGTTAAAAAATGGTAAAATTTCTGATGCTGAACTGTTGCGTTGGAGTCATTTGGATTTAATCAAAGACACGATTCCCGGTATGAGTGTTGACCGTGCTTATGAAGAATTATTGAAAAATAAAAAAGGTCAAAAAGTAATTGTTGCCGTTATTGACAGTGGAACCGATATTGAACACGAAGATTTAAAAGGTCGTGTTTGGACAAACGCAAAAGAAATTCCCGGTAACGGAATTGATGATGACAATAATGGCTATGTTGACGACATTCATGGTTGGAATTTTTTGGGTGATGTTGTTAATGAGAATTTAGAAATGACTCGAATTCTTAAAAAAGGTGATGACGGTTCTGATACTTTTAAGAAAGCTGAGAAGAAATTTGAAGAAAAAAAGCAAGAGGCGATGGCTAACAAACAGCAACTTGATTTTATTTTAGCTGCTGACAAAGCCATTTCGGAGCACTTAAAAAAAGAAGATTATACATTGGAAGATGTAAAATCTATTTTAACTTCAAACCCAACACTTGGGAATTACAAAATGGTTATGGTTCAAGTCTTAACCAGAACCCCAGCTGAAGAATTTAAAAAAGGAATTGAAGAATTCAAAGACTATGTTTATGACCAATTAAATTACCATTTAAATTTAGAATATGACGGAAGAAAACTACTAGGTGACAATGCAGAAGATTTCTCCAGTAAATTTTACGGAAACAACCAAGTTTGGGGCCCGGATAAAAAACATGCTTTACACGGAACCCACGTTGCCGGAATTATTGCACAAGTGAGAGGGAACAATCTAGGAGGTGATGGTGTGGCTACTAACGTGGAAATTATGGCGATTCGTGCCGTTCCAAATGGAGATGAATATGATAAAGATATCGCACTTGCTATTCGCTATGCGGCAGATAACGGTGCAAAAATTATCAACGGAAGTTTTGGAAAAGGTTTCTCTCCTCAAAAAGAATGGGTTTATGAAGCCATTCAATATGCCGCAAGCAAAGATGTATTATTTGTTCATGCTGCAGGTAATGATGGTGAGGATTTGAACGTGGTGGAAAGCTATCCAAATGACAGAGTTGGAGAAAAAGAAATTGCAAATAGCTTTATAAAAGTTGGAGCCTTAGATCATGATTATGGAACAAAAATGGTTGCTGATTTTTCAAATTATGGAAAAAAAGATGTAGATGTTTTTGCCCCTGGTGTTAAAATTTATGCTACTATTCCGGATAATGAATTCAAATATGAACAAGGAACTTCGATGGCATCTCCAAATGTTGCGGGAGTTGCCGCATTAATTCGTTCGTATTATCCAAATTTAACTGCAGCACAAGTAAAACAAATTTTGAAAGATAGCGGTGTTGCCATTGACCGAACTGTCATTGTTGGTGGCGAAGCTTCTAACAAAGCTTTGTTTACTGAATTATCTGTTTCCGGAAAAATTGTAAATGCTTACAATGCTTTGTTAATGGCAGATAAAATGTCTAAATAATTATAAATTCAACTCTCATGAAATACTCCATTTCCTTTGTTTTTTCATTCATGCTATTGCAGCTTGTTGCTCAAAATCCAAATCCAGGCTATTGGCAACAACAAGCTGATTATACTATGGAGTTGGCTATGGATGTAAAAACCTTTCAATACAAAGGAACACAGACATTAGAATATACTAACAATTCGCCGGACACGCTTCGCAAAGTGTTTTATCATTTGTATTTTAATGCGTTTCAGCCCGGAAGTGAAATGGATATTCGTTTGCAAACCATAACCGATCCTGATAAACGAATGGTGAAAAGCTTTAAAGTAGGCGAAAAAGAAGTTAAAGAAAGTAGAATTTCCACCTTAAAACCGGATCAAATTGGGTATTTAAAAATCACTAATTTCAAACAAGACGGTCAAGTTGCTACAACAAAAGTAGTCGGAACCATTTTGGAAGTTACTTTAGTAAAACCGATTCTTCCTAAATCAAAATCGACATTTACGTTAGATTTTGACGGACAAGTTCCGGAGCAGATTCGTCGTTCTGGAAGAAATAGTTCTGAAGGTGTCGCACTTTCGATGACGCAATGGTATCCGAAAATTTGTGAATTTGATTTTGAAGGTTGGCATGCTGATCCTTACATTGGTAGAGAGTTTCACGGTGTTTGGGGAGATTATGATGTGAAAATTTCGATTGATAAAAATTATACGATTGGAGCCTCGGGCTATTTGCAAAACAAAAACGAAATTGGTCACGGCTACCAAGACGAAGGTGTAGAAGTAAAACATCCTAAAAAAACCAAAAACCTCACGTGGCATTTTTTAGCTCCGATGGTACACGATTTTGCTTGGGGTGCTGACAATGATTTTATCCATGATAAAATTATAGGTGACAATGGCGTTGAACTTCATTTTATTTATAAAAATGATAAAGAAATCATTGAAAATTGGAAAGCACTACAACCTAAAACGGCTGAATTATTGACTTTTTTCAATAATGCAATCGGAACTTATCCCTACAAACAATATTCTGTTATTCAAGGTGGTGATGGTGGTATGGAATATGCCATGTGTACTTTGATAACAGGTAAACGTTCGTTGCCTAGTTTGGTTGGTGTCACCGCACATGAATTGGCTCACACTTGGTTTCAGCATGTTTTAGCAACTAATGAAAGCAAACACGAATGGATGGATGAAGGATTTACAAGCTTCATTTCTGATTTAGCAATGCAGGAAGTAATGCCAAATAAAAACAGAAATCAAGACAATCCGTTTCAAAATACTTACAACAGTTATTATGCAATGGTAGCCGGAGGCAAAGAACAACCTCAAACCACACATGCTGACCGTTATGATTTGAACTCGGTTTATGGTATTTCATCGTATAATAAAGGTACCCTTTTCTTAACGCAACTAGGCTATATAATCGGTGTTGAAAATTTGATGAAAACCATAAAACGTTTTTATTATGATTACCAATTTACACATCCCACTCCGAATGATTTTAAACGAACCGCTGAACGTGTTTCAGGAGCTGTTTTGGATTGGTATTTGGTAGATTGGACACAAACCACCAACACTATTGATTATGGCATAAAAGAGGTCGCAGAAGATGGCAATTTTGTCACGGGTTCTACTAAAGTTGTTTTAGAAAGAATCGGGAGAACTCCAATGCCGTTAGATATTTTTGTGATTTACAAAGATGATACTATAGAAACTTTTTATATTCCAAATCCGTTGATGCGATGGGAAAAAGAAAACCAATACCCTCAATTTAAAAGAACCGTTTTAGAGGGTTGGGGATGGGCAAATCCAACTTTTGAATTTTCCATTTCTAAACCAAAAAAAGAAATCAAAGCAATTGTTATTGACCCAAGCGGCTTGATGGCCGATGTGAATTCAGAAAATAATTATTATCAATCAAAAGAGGAATAAAAAACAAAAGGCTTGAAAAATTTCAAGCCTTTTTTGTTATTTATAAATTGCAATTGTTTTTGTGCCCTTTTTATCTATTGAAGCTCGATACATTCCGGATGTATTAAATTCCATGATAATGTTCCCATCTTTATCGATAGCAATGATTCCGCCGTCGCCACCCATTTCGGGTACCTTTTTCTGTATTGTTTCTTTGGCAGCTTCTGCTAAACTAACTTTTTTATACTTCATTTGTGCCGAGATATCATAAGCCACAACATTTCGAATAAAAAATTCTCCCCAACCTGTTGCTGAAACGCCACAAGTTGCATTGTCGGCATACGTTCCTGCACCAATAATCGGAGCATCACCAACTCGTCCATAAAGTTTGTTGGTCATCCCACCGGTTGATGTTCCAGCTGCAATATTTCCTTTTTTATCTAAAGCAACACAACCCACGGTTCCAAATTTCTTATCTTTTATCATGGGGTCATAATGCATTGCGTTCGCATGATCTAATTCTGTTCTCTCCTGTTCTTTTGCTCTTTGTAAACCTTGCCATCTTTTTGCAGTATGAAAATAAGAGGGATCAACTAATTCTACTCCATTTTGTTCTGCAAATTTTTCTGCTCCAGGACCCACCATCATAACATGTTCTGAAACTTCCATGACTGCTCTTGCTAAAGTAATTGGGTTTTTTACCTTGGTAACACTTGCAACAGCACCGGCCGCTTTTGATTTTCCATCCATGATTGAAGCATCAAGTTCGTTCTTGCCTTCGTTAGTAAAAACAGCACCTTTTCCGGCATTAAACAAAGGGGAATCTTCTAAAATCATAATAGTTTGTGTTACTGCATCTAAACTATTACCGCCGTTTTTAAGAATTTCATAACCTTTTGAAACCGCTAAATCCAAAACTCGATTGTATTCCGCTTCTAAAGAATCTGTCATGTTTTCTTTTAAAATGGTACCGGCTCCTCCGTGAATTACAATGCAGAATTTGCTCTCGTTATTCTGGTCAAATGTCTCAAGTTGATTTTGTTTTTTTTCACAACTTGCCAACATAAAAAATGCTAAAGAGAGAAAAAGATTTACTACTTTCATAAAATGTTTTTTTATAAAAATAGCCAAAAATCTCTATAGCTGATTATTTTTACCGTTTTAAACCACAAAAAATCTACTATGCTTTTTAATTCTATTGATTTTGCGGTTTTTTTACCAATAGTATTTTTACTCTATTGGTTGGTTTTTTCGAAAAGTTTAAAAAAGCAAAATCTATTTCTAATTCTTGCCAGCTATGTTTTTTATGGTTGGTGGGATTGGCGTTTTTTACTACTAATTCTAATCAGTACACTTGTTGATTTTTATGTTGGTAAAAAATTAGGACAAGAAACAGCTCCTAAAAAACGCAAACTTCTTCTTTGGGTAAGCGTATTGACGAATCTTGGTATGTTGGGGTTTTTCAAATACTTCAACTTTTTTATAGAAAATTTTACATCTGCTTTTACATTTTTTGGAGCTTCCTTTCAACCTAACACATTAAACATTATTCTTCCTGTTGGAATCAGTTTTTATACGTTTCAAACTTTAAGTTATACCATTGATGTTTATAGAAAAAAATTAACGCCTACAAATGATGGTGTTGCATTTTCTGCATTTGTGTGTTTCTTTCCGCAATTGGTTGCCGGACCTATTGAAAGAGCTTCTAATTTATTGCCTCAATTTTATAAAAATCGCACCTTTAATTATAACAATGCTGTTGATGGAATGCGTCAAATTTTATGGGGTTTAATTAAAAAAATGGTTATTGCTGATAATTGTGCAGTTTATGCCAATTTATTCTTCAACAATTCGGGCGATTACTCTGGGAGTACATTACTTTTAGGTGCATTATTTTTTACATTTCAAATTTATGGCGACTTTTCGGGTTATTCTGATATAGCAATTGGAACTTCAAGATTATTTGGTTTTGATCTTCATAAAAATTTTGCTTTCCCTTATTTTTCAAGAGATTTTGCAGAGTTTTGGCGAAGATGGCATATCTCATTATCCACTTGGTTTAGAGATTATGTTTACATCCCTCTTGGTGGAAGTCACGGTGGAAAATGGATGAAAATAAGAAACACATTTATAATTTTTCTAGTCAGCGGATTTTGGCATGGAGCCAACTGGACCTTTATCATTTGGGGACTACTCAATGCTGTCTATTTTTTACCTTTACTACTCACAAACAAAAACAGAATAAATTTAGATATCGTTGCTCAAGGTTCCAATTTACCAACTATAAAAGATTTTTTAAAAATTGCTTTGACCTTTACACTAACTGTTTTTGCATGGATATTTTTTCGAGCAGAAAGCGGTGTTGTTGCATTGCAAATAGTTTCTGAAATTTTTTCCGAATCACTATTTATCATTCCGTCTTTTGAAGGTAAAAGATTGGCCGTTGTCACCGCAATTTTAATAGTTTTATTTATGATTGCAGAATGGTTTGGTCGAGAAAAAGCTTATGCTTCTGCAGATTGGGGTTTGCATTTAAAACGCCCATTGCGATGGGTCATTTATGCCATACAACTATTTATTATATTCCAATTTATGGAAACCGACAAGAGTCCGTTCATCTATTTTCAATTTTAAAAATATGACAAACGATTTAAACTATTTTTTACAGTCTTTGTTGAAATTTATCCCATTTTCCATTCTTTTCTGTGTGGTTGGAATTTGCCTTTGGGGCGATTTTGTTCCAAACTTAATAACCAAAAACCTAGCAAAAAAGGAAATGATTCCCGGATTTATGGAAAATAGAATTGCAGATTTGACCAAAACTAAAGAAGTTGATATCTTGTTTTTAGGATCATCACATGCTTACAGAGGTTTTGATACTCGACTATTTAAGGATGCTGGCTATTCCTCTTTTAATTTAGGCTCAAGCAATCAAACACCTTTACAAACCGAAATCTTGTTGCAACGTTATTTGAAACAACTTCAGCCAAAACTGGTTATCTATGAAGTGTATCCGAATACTTTTTCGGTTGACGGAGTGGAATCCACTTTAGATTTGTTAGTAAATGACAAGTTGGATTCTAATTTACTGAAGTTGGCACTTAAACAAAATGACATCACCATTTACAACACTTTAATTTATTCCTATTATCAAAATCTATTTCAAAAAGAACAATCAACTGTTATTCCCTTTCAAAAAGAGGAAGACAACTACATAGCGAATGGATATGTTGAAAGCGAAGTTACTTCGTCAAAAAAATATTCGTACAAACCTCAAGAGTATCTCTTTAAATCGAATCAATTTGACCAATTTGAAAAAAACTTAGAAATTTTAAAAAAGGGAAATTGTAAAGTCATTTTAATTCAAGCTCCTATCACAAAAGCTCTTTATAATTCCTACTCAAATAATGAATTTTTTGATTTGAAAATGAAGTCTTATGCAACCTATTTTAATTTTAATGAATTAATGGAATTAAATGATAGTTTGCATTTTTATGATGATCACCATTTAAATCAAAAAGGAGTGGCACTATTCAATCAAGAGATTATTAAAAAAATTCGATGATTTGATCATGCTTCGAATACCTTACAGGTTTACTATCTTTGCATCAAACTAAGCAAAACTAAATGTCATTCACCTATCCTACTAACGAAAAACTCAAAAGTCAAAAACACATTGATTTGCTTTTTTCTGAAGGAAAATCGGTTTCCAAATATCCTTTGCGTTTGGTATTTGCTCCGGTTGTGTTAGAAAATGACGAAAAAATTAAAATTGGTGTTTCCGTTTCAAAGAAACATTTTAAAAATGCCGTAAATCGAAACCACTACAAACGATTGCTCAGAGAATGTTATCGTTTAAACAAAAAAATGTTGGTTGACTATCTCGAGAAACCTTATGCAATTATGTTTTTTTACCAATCAAAAGAAACAATGAGTTTTAAAGAAATGAATGAAAAAACAGTTAAGCTATTTGAAAAGTTTATTGCTGAAATTAAAAAATAGAAATGGCCTGACAATTGCTGTACGATTATTGTTAACTTTCCGTTTTACTTAAAATCACTTTTATGAAAACAATAATAGCCTATTTATCGTTTTTAGTTTTACCGTTAGCATGTGGTGGAAATCCGGATTATGAAAATTCTGCAGCAGGAGAAACAATGCCTATTATGGAAGAAATGGATTCAAAAATTGCCATAAATGACAGCACGTTTGAAGCTACCGATTTGGAAAATAAAATAATTAGAGAAGCTTCGCTCCGTTATGAAACACAAGATTTAAAAACAACCTATGAGCAGATTCTTTCGGGTTTAAAAAAACACAATGCCTATCTTCAAAATGATTCTGAAGGAAAAGATTATAATTCCATTTATAAACATTTGACCATTCGAATTCCGAATAAAAATTTTGATGCTTTTTTAAATGAAATCGGAAAAGATGTTGCCTATTTTGACCGAAAAGAAATTTCTTCAAAAGATGTAACGGCAGAATTCATTGACTTATCAGCTAGGATTAAGGCAAAAAAAATCTTGGAAGAACGCTATTTGGAACTATTAAAAAAAGCAGTAAAAGTTTCCGAAATTTTAGAAATTGAAAAAGAACTATCTGCCATTCGTGAAGAAATTGAAGCCAAAGAGGGGCAATTAAATTACCTTCAAAATAAAGTTTCGTTGAGCACCATCCAAATAGAATTTTATAAAAAAGTAGCAAACGCAGATTATGCCACTGTTTCTTATGGAACAAAAATGTGGAATGCTATAAAATCGGGATGGAATGGAATATCGAGTTTCCTCATTGGATTGCTTCATATTTGGCCATTTATTCTTATTTTAGTTGCAATTTTCATCTATGTTAGAAAAAAATTAAAAAGAAAAAATCAATAATATCATGTTTACAAAAATCAAAAAGCGTTATATAGTTCCAATTATTTTGTCGGGTTTCTTGTTTGTTGGAATGAGTTTCAGCAAAGATTTTTTTGAAATTGCAAAACAAATTGAAATATTCACCAATTTATATAAAACGGTGAATATGAATTATGTTGACGAAACCAATCCGGGTGAATTGATGGATAAAGCCATTAAAAGTATGTTGGCTGATTTAGATCCTTATACCAACTATTTTAATGAAGCCGATGTAGTAAAATTCAAAATTAACAACACCGGAGAATATACCGGAATTGGTGCCATGATCACCCGAAAAGAGGGAAAAATTATAATTAAAGAACCTTATAAAGGTTACCCTGCCGACAAAGCAGGATTAAAAGCAGGCGATGAAATTATTCAAATTGGCGATGTGATTTTAGCTGATTTCAAAGAAGATGCTTCGCAACTATTAAAAGGAGCAAAAAACGCAAAAGTTGCCCTGAAATTTATCCGTCAAGGAAAAACTTTAACTGCCGATTTGGTACTTGATGAAGTGGACGTTAAAGCCGTTCCGTTCTACGGAAAAACCAACGACAACACTGGCTATATTGTGCTTTCTCAGTTCAACAGAAAAGCTTCGCAAGAAACTCAAGCGGCTCTGATGGATTTAAAAAATAAAGGTGTTGACAGAATCATTCTTGACTTAAGGGGAAATCCTGGAGGGTTGCTTGGTGAAGCGGTAAATATTTGTAATTTATTTGTTCCAAAGGGGGAAGTAATTGTTACCACAAAATCGAAAATTGACAAACACAATGTTACTTACAAAACGACCAGAAATCCTATTGATACTGAAATTCCGTTAGTGGTTTTGGTTGATGGAAAAAGTGCTTCTGCGTCTGAAATTGTTTCGGGTGCTTTACAAGATTTAGATCGTGCTGTGGTTGTAGGAAGTAGAAGTTTTGGAAAAGGTTTAGTTCAAAGACCAATGGATTTAACCTATGGCACACAAGTAAAAGTTACTATTTCCAGGTATTACACTCCAACAGGAAGATGCATTCAAGCTTTGGATTATTCAAAAAAAGATGCAAACGGAAAAGCCATTAAAAATGACGAAAAAAACTTTACCGCTTTTAAAACAAGAGGCGGAAGAACCGTTTATGACGGAGGTGGTATATTGCCTGATGTAGTTTTAGAAGAAACACAACTAAGTGCAATTGCTGAAGCTTTACAAAAAAATGATGCTGTTTTTGACTTTGCTACGATTTATTATTATAAAAACCCATCTCTAGGTGCAAAAGTTCCGCAACTCACTGATGCTGATTTTTCAGAATTCAAAACCTTCTTAAAAAAGAAAAACTTTTCATTTGATACAGAAACCGAAAAAGCTTTGAAAAAAACATTGGAAGCTGCACAAAAAGAAAAAATTGATGAGAATATCAAAACAGAATATCAAAATCTTTTAGCCGCTTTACAGAAAAGTGAAGAATTGCAACTGAATAAAAACAAAGCAGAAATAATGCAATTATTAACGGATGAATTAATTAAAAGATACCAATACAAAGAAGGTTTATATGCTTACTATATTTTAAATAATTCTGAAGTAAAAAAAGCAACCACTTTATTGAACAATCCTAATGAATACAACAAAATACTTAAATAATGCAAACTTTTTTTAGAGTTGTTTTACTGCTGCTTTCTGTTTCGATTTATGCTCAAGAAGAAATGGTCCAGTCTGTTTATTTTGACACCAACAAGTTTTCAATTGATGAAACTCAAGCCACTCAAATTATTGATTTTGTAAAGAAAACAGACAGCACTCGAATAGAAAGCTTACAAATTTTTGGCTATTGTGATGATGTTGGAAAAGATGATTACAATCGAAAGCTATCCAACGATCGAGCCAATGAAGTAAAAGACTTGTTTGTGAATAATGGCATAAAAAATAAAGTAATTATAACCATTGAAGGAAAAGGAAGAATTCTGATTGAAGATGATATTATTGATAATTTACCCGAAGTTCGATCCAAAAACCGTCGTGTAGATGTTGTTATTAATTTAAAACCGGAGCCAAAAGCAAAGGTGGATGATATTCCGGGAGTTTATACGACGATTCAAAAAAAACACATTGTTGGTGACCGAATTTATTTAGAAAATATTCTATTTGAACGCGGAAGCAGTAAATTGACTTTACAATCGAAAAACGAATTGGAAAAAATTTCACGATTGCTGATGAGGTATAAAAACATCCATTTTGAAATTCAAGGTCATGTTTGTTGTACGCCACCCAATCACAAAGAAGCTATTGATAAAGACACTAAAAAAAGAAGGCTTTCAATTAACCGAGCCGAAACGGTTTATAAATATTTAATCTTTAAAAAAGTAGCCAAAGAGCGAATGACCTTCAAAGGTTATGGCAACACAAAACCATTAGGAAAAACACCTGATTTAGATAGAAGAGTTGAGTTGTTGATAACTAAAATTTAGTTCCGCTTCATTTGAATGTGCGGAATATCGTCTTCTAGGTAGGTTTCGCTCGTTTGTTTAAAACCTAAATTTTCATAGAATTTTTTGAGATATAATTGAGCCGAAATGGTGATTTTTGTTTCATTAAGTTCGACTTCAACTACTTCAATGGCTTTATTCATTAATTCATAACCCCATTTTCTATCTCTGTGAGATTCTTTGATTACAACTCTGCCAATGGATGCTTCATCAAAATAATCGCCGGGTTTAAAAATGCGAACATAACCTACTAATTCCTCATCAAAAATTCCTAAAAGGTGAATGGCTTTGTCATCTTTACCGTCTATATCTTGATAAACGCAATTTTGCTCTACTACAAAGACTTCGCTTCGCAGTTGAAGCAGATTATATATTTCAAGAGTTGAAAGTTCGTTAAATCGCTTTATTTCAAATTTTAAATCCATTTGATTTTAAATTAACATCAAAATTAATTTAAAAAAGTAATTGATTTAATTATTGCTTCCAATTCATGCATTAAATCTCTTTTTGAAGTTGACGGATTGTAGCAAAAACCTTCAACAACTAAGTAGCGTTGGTTGGCTTCATCTTTAATTGCATAATTGATAAATGGACCCGCCATAAAATCGTTTTTCAATTCCCAAGTTCCTTTGGTTTCAAAAGCTTCTTTCCCTTTTAAAGTTATTTTTGAGAAATAAGGAGCATACGAATCTTCAGTTACCATGTGTGTATTTGCTAAAGTTCCTTGAATGTGTTTTTGTCCGATTGAATCTCGTAGTGTAATTATTGATGATACAAAATTAGGATCTTCCTCAATAGTTGCAATTGGTACTTCGTAAATCAAAATACTATTGTTCCCTGAAGTTAATTCTTTTCTAATCCAGAAAAACTTATCTTCTTCGATGATGTATTTGTAAGCGGTTGGTATTTTTAGAGAAATGTTGAATTTCTTTTTAATTTTAGAATCGTCCAACAACGAAATAGCTATTCTTCTTTGGTTTTCAAGTATTTCTCCAGCCTTAAATGTTGAAATTATTTCTTTTGAATGTTCTTCAAGTTTATTGATAATCTCAGATATTGTATTTCCTGAAACATAAACTATCGTTTGAGGTTGAGCATAAACATTCTTCTTAATTTCAAAATTAGCTTGTTCGGTTTTTGTTACAATCAGAATCGTTCTGCTGTTGGTCATAAAACCTTCAAAAAGTTTTGGGGCATATTGAGAAATGTTGAATAACGGCTCTTGTTGTGGTAAACCGTCAACCGGAGCTGCAAATTTACTTCTAATGCTATCACCTACTTCACCGCCCCACATTTGGTTTTCGATGATAACGGATAGCGAATTAATTTTTCCTGAGGAATCTTTTAATGAAGTTTTTTGTTGCTGTTCTTCTTTACAAGAAAATAATACTAAAGCTGCTACAATAGTAAAAATTATATTTTTCATTATGCTTGAGATTAAAGGAACTCAAATAAATTATCCATTTATTTTTAATTTCATTCCCGGTTTTATAACCGATCCACCGCTAATACCGTTCCACTTTTTTAAATCTGCTACAGTTACTCCAGGAATTTTTTGAGAAATACTAAATAATGAATCCCCTTTTTTAACAATATAAACGTTTTCGTTTTTGTAACTATTTGTTTTTGAAGCTTTTTTAGGGGCTGCTTTTATTTCTGTAACGCTATTTTCTACTTCTTCAGATTGAATAATTTTTAACTCTAATCCTGCAATCACATTTGCATCCTCTAAATCATTCCATTTAATCAAATCATCTGTAGAAATGTTATGTGCTTTTGCAATGGAATGAAGACTTTCTCCAGCTTTAACAATATGTAAATTTAAATTGTCTTCATCAGTAATTACTTCATTAGCTACAATTAATTTTGAGCCCAATGCAATGTTCGAATCTTTTAAATTATTCCATTTTTTTAATTCCTCAATACTACTATTATATTTTTTAGAAAGTTGACTAAGTGTTTCGCCTTTTTCAACTTGGTGTATCTTTTTTACTGTTGAATCCTTAGAAACAACAACTGTGTTTTTTTCAACCTCTATAGATTTCACTGTTGTTGGCTCGTTAACTTTTTTAACCGGACTGGAAGCAATTCTTTCGTTAGATATGATTTTCAATTTTTTACCCAAACCAATATTGTTAGATTTAAGGTTATTCCATTGCTTAACATTTGTTAGCGTTACTCCGTATTTTTTTGAAATTCCACCCAATGTTTCGCCTCTTTTTACAGTATGGTATTTTGTTCTTGAAACAACTTCAAAGTTTCCATTGGCTGCAGCTAAAGCTTCTTGACTTGAGAATGGCTTTTCACGTTTTGAAAAATCATGCTCTGTGTAAGCATAAATTTTTTCTTCATTTGAAGTAAAAACAGCTACTTTATCAATTGGTAAACGCAAATAATGATCTTTTCCTGAGATAAATGGAACATAATCTCTTTTGTAAGAAGGGTTTAAAAACTGTAATTGCTCAACAGAAATATCTAATAAATCAGAAATCTGTTTAAACGACATTTTGTTTTTAATCTTGATTGTATCCGTTGAAAACGTATTTAATATCGGCTTGTTTGGTACAATTCCATGTTCTTTATGGTATTCATAAACATACATTGTTGCTAAAAAAGCCGGAACATATCCCTGAGTTTCTTTTGGTAAAAATGGTCTAATATTCCAATAATTTTGTTTCCCGCCTGAACGTCTAATTGCTTTTGTTACATTTCCGGGACCTGCATTATAAGATGCTAAAACTAAATCCCAATCGCCAAAAATAGCATACATGTTTACCATGTATTGACAAGCTGCTTCGGTTGCTTTTAAAACATCACTTCTTTCATCAACAAACGTATTGATTTCTAAATTGTATTGTTTTCCGGTTCCATACATAAATTGCCATAATCCGGTAGCTCCCATTTTTGAAACTGCTCTTGGATTTAAAGCGGACTCCACAATTGCCAAATATTTTATTTCAAGTGGCACATTATATTTTGCCAACGAAGCTTCAAAAATTGGAAAATAATATTGCGAAAGTCCCATCAAACGTTCGTATGATTTTTTTCTGTTTTTCAGATAATGCTTGATTATGTTTTCTAATCCAGGATTGTATTCTATGTTAAAAGCTGATTTTGCATCTAATTCTTTTAAACGTTCTTTCAATAAATCTGTAGAAAGTTCATAATCTACTTTTACTTCTAAATCGATGTTTTCAATATCGTTAGTAATTTCTTTATAAAGTTCAAGCGAAGCAATTTCAGAAACAAATCGTTCGTCAACACAAGCAGCAATTTCGTGATGAACAAATGATTTTTTGATAGAATCTAAAAAAGAAATTTTGGGTAGTTCTACAAGCTGATTTGCTGTTGCCAAAGAGTCTTGAGCAAAAAGCTGTCCTGACAAAAGGAGTAAAAAAACTAATGTGGTATTTTGTAACTTCATTTTGATTTGTTAACAGATTATATTTCAGGTAGTTGAGGGGGTTGTGCAAACATACGAAAATATAAACGTTTTTTTTTGTTTAAATATTGTTAAAGTTCAATTATTCTAAAATTGCGGCAATTCCGGGCAAAGTTTGTCCTTCTAACATTTCTAACATAGCTCCACCGCCGGTTGAAACATAACTCATTTTTTCTTCTAATCCGAATTGTTTTACAGCTGAAACCGAATCGCCACCTCCAACAAGAGAAAAAGCTCCGTTTTTGGTTGATTCTGCAATATAATTTCCTAATGTAATTGTGCCGTTTGCAAACGATTCCATTTCAAAAACACCCAAAGGTCCGTTCCAAAGTATCGTTTTTGAATTCATGATAACTTCTTTGAAATTTTCTAACGATTTTGGTCCGGCATCCAAACCTTGCCAACCATCAGGAATTTGGCGAACATCCACAATTTGTGTGTTGGCATCGTTTGAAAAAGCATCTGCCGCAACAACATCAACCGGAATGTGAATATGAACATTTTTTTCGTTAGCTAATTTCAAAATATCAAGTGCTAATTGTAATTTATCATCTTCACAAATGGAGTTTCCAACACTTCCGCCAAGGGCTTTGATAAAAGTGAAAGTCATTCCACCACCAATTATCATGTGGTCAACTTTATCTAATATATTTTCAATTACTGTAATTTTTGACGAAACTTTTGAACCACCCAAAACAGCCGTTACGGGTTTCACGCTATTGTTTAAAACTCTATTTAAACTTTCAATTTCTTTGGCTAATAACAACCCAAAACATTTTGAATTAGGAAAATACTTAGCGACAATTGTAGTTGAAGCATGAGCTCGATGTGCGGTTCCAAAAGCATCATTAACATAAATATCACCTAAAGCGGCTAATTTTTTTGAAAAAGCTTCATCGCCAGCTTCTTCTTCTGAGTAAAAACGAAGGTTTTCTAACAATAAAACTTCTCCCGGTTTTAAACTTGCAGCTCTTTTTTCAACTTTATCTCCAATACAATCGGAAATAAATTCAACATTAACACCCAAAATTTCAGATGCTTTATCTACGATATGACGTAAAGAATATTTACCTTCAACACCTTTTGGTCTTCCAAGATGTGACATTAAAATAACACTTCCGCCATCGGCCAAAATTTTATCAATAGTTGGTTTAGCCGCTTCAATTCTGTTTGTATCTGTTACATTGTAGTTTTCATCAAGAGGAACATTAAAATCTACACGAATTAAGGCTCTTTTATTGGCAAAATTAAAGTCGTTTATGGTTTTCATTGTTTTTAAAATAGGTTATTTTACAAAAATACTAAATCTAATTAAGATTTTAAAAATGGTGCTTGTCTAAATGTTAACAAAAATATTACTCGTTTTTTATGGTCATAATCCACATGTCGCCAAAATAAGTATTGTTTAAATCCGAATTATAATGCTCTTTTGCTTCATTCCAATTAGAAAAACTACTCACATAAACGTAGCGGTAGTTGTTTTTTGGATTAATGAAATAATTAGCTTCAATTCCCATCTTTTTTAATTTTTGAATAAAATTTACAGCATTTGAATGAACTCTAAAAACATTTGCAATCAAGTAAAAACCGTCTTTCGCATTTGGAATAGTCACTTTATCAGATTGCTTTGGTTCAACTCTTTTAGATTTAGCCTCTGTTGAAGAACTCTTTTTTATTTGATTTGTTGTTACTTCTGTTAGTTTTAACTCTTTACTTTTTTCTACAGTACTTTCTCTTATTGGTTCAGCTAGTTCCACTTTGCTTTCAACAATAGTTTCTTGTTCTACTGGTTTTGAAGGATCGATTCCTTCAACACTTAAGGCACAAAAAAACATAAAATACCTGTCGCCTGTAGATTTTAATCGTACTGAAACTTCATTGGTATTATTAGCAATTACTGAATTATCATTGTTTTTAATAGGAATTAAAAAGGCATCATAACCAAGAGTATTACTGCTATTAGGATTTCTTTTATTAAAATTGGCTTGATTAATTGTTATGGAGCTATTGAAAAAATTGTTTTTGTCTCGCAATGGTTCTTCGATTGGAACTTCATTTTGACTTGACTTAGTTTTTATAAAAAGTTCGTCGCCTTTTAAGTTTTGATCTCCTTCTAAAGCGGATCCTAAAATTTTTGCTTTAACTTCCCCTTCTGGTAACGTTTCAAAACCAACAAAATCGATAACTGTAGATTTGTTTGTAACTCCGGCAAAACCATCATAGGAAGTAATTTGTTTACCGGAAAGATTTTTGTCTTCATAAACAATTACTAACGTCCAACCGCCTGAAACGCCACCACTTAATGTTCCTAAAGTTGCTTTAATATTGGCAATTGTATAAGTTCCGTTTGGATTTTTTAATTGTGCTACTTTATCTGTTACATCAGCATAAACAGCATAGGGTGCGTTTTCTGAAAATCCTTCTTTTTCATGTCCGTCATAAAGAATTTCACCAGAAATTTCTTGGTAGTTTTTTTCGCCTGGTAATTTGATTTTTATAACATCAATATTGAATCTCTTTTTATTGGAAGCTACAAATTTTTTGTTTTTCTTTTGTTTGCCTTTTTCGTATTTATAGGTAGCTGACCAATATAACCCGGCATATTTTATCTTTTTGGAAGTTACATTTTCCAAATTCAAATCAGCACTACTTGATGAAAATGTTGTTGGATCGTCGTCAATATCAATATAATCCATGAACCATTCGTCATTTAACTTTGCAGATCTGTCGGTTATATTGTATGGAATGTTAGCACTAGAATTGCCTTCTTTTCTATTTACAATTTGATTAGCAATCAAGGTGATATCTCCGTTTACATAGTTTTGATATCGAATTTCAAACGGTTTGGCTAATTGAGCAAACCCATGCAAGCTTATAAAAACTAGACTAATTTGAAAGAATGAGTTTAAAAGTGGTATTTTCCTCATTTGTTATTAAAAAGTTTTACTGATTAACATTAACGGCTAAAAGCCAAATTTCATCTTTATATTTTTTTTGCATTTTACTGTCAAGTTGTTTTTGGGCTTCCTCTTGATCGTCATAATAACCCAAATATACATAAATATATTTGTTCTCAGGATTGGTGAAAAATTTTGCTCCAATTCCTTTTTGTTCCAATTCTTTTAAAAACATTCTAGCGTTTGAAGGAACGGCAAAAACATTGGCTATGAGATAATATCCTTTTTTTAATCCCGGGTGATTTAAGTGTCGCAATTTTTCTGTTTCAATTTCATTTTGAGAAATAATTTCGGTCAAATCATCAACTTCTGTTAAATTAGAATCTTCATTTATAGTAATGTTGTTTTCTGTTCTTTTAGAATCAACCTCTGAAATTTCAAATTTTTGATCTGTATTTAAAACAAATGATTTGTCAATCTGATCCGGTGTTCCAACAGAAAGTGCTGTTAAAAAGAAAAAAAGTCGATCTCTTGAAGATTTTACTCTCAAATAAACTTCGTTTGTGCTGTTGTTTACAAAGTAATTGTCTTTGTTAGAGATTGAGGTCAAAAAAGTATCATAGCCCAAAGTGTTTCTTGAATTTGGAATTCTGTAGACATATTCTTCTTCATTGATTGTAATGCTACTATTAAAAATATTGCTGTTGAACCGTGTTTTTGTTCTGAGGTTTGATAATCGTGGTTTTGTATTGGAACTTAAAAACAACATGTCCCCATGTGTTTTTTGATCGCCTTCTAAAGCGGCGGCTAAAAATTTTAATTTAATTTTTCCTTCAGAAATTGAGTCAAATTTAAAAGTGGTAATATCTTCAGATTCTTCATTAATTCCCGAAAAACCATCGTGAATAGTGATAAAATTCTCGTGGATTGATTGGTCTTCATAAACAAAAACCATGGTCCAACCGGCAGAAGAACCTCCACTCAAAGTGCCTTGAGTTGCTCTAATGTTTGCAACAGTATAAAACCCAAACGGATTAGAAGACGATTGAACAAAATGAGTAACATCGGCAAAAACCACATAAGGAGCTTGGTCTCTGTAGGGTTTGTTTTTGAGTCCGTCATAAATAACTTGACCTTTAACCGGAATGTAATTTGAAGTTTCGGGTAATTTTAATAAAACTTCGTCAAAAGAAAACCGGTCATTGTCATAAGCATAAAATTTTTCTTTGATTTTATAACCGCTTTCATATTTGTAAGTTGCCGACCAATATAAACCGGCAAATATTATTTTTTTTGATTCTTCTTGTTTTAAAAACAATGCCGCACTACTTGAAGAGAATGTATTAGGATCGTTGTCAATATCAATATATTCCATATCAAAATCATCATTTGAAGTATTTTCAAACGTGATATCGTTATAGGGTTCGTTTGTTGAATTTCTTTTGTCAATTCTATTCAAAATATTGTTTGCAATAAAAGTCATGTCACCTTTTATTTTAACTTCAAATCGGGGTTTAAATGGCACTTGAACTTGAGCTAAAAGCGAAGTTGAAAGTAGTAATAAAAAAAAGTAATTGAAATTATGAACCAATTTAATAGTGTAGCTTTTAGGCTTCAAAAAAGAAGGAGGAGTTTGTTTTATTGAACTCATTTTAATGAAACTGTTATGAAATTGTAAACAGTCATGTCAAAATTAACACTTTTGTAAATAAAAACGACACTTTATGTGTTTTTTCTTATGTAGATAATCATAATTTGTACTACATCGGGATTTTCAGAATATCGTAATTTTTTAATTTATATTTGCGATATGAAGTTTTCAGAAATTGTAGGTCAAGAAGCCGTCAAACATCATTTGATTCGGAATATCGAATTAAACCGAATTCCGCATGCTCAACTTTTTATTGGTCCTGAAGGTTGCGGAACATTACCCACAGCTATTGCTTATGCTCAATATTTATTATGCAAAAATTGTAATAATGAAAATTCTGGTGGAAACGACGCATGCAATGCTAAATTTGAACATTTCGCACATCCTGATTTGCACTTCATTTATCCGACAGTAACGACAGAAGGTGTAAAATCAAAACCAAAAAGTATTGATTTTATTCAAGATTGGCGAGAATTTTTAAACACATCTATTTATGGTGGTTTGTTTGATTGGTACAAACAATTAGGTACAGAAAACAAACAAGGCGAAATTAGAGTTGATGATTCACAGGAAATTTTAAGAACACTATCTTTAAAATCCTATGAAGGTGGCTATAAAGTAATGATTATTTGGATGGCAGAAGAAATGAATATTGCCGCTTCCAATAAAATTCTGAAAATTTTAGAAGAACCTTCTGAAACCACTTTGTTTATTCTTATTGCCGAAAAAGAAGAAGCTATAATTCAAACTATTAGATCTCGTTGTCAAATACTCCATTTTCATAAATTATCAGAACAATCTATTGCAGAAGCTTTAGTATCAAAACATGCTGTTGAAGAAAATTTAGCTTTAAAAATTGCTCATCAAGCTCAAGGGAATTTTAATAAAGCCCTCAAACTGATTCATGAAGAAAGTGACGATGTTGAATTTGAAAAATGGTTTGTTTTGTGGGTAAGAGCCGCATTCAGGGCTAAAGGCAACGCAGCGGCTATTCATGATTTGATTGATTGGAGCGAAGCTGTTGCAAAATTAGGTCGTGAAACTCAAAAAAAATTCCTGTCGTTTTGTATAGAAATGTTCAGACAAGCGTTATTAATAAATTATCAAACACCTAGTTTGGTGTATCTTGAACCAAAAATTGATAAATTTAAACTCGAAAATTTTGCTCCATTTGTGAATGGAAATAATATAAACGAAATTTATAACGAACTTTCCAATGCGATTTATCTCATTGAAAGAAATGGAAATCCGAAAATAATTTTGACGGATTTATCTATAAAACTAACCCGATATTTACATAAAAAATAAGACGTATGAACAATCCGGCATCTTTTTTAATTTTACTTTTTCTGGCTATAACTTTTTTACAGTCAGGTTATGACAAACTTTTTTATTGGAAAGACAATTTAGAATGGTTGAAAGGTCATTTTTCAAAAACAGTTTTGAAAAATTTTGTACCCCTAGCTTTAGCTAAAATTTTAGTTTTAGAATTGGCTTCCGGTGTTTTGGCTATAGTTGGAATGGTACAACTTTTAATGAACGGCGATAGAATTTATGGATTTTATGCCGCTTTTCTTAGCTGTGTCACTTTGCTTTTCTTGTTGTTTGGTCAACGCTTAGCTAAAGATTATGACGGAGCCAGAACTATTGTTATTTATTTTGTTCCGGCAGTTTTAGCGGTTTATTGGCTGAATTAAAAAAACATTCTCTAAAAACAAAACAAGGAAGCTAAATTTAACTTCCTTGTTTTGTTTATTTCTACGACACATCTGCCAAAGTCGCCTTATACAATCGCAATTCGTCCCAAGTAAATTGGTCACCAAATTTTTCTTTTAAAGCATTTAAGGAATCTTCTTGATAACCTTGGAAAGCGGCTGCTAATTGCTGAATTCTATCTTCAGGAAGCACATCACTAATAGAAATTGTTCCGGCTATAATTAATTTTGCTAAATGTCCATAAATTGTTTGGGTGGTTAACACCCTAATTTTCGCAATTTCGTTTACCGAATTGTTTTGAATCCACAACTCATAGGTTTCCTGAACTGTAGATTTTTTGGGCTCATTTGATTTTTTCTTTTTAGGTAAATAATAATGTTTATCTACAACTTCATCTTCTTTAATGATTTCATTTTTAGAAGATTTAAACAACTCCTCAGCTTCTTTAATTTTATTTTTTCGATAGTTACGAATGAGTTCTGAACTTAAATTTTCTTTGTTTATTTCCTTTTCTTCGTTTATAATTTTAATCAGTTTTACAGCTTTAAATAATTTTAAAATCACCTGATAGTGTTTGTCTTCCAGTTCTTGTAATTCCTGATAAAACTCTTTCACTCTTTTGATGCGTTGAACCGTTTCAATTTTCAATAAAAGTTCTAAAAAAGTAATGTCTAATTTTGGAAAAAAATAATTATAAGCCGCTTCAATGCGATCGGAAATCATTTTTAAGTCAACTTGTTCTGCCGCAAACAAAAAATCAAGTTGGGCTCTGAATTTATTTGCCGGTTCTAGAAGTTTACTAATTTCCTCTTCTTTTTCAATGGCCCATAACAGGTGTTTTGAGCGTTCTGATTTTTCGGAATCAGTAGGATAACTAAATCTGTGATTTCGCCATTCTTGTGCTAGATCATGCCATTCAAAGGCATTTTTAAGATAGTCTTTTACAAAATTGTGGGTTTCTTTCACCAGAGAATTTGAAAGTGTTTGAGGATCTACTTTAGATTCTGAATAGGTCATCACATCGCTATTGTTTGAAATGCCATTTAATTGTATTGGACTAAGCAAAATCAGCCCTTCTAAAGAACGCAATCGCGAAAGAGCCACGTAGGCTTGTCCGGAAACAAAAACTTGCGACACATCGAGCACAGCTTTGTCAAAAGTTAAGCCTTGGCTCTTATGAACTGTTATTGCCCAAGCCAATTTTAATGGATAATGCACAAAACTTCCTAAAACTTCTTCTTGAATTTCTTTTGTCATTTCATCGACTGAATAGCGAATGTTTTTCCATTCGTATTTATCAACAACAATTGATTTATTTTCGTCCGGAAAATGAACAAGTATTTCTCCTTCGGAAAGTGATTTTATAAACCCCATTTTTCCGTTGAAATAATTTTTCTCAGGTGACGAATCATTTTTTATAAACATCACTTGAGCTCCAATTTTTAGTTGTAATGTTTCTTCCACAGGATAAATTCTTTCCGGAAAATCACCAACCACTTCGGGTTTAAAAGTTTGGCTTTTCCCCTCCAAATCAGCAAGAGAAGCTGCGTTTAAAGTATCGGCTTTTGCATTGTGAGTGGTTAATGTTATAAAACCTTTGTTGGCTTTTATATCAAAATCGGGTTTCACATATTCGTTGAGCATCAACACATCTTGATTGGTTATTTGATTATTCCGAAGGTTATTTAAAACCGAAATAAATCGCTCATCAGATTGTCTGTAAATTTTAGTTAATTCTATACAAAGGGGTGGTTGTTCGTTGATTACTTTTGCATTAAAAAAGAAAATTCCATTGTAGTAATTACGTAGAACATGCCATTCTTCGTTTTTAACTACTGGCGGCAACTGCAATAAATCACCGATAAATAAAACTTGAACACCTCCAAATGGCGTGTCTCTTCTTCTGATTTTACGAAGTGTAAAATCAATAGCATCCAATAAATCGGCTCGAAGCATACTCACTTCATCAATAATGAGCAATTCCATGTTTTGAATTACCGCCTTTTTTTGTCCACTCATTCTAAAATGCTTGACAAGCGTATTTTTTGTTTCAAATTTCAGATGATCTGAAGTGTTTGAAATGGAAGTATATTCCGGAATAAAACCTCCAAAAGGCAACTGAAATTGGGAATGAATGGTTACTCCACCGGCATTAAGTGCGGCAATTCCTGTTGGAGCAACAACCACAGTGTTTTTGTGGGATGTTTGAATTATGTGATGTAATAATGTGGTTTTTCCGGTTCCTGCTTTTCCGGTTAAGAAAATACTTTTGTTGGTTTGATTAATAAACCTCAGGACTTGTTCTGCAGTGTTTTCAATTGAATTCATATGGCGTATATTTAAGAAAGTCTAAAGTAATAAAAAAAATGAAGTGATACAAATAAAAAAAACCTCTTGCTATAAGAGGTTTTAGTTTAGTAAAAAATTGAATTTATTTCTTTTCTTCAACTTTTTTTGAAGTTGCTGTATATTTATCGTTTAACATTTTGATAAATTCTTGAGTTAAATCGTTTTCTTCTTTTCCATAAAGAACTGTAGCAGATTCGCCTGTTCCATAGATATAATCATAACCTTTTTCTTTACCGTAATCTTTAATCACAACACGAATTCTTTTAACTAATGAATCCATTTCTTTGCTTCCTTCAAGTTGAGCTTCTCTAACAATCAATTGCTCTTGTTGAGCTAAATACTGTTCTTTTTTGCGAAGTTCTGCTCCTTTTGTTTGAGCCCATTGCATTCCGTATTGTTGAGCATTCTTTTCAAAATTTGCAGCTTCTGATTGAAATTGAGCCACTTCGGCATCAAACTTTTTGCCTTTTTCTTCTAATAATGCATCATATTTAGATTTAATATCTTTAGCTTCAAGATTTTCATCCATTAATTTTGCTGTGTCAACATAAGCTGTTTTTATTCCAGACGCGTTTGGTGTTTCTTTATTGTCTGAAGTATTTGAATTACAAGAGGTTAATGCAATAATAGCTGAAAGTAATACAATTGTTTTTTTCATTTTTTTGATTTTCTATAATTTAGGTGTAAAAGTACTAATTCTGTTTAAACTAACAAATTGGGAATACAAAAAGGTAGTTATTATTTGTTTTTAATTAAATAGATATGAGAAGAAAATTCTTTATTTTTTCTACCGTATAAATTTGATCGCAAACCTATATAAAATGCTTTAAATATGTTTACTTTTTTATTCTTATATTTTTCTGAAAGCAAACTAACATAAAAACTATCAAACAACATCGGTTTTATGTCAACGACTTTAAGTTGTTGTTTTGAAAACAATTCATGAACTGCGTTTTTAGAAAAATGCCATAGGTGTCTTGGCACATCATAAGCAGCCCAATATTTACCATAATATTTTGCATCGAATGATTTAAAGTTTGGAACAGCAATCAGTATTGTTCCTGTTGGCTTAATAATTCGTTTTAATTCTGCAATTTTTTCTTCAAGATTCGGCACATGCTCTAATACATGCCACATGGTTATGATGTCAAAAAAATTATCGTCAAACCCAGCGGTGTCTTCTGCAATACACAACCCTTTTCCTTTTGATATTCCTTTTGCTTTTTCGTTAGGCTCAATTCCATAAGTTTTCCAGTGATTTGCTTTTGCTGCAGCTAAAAAATCTCCGGTTCCGGCTCCAATGTCTAAAACAAGACCTTTTTCAGGAGAACAAAACTCTACTAATTTTAATTTTTTCTTAATGGTAAAATTTCTAACGAAACTATAAACTTTTTCAAAAATGGTTTTCTTTGAATTGGAATGCGAAATATAATCATCACTTTCATAATATTTTGCAAGGGCATCTAAAGAAGGTTGTGGATAGGTTTTTAATAATTGCAAATCCTCATCAATCAACAATTCAAAATCTTCTCCTGATATTGCTCCTTTAAAAAATCCATAGTTTTTTTATAATGAGAAAAACAAAAAAATCTTTCTCAGGTATTGTATTTGTTGGTATTGTCTAAATAGTTTCACGTGGAACAAATAGTTTAAAATATTATCTTCCCATATAAATCAAAAGAACAGAAACATCAGAAGGCGAAACACCACTTATACGAGATGCCTGCGAAACAGTAACAGGACGAATCTTTTTTAATTTTTCTTTTGCTTCAATTGACATTGATTTTATCTTATCATAATCAAAATGTTCAGGAATTTGAAGATCTTCAAGGCGTTTTAATTTATCAGCATTATTACGTTCCTTTTCTATGTAGCCTGAATATTTGACTTGTATTTCTGCTTGTTCTACAATTTCTTGGTCTAAATCATTCTCAGCTATATAATTTTTCACTCTATCAAACAAAACAATATCTTCTAAATCAATTTGAGGTCTAGAAAAAACTTTAAACATTTTATCAGATTGAGTCATTAAAGCACTTCCTTTTGACTCTAATACCGGGTTTGCTTCTTCTGGAGAAATACTTGTTTCTTTGAAATAATTGACTAATTTATCTGACTCGTAAAACTTATATTCCATTCGTTTTAAACGCTCTTCGGAAGCCAAACCAATAGCATAACCTTTTGGGGTAAGTCTTTGGTCTGCGTTATCTTGACGCAATAAAGTTCTAAATTCAGCTCTCGAAGTAAACATTCTGTAGGGTTCTTCGGTTCCTTTCGTGATTAAATCATCAATTAACACGCCAATATAAGCTTCATCACGTTTCAGTATAAACGGATCACGCTCTTGTACTTTTAGAGCGGCATTAATTCCAGCCATTAATCCTTGAGAAGCCGCTTCTTCATAACCTGTAGTTCCGTTAATTTGCCCAGCAAAAAACAAACCATCAACTAACTTAGTTTCTAGCGTGTGTTTTAATTGTGTTGGCGGAAAATAATCATATTCAATAGCATAACCCGGTCTAAAAAACTTTACATTTTCAAATCCCACTACAGAACGTAACGCTTTAAATTGTACTTCTTCAGGTAACGATGTAGAAAATCCATTTACATAAACCTCAACAGTATCCCACCCTTCAGGCTCAACAAATAGTTGATGTCTTTCCTTGTCTGCAAAACGATTAATCTTATCTTCAATTGATGGACAATATCTTGGTCCTGTACTTTGAATTCTTCCATTAAACATGGGTGAACGGTCAAAACCTTCACGCAACAATTCGTGAACTGTCTCTGAAGTATATGTCATCCAACACGATTTTTGATGTTGTAATGGTTTTGAACTTTCCAAATATGAGAATTTATGAGGTATTTCATCACCTTTTTCTTCTCTCATTTTCGAATAATCCAAAGACCTTCCATCAACTCTAGGAGGTGTTCCGGTTTTCATTCTTCCGGAATTAAAACCAATCGCAACCAAATCTTCTGTAATGCCATAAGCGGCACTTTCCCCAGCTCTTCCTCCTCCAAATTGTTTTTCTCCAATATGAATCAAACCGTTCAAAAAAGTACCGTTAGTCAAAACAACAGATTTTGCTTTTATATGAATTCCTAGGGATGTTTTAATCCCAACTACTTTATTATTTTCTATTAGCAAACCACCAACCATTTCTTGATAAAAATCAAGATTAGGTGTTCGTTCTAACATCAAACGCCATTCTTCTGCAAAACGCATTCTGTCACTTTGAACTCTAGGCGACCACATCGCCGGACCTTTAGACTTGTTGAGCATTTTGAATTGAATCGCCGTTTTATCAGAAACTAATCCTGAAAAACCACCCAAGGCATCAATTTCTCTAACAATTTGCCCTTTGGCAATTCCTCCCATGGCTGGATTACAAGACATTTGCCCAATTGTTTGCAAATTCATGGTAACCAAAAGTGTTTTAGCCCCCATATTTGCGGCAGCAGCAGCAGCTTCTGAACCGGCATGTCCGGCTCCAACAACAATTACATCATATACCTCTTGAAACATTCTTTTATCTTTACGTTTTATTGTTGTTTAGTCTTGTTCTGTTCCACGTGGAACATTTCGATTTTTTCGTCTTCTTTTGATCTCATCGTTGTTTTCTCTTGTTTGGTTTTATCTTTAAAACCACAGAAATGCAAAACACCATGGGCCATTACTCGTTTGAGTTCCTCTTCAAAACTAACGTTATACTTCTTAGCATTATCAGCAATTCTTTCCACAGAAACAAAAATATCACCATGTAATACATTTCCTATTGAGTAGTCAAAGCTGATAATGTCAGTAAAAGTATCGTGATTTAAATAATCAAGATTGATTTTGTGTAGATAAACATCGTCACAAAAAATATAATTGATATCTCCTACCTTCTTTTGTTCTGAAAGTATCACATGTTTTAACCAACTTTTGAAAGTTCGCTCAGGGTTTAATTTGAATTTTGTCTCGTAATGAAAACTAATCATTTTTCTTAAAATAGTCTTGTACTTTTTGATTGAAACCGGGCCTCAAAGGTAACGTTTGTCTGTTTAAAATCTCAATACTATTCAAATATTCTTGCAATGCAGGCGATATTGGCTTTGTTCCTGAATTATAATTATTTTTATTGGTTTGAGATTCTCTCTTTGTATCCTCTCCCTGCTCTTGAATTGCTTTCTCTAATTTCAGCATTTCATACTTTATGTTCAGCATCTTTTGAAGTACTTCATTTTTAAAACCTTTGTTTAGAATTTGCTTTTCTGCATCTTTCATTTGATTAATGACACGTTGGCCATCAGGAGTTAATCCTTGTTTTTCAAGAGCGTTTTGTAGTTGCTCTCGCAATCGTCTTTGTTCTTTATAAATTTCCATTAGTTCTTTTGCATTTTCTTCGCCATCACCACTTCCTTGACCCCCTTGCCCTTCCTTGCCGGGTTTTTCACCTTTCTTTTCACCTTTCTCACCATCTTTACCTTCTCCGGGTTTATCTCCTTTTTCCATTCCTTCTTTAACTTTCTCGCCCAAACCTTGTTGTTTTTGAATGATATCAGGAAGTTGACCGCTTCCACCTTGTCCGGGTTTTGGCATACCTTTTCCTGAACCTGAAGACTGCATTTGCATTTGCATTGAATTCAAGACATCACTTAAAAAATCAGCCAAACGATTAGCTGCTGAAGTAGTATATTGTTGATGAGAAACACCTCTTGAAATATTCGCTTCAGCTAAGACTTCTAACGATTTATCTACGTTATAATGAACGTTTCCTATCTCTTCAGTAATTCGTTCAGTGATCATTGGGTTTCTCAACGACATGGCAAACAAGCTGTCGTCAACATGTTTAAATTGTAATTTTAAATCTTGTTGCTTTTTTAAATTTGAATTATATGAAGGAGCACCTTTTTTTAATCCTTTGAATTGCTTCATTAAATCTTCTTGTGAAAATGAAAAGGCCAATAAATTATCCAGAATTTGACGCATCATTTTTACATCTTCTTCTAGTTGTTCCATTTCTCCGCCTGACATGCTTTCCATCATACTTTGGCTCATTTGCTTCATTTTTTCCGCAGCTTTTTTCTGCTTTGGTTTGGCACTTTCCTTTTTGTCTTTTTGAAGCTCTTCAGAGGCTTTTTTCATGTCCTCTTTGATGCTTTTCTCTTGATTTTCATCAGAAGGAATATCCATTGGCTTGTTTAGTTCTTTATTGTCTTTGTCTAATTGACGAAGTTCTTCTTGAATTTTATCAAATTCTTTATTCAATTCATTTTGATTGGCTTCCTTATTTTGATTGTCATCATTAGAAAGTTTTTCCTGTTTCTCTGCAAGCTTGTCCAGCTTTGAAGCCAATTGTTCTGCCTTTTTTTCAACATAATATCTTTTGGTGAGTTCCACCAATTGTTCCAAATTTTTTGACTGATTCTTAGCATTTTGTTTGAATTTGTCCAATTTGTCAAACAAATCCTCTTCCTCTAATTTGTCTGAAAGTTTTTGTAACTCTTCTAACAACTTTTCGTTTTCTTCAGCTTCCTTTTGAGCATTTTCCATTCTTTTTTCTAATTCTTGTTTGAATGGATCGTTTTCTGATTTGAAATCTTTTAAATTTTCTTCCAATTTCTTAGAAAATTCTTTCATCATCTGCTCTTGTTGTTTTTGACGATTTATGAAATCATTAATTTTTTGTTTGTCTTTAAAGTTTAATTCTTTGTTTTCTTTTCCAAGTTTTTTCAATTGATCAAGCTCCGACATTTGTTTGTCTTGATTTTTAATTGATTTGGTTAATCCTTGAATATTATCATTTTTCTGTTGTAATAATTGATCTACTTGCTCTTCTTGAGTTGCAATTCTATCTGAAAATACAATTGATTTAGAGCTTTTAAAATTATGAATAGCATCATTATCGAATACTTCAAAATAATAATCATAAGAAACCCCTTCTTCTAAATTCAAATTGGTTGGAAACGTATAAATAAATTGGTCAAAAACATCATTATTAACCTTTAAAGCCACTTTTTTTAATTCATTCGGCTTGTCTTTTGGGTAATAAACAATTTGTAGCTTAGAAAGCCCGTAATCATCTGTGACCTGACCAATTAAAATGTTTTTTCCCGTTTGCAAACTATCAGGAGCAGTAGTTACTGCAATGGAAGGATACTGATCTTTTATTGTAGCAATTTGATAGTTTAGTTTTTCATAATGCTTAGCATTCTCATTAGAAGTAAGTATTTGATATTCTGTGTTTTGTGAAATAGTTTTATTAAATTTATAGTTGTTATTCTCTAAAGCAAAGGGTTGATTGGTTTGAAAGTCACTCCATTCAATCAAGGTCGTAGCAATAGAATTTACTTTCCAAGTTACACGGGTACCTTCAGGAACAACAGCATTACCGATTCCTTTTACCACTTCCGCTTTTCTATTGAGATATCCTGGAAATTGTAAAAGCATTTCAAAATTAACTATAGAAGGTGTTTCAATGATTTGAAGTTCAAAATCTTGCGAGGTAACCGAATTTGCAGTTAAATAAAAAACTACATTCTTTTTTAAATTAGTAAAGCGGTATTCAAATGTTCCCGGTTTTGTTGATTCCATAAAATAGCTTTCATCGCCACTATTAATCATGACATTTTCAGGTACAATCTTTCCAACTGTTTTTATTTGTAAAAGAAAGTCAGAGCCTTGCTCTGAAACCAATTTATTATTTTCAACAACAAAAGAAAACGGAGCCGGTGGTGAAAAGCGTTCGTTGTATCGAACAACGCGGTTCATACTATCCGATAATAAATTGGAATTGCCACTAAGCATAAAAAAAGCAATGAAAACAATTGGCACAATAGCCCAAGGCAAGTATTTTCTATTTGATTTAAAATTCACCGCATTGCTAAACGGAATGGGCTGTAACGATTTAGCCTTTTGTTCGATTGAAGCAAGTAACAATTCTGATTTTTGAGTTGACGTTGCTAACTGTAAAAAATTAGTCAACTTATCGCTAACCTCAGAAAAGTGATTCCCAATTATTTGTGAGGCCTGACTATAGTCAATCCCCTTTTGAAGTTTGAACAACTTAAAAATCGGAAACAGTATAAAACGGAATAGCAGGAATAATTCCACCGCAATAAACGACCAGAATAATACTTTTCTACCTAAAGGACTCAGCCAAAGAAAATATTCAATCAGAAGCGTAAAAATAAAATAAAGTAAACCCAAACCTATAAAGAAAATCAATCCTTTGAGGAGTTCGTTGGTGTAAAATTTCTTAATGAAATCTTCTAATTTTTGATATATCAGCGACTTTGTTTCCAATTTATTTTACTCGTTTATTATAACTTATAAAAGTACAATTTTATTTTTTAGTCAAAAGTTAAATATTATCTAATGAAATCGGGTGCAAAAAGGGGATATAAAACATAATTTCCGTTTAAAACTAAACCGTAAATAGTACAACAAGTACGTATCCTAAAAAATTAAAAAACCAACGCATTAGTTCTTTCTAAAGAACGACAAGAATTCTATTTTGTGGAAGCTGTTGAAAAATTGCTTACGTAGTAATTCAAATTTTTGATTTGAATGCGTCGAAGAAAAGAAACTAATTGATAGCAAATCACCTTTTTAAAACACTAATTCAACTGTTTAAAATTTGGTTTTTATTAACAAGAAATAACATAGGATTGAAAGTTTTAACATTCATGGCTTCACCATGGCTTTACTATGGGATTACTATGGGATTACCATGGAGTTATCAAAGTAAAATAGTTGTAGGAAAACACACTTATGAAAAAAGCTTTTTTAAACTACAGAATTAATGCTTGTTTCTATTATGACAATTGATTGCATTTTTAAAGAAAAACGTAGCTTAATGAACTCAGAAACTATGCAATCACACTCTTCTTATGCTGTTAAATTTACATTTTAAATAATTTCATGAAACGAGTAATAAAAATTGAAAATGTATCTTTGCACAAAATTCAAGAAATATCATGTCAAAACCAGTAAGAGTACGATTTGCTCCAAGTCCAACCGGCCCGTTGCATATTGGTGGTGTTAGAACTGCATTATTCAATTATTTATTTGCCAAAAAACACAACGGTGTGTTCTTTTTAAGAATAGAAGATACCGATCAAAACCGATTTGTTGCCGGAGCAGAGCACTATATTTTTGAGGCCTTAGAATGGTTGGGGATTTCTCCTGATGAAACGGTGAATAAAAACGAAAAGTTTGGACCCTATCGTCAGAGCGAGCGAAAAGCGATTTACAAACAATATGCCGATCAATTGATAAATTCAGGTTGGGCCTATTATGCTTTTGATACTGCTGAGGCTTTGGATTTGCACAGAAAACAACACGAAGAACAAGGAAAAACATTTATTTATAACTGGCACAATCGTGAAAAGTTGGACACTTCTTTGGTACTTTCTAAAGAGGAAACTGATAGAAGAATTGCGTCAGGAGAGGATTTTGTGATTCGTTTTAAGACTCCGGTAAATGAGGTTTTGGAACTAAAAGACATCATTCGTGGTGATATAAAATTTGACACTAATTTATTAGATGATAAGGTTTTGTTTAAAAGTGACGGAATGCCAACCTATCATTTGGCTAACATTGTTGATGATCATTTGATGGAAACTTCGCATGTTATTCGTGGCGAAGAATGGCTGCCTTCACTCCCACTTCACAGTTTGCTTTATCAAGCTTTTGGCTGGGAATCTCCCGAATTTGCTCATTTACCATTGATTTTAAAACCAATTGGTAATGGAAAATTATCAAAAAGAGATGGAGATAAAATGGGATTCCCTGTGTTTCCTTTAGAGTGGAAAACAGACGAAGGAATTTCATCAGGATATAGAGAAAAAGGATATTTTCCGGAAGCGGTGATTAACTTTTTAGCTTTATTAGGCTGGAATGATGGAACGGACCAAGAATTGTTTAGCTTAGATGAACTGGTTGAAAAATTTGACTTGAATCGTGTTCACAAAGCGGGTGCTAAATTTGACCCAGAAAAAAACAAATGGTTTAATCATCAGTATTTGCAACAACAAAGCGATGAAAGTTTGGTAGATGCATTTAAGAAAATGATTGTAGACAAAACGGGGAAATGTGATTTCTCCTTCATCGAAATGACAAAAATCGTAAGTTTAATTAAAGAACGAGCCAATTTTGTTTCCGATTTTTGGGAATTAGCCGACTACTTCTTTGAAGCACCAACATCTTATGATGAAAAAGCATCAAAAAATTGGAAACCAGAAACACCTGATTTGATGAAACAAGTAATTGAAGTTTTAGAATCGATAGAAGATTTTACTTCTTTGAACATTGAAACCCTCTTAAAAGAATGGATGACAACCAATGAAATTGGCATGGGAAAAGTAATGCAACCGCTTCGATTGAGTTTGGTTGGGGCTTTAAAAGGGCCGCATTTGTTTGATATTATTGAGATGATTGGGAAAGATGAAACTGTTAAAAGGATTGATAAAGCAATAAACAATATATAAAACAAAAGCCCTGAAAATTCAGGGCTTTTTGGTTAGTCATTATGATTAGTTCTCGAATATTTAAGACCCTCATCTGAAGCTGAACACAATGAATCATTTGAAATTTTTCTAAATTCATGTGTTTGGACTCCTCCTGCAATTCCTCCACCGGGAGATGGTGTAATCTTTATAGTTGTTCCGTCTTCCCATTCCCATGTACCTGTTAAAGGGTTACTATTTATTGGTCCCCAACCTTGTTGATATTCTCCATCTTCTCCAAAATAATAATAATCATAATAGTAAAAAGGAGCACCTAATCCTTTGTACCAGTAACCAAAAATTTTAGATTGATTTACTCCTTGAGAATCATTGTTGTTAGAATCATCATTACTACATGACACTAAAAAGAGAAACACACTTGATAATAATAAAAATTTTTTCATAAAAATAAATTAAAGATTATTTTCAAATCTAAAATAATTAATCAAATCTAAGAAAATTTATATAAAATATTTATTCATAATAATATACTTGATTTAGGTTTATAATTCAAAAATATAATTTCAAAAGGATTCTATAATTTTTATATTTTTCAAGTTATTGTCGTAGTACTGTTTAAAGAAGAAACCGTTAAAAGAATACTAAAAGCGACAGAAAAAATTTAATTTTGTTAAAAGGTTTTACTTTTGTGACATGTTAAATGCAATTCGACATTCTAAAATAACAGTATTTGTTTGGGGTTTTATGGCTTGCTACCTGTTGAATATCAGCGTAGATGTCACCTCTTTGTTTGCCGATAACGAAAAAAAACATATTTATTATAACGAACAAGAAAGTATTATTGAGCTCGTTTTCGAAAAAGTCTTAGGCTTTGAAGATGCTATTCCTGAGAACAACACTAACGACAACGAAAAAAATCAAACGATGAAAAAAGGGTTTGCAACAGATAAATTTGTGCTACCCTTTTTTGAAATTAAAACAAAATTGATCGTCTTTAATTCTGTTCAAAAGAATTTATATTACAGCAACAACCTTCTTCTGAAACCATTTCTAGAAATTCATTCTCCACCTCCAGAGGTTTAATTTAATTTATAAATACGTTTGTTTTCTATCTGAAGACATACAAAATCATTAGTATAAATTAAAATTAAACCATCATGAATCAATTTTGTTTGAAGCAATTATTTTGCTTCCTATCGCTGCTTTTTATAAGTCAAACTTCATTTTCTCAAACCGAATTAGAAATCAATAAAACGTTGAAAGACAGTTTATATATTGATGAAGTTCAAAACAAAACCGAAAAACCAAAAGTATTACATGCTGAACCCTTATATATCGATTTAATACGAGATTTGGGAGCTCGAAAAGGCGAAAAAGAATGGAATGTTGGGTTTGGAATAACTGACAATGATCAATATGATGAATATCTAGCTTTAGTAGAATATGAGTGGGCTCCAATAGATCGATTAGGATTGGAAGTAGAATTACCTTTTACAATTTATCCATCAAACACCAACGGAATGAGTCCGGGAAGCAAGCTAAACAGTTTAAAATTAGCGGCTCAATACTCCTTTTATGTATCAGAAAAACATAAAACATCTTTGGCACTTGGTTACATTCAAGAATTTGAAATGAACGAATTCAACAATTATAGTAATGGGAGGTTATTTGTTGGAAATGTTTACAATCCTTTTTTTGTTGCAGCTAAACGATGGGGAAACAATTTCCACACTTTGCTTTACACGGGTCCGGCAATAATTCATCATTTTTCAGATAATTCGTCATATACCAATTGGCAAATTAATAGTAATGTACATTATATGATTCCGGGAACACGAAATTTCATTGGTATTGAATTTAATAAAGAAGTCACAAAAACCGATTTCGATATGACTATACGGCCTCAAATGCGGGTTGGAATTACCGAAAATTTGTTAATTGGAATTGTTACGGGAATTCCTATTAGCAGAGAAAACGAACGATTTAGTACCTTCTTTAGATTGATATATGAACCTAGTCATTAATTTAAATAGTTGTCTTGCTGAATTATAGAATTGGTTATTAAATTTTATATACCTTTGACGCTTAATTGTACTTGATTTATTTCAAAAAAAACCTGACATGACACTGTTATTTGTTTATTTGTTTATTGCTTTGTTTACTTCTTTCATTTGTTCAATATTGGAAGCTGTTTTACTTTCTACTCCACTTTCTTTTCTCAAAGCAAAAGTTGAACAAGGTGATGCCGACGCTATAACTTTTATTAAATTAAAAGAAGATATCGACAAACCGCTTTCTGCCATTTTATCGCTTAATACTGTTGCACATACCGTAGGAGCGGCGGGAGTTGGGGCACAAGCTACGCTTGTGTTTGGTGAAGCTTATTTTGGGGTTGTTTCTGCTGTTTTAACTATTTTGATATTAGTTTTAACAGAAATTATTCCAAAAACATTAGGTGCAAATTACAGTAGAGAGTTAATGGGGATTGCGGCAAAATCTATCAATGTAATGATTTTCATTACTTATCCGTTAGTGGTTATTTCTGCTGTTTTAACTAAATTACTTTCCAGAAATGAAAAAGAATTAACCACAAGTAGAGAGGAAATTTCTGCTTTAGCCAGTATTGGTACTGAAGAAGGTATTTTTGGAGAGAAAGAAAATAAAATTATTCAGAATCTTATAAAACTTAAGGGTATAAAGATTTCTGAAATTATGACACCTCGAATTGTGGTTGTCGTAGCAAATGAGGAAATGACTTTGCAAGAATTCTTAAACAATAAAGATTTTCTTCATTTTTCCCGAATCCCGATATACGAAGGAAATAGGGATAATATAACGGGTTATGTCTTTAGAGAACTTGTTTTTGAAAAGTTAGCTGAGGATCAATTTGATTTAAAATTAAAAGACATCCGAAGAGATATTGTTACTTTTCCAAAGGTTACATCGTTATTTGACGCATGGGAAGAGTTGCTACATAACAAAGAGCAAATCTCATTGATTTCTGATGAATATGGTGGAATGGACGGAATTGCAACATTAGAAGACATTATTGAAACCCTTTTAGGATTTGAGATTGTTGACGAAAAAGACAAGGTGGAAGACATGCAACAATATGCAATGGAACGTTGGAAAACAAAGCAAAAGAAATATGAAATACTAAAAAATATTTCTAAAGAAGATCTATAAATAGCATTTTTTAAAAGGGTTTCAAAAAGTTGAAACCCTTTTTTATTATTAATTTCAGAATTGAAAAAAAAATTTAATTCTACTTAAAAACAACACTTTACATGTCGCAGAAAGTTAATTCTAAAAAATCTTTTCATTAATAGTTTGTTAACTTGTAACAAACCTAATAGAAATTTCGTATCATTATACATACTAACATTTAACTATTACTTATTATGATTACTTATGTATTTATTGTTTTAGCCGTATTTCTTTTACTGGCCTCTTTTTTTACAGTTAAGCAACAATCAGCTGCTGTAATTGAGCGATTTGGAAAATACAGTAGCACCAGGCAATCCGGTTTACAATTAAAAATTCCTGTGATTGACCGAGTTGCAGGCAGATTAAACCTTAGAATTCAACAACTTGATGTTATCATCGAAACGAAAACCAAAGACAACGTGTTCGTAAAAATGAAAGTTTCTGTTCAGTTTAAAGTAATTCAGGAGAAAGTTTATGAGGCCTTTTATAAATTGGAATATCCTCACGATCAGATTACATCTTATGTATTTGACGTGGTTCGTGCAGAGGTGCCAAAACTAAAATTAGACGATGTTTTTGAGCGTAAAGATGATATTGCTGTTGCTGTTAAGCGTGAGTTAAACGAAGCAATGACCACTTATGGTTATGATATTATCAACACGTTAATTACGGATATTGATCCGGATATTCAAGTGAAAAACGCGATGAACCGAATTAACGCTGCTGATCGTGAAAAAACAGCAGCAGAATATGAAGCAGAAGCCGGAAGAATCAGAATTGTAGCCAAAGCAAAAGCGGAAGCAGAAAGCAAAAGACTTCAAGGTCAAGGTATTGCTGACCAAAGAAGAGAAATTGCAAGAGGTTTGGTGGAAAGTGTTGATGTATTGAATAAAGTGGGTATTAATTCTCAAGAAGCTTCGGCATTGATTGTTGTAACACAACATTATGACACATTACAAGCTATTGGAGCCGATGCAAATTCAAATTTAATCTTATTGCCAAATTCACCTCAAGCAGGGAGTGAAATGTTAAATAACATGGTGGCAAGTTTCACAGCAAGTAACCAAGTTGGTGAAGCTATGAAAAAAGCTAACAGTACAAAACGAGTTCCGAAAGCCAATTCTAAAGATGAATTTGGAACAACCGAAGAAAACGAATAACTAAAAAGGGCCGAAAGGTCCTTTTTTTTTTTCAAAATCTAAAAAACGAAATAAATTAGTTGTAAGGGCATTTCTTTGAGTAAAACATAAAATCATATTACCGTTTTTTTTTGGCGAATTTAAACAAATCTTACAGTGTCACTTTTGATAATAAATAATTATCGTTTTGCGTTTTATTATACAAAATAACAATAATAGAAAAGCCCGACGCAAATCGGGCTTTTTCATTTGATATTTCTATAGTTGTTGGTTTTACTCTTTTGCTTCAATTTTTGCCCAAGAATCTCTAAGACCAACTGTTTTGTTAAAAACTAATTTTTGAGCAGTAGAATCTTTGTCAACACAATAATAACCCAAACGTTGAAATTGGTATTTATCTTCCGGATTTGAAGATTGCAAACTTGGTTCAACATATCCTGTTATAATTTGCAAAGAATTTGGATTGATGTATTCTTTAAAATCTACATCTTTATCTCCATCAGGATTTTCGTGAGTGAATAATCGATCATAAACTCTTACTTCCGCTTCAACAGCATGAGGAATTGACACCCAATGAATGGTTCCTTTTACTTTTCGTTGACTGGCTTCGGTACCACTTCCTGATTTAGAATCTACATCGTATGTTGCATGGATTTCAGTAATTATTCCGTCTGCATCTTTTATAACTTTCTCACCCTTAATTATATACGCATTTTTAAGTCGAACTTCTGTTCCTAAAGTCAGTCGAAAGAACTTCTTGTTTGCTTCTTCTTGAAAATCCTCTCTTTCAATATATAATTCTTTAGAAAAAGGCACTTTTCTATACGTCATCACCTCTTCTTCCGGGTTATTTTCTGCTTCTAACCATTCTTCCTTTGCGTCGGGATAGTTTGTAATTACCAATTTCACCGCATTTAAAACCGCCATAACTCTTGGCGTTGTTTTGTTTAAATCTTCACGAACACAAAATTCTAGTAGCGAGACATCAATTAAGTTGGTTCGTTTTGCGATTCCAATTGTTTTAGCAAAATTTCTTATTGAAGCTGGCGTATAACCTCTTCTTCGCATTCCCGAAATAGTACTCATTCTAGGATCATCCCAAGAAGTAACATGACCTTCTTGAACCAATTGCATTAATTTTCTTTTACTAACAACAGTGTGCGAAAGATTTCGTCGGGCAAATTCTCTTTGTTTTGGTCGGGTTTTAGTAACATCATAAATTTGATCTAAAAACCAATCATATAATTCTCTGTGAGGTAAAAACTCAAGCGTACAAAGAGAATGTGAAATTCCCTCAATATAATCACTTTCGCCGTGAGCCCAATCATACATTGGATAAATGCACCAAGCATCACCGGTTCTATGGTGGTGTTTATGTAAAATGCGATACATGATTGGATCACGCATTAACATATTTGTGGCACTCATATTTATTTTTGCTCGCAACACGTGAGTTCCTTCAGGAAAATCACCATTTTTCATTTTTTCAAACAGTTCAAGATTCTCTTCAACTGAACGATTTCTGAAAGGACTATCGGTTCCCACTTGTGTTGGTGTGCCTTTTTGTTTTGCCATATCTTCAGAAGATTGACTATCTATATAGGCCTTTCCGTTTTTGATAAAAATTACAGCCCAATCATATAATTGTTGAAAATAATCGGAAGCATATCGTTCTTCAGCCCATTGAAAGCCCAACCATGACACATCTTTTTTAATAGCGTCAACAAATTCTTGCTCTTCTTTGGCCGGATTTGTATCGTCAAATCTAAGATTTACAGGTGCTTGATAATCTAATCCCAATCCGAAATTTAAACAAATTGCACTGGCGTGACCCACGTGTAAATATCCGTTTGGTTCCGGTGGAAAACGAAAACGCAAATTTGATTTAGGAAAACCATTTCTTAAATCTTCTTCAATTATTTGCTCAATAAAATTTAATGATTTCTCTTCTGACATAGTTCAATTTTGAAGCACAAAAATACACAAATTCAAGTTAACCTACTATATTGTGTTACAAAATAAAAACATCGATGAAATGCAATAATACACGTTCAAAAACACAGCCATAAAGTATTTACTTACAATAACATGTGTTAAATGTTACGGTTTACCGCATATTTTCATAAAAAAACGCATTTTTTTAATCTTACGTATATAACATTTAAAAGAAATATTTATCTTCGACTAGGAATTATACAACCAGTAGTAACTATTGGCTTTTATAATACTATTTCATAAAAATAATTTCAGTGAGCAAAGCAAACTGAAAACCTTAAATCAACTATTCTCGTAATAGGATTTAAAGTGTAGTAGAAATTAGTATTTAATTTGAATGTATTTTGGATGCTTTTAGGGGTAGAAGCAAACAAATATAAGCTAGTGTTATATGTATAATTATACCCCAAAGAAAAGCTATTTGCTGCTCACCTTGCTGACAACATTGTTTGTCAACACGGTTGCCTCACAAATAGTGATTGGCACACCTACCTTAGGCTTCTCACAAGCCTGTGCTTCTTCGGGTTTTAATACTTACAACGTTTCCTTTACTTTTTTTCCGGTTGCAAATCTACAAGCAGGTAATACATTCATTATTGAAATGTCTGATCCTACAGGGAATTTTGCTGGAGCTACTACAGTTAAAACATTAACAAGCACAACATCTCCGGTCAATACAAATTTTCAATTACCAACAAATACTGCGGGCGAAGGTTATAGACTTCGAGTACGAAGTACGGCTCCTGTAGCAACTAGTCCGTCAAGTGTAAGTTTCCCTGCCTATTATGCTATCCATAACCAACCTTTTTCAATAAACAACAATTCGGGTTCAATAACTGTTTGCGAGGGTTCCACATTCAATTTGCAAATTGATTCAGATGGAACGCCAGCATCACCATTGTTTTATCCTGGTTTAAATTATAAATGGTATAGAAATTTTGCAGAGATTATTGGTCAAACCGGACCTTCAATACCTGTAACACAATCCGGAAATTATTATGTAATTGTTGACTACGGAAGTTGTATTATGAATTCCTATTCAAATATTGTTGCAGTAAATATTATTTCAGGTTTTGAGTTAACTATAAACACAACTGATTCTTCCGATTTTATATGTGAAGGTTCGTCAAAAACATTGGTTTCTTCGCATCAAGACACCTCATTCAATTATCAATGGTATCGAAATAATGTAGCGATAAGCGGAGCAAATGCAGCAACCTATAATGCCACTTTGGAAGGAACTTACAAATTAATAATTACCGTTGGTTCTTGTGTTTTTGAATCAAATACTTTTTTCTTGGAACTTATCGATTTGCAAGTAAGTTTAAATACAACTGCTGTTGAAATTTTAATTCCGGGAACAACGCTTCAAATAAACGGAATTACAAATGCCATAAATCCAACATTTCAATGGAAGAAAAATGGCGTTAACATTCCTGGTGCTACTTCCATAAATTATACAGCTAATGATGCCGGAATCTATTCATTAACCGTTACAGAAACGCAAGGTTGCTCGTTAACAACAACCGTTTCCGTGGAAGTCATTTTTCCAAACAGCTTTGAAGTTGTAATTGCAAGTGCCGGAGATTATCAACAATGTATCAGCACTGAAATTTTATTAAATATTGTTCAGTTTGATGCCTTTACAAACAACGGCGTGGTTAGTTTGTTAAACAACAATTATGGTTATTCTTATCAATGGTTTAAAAACAATCAGCCAATTTCAGGAGCTACAGCTACAACTTTAACCGTTAATCAAACTACGGGTAACGGAACCTATCATTTAGTGACTACAATTCCGGGTATTGCAACTCCAGTGACATCCAACTCAATCATAATTTCATTAGGCGGTTCAAATCCGGCTGTAATAACCCAAACAGGAGCCTATTGTAACTCAACAACAACGGTTACTTTCAACAGTAATTATACCGGAACTCAATATACCTATCAATGGTACAGAAACGGTAATCCGATTAGTGGAGCAACATCGGCAAGTTATGCTACCAATCAAGAAGGAAATTATTATGTAATTGTAACAAATGGTGGTTGTCCGTTAACATCAAATACTATTTTAGTAAGTTCCACTTCGGGAACAATCACCATCAACAATCCGGCATTTGATATTATATTACCCGGTGAAGAAAAGATATTGACCACAACCACCTCTTTATCACAACCAACTTATCAGTGGTATAGAAACAACATTTTAATTTCAGGAGCCACTTCAAGTTCATATACTGCAACTTTAGATGGAATTTACAAAGTAGTTGCAACCCAAGGAACGGGATGTGCTCTTCAAGCAGAAGCATCAGTTACTTTAGGTTATCCCGATAGTTTTAATTTGACCATTAATGTTGCTGCTGGTTATCAAAACTGTGTGAGTACCACAACATCATTGGCTATTAACTCATTTGTGGCTCAAACATCTCAAGGAAACAGCAACGTGAATCCTGCAAATCCAAACTATTCGTATCAATGGTTATTTAATGGTGTTGCGATTCCTGGTGCTACTTCAATAACATACCCTATCACAAATGCATCACAAAACGGAACGTATCAATTAACCGTTAACTTACCCAATTTTGGAACCATAAGTTCTAATAATGTTGCTGTTGCATTAGCAATAACTGCTCCTGTTGTAACTGTTCAAGGTAGTTTATGTGGTGGAAACAGTGTGCAATTAATCAGTTCCGAAACAAACGCTATTTACAGTTATAATTGGTACAAAAACGGAGTAATTATTGCTGGAGCCAATCAACCAACTTATACGACATTCGAAACCGGTGCTTATCATTTAGTGCTTTCTCAAAGTTCTTGTTCGGCTTCTTCCAACAGCGTTTTTATAGAAGAGTCAAGTATAACCGCAACATTAAATGTTTCTTCAACTGAAGTTATAATTCCGGGTCAAACCAGAACATTAACGGTAACTACAAATGCGATAAATCCAACATTTCAATGGTATAGAAACAACATTATAATTAACGGAGCAACTGCGAGTACTTATGTAGCATCACAATTTGGGACCTATAAAGTTGTTGTCACTCAAAGTCAAGATTGTGTGGCCACACAAGAAGCCATTGTTAATTTAATTTATCCTGATAGTTTTACTGTCACAATAGCTCCCAACTCCAATTATTCAGCTTGTTTTAGTGATCAAACCGTTTTGAACATTACCTCTTTTGATGCTTTAACCACTTTGGGAACTATTTCAATTTTGAATAATGATTACGGATACATTTATCAATGGTATAAAAACGGAATATTGGTTGTTTCTTCCAATCAAAATACATTACCCATCACATCATTAACTGAAAATGGTGTTTATGAATTACGCATTGTAATTCCTGAATTCAACCTTGTTATTTCAAATACTGTAACTATTACACTTGGACTTCCAATGACCATAGAAATCACTCCTGAATTTACAGCAATATGTGAAAATGGAGGAAGTACTTTACTATTTTCAAATGTTACTGACTCCAATTATGTATATCGTTGGTATTCGATAGCCTTAGACCAACAAATTGGAAATCAATCGCAAATTACTATTTCTGAAGCAGGCGATTATTATTTAGAAGTAGAATATAATGGTTGTGTTTATCTCTCAAACACAGTTACCATTCAAGCTATTGATGAAACATTTATAACAATTAGTGAAGGAGATGCTTTTGAATTATTTGAAGGAGCTTCAGTTGTGGTTTATGCAACAGGTGGTGATTCCTATCAATGGTTTTTAGGAACTGAAATGGTTGGAGTGGGTTCAAGTTATACTGTGGTTCAACCGGGAATTTATACCCTAAAAGCTATGATTGGAAATTGTGAAATTGTAAAAACATTTGTAGTAACACTAAAAGAAAACAACAGTTTTGTGATTCCGAATTTTGTGTCCATAAACAACGATGGTCGCAACGATTATTGGGAAATTCCGGAAAAATATACCAACAAAGAAGATGTGGAAGTAATCATTTATTCTTCTGCAGGGAAAGTGCTTTTCAGAGCGAGAAACTATCAAAATAACTGGCCAAACGAAAACTATAGTTTAGTTAAAACAGACCCTGTTGTTTATTATACGATTTCTGAAAATGATGAAATAACTAAAAAAGGCTCTATAACAATTATAGAATAATGATGAAACATTGGTTTATACATATCTTATTACTTGTGGTTGTGTTTGAAAATAGTCAAGCACAAGATGGTCCTGTTTTGACATTTAATGTGCCAACTCAGAACACGTTACAATTTAATAGATTTTTGATAAACCCAACTTTTTCTATTGTGAGAGAAAATGAAAATTATATCACATTGTATCACAGAAACCAATGGATTCAATTTAACGATTCACCGGAATTATATATGCTAAGTTATGCCGGAAAATTTAATGAGAAAGCCGGAGCCGGAATTGGTTTATACCAACAAAACTTAGGAATCATCACCAGTTTTGGGGGAATTGCAAATTATGCTTACCAACTGCAATTAGCAGAAAATATAAAATTAGCTGTAGGATTCAATTTGGCTTATTACACAACGGGGGTTAACAGCAATAGAGCTGTAGGTAATGAGCCGGATCCTGCCATTTTAGAATTGTCTAACAATTCAATTTTAACATTAAAACCGGGGTTTAATGTTACATGGGGAAGTTTTGATGTTGGAGTATATGCTGAAAACCTAGTTGATTATGATTTCAAATCAAGTCAAATGGTTAAAGAATACTCCAACAAAACTTTTTCGGCACATGCGATGTATCATCATGACATGGAATCAAGAAAAGGCATGTTTGAAAACGGCTATTTCAGATTAATGACAAGAGGAAAAATAAATGCTACGGAAGACTTTACCTTGGGTGGTTCTGTTTTGGTAAACTTTCCTTATTTGGGATGGGTTCAAACAGGAATTGATGATTATTATGGAATAAGTATTGGAGCCGGAGCACATTTGACACATCGTTTATCTTTAGGATATACGTATGAAAGAGTGATTAATGAAGGTGCGGTTAATTTTGGTCCAACACATGAAATTACGTTGTCTTTTAGATTGTCATCTACAACAAATAAAAAAACAACTCGTGTTTTTGATTACACCAAAGGTCCGATAGATGTTGCCTCAAATAAAACAGTAAAGGAAGAAGAACTTGAAGAAGAGGAGGAAGATGTAGTATTAGTTGAAGAACCTAAAAAGAAACCATCTAAAAAAACAAATACAAAACGAACTGCCGAAACAGACGCATTAGCTGTTTCAAAAGCAATAGAAGTTGAAAAAATGAGAATGACATTGGATGATTCTAACATGAAATATTTGGAAATGATTGTTAAAGAAGATTCCATTCAAAAAATAAAAGCAGAAGATTTTGATAATCGAATGAATAACATGATGGCCTATATTGCCAGAGTTGAAAAAACTGCTCAAACCAAAGAAGAGTGCAATTGTGATGAAACGGAAGAAACAACAGTGGTCACCGAAACCACAACAACTGTTAAAAAAGGCGGAAAAACAACCCAAACCAAAGAAACGAAAAGTGATATTTCAACGCTATTATCAGGCATGAAATCAGCATCACAAGTAGAAGAAATCAAATTATCAAACACCAAAAATTCAAATGCTAATGATGAAAAAGTAGACATTAACTCAAAACTTTCAGGAATGAAATCGGGTTCAACTAAAGAAGCGGTGAGTAATAAACCCTCTTTTACTTTGAACGATGATGAAATAAAAGAATATTATTCAAAACTAACCACCAAAAAAAGAGATACTGCAAAGAAAAACTATTTAGAAATTGCAAATCAAGAACCCGGATTCTACGTCATTGCCAACGTGTTTCCAGAACCTGTTTCGGCCGACAATTTTATCAGTCAGTTACGTAAACAAGGTATTAAAGCGAATTATTTTACCAATCCAAAAAATAACTTTAGATATGTTTATCTACGCAAATATAACTCATGGAATGATGCCCTAATTTCATATTATACCAACGTAGACAACACTTATTTTGACACGATTTGGATTATGAATATCAATATTAAATAAAAACCCCAATGAAAGCCCCAAAACTACCTACTGCTATCAAAGCAATTGTACTCTTCAATTGTTTGTTCCTGTTCAACTTGATTGCACAAGCTCAAGTTGCTGTTCCATTCACCGTTAGATATGAAAATAATCTAAAAGGTGACATGACTTTAATTGCCAACAGTATTGTCAACAGACAAACCAGCACTGAAGGCCCAAATGTTCCCTATAATACTTTAGGAAATACATCACAATATAATGACAATTTCAATATGCTCTATGTTGATATTGATAGTGATGCGTCGACCTTTAGTTCGAGTAGTGCTGTATTGACATTACCAAATGGAGGTTGTAACAAAATTGTTTATGCCGGATTGTATTGGTCTGCCACTTACAGATTTAATACCGGATATTCTACTAGTGCAGGAGATGGTGATGGGGTTCGATTTTCTGATTTTAACCAAGTAAAATTAAAGCTTCCAGGAGGTGCGTATCAAGATATAACCGGTCAAATTTTATTTGATGGTTTTACTGATCCTAACTTTATTGCAAACAGTCCCTATGCTTGTTATGCAGATATTACCAACTTGGTAACCGGTTTGGCAAATCCGGAAGGAGAATATACTATTGCAAACATCAGAGCAACTCAAGGTTTTATAAATGGGGGAGGAGTTTCAGGTGGATGGACCATTTTCTTTGTCTATGAAAACCCGCAAATGCCTGGAAAATTCATCACTTCTTATGACGGTTTTGCTGGGGTTAGAGCCGCTATAGGAACAACAGATATTGAATATTCCGGGTTTACAACATTGCCACCTCCTTTTCCTGTAAGAGCACAATTGGCCTCTGCAGCTTTGGAAGGTGACAATAGAATCACGGGCGATCAATTGCGTTTTAAAGCTTCAACTAATCCAACATTTACCGATTTATCAGGAGCTTTAAAACCAGTCAATAATTTCTTTAACAGTAGAATAACTTTAAAAGATGTTGAATTCTTGGATAGAACTCCAAATAGTAGAAATACTTTGGGTTATGATTCTGATATTATCACTATTCCTAATCCGGGAAATTTAGTTTTACCAAACAACTCAACGGCTGCAACATTACAAATAACTTCAACGCAAGACACCTATTTTATGTTCTTTAATGCGTTTAATGTTGATGTAATTGAACCGGATATTAATTTAGTAAAAACAGTTCAAGATCTTGCCGGTACAGACATTGGTGGGGCCAATGTTACTTTGGGTCAATTTCTTGATTATGTAATTACGTTTCAAAATATAGGTAATGATGATTCAACCAATTCGGTAATCAGAGACATATTACCGGTAAATACCAGTTTAATTTCAGTGGATTTAAGTGGAGCTCCCGGGGTGACCTACACTTACAATCCTGCCACTAAGGAACTCTTATTCAGTATTCCGGATAACCTATTAGAAATAGGAGATCCGATATATACCATTCGAATAAGAGTTCAGGTGGCAACTACTTGTAGTGAATTGGAAGACGCTTGTTCTAATATTATTCAAAATCAAGCATACACCACTTATCAAGGTGTTTTAAACAGTAATGTTATTTCTGATGATCCAAGTTTTGCAGGTTTAGATAGTTGTGGTTTTGGACAACCGGGCCCTGCTAACTTTTTGGTTGATATTGACGATTGTATTTTTACCACAAACGAGATACTTTGTGGAAGTTCTATCGTATTAACAGCCGCAAATGATTATATAGCTTATGTGTGGACTAATAGTAACGGAGATGTTATTGGAACGAATCAATCTGTAACGGTTTCTTCCGTTGGAACTTATACGGTGGTTAACACTGCGGCACCGCCTTGTATTGGAATTACACAAACATTCAATGTAACTTTATTTGGAGCAACTCAAACCAATCCAATAATTCCTTTTGCAGATGAAGTGGTGGTTTGTCCAAATGATGGTGAAGAATTACCTTTAATCTTTCTATGTGGTGTAAACGACAGTAGATTACTTCAAATAAGTAATTCAGATGCTGTTAGTATTATATGGGAAGTTCTAAACGAAGCTAGTTGTCCTCCTGTTGGCGTTGATGATTGTGCTAATAAAAATGCAGCCTGTAACTGGACAACTGTTGGTACAGGTCCAAATTATAATGCTACAACTGCGGGTCAATATCGCGTGACATTAAACTATCAAAACGGTTGTTTTACCCGTTTTTATTTTAATGTTTTTGCTAACTTATTAGACGTTCAATATACAACAACGAACCTAATTTGTAACACGCCGGGATCCATTACCATTACAAATTTACCGAGTGATTATGAGTTTCAATTAGTGAATCAAACAACAAACACTATTTTGGTTCCTTATCAAAATAATCCAATATTTACAGTTGCTCAAGCCGGAGTTTATTTGGTACAAATCAGACAAATTGGTGTTGTAGATGGATGTTTATTTGAAGTGCCGAATATTGGAATCCAACAAAATGACTTTCAAGTTAATGTTATCACACAAAATGCAAGTTGCAACGGACAAGGTAGTATTCGCTTGCAAGCCTTAAATGTATTACCTCAATACTATTTTACCATATCAGGTCCGGTATCAATTTCAGTTGGTCCGGTTCAAGATAATGATTATACATTCAACAATTTAAATCCGGGAACCTATACTGTAACCGTTACTACAGATGACGGATGTTCGTTTACCGATACTGTCACTATAACTCCTAACACGTTAAATTTAACTGCTCAAGTTTCACAACATATTTCGTGTAATCAAGGAAACATTCAAATGAGTTCAGGAGGTGGTCAACCGCCTTATGTTTATGCTATTTATAGCTACAATGGTGTGTTGCAAAATCCTACTGCTGCCGATTATCAAACTAGTGTAATTTTTGATATTGACTTTGGTGGACAAGGCACTTATGTGTTTATCATGGTTGATAATAACAACTGTTTCACATTGTCTAATCCTGTAACTATTGATTTGATTCCAAACGTAACCGTAAACACTACTGTGCAAAATGTATCTTGTAATGGTGGTTCTAATGGGTCTATCAATTTTGCAATCAGTAACGCAAACGGATATAATATTTCTTATGAATTATTAGATGGAAACGGTAATGTTATCTATACAGGAGCTTCCGGTTTGTTTACCGGATTAGCAGCGGGAGATTATACTGTTAATTTGATTCAATCAAAAGGAAACAGAACCTGTGTTTTTACTTATAACTTTACGATAACTGAGCCTGATCCAATTGTTGGAAATGCTGTTGTTATTCAAGACTATACTTGTTTAACAAATAGTGGTTCTATAGGTATTGCTGCAGGAAGTGTTTCGGGCGGTGTTCCTCCCTATCAATACAGTATTGATGGAATAACTTTTGGAGCAGCAACCACATTTACCGGTTTAACTGCCGGAACGTACACCATCACAATTCGTGATGCTAACAACTGTATTGCAACTACAAATGCAATAACTTTTGCTCCATTAAATCAAATAACCGATATCACTATTACGGCAACAGCTGTTACTTGTCCAGCTCTTTCATCTAATGTTACTTTAACTGCTGTTGGTGGAAATGCTCCTTTTGTATATGAAATAATTGCTCCTTCAGGACAAATTGCAAATAATGGAAACAACCCAACATTTAACGGATTAGCTCCGGGAACTTATACGTTTTTAGTTACCGATAATAACGGTTGTTATTATCAAGAAAACTATACCATTTATCCAATTACGCCAATCACTGTTGTTGGAGTTTTAGTAGCCAATGTAGTTTGTTTGGGTGATTCAAATGGTGCGTTAACTTATACTGTAAACAGTCCAAATCCATACAACTATACTGTTGTAAATGGTTTAGGAACAACGGTTGCTTCAGCATCAAACAGTAGCTTAACAACTATTCCTTTAACGGGTATACCGGCTTCAACTTATACTATTACAGTAACAGATACTACAACAAATTGTACGGCAACATCAGCTGTGACTATTGCAGCTCCAACAGCAGCATTAGCAATAAATATAACTACAAATCCTATTACTTGTTTATCCAATGGAAATGTAACCGCTACCGCAACAGGAGGTTGGGGCAGTAATCAATATACATTGACGCAACCAAATGCAACAGTTGTTGGACCTCAAACAAATGGTTCGTTTGGAAACTTATCACAGACAGGAACTTATACCATTTCGGTTACTGATGCAAATGGATGTATTGTTTCCACAACATTTACTTTGACAACTCCTCCAACAGTAACCGCTTCTATTGCTGCTTCATCAGACATTTGTTATGATACATCAAATGCAGCTACTTTGGTGGTTTCTGTTTCCGGTGGAACAGCTCCTTTTGTATATAGTATCAATGGCGGACCAAATCAAAACTCAAATACATTTGCAAATCTTACACCGGGAAGTTATACAATCACCGTAACGGATTCTTTTGGTTGTACCGCAACCGTTTCTCAAATCATTACACCTCAGTTGTTGGCAAGTACTTCAATTGTTAAAGGTTTAGATTGTACTGCTACGCCAGATGCTCTTATTGAAACTTCAATTACCGGTGGATTGGCTCCTTTTACCTATCAAGTTGCAATCAATGGTGGTGCTTTTGGATCTTCAACTGCAGTAATTGGAACCACTTTGAGTTATCAAACAGCCACTGCGGGAACCTATCAATTCTTGTTTACAGATGCTCAAGGCTGTACTTTTACATCGGGTGTTTATACCATACAACCTATCACGTTACCAAGTATTACTTCTGTCATTCAAACACAAAACATTTTATGTCATGGTGAAGCTTCAGGAGCCATCTCAATAACTTTAGACACTACCGTTGGAACGGCTCCATTTGTAATTTCTGTTGTAAATACCACTACCGGAGTAGATTATGGAAATCAAACAGCAGGTTTAACAGCGGGTAATTATGTAATTACAGTAACGGATGCCAACAGTTGTAGTGATACAGAAAACATAACTATCACACAGCCTGATTTGATTACTTATACGATAACAAGTATTCCTATTACATGTGATTCATTAACAGGAACTAATCTTGGACAAATAACAATTCAAAATGTCGCCGGAGGTGTTGCTCCATTTACTTATTATTTAACCAATAACTTTGGAGATATTTTTACTCCTTATTTAGCAGCAACAGGTGAAGATTACACCTTTACTATTGTAAACTTTGGAATTTATCAAGTTGATGTAATTGATGCTAACGGATGTTCAGTTGTAACGTCAAATATTATCATTGCCTCTCCACCAAATGACTTAGAAATAGATATTTCTACAGCTACGGTTGACTGTGTATCCGGTGGAACTGCAGTTGTTACAGTAACTACCTCTGTAATTGGTGGACCTTATCAATTTGGAATTTTAGATTCCAACACGTCTCCTTATTCCAGTAATTTTATTCCTTCAGATGTTCCTGGTGGTAGTACTGCAACTTTCACAGGCTTGATTCCGGGAGTAACTTATACGTTTGTAGTTTTTGATCAAACCACCAATTGTTATTTTATCAAATCAGCCGATTTACCAATTCAATCACCTTCTAATTTGAACGCTGTTTTAGATGTTGTAAGCAATGTTTCTTGTACAGGAAATGTAGATGGAAACGTAAGTTTTACATTCTCAAACTATGATGCCGGTGCAACTGCTGTGACTTATGAAATATTTAATCTACAATTTAACGTTTCAACAGGAATTACAGGAACAACAACACCTTTATTAGGTGGACCGGTTACAGTTTCAAACTTTGGGCTTTTAGGTCCAGGAACTTATTATATTTTGTTTACAGAAATTGGCGGAGCTTTTAATGGTTGTTCAACAGCTTCTGCTTCTTTTACTATTTCTCAATCAACAAACTTGCTTCAAGTTACTGCTTCAATTAGTCAAAACGACAATTGTAATCTAAACGCAGGACAAATTACAGCTGTTGGTCAATTTGGAACACCTCCATACCAATTCCAAATAATAAACTCAGGAGATACACCACCGACTGCTGCAACTTGGGCAGGAAGTAGTAATTCTGTATTCAATGTAGAAGCAGGAAATTATATCATCTATATTAAAGATGCAAACGATTGTATTCAAGCCACCCCTTCTACTATAATTGTTGTATCAGATCCGGAACCGGTTATTACTGCTTCAGTTAGCAATCAATGTAACACTCCTGATGGTAGTTTCATTATTACAGTAAATAGAACTTTAGACGGAATTGCACCATACAGTTATAGCTTTAATGGCGGTGCTTTTCAAAGTCAAGCTGCGGCTACTTTCACGTATACCAACTTAACTTCAGGAACTTATACTATAGAAATTCAAGACGCTAACGGATGTGGAAACTTAGTAAGCGTAACTATTTTACCTGCACTAAACGCAAGTCCGGTTATTGATGCCTTACCAACTTGTGCGGATAATGATGGTGTTATTTCTGTGATTCCTTCGGGAGGTTCAGGAAACTATGAATTTACTTTACAAAATAATTTAGGTGTAACTATTCAAGGACCACAAGCAAGTTCAACTTTTAATGGTTTGGCTGCCGGTGATTATACTGTAATTGTAACAGACACCACTAGCAGTTGTTCTTCATCTGCAAGTGTTACATTGTCTGTTCCGGCTCCTGTTGTGTTTACAACTTCAACTTCAACTGTTAATTGTAATGGTGTAAGTGATGGAAGTATCACTATCGTGTTAGATGCTTCAAATACAAATCCTCCTTATGTGTTTTCAGTAACAGATGGAATTAATCCTCCAATTGTTCAAAACAATGGGTTTTTTACAGGATTACCTGCCGGAACCTATACGGTTACTGTTACTTCTGATAGAGATTGTCAAGATGTTCAAATCATTCAAATCATTGAACCTTCCTTGTTAGCAATAAGTGCTACTGCAACTTCTTTTGTATGTGATGCTTTGAATACTGTTCAAGCTTCAGTAATTACTGTTACGGTTTCAGATGATGCGTTTGGAAATCCGTCAGGAACTGCACCGTATAATTACAGTATTGATGGAACAAATTATTTTCCAACAAATACATTTAATGTAGTTGATAATGGTGCTGTTCAAAACATTACTGTTTATGTAAAAGATGCAAACAATTGTATTCAAACAACAAGTGTTATCATTAATCCGTTACCAACAATTACAGCAGTATCTGTAACACAAACCACAGCTATTACTTGTATAAATGATGCTATTGTTACAATTGGTGTTGTTGGTGGTTCCGGTGATTTCACTTATGAATTACTACCAAGTGGTCCGGTTCAAGTTAATAACCCGATATTCGCATTAACAACTCCAGGAAGTTATGTATTCCAAGTAACCGACAATGTAACAGGTTGTTATAGTTTGACAACTCCATTTGAAATTGCTCCTTTTGATACTATTGATGTGGTGATTACAGCAAATTCACCTGTAACTTGTTTTGGTGATACTGACGGAACTGTAACCATTGATGTTACAGGTTATTCAGGAGCTTATTCTTATGAAGTTCAAAATAATTTAGGTGCTACTATTGCTTCCGGTAACGGAAACACTTCCGTAAATCCTTTTACAATTACCGGATTACTTGCAGGTAACCATCAAGTTACCATCACGGCAACTGATAGTCCGTTTTGTACTGCAATTTCTGCTACAACAACTGTTGGTTCACCTGACAGTCCGTTACAAATTGTTGCAACAGAAACAGCCAATGTTACTTGTGATAACAATTCAGGAGTAATTGTAGCAACAGCAACCGGAGGATGGGGTAACTACCAATACCAATTGGTAAATAACACAACTGCTACAACAGTTTATCCTTATGGAGCTATTTCAACTTTTGAAAACTTAACTGCCGGTAATTATACCGTTTTTGCTCAAGATGCAGGAGGTTGTATTGTTCAAACCACTGTAATTTTAATACAACCGGCATTTATTAGTGCAACTATTACAAGTACCAATGCGTCCTTGTTATGCCATGGTGATACAAACGCAAGTGTGTCTGCTGTAAGTGTTACAGGTGGTCAAGGTTCGTATCAATATATTTTAAATATTTATGACGCTACAGGAACAACTATTGTTTTTAGTACTGACGCACAAATAAACAATACTTTCACCGGTTTAGGTGTTGGTATTTATAGCATAACCATTACAGATGGTTGGAATTGTGATTTTACAACAAATACTGTAACCATTACAGAACCATCACCAATTGTAGCTTCATTGTCATTAACAGATACATTAACTTGTACAACGTTAGCAGAAGTAACTATTTCTGCAACAGGCGGTACGCCACCTTATTTATACAGTACAGATGGTGTAACTTATACTACAACAACAATTTATCCTGTTGGTGCCGGTACTTACCAGTTTTATGTAACCGATGCTAATAATTGTACTGCTGTTTTATCGAATCAAGTAACTATACTTCCTGTTCCTGCTTTAGAGTTGAACTTAAATTTAAACAGTGCTTCAATCAACTGTTTTGGAGAAGCAACAGCTACTATTTTTGCTGATGCTACAGGTGGTTTAGGAAATTATAACTACACCTTACTTGACAATGCAAACAATGTATTAGCCGGACCGCAAACAAGTGGAAGTTTTTTAAATTTAGCCTCCGGACAATATGTAGTAACTGTAACTAGTGGCGATTGTAGTGACACATCTTCTGTGATTACCATTACAGATCCACAACCACTAGTTGTATCTTCCATCAACATAACCAATGTATTGTGTTTTGGTGGTGAAAATGGTGCCGTAGAAATTATTGCATCAGGTGGAACAGGTATTATTCAATATGCCATATCTCCAAATCTAAATCAATTTTTCAATACCAATACTTTTACAAATCTTGCACCGGGTAATTATGATATTATCGTTCAAGATCAATCAGGATGTTTTGTTCTGTTAAACATCGATATCATTGAACCTGCAGAATTAGTTGCAGATGTTACTAATGTGGTTCAAAACCTTTGTTTAGGTGATGATGATGGTTCATTTGACATGTTAATTACGGGTGGTACACCTCCATATTCAACTAGTTTAAACAACCCTGATCCGTCAAGTTATGTTCAAGATCAATTGTCATTTACCGGTTTAGCAGGTGGTCAAGCTTATTTTATCTTTGTAAAAGATGCAAACGACTGTGAAACTGTAGCTTTTGTTTCCTTGGATGTTCCTGTTGAGGTTATTCCAAGTGTAACTATTGACTACAACTGTACAGGAAACGTACCCGGAAATACCGTAACGGTTTCAGTAAATGCTGATGTTGTAAATGCTGTAACCTATTCTTTAGATGGTGGTCCTTACCAAGTGAGTAACATTTTCCAAAATCTTACATCAGGAACACACACGATTGATGTACAACACACCAACGGATGTATTAAATCGGTGACCTTTGATATTGATGCTTATGATCCAATCCTATTAACTGTTACTTCTGCTGAAGATGTGTTGTGTAATGCCGGAAATACAGGAAGTATTACTGTAAATGCAACCGGAGGTTCCGGAGCTATTCAATATGCAATTTCTCCAAACTTAACCGTATTTACATCACAAAATGTGTATACCGACTTAACTGCCGGAAATTATACTATTATTGCTCAAGACGCTTTAGGTTGTACTGTTTCAGAAATAGTTACTATTAATGAACCTTCTGTGATAGACATTTCCCTTGGAGCAGTTACGCAAGAATTGTGTACAAATGATGCTAATGGGTCTATCACAATCAATGTAACAGGTGGAGTAGCCCCTTATTCAACTAGCTTGAATAACACTACTTCTTATGTTCCAAACCAATTTACGTTCTCCAACTTAATCGGTGGTCAAACCTACACGATTTATGTTCGTGATGCAAATAATTGTGACTCTTCAATTCAAGTAACATTAGATGCTCCGGTAACAATTAATCCTACTGCAGCAATTACGTATAATTGTACAGGAAATGTTCCCGGAAACACGGTTACTATTTCAGTAGATGCAAGTGTTGTAGGTGCAGTAACTTATTCTTTAGACGGTGGTGCTTATCAAGCAAGTAATGTTTTCCAAAACCTTACTTCAGGTTCGCATACAGTAAATGTGCAACACACAAACGGATGTATCAAATCAGTAACTTTTACTATTGATGCTTATAATCCGATTGTGTTAACACTATCTTCTGTTGTTGATGTGTTATGTAATGCCGGAAATACAGGAAGTATTACTGTAAATGCAACGGGTGGTTCAGGAGCTATTCAATATGCAATTTCTCCAAACTTAACGGTATTCACTTCACAAAATGTGTATCCAAACTTAACGGCAGGAGATTATACTATTATTGCTCAAGACGCTTTAGGATGTACTGTTTCAGAAACGATTACAATTAACGAACCTTCTGTAATAGACATTACTCTTGGAGCAGTTATTCAAGAATTGTGTACAAATGATGCTAATGGGTCTATCACAATCAATGTAACAGGTGGAGTAGCCCCTTATTCAACTAGCTTGAATAACACTACTTCTTATGTTCCAAACCAATTTACGTTCTCCAACTTAATCGGTGGTCAAACCTACACGATTTATGTTCGTGATGCAAATAATTGTGACTCTTCAATTCAAGTAACATTAGATGCTCCGGTAACTATTAATCCTACTGCAGCAATTACGTATAATTGTACAGGAAATGTTCCCGGAAACACGGTTACTATTTCTGTAGATGCAAGTGTTGTAGGTGCAGTAACTTATTCTTTAGACGGTGGTGCTTATCAAGCAAGTAATGTTTTCCAAAACCTTACTTCAGGTTCGCATACAGTTAATGTGCAACACACAAACGGATGTATCAAATCAGTAACTTTTACCATTGATACTTACAATCCGATTGTGTTAACACTATCCTCTGTTGTTGATGTGTTATGTAATGCCGGAAATACAGGAAGTATTACTGTAAATGCAACAGGGGGTTCAGGAGCCATTCAATATGCAATTTCTCCAAACTTAACTGTATTCACTTCACAAAATGTGTATCCCAACTTAGTGGCCGGCAGTTATACCATTATTGCTCAAGACGCTATTGGTTGTACCGTTTCTGAAACAATTACTATCAATGAGCCAACAGCAATTGGAATTACTCTTGGAACAGTTATTCAAGAATTGTGTACAAATGATGCTAATGGGTCTATCACAATCAATGTAACAGGTGGAGTGGCTCCATATTCAACTAGTTTGAATAACACTACTTCTTATGTTCCTAATCAGTTTATCTTCTCTAACTTAATCGGTGGTCAAACCTACACGATTTATGTTCGTGATGCTAACAATTGTGTTTCGTCCATTCAAGTAACATTAGATGCTCCAGTAACAATTAATCCTACTGCAGCAGTAACTTATGCTTGTACAGGAAATGTTCCAAACAATACCGTTACTATTTCTGTAAACGCGAGTGTTGTGGGTGCTGTAACTTATTCATTAGATGGTGGTGCATATCAAGCAAATAATGTTTTCCAAAACCTAACTCCTGGTTCGCATACTGTAAACGTGCAACATACCAATGGATGTATCAAACCGGTTACGTTTACTGTTAATCCAACAACGCCAATAACTTTAAACTTAAGTTCAGTGGTAAATGTTGCTTGTAATGGAACCAATACAGGAAGTATTACTGCAACAACAACCGGAGGAACGGGTGCTATTCAATATGCCATTTCACCAAACTTAACGGTATTCACCTCACAAAATATTTTCAATAATTTAGCAGCAGGAACGTATACTGTTATTGCTCAAGATGCCATTGGCTGTTCAACATCGCAAACCGTAACCATAACACAACCAAATGCAGTTGCTATAACTGCCGGAACAGTTGTTCAGGAATTGTGTTCAGGTGATGCAAATGCTTCTATTACAATCAATGTAACAGGTGGTGTTGCTCCATATGCTACAAGTTTAAATAACACGTTTAACTTCATACCAAATCAATTTACATTTAACAATTTGGTAGGAGGTCAAACCTATACGATTTTTGTTAGGGATGCTAACAATTGTATTACATCAATCCCGGTAACATTAAATCCGTCTGTAAACATTAATCCGAGTGTTGCAGTAAATTACAACTGTAATGCTAACACAGTAGGAAACACAGTAACAGTAACGGTAGATGCTTCTGTAGCTTCTTCTGTTCAGTATGCGTTAGACGGAGGAGCTTATCAAAATTCACCAACGTTTACTGATGTTGCTGTTGGACCACATACAATTACAGTTTTACATTCTAACGGATGCCAAAAAACAGTTTCCTTCGTTATCAATCCAACAACCCCTTTACAAGCAACTTTCTCAACGGTTCATGTTACTTGTTTTGGTTTAACAAATGGAAGCATAACCGTAAATCCAACAGGCGGAACAGCTCCATATCAATATGCTATTTCACCAAATTTAACAACATTTGTATCTTCAAACGTGTTTAACAATTTGGCTGCGGGAACGTATTCTGTTATCGTTAGAGATGCAATTGGATGTCAAGTTGAATTAATTATTAAAGTAGACGAGCCTGCTTCGCTTACTGCAACTATTGATGCCGTAACACAAGATTTATGTGTTGGTGATTCTGATGGAGCAATAACGATTGCCGTTTCAGGAGGAACAGCTCCTTATGCTACAAGTTTGACTCAAAACGGAAATTATGTAGCCAATCAGTTTACATTCGAAAACTTACTAGGTGGTCAAACCTACACGGTTTATGTTCGTGATGCTAATAACTGTCAAACTTCAGTTTCAATTACGCTTGATCCGTTTGTAGATATTCAAGCTCAAGTGGCAGTTGATTATGGTTGTTTGAGTAGTTCATCTGAAAACACTGTTACGGTTACAGTTAACTCTACTATTGCCGGAAGTGTGACCTATTCGTTAGATGGAATGCCTTTCCAAAGCAGCAATATCTTTACCAACTTGAGCAATGGTTCGCATACGGTAATGGTTGTTCACACCAATGGTTGTTTTGATGAGGTTACCTTTACCATTTCGAATCAAACACCGCTTTCGTTAACTTTAGTTGAAAGTGCCATGAATCAAATTACAGCAACAGCTGCAGGTGGTTCAGGAATTTATACGTATTATTTGAATGGTCAAAATTATGGAACACAAAATGTTTTCCAAATTTTTGCAACGGGAACTTATGTAGTTCAAGTTGAAGATTCATATGGATGTATTGCTGAAGAATCCATCTTTATTACATTTATAGATATTGATATTCCAAACTTCTTTACACCAAATGATGATGGAGAAAATGATTTGTGGACGCCAACTAATTTAGATGGATTTCCAAATATCAGAATCTATGTTCATGACAGATATGGTAGAAACATCACCCAGTTTGGTCAAAACGGAGGATGGGATGGAACCTATAATGGAAAACCGCTTCCAACAGGAGATTACTGGTATACAATTACCCTTCAAAACGGAAGAAAAATAGTTGGAAATGTAACTTTATATAGATAAATTTATGAACTGACTCCAAGTTCCCCAAAGCTTGGAGTTGGTTTCTCTAAAACCTACAAAAATGAAAAAATATTTACTCCCTATAGTACTTATACTTGTTCTTAGCAAAGGAAATGCTCAAGAGTTAAACTTGCCAACTTTTACACAATATTTGGCTGATAATCCATTTATTATTGCACCAACCTATGCCGGAATTGGCGATAACGTAAAAATTAGAGCCAACGGATTCACGCAATGGGTTGGTATAAAAGATGCTCCCGAAAACCAATCATTGGCGGCTGATATGCGAATTCATGACCAATCAGGTGTTGGAATTTATCTATATAATGATAAAAATGGAAACACGCGTCAATCGGGTGCAAAACTATCATTTGCTCATCACTTGACGTTGAATAAATATGCCGATCAATTTTTATCGTTTGGTATTTCATATAATTTAAATCAATTTCGAATTGACATCGATAATTTCAACGGAACCGACTCCGGTGTTACAGATGACAGGCGTTTGACCAATCATAATTTTGATGTCGGTGTTTTATATCGTGTAAACAACTATTATGTAAACTTTGCGGTTGCCAACGTTTTGAATAAAGAATTGGATATTTTTTCAGGAATTGAACCGCTAGAGTTGAGAAATTATCAAGTATATACGGGTTACAGATGGAAAAACATCAACAGTAGTGATTGGGAATTAGAGCCCTCCATGTATTTTCAATATTTTGAAAGTGATCAAAGATCAACAACAGATTTGAATTTGAAGCTACGTTTTTATAACTTTGAAGATTATTACTGGGCAGGTGTTTCCTATCGTTTTCTAAATGATCAATTCATGGAGCCTTTGAATATTGGTCCGATGGCAGGATTGAAAAAGAAAAATTTCTATTTTGCTTATTCCTATCAAGTTACTATGAATGAATTATTTAGTTATAATTCTGGTACACATATGGTAACTGTTGGATTAGATATTTTCCAAGGAATCAGCAACTGTCCATGTACCTATTAATAATTTAATTAGTACGATTATGGGCATTATTCGATTAAAAAATATAAGAACCTTTTCTTACCACGGTTGTTTGATTGAGGAAAGTAAAATTGGTTCCGACTATTCGGTTGATTTAGAAATAAAAGCCGATTTAAGAAGGTCTTCTCAAACCGATAAATTGGATGATACCGTTGATTATGTGGAGCTCAATCGAATTGTGGTAGAAGAAATGGACAAACGTTCCAAGTTGTTAGAACACGTTGCTCAACGAATCATAACGCGTATTTTTATCGAAATTGCTTCAGTATCTTGGGTATTAGTTGCTGTTTCAAAAATAAACCCTCCAATTGGTGGTGATGTTGAGCGGGTTACAGTTCAAATGGAAGAATATAGAAACTAGTTTTCAATACATACTAAAAGTTTTTTGGCTTTATACTTTTTAACTTTAAAGTTTTTATTTACATTTGCCATCCAATCATAAGGCGTCGTGGCCGAGCGGCTAGGCACCGGTCTGCAAAACCGTCTACTCCGGTTCGAATCCGGACGATGCCTCTGAAACCTTCAAGGAAACTTGGAGGTTTTTTTATTGAAAATTTTTAGAAAGAATTGATTAAAGATAGCGCAAAACCGTCTACTCCGGTTCTCCCGATAGCAATCGGGAGGACGATGCCTCTGAAACCTTCAAGGAAACTTGGAGGTTTTTTTATTGAAAATTTTTAGAAAGAATTGATTAAAGATAGCGCAAAACCGTCTACTCCGGTTCTCCCGATAGCAATCGGGAGGACGATGCCTCTAAAACCTTCAAGGAAACTTGGAGGTTTTTTTATTGAAAATTTTTAGAAAGAATTGATTAAAGATAGCGCAAAACCGTCTACTCCGGTTCTCCCGATAGCAATCGGGAGGACGATGCCTCTAAAACCTTCAAGGAAACTTGGAGGTTTTTTTATTGAAAATTTTTAGAAAAAATTGATTAAAGATAACGCAAAACCGTCTACTCCGCTTCTCCCGATCGCTATCGGGAGGACGATGCCTCTAAAACCTTCAAGGAAACTTGGAGGTTTTTTTATTGAAAATTTTTAGAAAAAATTGATTAAAGATAACGCAAAACCGTCTACTCCGCTTCTCCCGATCGCTATCGGGAG
>NZ_BMFG01000003.1:221352-339720 GCF_014638005.1 Flavobacterium orientale
AGGACGATGCCTCTGAAACCTTCAAGGAAACTTGGAGGTTTTTTTTATTGAAAATTTTTAGAAAAAATTGATTAAAGATAACGCAAAACCGTCTACTCCGCTTCTCCCGATCGCCATCGGGAGGACGATGCCTCTGAGAGAGTTACTAAAAAATAGCTCTCTCTTTTTTTAATTTCTTAATAGTATCTAGATTTACTAATCCGTAATTATTAATAGAATTGGAGTTGGTGTAGGCCAAAAAGCAGGAATATCTGGATGTATTTTATATTTTACAGCTCCGATTGTAATTATTTCACCTTTTTTAAATTTCTTTATTTTTTTCAAAGTATTTTCATCAATGGTGTTTCCTTCTACTAAAATAGCTGGTTTTTTGGGATATTTAATTACAAATCTTGTAACTTCAAACTTATAATCAAATAGAAAATCTTCAAAGTGAACTGAAATTATTGCATTTTTTAGATTTGCCAAAGTAACGTTTACGTAGCAGCTATCGCAGTTCATTTTATTAATTTTAACTATAGGATACTGAATACTTTGTATTCTAAAAACATGTTCTTCAACCACTTTTGAATCATCTTCTAAAATAATTTCTAATGTTACAAACATTTCATTTCCTGATCCTGGAGCAATATAATATTTACCATCTTCTTCTTTTACACCTAATCCAGAAACGGTAAATGATTTTGCATTTGGTACAGCAATCGAAATTGGGTTTAGAATTCCACGATAAACAACATTCAATTTATCGACAGAAACGAGTCCTAATTTGGGTTTTGAGATTAATGTAGTATCATTTTGTGCAAATAAAAATTGACAAAAAATAAGACAACATATAATTTGAAAAGTTTTCATAACTTACTCCTTCATCATTACAAACTTATCCTTAATCATTTTTTTCTCTTCCGGAAAAAAGCCTTGAATGATTAAAAAGAACCCGAAAATCATTAGAATTACACTAATAACGCGTTTGATTTTATAAATGATATAGGGTGTTAAACGGTTTTTAAGTTGTTTAGCTAAGATGATTTTAACGACATCGGTAATCAAATAAGTAATGATAATTACCGTCATAAACAGAACAATTCGATCGGTTTCCATGTTCATTTGCGGACCAAACACGATGATGATACCCACCCAAAAACCCAACACACCAATGTTGATAAAATTGAGTAAAAATCCTTTGAAAAATAAGCCTAAATAATTGTTCTTAGGAATAGAATCGGCTAAAAATTCAGGGTTTAAATTTTTCTTTTTACCTCTTTTTTCTTTGATAAAAGAAATTATACCAAACGTAAACATGATTACACCTCCGAAAATAAATAAACTGGGATCATCTTTAAGGTTTTCCAACAACTGATTTGTACTGAAATAAGCAATGAGAATAAAAACAATATCACCAAAAACAACACCTAAATCAAACGTCATGGCGGCTTTAAATCCTTTAGTAATACTGGTTTCTATCAGTACAAAAAACACAGGACCAATGGTAAAAGCCAAAAGAATTCCCCACGGAATGGCAGCTAAAATATCGTTAAGCATTTAAAATTATTACAGGTTTCAAGTTTCAGGTTTCGAAACTTTCTAAATGCTAATTTAAAATTTAAAATTCAAATAGAAACAATTCTTATTTCATTTCTTTAATTGAACCACCTAAAACTGTTTTCTGATTGATTTGTTTTGGACTACCATAAATGTAAATATCTCCTCCCGCACGAACTTTTGCATCCACAAATTCAGTAGCAAATATATCAGCACTTCCTCCGGCGTTTAATGAGATGGTGGTTTGTTCAGACTCGAAATTTTTAGCTTGTAATTCAGCACCTGAAGACATAACCACTTCTTGATTAACAGTGGTTCCTGAAATTCTAATTTTTCCTCCTGAAGTAACTCTAACAGTAGCTTTTTTAACGTCTAAAGCAATTCTAATTTCTGCTCCTTCTTTGGCATTCAAATTAAAATTAATCGCTTTTATTGGTTTTTCAGAGTTGACATACGAACCTTCACTCGCTTCAACGCCTTCTAATTTTTTATAATAAACCGTCACTTCAATTTCTTCTCCTTTTAACAGTTTCGGAAAAGGCATGCGTATTTTTAAATCGCCGTTGCTATTCACCACTTCCACTTCGGAAGCTCTGTTTCCTTTGATTTCTACTTTATTTTCAGTAGATGGAATGAGCTGAGCTGAGATTCTGTCAAATATTTTTACTGTTGTAAAATCACCAGGATTTTTGGTTTCGGTTTGAGCAAAAAGGGGAGAGGTAGCTAATAGAAATAAAATGATTGCTTTTTTCATGGTTTAAAAGTTTGTGATTGATTCAATACGTCTTCAAAAATAATACCAAGGTAAAGACACGGATTACAAATGAACGTTACAGTTCACTTAGATTTCTTTGTTATTTTCCATGCTTTAATTTTAAGACTTTAGAATTGCGTGCATCTAAAATTATAAAAAATACACCCCCTTTTGTGTTTTTTGGTAAAGAACCTTCAATAACCCAATAATACTCTTTAACTTTTAAAATTTTATAAGGCTTTTGCTTTTCGATAGTCTTTTTTCCATACTTGTTAAAAAGTATTGCCTCTGCAACAGCTACTACCGTGGTACTATCTTTCAAAATTAATTCACTACCTATATTTAATTCGGGACTTTCTTGAAGAATTGTACTTATCTCAACATCTAAATACCTGTAATAAAGCATTTCACTTCTCATTGTATTTATGTCTTCTTGCTTTTTAGAAGCACATGAAAATAAAGATAAAAGTATAAATAACAGGAACAAATGTTTCATATTAAAAGACTTTTAAATTAAAATTAATACCTACAAGGTTTTTAAAACCTTGCAGGAAACTGATCACTAAAAACTGCCAACTGAACAACTACTCTTTCCTTCTAATAAAATGAAAATCCAATTGTTTTTTAACCAAATCGGCATTTTTTACTTTAACGTAAACTTCGTCACCTAATTGTATAATGTTTTTTGAAACTTCGCCTACTAACGCATATTGTTTTTCATCAAACACATAATAATCATCTTTAATTTCGCGGATTCGCACCATTCCTTCGCATTTATTTTCGATGATTTCTACATAAATTCCCCATTCGGTTACACCGGAAATTACACCTAAAAATTCCTGATCTTTATGATCTTGCATGTATTTCACTTGCATATATTTGATGCTGTCGCGTTCAGCTTTAGCAGCCAAATTTTCCATATCAGACGAATGAGCACTTTTTTCTTCATACAATTCAGCTGAAACCGATTTTCCTCCATCCAAATAATATTGCAACAAACGATGCACCATCACATCCGGATAACGACGAATGGGCGATGTAAAATGTGAGTAATAATCAAATGCTAATCCGTAATGCCCAATATTTTCGGTAGAATAAACTGCTTTACTCATACTTCGTATGGTTAACGTATCAACTAAATTTTGTTCTTTTTTTCCAACTACATCATTCAATAATGTATTCAATGATTTAGAAATATCTTGTTTAGATTTGAAATTAATTTTATAACCAAACTTCGAAATTACCGTTTGCAAATTGATCAATTTATCTTCATTGGGTTCATCGTGAATTCTGTAAACAAACGTTTTCTTTTGTTTTCCTATAAATTCTGCCACTTTTCTATTGGCCAACAACATAAATTCTTCAATTAAATGATTGGCATCTTTGGATATTTTAAAGAAAACACCAACCGGTTCTGCTTTTTCATTCAAATTGAATTTTACTTCCACTTTATCAAAAGAAATGGCTCCGTTTGCCATTCGTTTCTGACGAAGAATTTTAGCTAATTCATCTAATTTCAACGTAGCTTCAACAATATTTTTAGGCGTTTTATAATCATTTCCGGTTAATGAAATTTCGGATGGAATAATATCTTTTTTGGTTTCAATGATGTGCTGAGCTTCCTCATACGAAAAACGCTGATCAGAATAAATCACCGTTCTTCCAAACCATTGATTGAGTACTTCTGCTTTTGGAGAAACTTCAAAAACGGCTGAGAAGGTAAATTTATCCTCGTGTGGATTCAGAGAACACGCGTCGTTACTTAAAACCTCCGGAAGCATCGGAACAACACGATCAACTAAATAAACCGATGTGGCTCGTTTATACGCTTCATCATCCAAAATCGTTCCTTCTTGCAAATAGTGGGAAACATCAGCAATGTGAATGCCAATTTCATAATTTCCATTATCTAATTTTTCAAATGACAATGCATCATCAAAATCTTTCGCATCTTTTGGGTCAATCGTAAACGTTAATGCTTTTCGCATATCGCGACGTTTGGCAATTTCTTCCTCTGTAACAGAAGTATCAATTTTGTTGGCATACGCTTCCACTTCAATCGGAAAATCATACGGCAAACCATATTCGGCTAAAATCCCGTGAATTTCTGTATTGTGTTCGCCTGGTTTTCCTAATACTTTGATAACCGAACCAAATGGACTATCTGCTTTTGCAGGCCAATCTTCCATTTTTACTAAAACTACATCACCGTGTTCGGCATCGCCAATTTTATTTTTTGGAATGAAAATATCGGTGTACATTTTAGCATTCGCAGTTGTTACAAACGCAAAATTCTTTTGAATGTCAATCACACCGACAAACTCGGTTTTAGCTCGTTCTAAAATTTCTAAAACTTCAGCTTCGGGACGGCGAGAACTTCTTCGGTTATAGATATATGCTTTAACTTTATCATTATCTAATGCATGATTCAAATTGATGAACGGAATAAACACATCTTCTTCCAGTTCATCACAAATAAAATAACCTGTTTTTCGAGAAGTCATATCGATGGTTCCTTCGTAATATTCGGCTTTGGAAACCATTTGGTATTTGCCAACTTCTACTTCGTGAATTTTATCTTGAGACTTTAAAATTTTTAAATCTCTTATAATTTCGTTTCTGCTTTTGGTATCATCTAATTCTAAAATAGCAGCTATTTGTTTGTAATTGAATGATTTGTTGGTTTCTTTTGACAGAATTTTAAATATCTGTGCGGTAAAATCTTTAGTTTTTTTACCTAATTTTCTGGGTTTCTTACTCATAATTCTTTTCTAATAAAGGTGAAAATTACGAATAAGATAGCAGAAAATGGAATTTGAAATACAGATTTATTGAAAATATAACTTTTGTATCTTTATGCAAATTTGAAAAATGAAAGACTTTGTGACCGTTGCAGTTTTTAATTTACCCACAGAAATTGCGGTTTTAAAAACTATTTTAGAAAACGAAGGTATTCACTACTTTTTTGAAAATGAAACTATTGTTTCAATAGATCCTTTTGCGAGTATTGCTTATGGCGGTATAAAATTGAAAGTGCATCAAAATGATGTGGAAGAGGTGAGAGAAATATTGGATAATTTAGATAGTCATTTGCGGATTGTAGAATAGTTATTTCTCACAGAAAGCACGGAAAACAAAGAAATATCCTTTCTAAATTCTAATATCTGAAATCTAAATTTTAAAAAGAACACTGATCTATAAAATTTAAGAAATCTAAAAAACCTTTTACCAATTACCCTTCACCCATTACCTCAAAATTCAAATAGTTTTCAACATTTATTAAATACAACAAAAAGAAAAATTAAATTAATTTAAAATTTATGATGGTTATTATAGTGTGTTCATTTGTACAATAACTTTATTAGATAAACTTGATTTTAAAAGTTGTCGTAAGTTATACAGACTTGTTAACAAGGTTACAAAAAGATAAAATCCTCAAAATGAAGAAATTTTTAGTTTTTATTAACAGTTGTTAACATCCAGTTTTTGATATAAAATATTAATAAGTTTGTTGTGAAAAACTGTTGAAAACAGAGTTTAAAAAGTTGATAATTTAAATGTAAAAAATCAAAACAAAAGTTGATTAATTCATTTCAATTTTTGATTAGAAAAAATTTCCATACTTCTTTAAAATACTTCTAAAATTCTATCTTAATTTATCAACAACCTATGTTAATTTAATGTTACCTCATTATCAAGCGATTATGAAATACTGTTAACAATGGAAAGATTTAAGGTTTAAAAAAGTTGTCTGTTATCGGTTATCCGTTGTCTGTCAACCGATAACAGACAAGGGACAACGGTTACACCAATTTCCACAAAGCCCGAAAAGTAGCCTTAATAAATAACCATTTTGGTAACGTTAACATTACTTTTAAATCAGAGGAAATAGTTCCTTCTTCATTTAAAAATTTGAAGATATTTTGAATGGAATTTTTTTGAAAAAGTGTACCAAAAAGTTGAGCTCCCAATTCATTGTTTTGATGTAAAACTTCCAGTAGAATTAAATCATACAACGAATAGCGGTTTTTTTGTTGAAATTTTGTTAGGTTTTGATTGCTTTTTAGAAACTTCACCAATTTTTCCGATTGTTTTTTACTGTTGAAAAATGTAAAACCAGTGCTGGCTTTTGTCCAACCACCGGCCGTTCCTATGAATAAAACGCGTTCCGAATTTTGTTTGTGAAACGGAAAACAAGTCATCGGAATGTTTCCGGTTTCTTTTTCTACAATTTCATAATCTGTTAGTCCTATATTTTGAAGATAGTTTTGAATTGCTTTTTCATATTCCGATTTTTCTAATAAATCTTCAGAAAATAACGTATATTCAAACAAAGCTTCGGTTTTAGATGTTGGCAAAATATACATAAAACGAGTATTTCCATCTTGTTCAATCGTAAAATCCATGAATTTAACTTCTGAATCATCAAAAATTGCTTCTTTAGTTTTGATGAACCAACCAATGAAATGTTGTTTTAAATAGGGATAGTTAGTTTGATTGAGAATTGGATTGACATCGAAAAAACTACTCAATAAAAAATTTGAAGTATAAGTTTGATTCTTTCCATTAACTTCAACCGAATTTTCAATCGTTTTCCAACTTAAAATTTCATCATTTATAAAAGTAAAATTAGATTTGGATGAAATGGAATCAAATATCAATTTGTAAAAATCACTACTTCTAATCATTTTATACAAATACGGATGCATTTCAAATGATTGTTGAAAATCCTGATTTCCTATAAATGCTTTTTCCCAGGTTTTAGATAGGATGGAATCGAATTCGCCATTTGGTTCTTCCCAAAAACACCATGTTCGATCGTTTTGGTTTTTGATTTCTTTGTCGATGATTAAAATCGATTTATCATCAAACCACGGATCATTCGCTATCCGATAAGCGGTTAGCAAACCGGATAATCCGGAACCTAGGATGATGTAATCGTATTTTTTCATTTAATTTTTGTTTGCCACGAATTCACGAATTATTTCTTCTAATTTGTAGAATTCGTGAATTCGTGGCCACTATTAAAATTTATTCTTAAAATTCTTAAAATCCTCATTCAACCCTTTAAAATCCAAAACACCTTTTCGGTTTTTCAAATGCTCTAGAATAACGAATGATTTTTCAATCCGCAGTTGCGAACTTTTGTATTTATTAATCACGTGAATCAACGTTCGTTGTTTTCCGGGTGTGAGCTGATGAAACAAATCGCTCCCATCTGGGTCACTGAAAAAAACTTCTTCCATTTCTTCAGAAAGTGGCATACCGTATTTGCTTTCGTCTTTCACTAGTTCCACTTTTACATCATCATTCAAATGTAAATTCAGCTTTTTTGAAATTTCTCTATTCAATAAAATGTAATGAAAAGTCACTTTTGGCAACATCGCACAATGAAAAGAAAAATCACCATTTAAAGTGCAAATCACGCGTTTATCTTTAGCTTCTTTGAGTAATTTTTCAAAAACAGCGGGTGGAATCGGGATGTGTAATTCCCAATACAACGCATTATCATCAAACGAAGAAACCTGACCGTTAAATTTCATTCTAACCTGATTGAAAATGATTATTTTTGTAAAGATAAAAATAACAACACAACTAAAATGAAAATCTCAATTGGAAACGATCACGCTGGCCCGGATTATAAAAAAGCCATCGTTGATTTTTTAGAAAAACAAGGTCACGAAGTCATTAATCACGGAACCAACTCAACAGATAGTGTTGATTATCCCGATTTTGGTCATCCTGTTGCGACAGATGTTGAGACCGGAAAAGCCGATTTAGGTATCGTAATTTGCGGCAGCGGAAATGGCATCGCAATGACCGTCAACAAACACCAAGGAATCAGAGCTGCTTTGTGTTGGACAAAAGAAATTGCGGCTTTGGCCAAACAACATAACGATGCGAATATCATTAGTATTCCAGCACGATTTACTTCGATTCCGCAAGCGGTGGAAATGGTTGATACTTTCTTGAAAACTGATTTTGAAGGCGGAAGACATCAGAATCGAGTGAATAAAATTGCTTGTCAATAAAACATGAATAATCTCGAAAAATTATCAGATAATCAATTGATTAATTTATTTAATGGAGGTAATATTGATACTGATTTAAAAAATAAATTGATTAATGAAATTGATAGAAGAGATTTAGAGAAAATTAAAAATAAGAAAGAATCAATTTCAAAATTTCAAAAAGTATTTGTCTTTTTTACAAGTATTTTTTTGTTTAAATATCATATTAAAATTGCAAATGGTTTTTTGATGAATGGAAATAAAAAACTTTATAATGAATATTGGAGATGGTATTCGTTTGGAGTAGGTTTTAAATTTATTTTATTACTTCTTATAGCAAAGTATTTATTAAAGCCAAAAATATTAATGTTTTAAAAAAAGACTAAATGTCCACCAACCCAAAAATCCATAAGCACAACGTAACCGGAAAAAATCTGATTTTATCGATTTTACTCAATACGTTGATTACGATTGCTCAAGTGATTGGTGGAATTATTTCGGGTAGTTTGGCTTTAATTTCGGATGCGTTGCACAATTTTTCGGATGTGCTTTCGCTGATTTTTAGTTTGGTAGCTCACAAATTATCCCGACGAAAAGCTTCTATCAGTCACACATTTGGTTACAAAAGAGCGGAATTAATTGCGGCTTTTATCAATGCCTCAACGTTGATAGTTGTGGCGTTTATATTGATTTATCATGCAATAATTAAATTAGCACATCCCGAACCAATTGAATCCAATTTAGTGATTTGGTTGGCACTTTTAGGAATTGCCGTCAATGGATTTTCGGTTTTATTACTTCGTAAAGATGCCGCTCATAATTTGAATATGAAGTCGGCTTATTTGCATTTATTCACTGATATGATGGCGTCTGTAGCGGTTTTAACCGGTGGATTGTTGATGAAATTCTATCAAATTTATTGGGTGGATAGCGTGATGACCTTACTGATTGCTGTTTACTTAATCATAGTTGGAACAGATTTATTTATAAAATCTACCAAAATGTTGATGTTGTTTACGCCGGACAACATTGATATCAAAGATATTGTTCGCGAAGTACATCAAATCAAAGGAGTTGGAAAATTACATCACATTCATGTGTGGCATTTGAATGAAGAAGAATTGCATTTAGAAGCTCATCTCGACTGTGCAGCCGACATTAAAATGAGTGAATTCAACGATTTATTGCATGAAATTGAAGAAGTGCTTTATGAAAAATTCAACATCAATCACGTGAATATTCAACCGGAATTTCAGAAGGTTGATCCGAAGGATTTTATTGTGCAGGATTGATGCTCTTATAAATGAACGAATTTACATTTTTTATCACTATAAATAGTTACAATGAATCAAACCCAATATATTCAATCCGCCACACAACTTCCGGTTAAAGGAATTGAAAATACGTTACAACTTCTTTCCGAAGATTGCACCATTCCCTTCATTTCTCGTTATCGGAAAGATCAAACCGGTAATTTAGATGAAGTGCAAATTGAGCAAATTTTTAAACTTAACAAGCAATTTGAAGAAATCCTTAAGCGAAAAGAATCCATTTTAAAAGCAATTGAAGAGCAAGGACAACTTTCTCCGGAGTTAAAATTGAAAATTGAAAATTCTTTCGATTTACAAGAAATTGAAGATTTCTACTTACCCTACAAAAAGAAGAAAAAAACCAAAGCTGATGCAGCACGTGAAAAAGGATTGGAACCCTTAGCCAAAATCATTATGGCACAAAACAGCGATGATATAGAATTTGTAGCTTCCAGATATTTGAATGAGCAAGTAGCCAATGAAGATGAAGCGTTACAAGGAGCGAGAGACATTATTGCCGAATGGATCAATGAAAATAGCTTTATTCGAAAAAATCTACGACGTTTATTTCAACGAAAAGCCGTTGTTTCAACGAAAGTGGTGAAATCAAAAAAAGACGATGAAAACGCTCAAAAATTCAATCAGTATTTTGATTGGGCAGAACCACTTTCAAAAACGCCTTCGCATCGATTATTGGCTATGTTGCGTGCAGAAGCTGAAGGTTTTGTAAAAATGAACGTAGAAATCGAACCTGAAGAAGCATTGGAATTCATCGAAAATAATACCATTAAAAACAATAAAGAAACCGCACATCAACTTAAATTAGCCATAAAAGACAGCTATAAACGCTTGTTAGAACCAGCCATTTCCAACGAAACGCTACAAGAATTTAAAACCAAAGCGGATGCAAAAGCCATTGAAGTTTTTGCTCAAAATTTAAGTCAGTTATTGCTTGCTCCGCCTTTGGGTGAAAAGCGAATTTTGGCTATCGATCCAGGTTATCGTTCGGGTTGTAAAGTGGTTTGTTTGGATGAAAAAGGTGATTTGTTATACAATGAAACCATTTATCCACATCCGCCTCAGAATGAAAATGCAATGGCTATGAAAAAAATTCGTTCGATGGTCAATGCTTATAACATTGAAGCAATTTCAATCGGAAACGGAACTGCCAGCCGTGAAACGGAATTTTTCATCAAAAAAATTGCTTTTGACAAACCGATTCAAGTGTTTGTAGTTTCTGAAGCCGGAGCATCGGTTTATTCAGCATCTAAAATTGCACGCGATGAATTTCCAAATTATGATGTAACCGTTCGTGGATCCGTTTCTATTGGAAGAAGACTTTCAGATCCGTTAGCAGAATTGGTAAAAATTGATGCCAAATCAATCGGAGTGGGGCAATACCAACACGATGTAGATCAAGCAAAATTAAAAGAAGAATTAGATACTGTAGTGGTTCGATGCGTAAATTCGGTTGGGGTAAATTTGAACACCGCCAGTAAATCATTGTTAAGTTATGTTTCCGGAATTGGCGAAAAAATGGCTGAAAACATCGTAAATTTTCGTTCGGAAAATGGTCCGTTTGAAGATCGAAAGCAATTGAAAAAAGTGCCACGATTAGGCGAAAAAGCGTATCAGCAAGCAGCAGCTTTTATTCGTATTCAAAACGGGAAAAACCCATTGGATAATTCGGCAGTACATCCTGAGGCTTATTCAATTGTGGAAAAAATGGCGAAAGATTTGAAAATTTCATTAACTGATTTAATAGGAAATAAAGAAAAAATTTCCTTAATCAAACCCGAAAATTATACCAACCAAACCATTGGAATTTTAGGAATAAAAGACATCTTAAAAGAACTCGAAAAACCCGGATTAGATCCGAGAAAATCGGCAAAGGTTTTTGAATTTGACCCGAATGTGAAGAAAATGTCTGATTTACGAACCGGAATGATTTTACCCGGAATTATCAATAACATTACTGCTTTTGGATGCTTTGTAGATATCGGATTAAAGGAAAGCGGTTTGGTTCATATTTCACAACTCAAAGCTGGATTTGTTTCGGATGTAAATGAAGTGGTGAAACTACATCAACATGTGCAAGTCAAAGTGGTTGAGGTGGATGATGTGAGGAAACGGATTCAGTTGACGATGGTGTTGTGAAAAGTGTGTAAAAACTATACATCATACTCAAATAATTATACAATTTACACACTTTTATATATAACAACTTCATTTTTAAACGCCATTGGAAATCATAGCATTTTATTTTAAAACATTGATAATCAATAAAATGATTATATAATAAAATGAGTTTACAGAAATTAAGAGTTTTTACTTTTACTAAGGCATTTTTATTGTATTATAGTAATTAGTTAAATTTTAAGTATAAGGTTTAAGGGTTAGAAAAACCAAAAACTTAAAAATAACAACCTACATATATTTTCTTTTAAGCCTCCGAAAATTAATTTTCGGAGGCTTTTCTTTTACATTAAAAAACTCCAAGTTTCACAAGTTTATTGAGTGAAATTTGGAGTTTTTAGTGATGGAATACTTTTAAAGTTATTCCTTTTTATCGTCTTCTTTTTTGTCAGCTGGTTGGTCTTCTTTAGCGGCATTTTTAAATTCCTTGATACCACTTCCTAAACCTTTCATCAATTCCGGAATTTTTTTACCTCCAAAAAGCAATAAAACCACAAGTATAATCAAACCTATTTGCCAAGGTCCAATAAATCCTAAAAAGGGAGCTAAATTGTTCATGTTTTCAACTAATTATTAAGAGGCAAAGGTAATAATAAAAATACTTTTAAATTCTGCTTAAGATAATTATTATTCTAATCAAACGTTAAAGTCATCAAAAAATAATTAAAAACAGATTCTCTCTAAAGTTTAAAGGAAACTGAATTTAGTATATTTGTGACACAAAAGTTGCACATGTTGGGAAAAAAACTAAAAAGACAAAAACTAAAAAACAGACTTTTCAATAAAAGAAGGTTGGTTATTCTCAACGAAGATACGTTTGAGGAGATATTTTCATTGAAATTAAACCTGATGAATGTTTTTGTGGTATTGACTATATCCTCAATTCTTTTAATTGCAATAACCACCTATATCATTGCTTTTACACCTTTAAGAGAATACATTCCGGGTTATACTTCCGGCAAATTAAAAAGAGAAGCTACATTACTTTCTGTTAAATCGGATTCTTTAGAAATTGAAGTTAAAAAGAACGAAGCCTATATTCAGTCCATTCGTAAAATATTGACAGGTGATTTGGAATATGCAAAATTCAATAAAGATTCGGTTTTAAATGCAGAAGTTCAAGACCCTTCAAAATATCAATTGAATCCATCAAAAGAAGAGTTGCAATTGCGAGAGCAAGTTGCTCAAGAAGACAAGTACAATCTTTTTGAAAAGGCCAAATCAAATATGAGTTTGGTTTTGTTTCCACCAGCAAAAGGTCATGTTACAGATAAATACAATGCACAAAACAAACATTTTGCTGTAGATATTGCTTTGGCAAAAGACACGCCAATCAAAGCTGTCGCAAATGGAACAGTAATTTTTTCAGATTGGACACCAACAACCGGAAACGTAATCATAATAAACCATAAAGATGGAATTCTGTCGGTTTACAAACACGCAGCCACTTTGACCAAAACACAAGGAAACGTAGTAAGAACCGGTGAAGTAATTGCTTTGGCAGGTTCAACAGGAAAAGAATCAACAGGAATTCATTTGCATTTTGAGTTATGGAAAGATGGTTATCCAATTGATCCTTCACAATTTATTGATTTTGAATAATATGCGAATTAAAGTTTTAGCCGCTAAACTTTTAGCAAAAAAAGTACATAAAGACACACTCAAGTGGACTTCCAATCCGGTTGCAACACAACAAAATGTTTTAAAAAAGCTTATTGAAGCTGCAAGTTATACCAAGTTTGGAGTAGATCATTCTTTTTCAAAAATTAAATCAGCTGAGGATTTTTCAAAACAAGTTCCGGTTCGAGATTACGAAGCATTAAAACCCTATGTTGATTTGGTTATTGAAGGTAAAAAAGACATTCTTTGGAAAGGGAAACCGGTGTATTTTGCCAAAACATCGGGCACGACTTCAGGAGCAAAATATATTCCGTTAACCAGAGAGTCTATTCCGTTTCATGTTCAAGCGGCAAGAAACGCTCTTTTGAGTTATATATATGAAACCGGTAATGCGGATTTTGTAAAAGGGAAAATGATTTTCCTGCAAGGAAGTCCTATTTTAGAAGAAAAAAACGGCATTAAATTGGGCAGACTTTCAGGAATTGTAGCCCATTATGTTCCAAAATATTTATCAAAAAACAGAATGCCATCATGGGAAACCAATTGTATTGAAGATTGGGAAACCAAAGTTAACGCCATTGTTGATGAAACGTTTAATGAAAACATGACCCTAATTTCCGGAATTCCGGCTTGGGTACAAATGTATTTTGAAAAGTTGCAACAAAAAACCGGACAAACGGTTGGCGAACTTTTTAAAAACTTCAGTTTGTATGTTTACGGCGGAGTAAATTTTGAACCTTATAGGGCCAAATTCGAAAACTTAATAGGAAGAAAAGTAGCTGCTATAGAATTATTTCCTGCGTCTGAAGGTTTTTTTGCTTATCAAGATTCGCAGAATGAAAAAGGCATGTTGTTGTTGTTAAATCATGGTATTTTTTATGAATTTATAAAAGCAGACGAATTTTTTACCAATCCCGAAGGTTCGGGACCTAAACGATATACCATTGGCGAAGTTGAGTTAGGCGTGAATTATGCTCTAATCATTTCAACCAATGCAGGACTTTGGGCTTATAATATTGGTGACACAGTTCAGTTTACTTCACTCAAACCCCACCGTGTGATTGTATCCGGTAGAATCAAGCATTTTATTTCCGCTTTTGGCGAACATGTAATTGGGAAAGAAGTAGAACATGCTTTGAAAGAAGCCATGGAAAATTCAACAATAAGAATCAACGAGTTTACAGTTGCTCCACAAATTACACCCGAAACCGGGTTGCCTTATCACGAATGGCTTATTGAGTTTGATCATGAAGCTTCGAGTGAGCCGGATAATTTAGAGGCTTTTGCTTTAAAAATTGATGACGCCATGCGAAAACAAAATAGCTATTATGACGATTTGATTGTAGGCAAAGTATTGCGAACTTTGGTTATCACAAAAGTGGAACAAAATGGTTTTCAAAATTATATGAAATCAATAGGAAAACTTGGAGGACAAAACAAATTGCCTCGTTTGAGTAACGATAGAGCTATTGCCGATATTTTGGTAAAAAACAATAAAAAATAGCAACTAAAAATAAAAACCTAAATTTGCACTAGAAACCAAATGTAAAATGGTTTAAAAATCAATAAATGAAAGAAATAAAAAACATATCCCGTTCTCGGGCTCAGGAATCTTCTGCAGCTATAGAACGATTATACATTACGATGCGTCATTTGTTCAATCGTGGGTTTTATAAACCTATGGGGGTTTCGGGTGATACACTTAGAGAAGCGTTGTTATTATTGCGTCCAGAAATTTATGGAACTATTGCAGAAGAGAAAGTAGAATTAAACGGATTATTGTATGTAATAGAAAGATTACCTGTAGGAATTGAAGAATGTCGTTTTATCAATTTGACTTCGGATGAAGGTTATTCTAAATCACATTTTCAAGCCATTGTTCCACCCAAAAGAAGACGTAATTGTTATCGCATTGATGAAGAACAGATGAACGTTGAAATTACGCGAGGACGTTCAGATATTTATGATATTCTTACTCATTTAACTTTCATTTTTATAGAATCACATAAAATTAAAGATAGGGTTTTATTAGACGAAAATAATTTTGAAGTGACCCGTGATTGGGAAAAACTAGAACAAGTTGTTTTACAAAGCAAAAAACTAACTTTAATTGATAAAGAAAAAGCAATTTCACATGCTTCAAATATTTTAGGAAGACCTTTCTCTGAAGTGTTGGCCATTTATGATGATTTTGGAACCAAAGAAAAACCGGATAGATTTCTTCACATTATCTACTGGTTAGGAAAGTTAGCCATTGATGAGGTAATTCAAAACAACAAAAGAACCATTACATTCAGCCCAATTCTTAGAGAACGATTAGGACATCACATTCATGGTGAAATTTGGGCAACAAACATCAAAGAGGTTTTACTCAAAAACAATCTTATCAATAGACCTATTCACATTATTAGTGCGAATATGCACAGTGTGATGAATTCCATTTTTTCAAAACAAGCAATTGGTTCAAAATATAAAGGTGCAGATACCTATGCAATTTATGAAGATTTAAGCAAATCAGGAGCTAATGATTTGAGAGCAAAGGTGGAGACATTGGCGTTACAAAACGGCATGATTTCGTTACCGGATCAATCAGGAACCAATATTGATGTTCAAATTTTTGATATAGAAAAAGTAGATTTTTCAAAATCAGATTTTTCTAAGGCAAACTTCAAAGAAGAAAAACCGGTAATCATTGTTATGGATTACGCCTTTGGTGAGCAAGCCTATGAAACCATTGATGAGTTGTTAAAACCTTTTAAATCAGGAAAAGAAAAGACCCATTTAAATGTAGAATCAGTTTCTATCATGGGAAAAGCCGGAATTTTAGAGGGTGGAAAAGGAGATATCATGATTCCGAATGCTCACATCAATGAAGGTACGGCAGATAATTATCCGTTTAAAAATGAATTAACCAAAAAAATGTTTGATGGAAATGGTATTCCTGTTTGTGCCGGACCAATGGTTACAGTTTTAGGAACATCATTACAAAACAAAGATTTATTAAAGTTTTTTCATGATTCCACCTGGGGCGTTATTGGTTTAGAAATGGAAGGAGCTTATTATCAAAAAGCAATTCAATCGGCATCAAAAATCAGAAAAAGTATACATCCTGACGTAAAAGTGCGTTATGCTTATTATGCTTCAGATAATCCTTTAGAAACAGGAAGCACGCTTGCTTCAGGAGGATTAGGAACTACCGGAGTTAAACCTACTTATCTGATTACAATTAAAATATTAGAACAAATTTTTAATATAAAATAACTAATTTATGAGTTCAACACCACAGCAAAACGACGACAATCAAGAAATTGATTTAAGTGAAATTTCAAAAAAAATTTCCAATGCCTTTGAAGGATTTTTAATGTTCTTTTTTAATTGGATATTATTCTTAAAAAGAAACCTTATCTGGGTGGTTTCTTTATTTGTTATTGGAGTCGGTTTGGGTTTTTATTTGGATAAAACAACAAATATCTATGACAATCAAGTAATTGTGATGCCCAATTTCGGTTCAAATGATTATCTGTATTCAAAAGTGGAACAATTGAATGCAAAAATTAAAGAGGATGATACTATTTTCTTAAAAAAAATTGGGATAAAAAATGTTTCTAAATTAAAAAAAATTGAAATTGAACCCATTAATGATGTTTACAGATTTATAAGCAATAAAACTGAAAATTTTGATTTAATCAAATTAATGTCTGAAGACGGAAATATTCAAAAAATATTAGAAGATAAAGTAACCAGTAAAAATTATCCTTATCACAGGATAAAGTTTGTTACCTCTGAAAGAACTACTGATGAAAAGACAAAACAACCTATTTTGAGTTTTTTAAATGATTCCGATTATTTTAAAATAATACAAAATCAGATAATAAATAATACAAACCTTAACATAAAATTGAACGAACAGATGCTGGAACAAATTGACGGAATTTTAGCAGAATTCTCTAGTTCGTTAGACGCATCGGCATTAAAAAGCGACAGATTGGTATATTATAACAATGAGAACTCTCAATTAAATGATGTATTAAAAACTAAAGAAAATTTGATTAAAGAGCAATCAGATTTAAAAGTTCATCGCTTAAATATCGATAAAATAATTAAGGAATTAAGTAGCACTTTAAATAATAAAAACACCAAGTCTGTAAACGGTAAGTTAAAATATATTTTACCAATTCTTTTCGTATTCGGATTTATTATTATAAGTCTGTTGTCTCATTTTTATAAAAGACAACAACAAAAATTAGCAAACGCTGAAAAATGAAAGGAATTATATTAGCAGGAGGTTCAGGCACAAGATTACATCCACTCACTTTGGCAGTAAGCAAGCAGTTGATGCCTATTTATGACAAACCCATGATTTATTATCCGTTGTCAACTTTAATGTGGGCAGGAATAAGTGAAATTTTAATAATTTCTACACCACATGATTTGCCTTTGTTTCGTCAGCTTTTGGGAGATGGAAGTAAGTTGGGATGTCGTTTTGAATATGCTGTACAAGAACATCCAAATGGTTTAGCAGAAGCTTTTATTATTGGAAAAGAGTTTGTTGGAAACGATAAAGTTGCTCTAATCTTAGGCGATAATATTTTTTATGGAACCGGTTTAGCCGAATTGTTGCAAAAAAACAATGATCCAAATGGTGGAATTATCTATGCTTATCACGTTTTGGATCCAGAACGATATGGTGTAGTTGATTTTGATAAAAACGGAAAAGTATTATCTATTGAAGAAAAGCCCGAGCATCCCAAGTCAAACTATGCAGTACCTGGAATTTATTTTTATGATAATACTGTATTGGATATTGCAGCTAATATTAAGCCCAGTCATAGAAGAGAATTAGAAATTACTGATGTAAATAAAGAATATCTGAATCGTGGAAATCTTCAAGTGAGTATTCTTGATAGAGGCACCGCATGGTTAGACACCGGAACTTTTCAATCATTAATGCAAGCCGGACAATTTGTTCAAGTAATTGAAGAACGTCAAGGTTTAAAAATTGGAGCCATTGAAGAAGCGGCCCTTAAAATGGGCTTCATTGATGCTAATCAATTAAAGAAAATAGCCGAACCGCTCTTAAAAAGTGGTTATGGAACACATTTAATGAGTTTAATTTAAAAATTTAAACCAGACTGATAGTTTTTAGAACACAGATTTTAGAAATTAAAATAAATTGTACAAATTATTTTTCAGATTATAGCAATTACTTAAATCTGTGTTCAAAGAAGTTTTAATTCTAAATAACATAACCTAAGATGAAATTTACAGAAACCAAATTAAAAGGTTGTTTTATATTAGAACCTAATGTCATTCGTGACGAACGCGGCTATTTCATGGAAAGTTTTAATGAACGAACGTTTCAAAATGCCTTAGAACAATCGGTTCATTTTGTGCAGGACAATCAATCTTTTTCTTCCAGAGGCGTTTTAAGAGGCTTGCATTATCAAACTGGTGAATTCGCTCAAGCAAAATTAGTTCGCGTAATTCAAGGCGAAGTGTTGGATGTAGCTGTTGATATCAGACCTGGTTCTGCAACTTTTGGTCAATACGAAGCTGTTGTTTTATCTGCCAAAAACCAAAAACAATTTTTTGTACCCAGAGGTTTTGCACATGGATTTTTAGTACTGAGTGAAACCGCAACGTTTTTTTATAAATGTGATAATTTTTATAATAAAGAATCAGAAGGCGGAATTATTTATAACGATGAAACGATCGGAATAAATTGGAATTTAGATGCAGAGCAGCTAATCATTTCTGAGAAAGACACGCAATTACCAACATTAGCTAACGCCAAAAAAGCATGGTAGTTTTAGTTACAGGTGCTAAAGGACAATTAGGGCAAGTACTTCAATTCATTGCTCCAAAATATCCTGATGTTCAATTTGTTTTTTGTGATTCAAGCCAGCTAGACATAACTGACTTAAACAACATTAATCCACATTTTGAACAATACAAACCGAATTTTTGTATCAATGCAGCAGCGTATACCACGGTTGACAAAGCCGAAAGCGAACCGGAGAAAGCCCATTTGATTAATGTAATAGGAGCACAAAATTTAGCTGAGGTTTGCAAATATTTTGACACAATTTTACTTCACATCTCCACTGATTTTGTGTTTGATGGCACTAAAGATTCACCCTATACTGAAGAAGATACTCCCAATCCAACAGGAGTTTATGGTCAAACCAAATTAGATGGAGAAAAAGCTATTCAAGAAATTTGGGACAAACATTTTATCATACGAACGTCTTGGGTGTATTCGCAATTTGGAAACAACTTTATGAAAACCATGCTTCGTTTAGCAAATGAAAGAGATAAATTATCAGTGGTAAACGATCAGATAGGTACTCCAACTAATGCTGTCGATTTAGCAGAAGTTTTATTAAAGATTATTCAAACCAACAACCAACAACCAACAACTGACAAGTATGGCATCTACAACTTCTCCAACGAAGGTCAATGCAGTTGGTATAATTTTGCCCAAAAAATATTTGAATATAATAACGTCAAAATTGATTTAGAACCGATTCCAACAACAAGTTTTCCAACTCCGGCAAAAAGGCCGGCATTTAGTGTGTTGGATAAAAGAAAAATTAAAGATACATTTGGTGTTGAGGTAAAGAATTGGGAAACGAGTTTGAAAAATATTTAATTGTATTTTTAAAGGTAAATATACAAGTTTAATCAAATATTATATTTTGTAAAAAACTAAAATAAAGGAAACATTTTATAAACTTAACTAACAAATATCAACTTGAAATTATCAGTAGTTTCTCCTGTTTATAGAGCTGAAAAAGATTTAGAAGAACTTATCACAAGAATAAAAAAAGCTGTTTCATCAGACGTTTTTGCTCTTGAGATTATTCTTGTGGATGATTTCAGCCCAGACAATTCATGGATAGAAATTGAACGATTATCGGCAATTCATCCTGAAATAGTTGGAATTAAATTAAGTAGAAATTTCGGTCAACACTATGCTATAACTGCCGGTTTAGACCACATTAGTGGAGATTATGTTGTGGTGATGGATTGTGATTTGCAAGACAAACCGGAAGAAATCTCAAAATTATTAGAAAAAACAAAAGAAGGATTTGATATTGTTTTAGCCCGAAGATTTAACCGACAGGATTCGTTTCTTAAAAAATTATTTTCAAAAACATTTTATAAAACACTTGGCTATTTAACCGGATCAAAACAAGACGAAACGGTGGCTAATTTTGGGGTTTATAAGAAAAATGTCATCAAAGAAGTTTGCAATCTCAGAGAAAGCATTCGTTATTTTCCTACAATGGTCAAATGGGTTGGTTTTAAAACAGCCTATGTTGATGTGCAACACGCATCAAGACAACAAGGCGAATCAAATTATAATCTAAAAAAAATGCTCAATTTGGCATTGGACATTGTTTTAGCCTTTAGCGATAAACCCCTTCGTCTCATCATAAAACTAGGAATGACTATAGCTTTTATTTCTTTTTTAATGGCGGCTTATGCCATCTATAGTAAATTTTCGGGAGATGTTTCCGTTTCGGGTTATGCAAGTTTAATAACAAGTATTTGGTTTTTAAGCGGATGCATTTTAATAACTTTAGGAGTTATTGGTTTGTATGTTGGAAAAACATTTGAAGGTGTTAAAAACAGACCCATTTATATCATTGAAAAAAAAGTGAATGCTCAACAAAATGATAAAAGTTAAAAGACTAGATTGGGATTCAGATTTTTTTAATTTAGAAGTTGGAGAATTGATTATCGATACTTCAGATGCTTTTGAACTTGGTAATTTTGATTTAATTTATGTAAGATCAAATGAAAAAAAAGAAATTGAATTAAATGGTTTTGAAAAAACATACAGCGAAACTAAAGTCATCTATCAAAAAAGAATAGTAAATTCCAATCCAATAAATAATCAAGTAATTGAACTTTCTGAAACAAATTATTCTATAATCGAACTTAATCAATTGGCTTTTGAAAGCGGAAATCATAGCCGATTTAAACTTGATAATAGACTTGATAACAGAAAATTTGAAGAATTGTACGAATTGTGGGTAAAAAATTCAATAAATAAATCATTTGCTGATGAAGTTTTTGTCTATTTGCACGAAATAAAAATAGCAGGATTTGTTAGTTATAAAGTTGTTCACGATTATGCCACAATTGGTTTAATTGCCGTTTCTAAAGCGTTTCAAGGAAAAGGAATAGGAAAGGAACTGCTTTTTAAAGTTGAGAATGAATTAGTAGAAAAAGGAATTAATGAATTGAGAATTCCTACGCAAGAAGAAAATCATCAGGCTTGTGGATTTTATGAAAAGCTTGGATATAAAAAATTTGAAACAACCAACATAAGCCATTATTGGAGAAAATGATTCCATTTAACAAACCTTACCTAACCGGTAACGAAACAAAATACATCGAAGAAGCCGTAAAATCAGGAAAAATTTCAGGTAATGGAATTTTCACCAAAAAGTGCCAACATTTTTTTGAATCAAACTATGGTATAAAAAAGGCACTACTTACCACCTCTTGCACTGATGCACTTGAAATGGCTGCTATTTTAATCAACATCAAAGAAGGTGATGAAGTGATTATGCCATCGTATACCTTTGTATCAACAGCCAATGCCTTTGTTTTACGAGGTGCAAAGATTGTTTTTGTCGATAGTCGAAAAGATCATCCAAATTTAGATGAATCCAAACTTGAAGCATTGATTACACCCAAAACAAAAGCGATTGTTCCTGTTCATTATGCCGGAGTGGCTTGTGAAATGGACACCATAATGGCATTAGCAAAAAAACATAACCTTTTTGTAATTGAAGATGCCGCTCAAGCAGTTGATAGCTATTACACCGGAAAAGATGGTGTAAAAAAAGCGTTGGGTTCCATTGGGCATTTGGCCGCATTTTCATTTCACGAAACCAAAAACATTATTTCAGGCGAAGGAGGATTGTTGGCCATTAACGACGAGCAATTTGTAGACCGAGCAGAAATTATTTGGGAAAAAGGAACCAACCGTTCTGCTTTTTTTAGAGGAGAAGTTGATAAATATGGTTGGGTTGATATTGGAAGTTCCTTTTTGCCATCCGAAATTATTGCCGCTTTTCTTTGGGCACAACTAGAAAATCTCAAAAAAATTCAATCGGTAAGAAAATCGCATTGGGAAAATTATTATTCTAAACTAAGCGACTGGGCAACAGAAAATCAAATAGAATTGCCTAAAATCCCAAGTTATGGAACCAATAACGCTCACATGTTTTATTTGGTTTGTAAAAGTTTAGAACAAAGAACAGCTTTATTGGAATATTTAAAAAAGAATGAAATTTTGGCTGTTTTTCATTATATCAGTTTGCATAAAAGTCCGTTTTATCAAGTAATTTACAACGGAAATGAATTACCCGAAACGGATAAATTTACAGATACCTTGATGAGATTACCATTATATTATGAAGTTGAAACAGATTTCATAATAAAAAAAATAGCAAAAACATGGAAATAGAAAAATATACAAAAGGCTTATCATTAAAAGATGGAATATATTTTTCACAAAGAACTTCTGCCATATCCTATCCTGAAAAAGGAAATGAAGATTTTTTTAAAATAGAAGACCAAAGCTTCTGGTTTAAGCACAGAAACAGTTGCATTTATGAAGCTTTTAAAAAACATTCAACTTCTAATTTATTTTTTGATATAGGTGGAGGAAATGGTTTTGTGGCAAAATATTTAGAAGACAAAAAAATAGAAACAGCCTTAATAGAACCGGGAGTAAAAGGTTGCTTGAATGCAAAAAAAAGAGGGCTAAAAAACGTCATTTGTGCTACATTAGAAGAAGCAAATTTTGAAAATAACGTGCTACCAAATGTTGGATTATTTGATGTTGTAGAACACATCGAAGATGATTTAGTATTTTTAAAAATGATTTATAATTATACCCAAAATAACGGTTTAGTTTATATTACTGTACCAGCTTATAATTTTTTATGGTCAAACGAAGATAAAGATGCTGGACATTACAGAAGATATACAACACAATCTATTTCTGAAACTTTACTAAAAGCAGGATTTAAGATTGAGTATGCTTCTTATATTTTTTCTGCTTTACCCTTGCCTATTTTTTTATCGCGAAGCTTACCAAGCAAACTAGGTTTTAATAAAAAATCGGATGATTTTAATAAACATAAAAACGAACATAAAATCAAAAAAGGAATGATTCAATCAATAATGGATTATTTTTTAGAAAAAGAAGTTTCTAAAATAAAGGAAGGAAGAATAACCAATATAGGAAGTAGTTGTTTTATAATTGCAAAAAAAATAGAATCATGAAAAAGTTTTTTCAAGATAATTATATTCTAGTTGCTATATTATTTATAGCTACTATACTACGGTTATTTCATTTAAACTTTCAAAGTTTGTGGTTGGATGAAATTTTTACATTAAGCATTTCTAATCCAGAATTAACTTCTCAGGAGTTTTTTGATGAAATGCATTTACGAGAAGGTTTTCCTTATTTATACTTCTACATTCTTAAAGTATTCTATTTTATATTTGGTTATTCAGAATGGACGGCTAGGTTGGTTTCTGCATTGGCAGGAGTTGGTGGAGTTTATGCAATCTATCTTATGGGAAAAGAACTTATAAATAAAAACACAGGATTAATTGCAGCTCTGTTAGTAGCTTTTAATGAATATCATATATTTATTTCTCAAGATGCAAGGCCATACACTTTATATTTCTTTACTGTAATATTGTCATTTTATTCACTTGTACTTTTTCTTAAAAACCAAAATCTGAAAAATGCTTTACTTTATGGTCTTTTCACTGCTTTACTGCTCAACACTAATTTTTTTGGTTTACTAAATGTATTTACACAAATGTGTATCATTTTATTTTATTTTACAATTGTAAACCGTTCAGAAAAAATAAATTTATTAAAAAATTCATTAATAGCAGGAGTTATTGCATTATTGTTATTTCTACCCAATTATAAATTATTTCTTAAGCTTTTTGGGTTAAAATCATTTTGGGTTCCTGCACCGCAACCAGATACTATTTCTAATTTACTAATTGAATTTTTGGGGAATTTTGAAGTAACTAGATTTATTTTTTTAATGCTATTCATTTATTATATCATTACTGTTTTTAATGATAAGTCTGAGTTTCGGTTTTCAAAAATTAAAGAAAACAAACAACACTTTAGTTTTGTTTTATTTTTCGGTTGGTTTGGAATTTTTTCTGCTTTTCTTCTTATAAAATCATATACAGATATTTCTTTAATGTTACCAAGGTACTTTGTTAGTATCACTCCTGTTCTTTTTTTAGTGCTAGCCATTCCTATTGATAGGATAAAAAATAAAATGGTAAGGTTCACCATTGTTTTATCTATAATTACACTTTGTTTGATTAATCTATTTGTAATAAAAGAACATTATACAAAAGTAAGCAAAACACAGTTCCGAGAAATAACACAGGAGATTTTAAATAAAAATGAAAAGAATGATAAAATAGTTTCCAATTGGGCATGGTTATTTAATTATTACTTTAAATTAACAACTCAAAAGAACACTATTGAATCATCATTAGAAGTTTACGTTCAAAACATGATGAATGGTAAAGTTGACAATGGTTCATTTTGGTATGTGGATGCAAATCAAAGACCTTATGGTATTTCTCCTAATTTAGAAAACTATTTAAACGAAAATTTCATAGTCAAAGAAAATCTGGAATACTTTGATACTTGGGCAAAATATTATGTTTCTAAAAATCAAAACAACTCCTTTTTAAATTTGAATAATTTTAAACCTTCTTTATTTGATGGAAGTGGAGCAATGGTGTTTGTCGAAAATATGACATCATCTTACCCCGTTTTTACCCTTGAAAAAGGTAATTATATCATTACGATTAATGGAGTAAGCCTTCCTGCTGAGCCATTAAATAATGAGAATGCTCATTTTAAATTTTTAATCAACAACAAAATAATTAACGACTTTTATCTTGATAATAATCTCTCAAATAAAGGAGTTAGTTTTTCTTATAAACAAGAAGAAAATAGTCGTGTTAAAGTAGCAATAGAGTTTGATAATGATGCATTTGTTGATGGAATTGACAGAAACGCAATAATTCATTCTATCAAAATTGAAAAATCTAATTAAGTTTAATTTTGATAAAGAAAAAATACTAATTTTACACCTTAAAATTTAATTTAAATGAAAACTAAGATTTTTATTATTACGACATTAATTTGTATTTCTCTTACGTCTTGTAAAGGAGAAAAAGCTGAAGAAAAAGTTGATTCTTCAACGGAGTCAAAAATTGAATTACCAGAAATATTTTTTATAGAGTTGGATGTCCAAATTGCTCAAAAAGATGATTTTGCCGTTTATTACACTGAAGATGGCACCAATAATTTTACAGGAGAACAAGCAGCTTGGAGAGGTGTAACAGGTGGAACAGATTTTGAAAAAATAACTTTTCAATTACCTGAACCTGTTTTGCCAACTCAAATAAGGCTTGATTTTGGAATGAACAAGGAACAAGGAAATGTTGTTGTGAAAAACATTAAACTCACTTTCAAAGATCAAACATTTGAAATAAAAGGCTCCGATTTTTTTAATTATTTTATTCAAAATGAACTTTTTAAAACAAATGTAAATACTGAAAACGGAACGTTAGAAATTTTGAAGCAAGAAAGTAATTTTGTAACTCCGTATTTTTATCCTACACAAGAACTTATAGATCGTTTAGCTATCATTACAGGTCAAAAGTAACATAATTTAGTAGTTCAATGTTTTTTTAAAAACATAAGAACATATTAAATAAAAAGTATTCAAGATTATATTCAAAGTTCAAAATACACGTATTTTGAACTTTTGTTTTTTATATTTGATACATCATAAATATTCACGATTTGAATCAAAAAATTAAAAGTGCTATTAAAAGTGATTATTTTAAAAAATTCTCGATATATGGTTTCGGGCAGTTTTTTAATTTAGTAACTCCCTTACTTTTAATACCCTATATTGTTGGTGTTTGTGGTGAAGAAAATTTTGGGAAAGTATCTATTGCATTAGCGTTAAGTTTTTTTCTAATCGTATTTATCGATTACGGCTCAGAATTAGTTGGTGTAAGAGAGGTAACCATAAATCGAAATGATCAAAAAGGGCTGCAAAAAATTCTTTTAACTAATTTGTCTTCGCGATTTATTATTTTAATCACGTTATTAATTGTATCCTTTCTTCTCATTTTTGCGATACCGTATTTAAAAGAAGAATTTATTTTATTTTCATTTTCGCTCTTGGTTATTGTTGGTCAATACCTCAATCAGTCTTGGTTTCTTCAAGGAATTGACAATATTAATTGGATATCTATATCCACTATTGTTTCAAAAATTATTTATGTAATTGGCGTTTTGTTTTTGGTTACAGAAAAAGAAGATTACATCTATGTAAATTTATGTTTCGCTTTAGGAACAATTATCTCCAACGGAATATTCACGTATTTGATTTTTAAAAAGTATAACTTCAATTACCAGAAAATAAAGAAACAGGAAATAAAAGACTTCTTGCAAAGAGATTTCAAAATGTTTACCTCACAGATTTTTGTTGCAATTCAGCTTTATTCGCCGGTTATCTTGGTCGGATTTATTGGAGGTAATTTTATGGCAGGACAATACCGAATCGTAGAACAAATCATTATAACGTTTAAAACGTACATCTTTTTGTTCTTCAATTTTACCTATCCAAGAGTTTGTCACGATATTTATGAAAAACCAACCAAAGCCAGTAAAAATTGGTTGATTATCAACAGTATAAATGTTTTTTTTATAAGTTTTTTAATGTTGATTATCTGTTTTAATGCTGAGTTTATTATCAATTTCTTTAATTCCAGTAATGTGAACGAGCTTTCCAATTTGTTAAAAATTGCCGTTTTACTTCCTGTTTTATTAGCCATTTCAATTGGTTTAAAACAATTAGTACTTGGCTATAATTACCAAAAACAGTATGTTAGAGCAACTTCTGTTTCTGTAATTTTGAGTTTAATTCTAGTCATTTTCATGTTACCGGTTTTAAACCTTCTTGGCGTTTTTTATTCTCTCATCATAACCGAGGTAATTGTCATAATATTTTACTTATTTTGTATCAGGAAGCGAGCAAACCTTTTTTAACACAAAATGTTTAGAAAACAGTTACAAAAAATAGTCCATAAAGCTGGGAAATCATACCAAATTGATCCGAGCATTCCCGACCAGTTAATAATTAGATCTTTCTATGTTAGAGGATTAATGCTAGTGAGAGGTCTTCTTAAACTGAGAAAAAAAGTGTTTTTAGGAAGAAACGTAACGATTCTCAACAAATCAAATTTTGTTTTAGGCAAAAATGTTACCATCGAGAGTTATACTATTTTAGATGGATATGCTTCTCAAAAGATTTTTTTAGGGGATAATGCAAAAATTGGATCTTTCTCAAAATTACTCTCTACAAGCCATTTCTCAAAACTAGGCGTCGGATTAAAAATGGGGAACAATTCTGCCATAGGCGATTATACTCATTTTGGAGCACCTGGCGGAATTGAAATTGGCGATAATGTAATCATGGGATCTTATATTTCTTTTCACTCAGAAAACCATAATTTTTTAGACCCTTCTAAGTTAATTAGAGAACAAGGTGTAACCTCCAGAGGTATAAAATTAGGCAACAACATTTGGGTAGGTGCAAAAGTTACTTTTTTAGACGGTTGTGAGGTGGGAAATAATTCTGTTGTGGCTGCGGGTGCTGTTGTAAACGGAGTTTATCCAGATAATTCAGTCATAGGAGGAGTTCCAGCCAAAGTGATTAAAACCATTAGCTAATGAAAATCAGTATCCCAAACAATTGGTTTTATCAGCTGTTATTCGTAATGTGTATTGGGGTAACCTATTTAGATAGTTATGAACTTACATTTGGCGTTTGGTCCTTATCGTTCATATTGTCAATTTCAAGAAATTATGCGGTATCAATAATCAAGTTAATTATCCCTTATATTTTAATTATACTGATTGCTTTTATAGTAACTTGGAGGTATGAGTATGAATATTATTTTATAATTAGGGATATAACTTATTTAGGCAAGCCAATTTTAGGTTTTTTATTGGGATATCAACTTTGCAAAAAAAATCTAAAAAACGCTTTTGATTTAATTATTAATACTGGTTTATTTATTGCAATTTGTCACATCATAATTATAATTATAGCGATTGTTGTCTATAATGCTAGAACAGTTGCCGTTCTACGTCATTATTCAGGTTTCTTCAGTGATTATGAGATTTATACATTTATAATTTTATTATTTCACAATCAATTTGAGTTAAATTACTCCAAAAAGAAATTATGGATTTATACAATTGTCATCGGTTTTTCTGCCTTTATGTACTTGGCTAGAACTAATTTTATTCAGTTTTTAATTCTATTTTTAGCTCTTAAAGGTTTTTTGGTTTTAAACAAAAAATCTGTTGCGATTATAGGAAGTATTATTCTTCTCTCAATTGTTAGTTATACAGCTATATATAACTCAAATCCTAGAAGAAGTGCCGAAGGAATAGAGGGATTTCTTTACAAAATAAAAGTTGCTCCAATGGAAGCTTTTAAAACTAAAATTAATAGAGGAAATTGGAAAGAATTTCATGACAATTATCGTTCTTATGAAAACATTATGACTATAAGACAAGTTACAGGTGAAGGAACTGCAGCAACCCTTTTTGGAAAAGGATTGGGATCTAGAATAGATTTACGTCAAGAAGTCAGTTTAGGAGGAACGGAACAACGTTTTATTTCAATTTTACATAATGGTTTTATGATTGTTTTTCTAAAATCTGGTCTTTTGGGCTTGCTAATATATTCATTTACAATTATCTATTTTTTTAGAAAAGTTGAAAGCGATAATAATATGGTCAATCAAATAAACTTTCTTTTTCTGGGGACTGGAATTTTTCTGTTTGTTTCAAATTGGGTTTTTCTTGGGTTTTATAATCTCACAGAATCCAAATCAATACTTATAGGTTTTTTAATTGCCTATAGACAAAAACTTTTAAAATAATGAAAAGTATTCTTTTTATACATCAATCGGCTGAATTGTACGGTTCAGATAAAACAATTTTAATGTTTATTTCGAGTTTAGATAAACAAAAATACAAGTCAATTGTTGTACTTCCTTTTGATGGTCCTTTAAAAACGGAATTTGAGAAAAACGGAATTGAAGTGATTATTGCACCCGTTTTAAAGCTCTATCGCAAAATGTTTACGCCAAAAAATATAGTAAAATTTTTTAGTGAGCACAAACAAGGGTTAAAAAAGCTGGAAGAATTGCACAAAAAATACAAGTTTGATATTGTTTATTCTCATACGTTAGCTTCGTTAATCGGAATTGTTTTTGCCAAAAAGAACAAAATAAAACACCTATGGCATGTTCAAGAAATAATTGCTAAACCAAAATTGTTCAATAAAGGTTTTGTAAAGCTTTTGTTGATGAAATCTAACAATGTAGCGGTTTATGATTCAAAAACAACCATGGATTTTTGGATCAAAGGAAATAAAAAGTTAGCACAAAAATCGGAATTTGTTTGCAATGGATTAGACGTAAAACAAAAACCTGAACCAAATCCCGCAGATGTTAAAATCATTAGAAATCAATTTTTCAATGTTGATAAAAATGAATTAGTCATTGCACTTGTTGGGCGAATTAACAGCTGGAAGGGACAACAATTGCTTTTGGAAGCTTTTAATAAAATAGCTCCAAAATACAATACTATCAAATTAGTTTTCATCGGATCTGCTCCACCAAACCAAGAATTTTTTGAAACAGATTTAAAAGATAAAATTCAAAAATATAATCTTATAGAAAGAGTTATTATAATACCTTTTCAGGAAAATATTTGGCGTTTTTGGGATGCTATCGATATTGCGGTTGTTCCGTCCACTGAACCAGAACCATTTGGTATGGTTGCCATAGAAGCAATGCTTTCAAAAAAACCAGTTATTGCGGCAAATCATGGCGGTTTAACAGAAACGGTTGTTCATGAATACAACGGATTATTATTTACACCAAACAGTTCAGATGCATTGGCAAATTGCTTAGAAGAACTCATAAATAATGAAGAAAAGAGAAAATTATTTGGAGAAAATGGTTATGAAAGAACGATAAATCACTTTTCTTTAGAAAAACATGTAGAAAAATTTGAGTCAATTTTCAATAAAATGTAGACACGTCTTTTAAAATTCCTATTTTTGGCACTTTGAAAAACAAGATTAATGAAAATAGCCATACTCGGAACTCGTGGAATCCCCAATTACTATGGAGGTTTTGAACAATTTGCCGAATTTTTTTCGGTATATTTGGTAGAAAAAGGACATGAGGTATATTGCTATAACTCCCACAATCATAAATTTGAAGAAAAGAATTTTAAAGGGGTTCACATCATTCACCAACACGATCCGGAATATAAATATGGCACATTTGGTCAATTTATCTATGACTACAATTGTATTTTAGATTCCCGAAAAAGAGATTTTGACATTATACTTCAGTTGGGATACACTAGTAATTCGGTTTGGTTTTTTCTTCTTCCAAAAAAGCCAATTATTATCACCAATATGGACGGAATCGAATGGAAACGTTCCAAATACAGCCGCCCCGTGCAACAGTTTCTTCGTTTTGCTGAACGTTTAGCGGCTATTAGTAGTGATTATTTGGTTTCAGATTCATTAGGAATTCAAACCTTTTTAAAGAAAAGATATAGGAAAGACTCTACTTATATTGCTTACGGAGCTCATCCGTTTAACAACCCAAACCAAGCAATTTTAGACCAATATCAAGTTGAAAAAGAAAATTTCAATATGATAATGGCCCGTTTTGAACCCGAAAATAACTTTGAAATGGTTTTGGATGGCGTTATAAAAAGTAAGGATGAAACACCTATTTTAGTTATTGGTAATCATAATACAAAATATGGTGAAGTTTTAAAAAAAAGATATAAAGGGTATTCCAACATTCGTTTTATGGGAGCCATTTACAATTTAGAACATTTGAATAACCTTCGCTACTATTCAAAACTCTATTTTCACGGACATTCTGTTGGAGGTACAAATCCATCCTTGTTGGAAGCAATGGCATCAAAAGCCTTGGTTTTAGCCCATAACAATGATTTTAATCGAGGCATCTTAAAAGAAAACAGTTATTATTTTTCAAACTCAGAAGAGGTTAAAAATTTACTGCTAACAATCAAAAAAAGTGATAACTTGCAATTCATTCAAAACAATTTTGAAGCCATTGTAAATGATTTTAATTGGGAAAAAATAAATGGAGCATATTTACACCTTTTTGAACAATGTATGGCTGGATTTAAAAACAGAAAATAGTATTCATTTTTCGTTTATTCCTTTTGTTTTATTGTGTTGCTCGATTCCGTTACCACTTGGAATTAGCAATATTTTTTTAGGCCTTTTTGTGGCTTCTGTTTTATTAAAACCAAAACAATTCACTTTCCAAGTTGCTCTGGTCTTGCCCGTTTTGTTTTTTTCGCTTTATGCAGCCTCTATTTTATGGAGCATTGACGTTTCAAAATCAATAAAGTCACTTCCAAAGGAAATAGGCTTACTGCTCATTCCTCTTTTGTTCATGATTATGAAACCTTTTTCAAAAGAGCAGGTAAACAAAATCATGAAATACTACAGTTACATGATGGTGCTTTATGTTATTTTTTACATTATAAAAGCCATTATAAGGTATTTTATTTCAGGAAATCCGGAGGTGTTTTTTTACCATGAATTAGTCACTTTACCAGTAAATGCCATTCACGTTTCCGTTTATGTTGCTCTTGCTTTTTTTTATTTTTTCAATCGTCTTTCAAAAACTATAACAGAAATTTTTATCTGTTTTTTGCTTTTTGCTTTTTTGCTTTTATTATCAAGTAAAAACATTTTATTGGTTTCATTAGGGATTTTGATTGTAAATTATTTTTTTGTTTTTCGAAAAACAATAAATTTAAAAACAAGTATATTTTTAGTAGTTGCTGTCTTTTTTGTCATCTTTTTATTTTTCGGAAAAATTAAAGAACGATTTAATGAAGAATTTCAGTCTAATCTTATAGAAAATATTGATGCTAGGAAATTCAACAATAACATGCAAGGGGTTAATGTAATCAGTGCTAAAGAAGCTTGGGAAAACAAAAAATTCACACCTAACGATTATTTTCCTGGTATAGCTTTTAGAGTGTTGCAAATTCGTATTTTTTGTGAACTTTTAGTTGAAGAACCAATTAAATGGAAAGGATTTGGCTTAAATGCAGCACAAAAAAAAATTGATGAAAAAGTAGAAACTTACAACCTTTTCGAAGGAAATGAAGAACTAGATGGTTATTTGAATAAAAATTTTCACAACCAATATATCCAAATTTTTGCAGAAATTGGCTTTTTTGGGTTGTTGATTATTTTGACAATGCTTTTTTTTAACAGTATAAAAACTATACAGACTAAAGATTTTATGCAAATTACTTTTGCAATTCTAATGATAAGTTTATTTTTGACAGAAAGTTTTTTGAGTCGACAACGAGGTATTATGTTTTTTATATTGCTATATTGTCTTTTTAATGCAAAAAATACGAATGCCCCAGAAATTAAATAATATGAAAAAAATACTAATTACAGGTGCTGCTGGCTTTTTAGGCTCTCACTTGTGTGATCGATTTATCAAAGAAGGATATTATGTAATTGGAATGGATAATCTGATTACTGGTGATCTCAAAAACATTCAACATTTATTCAAATTGCCCAATTTTGAGTTTTATCACCATGATGTAACTAAGTTTGTTTATGTGCCAGGTCAGTTGGATTATATTTTACATTTTGCTTCACCAGCAAGTCCAATAGATTATCTTAAAATACCGATTCAAACCTTAAAAGTGGGGTCTTTGGGGACACATAATTTACTTGGATTGGCTAGAGTTAAAAAAGCAAGAATTTTAATTGCATCAACTTCTGAAGTTTATGGAGACCCCTTAGTTCATCCACAAACCGAAGAATATTATGGAAACGTAAACACCATCGGACCAAGAGGAGTTTATGACGAAGCTAAACGTTTTCAGGAATCAATCACAATGGCGTATCATACATTCCATGGATTGGAAACCAGAATCGTTCGAATTTTTAATACTTACGGGCCAAGAATGCGTTTAAATGACGGACGTGTTATTCCTGCATTTATTGGTCAAGCCTTAAGAGGTGAAGATTTAACTATATTTGGAGACGGCATGCAAACCCGTTCTTTCTGTTATGTTGACGATCAAGTAGAAGGTATTTATAGACTGCTTTTGTCAGACTATAATTTACCTGTGAATATTGGAAATCCAGACGAAATTACAATTAAAGACTTTGCTGAAGAAATTATAAAACTAACAGGAACTGCTCAAAAAGTGGTTTACCATCCGTTACCAATAAACGACCCACTACAACGTCAACCAGATATTACAAAAGCAAAAGCAATTTTAGGATGGGAACCTAAAGTATCAAGATCTGAAGGGATGAAAATTACCTACGATTATTTTAAAACCCTTTCAACTGAAGAATTATTAAAAGAAGAACACAAAGATTTTTCTGGATTTATTCATTAAAATGGCAGCAGCTCATACAGGAAGGTATTCAAAATTTATAAGACCAATAAGTGTTTTAGTGGACGTATTGGCTCTTATATTTTTATCTCTTTTTTTCTATGAAGGTTTGAATATCGACTTTGTTATATTTGAAACCTATCAGATTATTTGTTGGTTTTTAATAGCTTTCTTTGTGGGGTTTTATGAAGTCTATCGGTTTACAACTCCCGTAGAAATTCTTTCAAAAATTCTTAAACAATTTGTTGTTTTTACGCTTGTTTTAATTGCTTTTTTCCCATTTGCCAAAGAATCAATTTTCAGCGGAAGAGCGACAGCATTTTTTACTACATCCAGTTTTTTTGTAATTGTTTTCATTAAATATTTATTGTTTTACTATTTAAAAAAATATAGAATAGTAACGGGAAGTAATTTCAGAAATGCAATTATTATTGGTTATTCAGAAGAAGCAAAAAACCTAAAAAAACTGTTTGAAAACCGTAATGATTTTGGATACCGTTTCTTGGGCTTTTTTTCAGACAAAAAAGCTAATCCAGAAATTAAAGGAAAGGTTTCTGAAATCAAAAGTTTTGTAATCGAAAACAAAATCGATGAAATTTATTGTTCCCTAAATGAAATTAGTAATGAGCAATTAAAAGATTTGGTTGAGTTTGCGGATGACAACAATAAAGCAATTAAATTTATTCCCGATTCAAAACAAATTTTTTCAAAAAACTTACGAATTGATTATTACGAAATGTTTCCGGTATTGTCACTTCAACGAACAATGCTTCATCAGCCGGTTACAAAAACTTTTAAAAGGACTTTTGATATCTTGTTTTCTTTATTTGTAATTGTTTTTCTGTTATCATGGTTGGCTCCATTGCTGGCTATTTTAATTAAATTAGAGTCAAAAGGACCTGTTTTTTTCAAACAAGGCAGACCAGGTTTAGATGAAGAAGAGTTTAATTGTTATAAGTTTCGTTCCATGAAGATGAACGAAACAACAGAAAAAGAAGCCTCAAAAAATGATCCTCGTGTTACAAAAATAGGACGATTTATGAGAAAAACCAGTTTAGATGAACTGCCTCAATTTTTCAATGTACTTTTTGGAGACATGTCTGTTGTTGGGCCAAGGCCGCATCTTTGGTCTCAAAATAAAACGTATGGAAATCGTATAAAAAAATACATGGTGCGTCATTACGTGAAACCTGGAATTACAGGTTTAGCTCAAGTTAGAGGTTATCGAGGAGAGATTGAAACCGAGGAAGACATGATAAACCGAATCAAATTTGATGTTTTTTATATTGAAAATTGGTCTTTTGCGATGGATATTAAAATTATAGTGCAAACGGTTATAAATATTTTTAAAGGCGAAGAAAAAGCCTATTAGTTATGGAAAGTCTCGTTTCCATTGTCACTCCAACCTTTAATTCCGCTAAATATATTGCAGAAACCATTCAATCGGTTCAAAATCAAACCTATAAAAATTGGGAAATGATTATTGTAGATGACGGTTCCACCGATGAAACAATTTCTATTATTCAAAAAATTCAAAATGAAGAACCTCGAGTTCAGTTAGTTATTCAATCCAAGAATGTTGGTCCGGCAATTACCAGAAACAAAGGAATTGAATTAGCAAAAGGGAATTACCTAACATTTCTGGATGCTGATGATATTTGGTTTTCTGATTTCATTCAAAACAGTATTGAAACAGTTCAACAAACAAGAATTCCGTTTGTTTTTTCTTCCTATAAACGCTCAGATGAACACTTGAATTTTATTTATTCTGATTTTATTGTTCCCCAAAAAGTAACCTATACTGACATCTTGAAAACAAATTCCATCAGTTGCTTAACCGCTTTTTTGGACGTTGAGGTGTTAGGCAAGAAATTCATGCCAATTATTCATAAACGACAAGATATGGGTCTTTGGTTACAATATTTAAAAGAAATTCCTTATGCTTACGGGATTCAAGAACCTCAAGCGATTTATAGAATTCGAAAAAATTCGCTTTCCAGAAAAAAAACGGATCTGATTAAATACCAATGGCAATTTTATAGAGAAGTAGAAAAGTTAACTGTTTTTCAATCATCTTATTATATGATTCATTGGATGATCAGAGGATTTTTGAAATATCGGAGTTAAAGATTACTTTGAAATTGTTTCAGTTTTCCACTTTTACTGCGTTTTAAAACCTCTTTTCTTGTAAAAATAAATTGCAAACCATCTTCTAAATAAGTTCGAATAGCTTCTTCAATTTTATTTATTTGAGAGCTGTTTAATTCAATCTTACTTACATATTCAATTTCAAAAGTGTCTAATTTTAATTGTTTAACTATAAATTCTTTAACATTTCCATCATCTTCAATTATACTTTTTGTCACATAATAGAAAGTCAAACCGGGAGATTTTTTTCCACTTGGCAAGATGGCAACATCATTTGTTCTGCCAATTAATTTTTTCAAAATTGGTTTTTTGAAAGAGCTTTTTTCATCTAAAATTCCAATATCTCCAATATCATACCTTATAAAAGGATGGGCTTTGTTGAATAAAGACGTGATTACAATTCTACCTTCAACACCATTTGGAACTGGTTTGTTGTTAATATCAAGAATTTCTACAAAAAGAGTTTCGCTGTTAACTTGCCATTCGTTGTTTGGATTTTGAAAAGCAATAAGGTCTAATTCTGAAGCACCATATTCGTTTACAATTGGAATTCCTAGGTGTTTTTGAAGTAATTTTTTGTCTTCTTCGAATAGCATTTCTGAAGTTACCATACAAACTTTTAAGCTTGGACAATACTCTTTTAAAACGATATTTTTGTGCTGTAAAAATTTTGCAAATAATACGATAGAACTCGTGTATCCATTGATGTAATCAAATTTTTTAGTTTTGAATTTGCTAAAAACTTTTTCTAATTCAGAATCGGATAGATTAAAAATTGAAAACCGATAACGCTTACTTAAAAAATCTTTTAAACGTTCTTTTTTATTTCCAACAAAATCTAAAGGAATTCCATAAAATCTAGCTTGATAAGAATGGTTAAAGTCAATGTCATACCAACCAAAAAGGCGTTTAACATTTGCCCAAGTCAATGCGTGACAAAAATTATCTTTAGCAAAAATAAAAGGATCACCACTGGAGCCTGATGTTTTGTTGATATAAATAGTTTTCTTTGAAAAGCCTTTCGAAATTCTTTCAAGTAATGGTTTTTGAAAGTCTTTTTTGGTCATAACCGGAATTTCATCCCAGTTTTCAATAGTCTTATTCCCAATAAAAGATTGATAGGATTGATTATTTAGCAAATGGAATTCAACAATATCTTTTCTCTTTTCAAGAGTGTATTTTTCATATTCGTCTTCTGAAATTTTTAAAATTTCATTCAACAATTGCTCAGCTTTCACGAGTGGAAAGCCTTTTAATTTCAATGAAAGATCAAAGAGAGGTAGCACACAAAATGAATTTACTTTTTCAAAAGTAGTAAAACCTAAATAGAGAACTATAAAACTTTTGTTTTTTTATGCGTTTACCTTTTCATTCCATTCAAAACAACTTATTTTTGCAGCTCAAACACACAACTTTTTATCATGACAATTTTATTACTTGGATCGGGCGGTAGAGAACATGCTTTAGCTTGGAAAATCGTGCAAAGCAATTTATGTTCAAAATTATTAGTTGCACCCGGTAATGCCGGAACTTCAACAATTGCAATTAATTTAGAAATAAATCCAACCGACTTTGATGCTATAAAAAAAGTAGTGGTTGAAGAAAAAGTAGCTATGGTAGTTGTGGGACCTGAAGATCCATTGGTAAAAGGAATTTATGATTTCTTTAAACAAGATAATGTGTTGCAAAATATTCCAGTGATTGGGCCCTCAAAAGTTGGAGCTCAGTTAGAAGGGAGTAAAGAATTTGCGAAAAAGTTTTTAATTAAACATAACATTCCAACAGCAGCTTATGACAGTTTTACTGCAGAAACAGTAGAAAAAGGTTGTTCTTTTTTAGAAACTTTAAACCCTCCATTCGTTTTAAAAGCAGATGGTTTGGCTGCGGGAAAAGGGGTTTTAATTATCAATGATTTAGAAGAAGCAAAAATTGAACTTCGAAATATGTTGGTGAACCAAAAATTTGGTCAAGCCAGTTCAAAAGTAGTCATTGAAGAGTTTTTGGGCGGAATTGAACTAAGTTGTTTTGTTTTAACCGACGGTAAAAATTATAAAATTCTTCCAACAGCAAAAGATTATAAGAGAATTGGTGAAGGCGACACTGGATTGAATACCGGTGGAATGGGAGCTGTTTCTCCGGTTCCTTTTGCAGATGCCGTTTTGATGGAAAAAATTGAAAACCGAATCGTAAAACCAACAATTGATGGTTTACAAAAAGACGGAATAGAATACAAAGGCTTTGTGTTTATCGGATTAATTAACGTCAAAGGCGAACCCATGGTGATTGAATACAACGTTAGAATGGGCGATCCGGAAACAGAAGTGGTAATGCCAAGAATAAAATCAGATATAGTTGCATTGTTTCAATCAGTTGCTAATCAAACATTGAACGAAGCAACTCTTGAAATAGACCCAAGAAGTGCAACAACAATTATGATGGTTTCTGGTGGTTATCCTGAGGAGTATGAAAAAGAAAAAATAATAACAGGATTGGATACAATTGAAGGTTCAATTGCATTTCATGCTGGAACAAAAATTTTAAATGGAAATGTTGTCACCAACGGAGGAAGAGTAATAGCAATGACATCGTATGGCGAAACTTTTCAAGAAGCCATAAAAAAATCTTACCAAAACATAGCAAAACTAAATTTTGATAAGATGTATTATAGAAAAGATATCGGATTTGATCTTTAAAGAATAAAGTTAGTGTTTAGAATTCAGAAATTACAATTTCAAAATTCTGAATTCTTACTTTAAAAAAGAGTGAGCCGTAGTATCTTGGTTTTCTTCGTTGTTATTTTGATGAGCAACCAATTGTTTGCACCAGTAAACAATAGCAACAGCACAAACAATCATAAAAATCCAGTTCAAAATGTTTGCACCCCACCAATTTGAAAGTTCCAAAGAACGGAACATATCAAAAGGAGCAAAAAGTATATCGACAAATAAGTATTGAATTCCTTCAAAAAATGCTTTCATGATATAATATATTATATTTACAACGCAAAAGTATAAAATATCCTAATGATTCCAAGTCTTTTTAATAAATCTAGACCAATAAATTACATAATAATAGCAGGATTGCTTTTTTTTGGCTTTGTCTTATTCCAAATTTCAAATAGTTCTGAACCTCTAACGGTTTATTTATTTTTAGAAAAAGTTAGCGTTTTGACACTTTTAATTTTTTCTCTTTTTGTATCTAATTTTATTGCAAAACGCAACGGATTGAGCAAAGACAGTAGCTACCCGTTTTTATTTTATTTTATAGCGTTGTTGTTTTTTCCATCTGTTTTTAATTCCATCAATTTGGTTATTGCTTCATTTTTTGTGCTTTTAGCGTTGAGAAGACTTTTTTCTTTACAATCGATGCAATTGACCAAAGAAAAAATATTTGATGCTTCGCTTTGGATATTTTTGGCATCATTGTTTCACTTTTGGGCAATCCTATTTATAATTTTAGTATTTGTGTCCATTATTTTTCACGTTTCTGGGGATTATAGAAATTGGATTTTACCATTTATTGCTTTTTTTACTATTGCTGTAATTACCTTATTTTTTTCCTTGTTATTCGAAAAACCATGGTTTGAAGAAATTTTAAATACAGCAAACTATAATTTTAAACTTCAATTTTCATCAATAATTGCTCAAAACAGTGCACTCTTGATTTACGGTTTTTTTGTTGTTTTGTTTTTGTTTTCAATGCTTTTTACATTTTCAAGGAGACCCATTATTCTTCATGCCGCCTACAAAAAAGTTATATATGCCATGTTAATCGGAATTTTGATTTATCTAATTTCACCTGTAAAAGCTAATGAAAATTTAATATTCACATTTTTTCCAATGGCAATACTTGCAACCGGATTTGTTGAAATGACAAAAGATGATTTTTGGAAACAAATTATTATGGGAATTTTTATTTTAATTGGAATAACCTTGTTTGTTTTCCAACTATAATTTTACACCGTAAGCCAAATCTCCCGCATCGCCTAAACCGGGAACGATGTAATTTTTTTCGTTTAATTTCTCATCCAAAGCAGCAACCCACAAGTGACAATTGGCTGGAAGACTTTTTTCTAAATAAGCAATGCCTTCCGGAGCAGCGATGACTACCGCAATGTGAATTTCTTTCGGTTTTTGTTCTAAATGCAATTTATTCAAAACCGCCACAATCGATTGACCGGTAGCTAACATCGGATCAATTAAAATTAAAGTCTTATTTTCAAAAGAAGGTGCCGCTTGGTATTCCACTAAAATATCAAAATAATCATCATTGTTAGGATGATGACGATAAGCCGATACAAATCCGTTTTCAGCATTATCAAAAATATTCATAAAACCCGTGTGCAATGCCAAACCGGCTCTCAAAATGGAACATAGAACTACGTGATCTTCTAAAGCAGTAGTTTTTTTAATGCCAAGTGGAGTTTGCACCTCAATATCAATGTAAGGAAGGGTTTTGCTCAATTCATAAGCCATTATTTCGCCGATTCGTTCAATATTTTTTCGGAAACGCATGCTGTCTTTTTGCACGGAAACATCGCGAATTTGTGCCAAAAAATGATTTAGAATGCTATTTTGCTCCGAAATATAATGAAGATGCATAAACGTTTTAGTTTTGAATTAGTTTGATAAAGGTATAAAAAGTATATTTGTATTTTAAAATTAATGACTATGTTTTCACAATTTGCCTTCTCGGTTTTTGAACAAAGTATTGCTGATTATCACGTTTATGACAACGTGTATCAACCAGTTAACAACCCATATACGAAAGATAAAATTGAGCATTTATTGTATGCAAAAAATTGGGTTGACACGGTGCAATGGCATTTTGAAGATATTATCCGAGATCCACAAATTGATCCCGTAGCTGCATTAGACCTAAAACGAAAAATTGATGCGTCAAATCAAGTTCGCACCGATATGGTGGAATATATTGATAGCTATTTTCTTCAAAAATATAGTTCTGTTTCGGTTAAATCAGAAGCAAAAATTAATACAGAAAGTCCTGCTTGGGCAATTGATCGTCTTTCTATTTTGGCTTTAAAAATTTATCACATGAGCGAAGAAGCCAATAGAATTGAAGCTTCCGCTGAACACAGAGTCAAGTGTCAAGAAAAATTAAACATTTTATTGGAACAAAAAAGCGATATGTTTTCCTCCATTGATCAATTGTTGAAAGACATCGAAAGTGGTGATAAATTCATGAAAGTGTACAAACAAATGAAAATGTACAATGATGAGGAATTGAATCCGGTTTTGTATCAAAATAAAAAATAGTCATCAATTGATGTCTAAACCAAAACACATATTGGTAATAAGGCTTTCAGCTATGGGAGATGTCGCTATGACAGTTCCTGTGTTGAGAGCCTTAGTTTTACAGCATACAGAAGTAAAAATCACAGTCATCTCCCGACAATTCTTTAAACCATTTTTCAACGGAATTCCGAATGTCAATTTCTTTGCTGTTGATTTACAAAAACGCCACAAAGGATTTTTCGGATTACTTCGATTATTTTCAGATTTAAAAAAATTGAAGATTGATGCGGTTGCTGATTTGCATAATGTTCTTAGATCTAAAGTTGTCAGAGGCTTATTCGCTTTAAGCGGAAAAAAAGTGGCGTTCACTGATAAAGGAAGAGCAGAAAAAAGAGCATTAACCCGAGCAGAAAATAAAGTTTTTAAACCAGTAAAATCAATGGTTGAAAGACATACGGAAACATTTAAAGAACTCGGATTTTCAATTGATTTAAAAAATCCTCAATTTCCAACTAAAGCTGTTTTGTCAAATGAAATTCTGAAAATTACCGGAAACAAAAATCAAAATTGGGTCGGAATTGCACCATTTGCTCAATACCAAAGCAAAGTCTATCCTTTAGATTTAATGCAAAAAGTGATTGGTGAATTGGCTAAAAATAATTCAATCAAAATTTTCCTTTTTGGTGGCGGAAACGAAGAAATTCAGAAATTAAATCAACTTCAAAATAATCATTCGAACGTAATCGTCTTAGCCGGAAAACTAAAATTTAAAGAAGAATTGGAAGTGATTTCTAACTTAGATGTTATGCTTTCTATGGATTCAGGAAATGCACACATTGCAGCGATGTTGGGTGTAAAAGTCATCACAGTTTGGGGAGCCACTCATCCGTTTGCCGGATTTTCTCCATTCAATCAACCGTTGGAAAATTGCATTGTTTCGGATAGAGAGAAATTTCCGCTTTTACCAACATCCATTTATGGAAATAAAAAAGTGGAAGGTTATGAAGATGTGATGAGAACTATTTTACCGGAAAAAGTAGTGTTCAGTGTTCAGTCGTTGCTGGGAGTTTAGTGTTCAGTGTTCAGTTTTTAGTAATCAGTCGCAGTTTTCAGTTGCAGTTACAATCTTTTAGCTTACAAGTAAATTTTATTGTCTTTGCAAATCTCTAAAATATAGTTTTTTAAATTAGAAATCGCTTCGGCATAATTTGGAGCTTCATAACCAAATCGTTCGTGTTCTAATTGCTCTTTTTCCATCGCGTTGCAACCTTTAATTACTTCACGAATCATATCAAGCAAAATCAATTCTTTGTTGTTTGTTTTTTCAAATTTGAAATCCACTAATTCATCTTCCAAACGGTCACAATAATCCAAAAGCTCTTGTACTTCCGGTTCATCCAAAAGGTCTTGAGTTTTTTTAAATATCTCCAGTTTGTTTTTCATTTTAAATTGATTTCTATTCGCAATCAAAGTAACCGACAACCAACAACCGACAACGGATAACCGATTTAAACATCATCATAATCCACAAAAATCTCACTCGAAGTCGGATGAGCTTGACACGTTAAAATCAAACCTTCGGCAATTTCACCATCGGTTAAAATGGTATTTTTTTTCATTTCTGCAGTTCCTTTGGAAATTCGAGCGATACAACTGCTGCAAATTCCACCTTGGCATGAATAAGGAGCATCTAAACCTTGTTTTAAAGCGGCTTCCAACAATGATTGCTTTTGCGACATTTCAAAAGAAGTTTCATCACCATCAACTAAAACAGTAATTTTTGTGTGACCTTCTAACGATTTTTTAATTTCATTTTCTGAGGATGAAGCAGAGAATAATTCGAATTTTATATCTTTTTCTTTGACGTTGTTTTCTTTCAAAACATCACTCACGCGATTAATCATTTCTTCCGGTCCACAAAGGTAAAACTTGTCAAATTCTTTTTCTTTATGCTTGTTTTTCAAGACAAAATTCACGGTTGATTTTTCAATTCTTCCAAACAATTGATCATCGGCTTTTTGTTGACTAAAAACATAATGGACAAAAAATCGTCCGACATATTTTAATTGTAAATCGTGTAATTGGTTATAGAAAATCGTTTCATTACTCGATTTATTTCCATAAACCAATACAAAAGTACTATCAGGCTCTTTCTCTAAAACGGTTTGCAAAATCGACATTACCGGAGTGATTCCGCTTCCGGCAACAAAAGCAGCATAATTTTTTAATCGTGCAGCATCGGGTTCAAACGTAAATTTTCCTTCGGGAGTTCCAACTTCTAATACTTTTCCAACCGTCAATTGCTCGTTGGCAAACTTAGAAAAGTAACCATTTTTGATTGATTTGATGGCAATTCTCAATTCCCCACTTTCAGGTGTAGAACAAATGGAATAAGCACGACGAATTTCGTTTCCGTCTAAAGTAAGTTTTAAGTTAATATATTGTCCGGCTGTAAAACGGTAATTGGCTTGAAGTTCGGTCGGAACTTGAAATAGAACAGAAACGGCTTCTGGGGTTTCACGAGTGATTTCTTTGACCGCTAATTTATAGAAAGTTGACATATTCTTTTTTTGCAAAGTTACGAATCTGAAAAATAATTTTTAGGGTTAGTACGTAACAAAAAATGTTTTTTTACTACTAATTACACAATTTACCAAACCAACCAACTTATGATAAAACGTTTTCTCTCACTCGAATGGAAGTCTTTTTTTAGAGCCGCTTCGTTTCAAACCAATTTGGCCATAAAAATTTTAATGATTTTTGGAGCGTTATATTTTATTGTTGCTTTTTCATTATTGGGAGCCGGATCTTATTATATCATTGAAAAAGAAACCAATTCAGAACCTTTTCAAATAATAAATAAATTCATACTTTATTATTTTGTTTTCGATTTGGTCTTTCGTTTTTTCCTCCAAAAAACACCGGTTATGAATATTCGACCGTTGTTATATATCAACATCAAAAAAGATACGATTGTCAATTTTACGTTAGGAAAATCGGCGTTATCTTTTTTCAACATCATGCATTTGTTCTTTTTTATTCCGCTTTCCGTGGTTTTATTATATAAAGGATTTGATGTGTTTGGCGTCATAACTTGGCTTGTTGGTATGATTGCAATGGTATTAATTATCAATTTTTTAAACATTTTAATCGATAAAAAAGATGCAGTTTTTTATACAGTTGCTGTCATTTTTATTGCTTTAGGGGCTTTGCAATATTTTGGTTTGTTTGATGCAACCAATTATACTGTTTTGTTTTTCAAAGGATTGTATGATTATGCTTGGATGGTAATTATACCTATAGCGGTTTTAATTTTGATTTATAAAATTGTACACAGTTTTTTCAAAAGCAACTTATACCTCGATGCCGGATTATCAACCACACACGAAATTGCTAAAACGCAAAATTTCGAATGGTTAGATCAATTTGGAACATTAGGAACATTTCTTAAAAATGACATTCGTTTAATTACACGAAATAAAAGAGCAAAATCAGTCATCATTATGAGTGTTTTGTTTCTTTTCTACGGACTTTTGTTTGGTTCAGGAGCAATTGAAGTGTATGATGGTCCGGTCTGGCAAGTATTTGGCGGGATTTTTGTCACCGGTGGATTCATGTTCAGTTTCGGACAATTTGTCCCAAGTTGGGATAGTTCGTATTATAATTTGATGATGAGTCAAAACATTCAATACCGCGAATATTTGAGTTCAAAATGGTGGTTGATGGTTATTGTAACCTTAATTGCAGCCGTTTGTGCCAGTTTTTACCTTTACTTTGGATGGCAATCTTACTTGCTGATTTTGGTGACTGCGGTTTACAACATCGGAATTAATGCCTACATCGTTTTGTTGGCTGGAGCTTATACGAAAACACCAATCGATTTAATGAGTAATAAAAATGCGTTTGGCGACAAAAAAGCATTCAATTTTAAAACGTTATTGTTAGTTATTCCGCAAATTCTTGTCCCGTTGGGATTATATTATTTAGGAATTTTGTTGTTTGATGAAGTTGTCGGACTTGGATTTATCGCCTTAGCCGGAGTTTTAGGATTTGCCTTTAAATCAAAAGTGTTTAATTGGATTGAAAACATCTACAAAACACAGAAATACGAAACTATTGCAGCATACAAACAAAAAAACTAATCAACTAATCATCCATAACCATATAATTATGATACAAGTAAAAAATCTTACCAAAACATACAACGGAACAACCGTTTTAAACATAACTAATTTAGACATTCCAAAAGGTCAAAGTTTTGGATTAGTGGGAAATAACGGAGCAGGAAAAACCACTTTTTTCAGTTTGTTATTAGATTTAATTCAGCCTTCAACAGGTATGATTACAAGTAATTCGATTCAAATCAACATTAGCGAAAAATGGAAACCGTTTACTTCTGCATTTATCGATGAAAGTTTCTTAATTGGCTATTTAACACCCGAAGAATACTTCTATTTTATTGGCGAACTTCGCGGATGGAACAAAGCCGATGTAGATAGTCTTTTAGTAAAATATGAAGATTTTTTCAACGGAGAAATCTTGAAAAACAAAAAATATTTACGTGATTTATCAAAAGGAAATTCCAAAAAAGTGGGTATTGTTGCCGCTTTAATCGGAGAACCGGAAGTGATTATTTTAGACGAACCGTTTGCCAATTTAGATCCAACCACACAAATTCGTTTGAAAAAAATTATCAAAGAATTGGCAGAAGATCCATCTGTTACAATTTTAGTTTCCAGTCACGATTTGCAACACACGGTAGAAGTTTCAAATCGAATTGTCGCTTTACAAAAAGGCGAAGTAGTTCTGGATTTAGTTCCGTCTTCAGAAACTTTAAAAGAATTAGAAGCGTTTTTTGCTGCTTAATCCATCAAAATAACACATCATTTCAAGTTAATTTTTTCGTCAAATGATGTTTATAAACAAAAAAGCCGCAATATTTTTCTCTATTTCAAAAAGAAACGTATTTTTACCCTTGCTACATACTAAAACACGAAGTTTTTAGTTATGCAATAAACCGTTTTTACTTTGAAAACCAATACTATAAAATACACTTTTTCTGCAATCTTATTTGTTTTTTTGGTAGCTTGTTCTACCAAAAAAGACAAGTTTTTAAACAGAAATTTTCAAGCACTAAACACCAAAAATAATGTATTATATAATGGTGATATTGCTCTTCAAACCGGAATAAAGGATTTGAAATCAGGATATAATGATAATTTTTGGGAAACCTTGCCAATTGAACGAATGCAAGTTTCCGAAGAAGATATGATGCCAGGTGATTCAAGAGATCCAAATTTTGAAAAATCTGAAGACAAAGCAATTAAGGCTATTCAAAAACGCTCCATGCTAATTGGTGGTCGAGAAAGAAATCCGCAAATAGACGAAGCACATTTACTTTTAGGTAAGTCACGGTATTACGACCAGCGTTTTATTCCAGCATTAGAAGCTTTCAACTATATTTTATATAAATACCCAAATAGCGATAAAATTTATGAGGCTAAAATTTGGAGAGAAAAAACCAATATTCGCCTTGAAAATGATGCTTTGGCCATAAACAATCTCAATAAACTATTGAATGAAATTGAGTTCAAAGATCAAATTTTTGCAGATGCTCATGCTAGTTTGGCTCAAGCTTATTTAAATACAGATGACAATTCAAAAGCTATAAAAAGTTTAAAGTTAGCAACAGAATTTACAAAACACACTGAAGAGAGAGCAAGATATCAGTTTATTTTAGGTCAATTGTATGATACTCAAAAATTAAAAGACAGTTCTTTTGCAATGTATCAGAATGTTATTGACATGAAAAGAAAATCGCCTAGACGATATGTCATTCAAGCTCATATTAATCAAGCAAAACAATTTGATTATAAAAACGGAGATACTTTAGCCTACCTTGAAAAATTTAAAAAATTAATTGAAGACCGTGAAAATAGACCTTTTTTAGACGCACTTCATCATCAAAAAGCATTGTTTTATGATGCTTTAGATAAAAAAAATGACGCAGTTTCCAATTATAATTTATCATTAAAAAACCGAACACAAGACAATTATTTGACAGCTTCAAATTACAGAAATATTGCAGAAATTTATTTCTACAAAGCAAAGTACCAAGAATCAGGAAAGTATTATGACAGCACTTTAGTTATGCTTCAACCAAGAACAAGAGAATTTAATGCAATTAAAAAGAAACGCGAAAATCTTGACGATGTAATTAAATATGAAGGAATTGCTCAAAAAAACGACAGTATTCTGAATATTTTAGCTTTGTCTGAAAGTGATAGAATTTCTTTCTATGAAGAGTATATAGCCAAAATTAAAAAGGAAGATGAACTAAAAGCAAAAAAGGAAAAAGAAGAAGCTAAGTTGCAAGAGCGATTAGCTGTTCAAGATGAGGTTATTGCACAAGGTTCATCGCAATCAATTGGTGCAAAAATGCAACCACCCGGCGGTACATCCTCTCAATTTTATTTCTATAATCCTGCAAGTGTTGCTCAAGGTAAACTTGAATTTGTCAAGCGTTGGGGAAAACGCAATCAAAATGGTTATTGGCGTTCTTCAACAGCTCAATCAAAAAACACACCGATTGTAGCTGAAGATTTTGATAAAGAAACAAATGATTTAGCGGTTTCAGATTCGAAAGATGAAAAGGAAAACCCCAGATATTTAGCTTCATTTTATATCAATCAGTTGCCAAAAACCATTAAAGAAAGAGACAGTTTGGCTACTGAACGCAATTTTGCCTACTATCAATTAGGAATCATTTACAAAGAAAAGTTTAAAGAATATGAGTTAGCGGCTAATCGTTTGGAAATGGTTTTAAAAAGCAAGCCAGATGAACGTTTGGTACTTCCTTCGATGTACAATTTGTATAAAATCTATGAAATTATAGACAAAAACAAAGCGGCACAAATGAAGGATAAAATTATCAATCAGTTTCCCGATTCGCGATATGCTCAAATTTTGACCAATTCAACTATTGGTTCACAAACCTTGGCAGATGACCCTGATGTGGCCTATGCTCAATTGTTTAAAATTTATGAAAATGGCGATTATAGAGCGGTCTATTTTAAAATGGACGAAGCAATTGAAAAATTTACCGGAGAGGAAATTATACCTAAGTTAGAATTATTAAAAGCAACAACCAACGGAAAATTAAAAGGGCTGAACGAATACAAAAACGGATTGAATTATGTGGCTTTAAATTATCCAAACAAGCAAGAAGGTAAAGAGTCTGAAGAATTTTTACGATTGAAAATGCCTCAATTAGAAAATTTAGATTTCAATCAAGATGCTCCTTCAAGTTGGAAAATAATTTTTGAAGCTGACGATTTAGAAAGTAAGAAAACAAAAACATTACCAGAAACTGTCGCAAAGTTTATCAAAGACCGAGGCGAAACAAAATTGACTTCTTCTGTTGATATTTACACTTTAGAACAAAATTTTTTAGTGATTCATGGCATTAGAAATGAAGAAGCAGCTGTTTCAATTGTTTCAATTTTAAAAGAATTTAAAGATTATAAAGTAACCGAACCAGCTATTATTATTTCAAACGAAAATTACAAAGTGGTTCAAATTAAAAAAAGCCTAAAAGATTATTTAAACCCAAATTATATACCGTTAGAAAAGAAAGTATTTGCACAACCATTGCCAAAACAAGATGTTCCAAAACCTCCAGTTCCGGCTACAATTAAACCCATTCAAAAACAAAACGCAAATCCTGGAAAACAACCGGCAGGTAAAGAAGTCCCGAGAGATGTTTTAAAATCTAGTGAATTATTACCACCTACAGGTGGAACAAAAAAAGGGTAATTATGTTTAAAAAAGAAACTAAATCTTATACGGATTTGTTAGGAAAAACTAACAGAATTGTAGAAGGAACAAAAATTAAAGGGGATATTCATTCCTTGGCAGATTTTAGATTTGATGGAGAATTAATTGGAAATTTTCACTCAAATGGCAAATTGGTTTTAGGGCCATCCGGCTATATTAAAGGAGAAATTAGCTGCAAAAATGCAGATATTGAAGGGAAAGTTGAAGGAAAACTAGAAATAGCCGAGGTGCTTAGTTTAAAATCAAAAGCAGTAATACGTGGCGAAGTAATTTGTGGAAAATTAGCCGTTGAACCCGGAGCAGAATTTAGTGCAACATGTATTATGAAGCCAAACGTAAAATTACTTCAACATCATAATGAATCAGGAACCGAAGAAAAAACCGCTTAATAAATGGTTGGTTCTAATGAACATTCCGTTTCAAATGGGTGTTATTATTTTTGCCGGAGTTTATTTTGGTAATTGGCTCGACGAAAAAAAACAAAACGAAAATTCACTTTATACCATTATTTTTTCATTGTTAGCTGTTTTTATAGCTTTATACAATGTTATTCAACAAGTGAAAAATCTTAATAAAGAATAATGTATGAAAGAAAAATTACTGCCTTTTATTAAACAATTTATCCCTTTTTCAATTCTTTTATTTGTTTCTCAATTACTGATTACTCGTTTTTTGTTTGCCGAAACACCTTTTTATTATTCGGTTTACAGCGTTTATGCTTTTCATTTTATACTAACTTTTTTGTTGTATTTATTTCTGGTTTTTGTCAATGTGACTTTTTTTGATAAAACCGGTTATACTTTTCTAGCCACCGGAATTCTGAAGATGATGGCATCGGTAGTGTTTCTTCTGCCATTAATTCAATCTGATTTTGAAGAAAAAATTCCTGATGTTGGAGCTTTTTTTATTCCCTTTTTTCTTTTTTTATTGTTTGAAACTATTCATTCGGTCAGACTATTAAACCAAGAATGATTGAGTAATCCGTAAAAAAAGACCTTACTTTAAACCTTTATTTAAAAATTGTGTTGATATATTTTCATTTATTAATTAAATATGTACCTTTGCACGAAATTTTAACGACATTAAATTCTGCTAAATTTTAAAAATGAGAATAACAAAAAGTACCATTCAGTTCATTGCGGTTTTATTAGTATCACTGTTGCCGATTTCCGGTTTTGCAGGAGGATCACATTCAGAAGATAAAGAGTTTAATGCCACAGACTTAATCAATTCGCACATTGGTGATTCGCATGAATTTCACATTGCCGATTGGGATGGTCATCCAATCACATTTTATTTGCCGGTTATTTTATGGACAGAAAACGGATTGAAAGTATTTTCATCCTCAAAATTTCACCATGATAATGAAGCAAAGGAAGTAGTTGAAATTGATGGAGAAAAATTCGTTCGTTACAAAGAAGTAATTTATTATGCCGATAAATTTGCTGAAATTACTGATGAGTCAGACAAAAGCGGATTAAATTTTGCTGCAAGACCGTTGAACTTTTCGATTACCAAATTGGTTTTCTCGATGTTGATGTCGGTTATCATTTTATTATTATTATTCACAGCAGTTGCTCGTTCTTATAATAAGAATAAAATGGCTCCAAAAGGATTAGCAGGTTTCTTAGAACCATTGGTGTTATTCGTAAGAGACGATATTGCGATTCCAAACATCGGACACAAAAATTATGCGAAGTATATGCCGTATTTGTTAACCATCTTTTTCTTTATTTGGATTAACAATTTAATCGGATTAATTCCTTTCTTCCCGTTTAGTTCTAACTTAACCGGAAATATTTATTTCACTTTCGTTTTAGCATTCATTACCTTTTTAATCACTACATTTAGTGCTAATAAAAACTATTGGGGACATATTTTTGCTCCACCGGTTCCAAAAGCATTATACCCGATTATGTGGCCGGTAGAAATTATCGGAATGTTTACTAAACCTTTTGCATTGATGATTCGTCTTTTTGCTAACATTACAGCGGGACACATTATTATATTGAGTTTAATTTCATTAATCTATATTTTCAAAACGGCATGGATTTCTCCTGTATCGGGAGCATTCGTATTGTTCATGAGTGTATTGGAAATGTTGGTTGCGGCTCTTCAAGCGTATGTATTTACCTTGTTGTCTGCCTTGTTTATCGGTCAAGCTGTTGAAGAGCACGACCACCACTAAAATTGAGTTTTTTTAATTATTAACTATATAAATTTAACATTATGGTATTAGCTGGAATCGGTGCTGGATTAGCTGTTATTGGAGCAGGAATCGGTATTGGAAAAATTGGTGGATCTGCTATGGACGCTATGGCAAGACAACCAGAAGCTGCTGGAAAAATTCAAACTGCTATGATTATTGCTGCTGCTCTTATTGAGGGTGTTGCACTTTTCGCAGTGGTTGTTGCTTTAATTGCTAAAGCAAACTAATTAAAAAAGAACACGTTTCGCAACGGTTGGTTGCGAAACTGTTTTTAAAAAAGTAAAACAATTTTAATCTATATAAAACATGAACTTAACTTCACCGGAAAGTTTAATTTTTTGGACAACGATAATCTTTGTGGTTTTCTTTTTCTTAATGAAAAAGTTTGCTTGGAAGCCTATTTTAGGAGCTGTAAAAAGCAGAGAAGAATCAATCAACAATGCATTAGCTGCTGCTGAAACAGCAAAATTAGAAATGCAAAACTTGACTGCTTCAAATGAGCGTTTATTAGCCGAAGCTAGAGCAGAAAGAGATGCTATGATGAAAGAAGCTCGTGAAATCAAAGAAAAAATGATAAACGATGCTAAATCTGAAGCTCAAGTTCAAGGTGAGAAAATGATTGCTCAAGCAAAAGCCGCTATTGAAAATGAGAAAAATGCAGCAATGGCCGAATTGAAAAATCAAGTTTCATCACTTTCTTTAGAAATAGCTGAAAAAGTAATTAAAAGTGAATTAGCTAACACAGAAGCTCAAACCAAATTGGTAGAGAAAATGTTAGGTGATGCTAAATTAAATTAATCCGTATGTCAAGAGCTGCGATTAGATATGCCAAAGCAATTATAGAAAATGCTGTTTCCAACGGAAGAGCCGATGTAGTGAATCAGGATATGAAATTGATTAACGAAACGGTAAATTCTAATGAGGAATTAAAGCTTTTTTTAGTTAGTCCTGTTGTAAAGCCGGGAGCGAAATATGATGCCTTATCTGAAATTTTTGCATCCGTTCAAAACGATACCAAAGGATTATTTTTATTGCTGAAAGAAAACAAACGTTTCGAGATTTTGGGAGAAATTGCAGAGCAATATAATGCTCAACACGATGTGTTAAACGGAATTGAAGTGGCAAAAGTTACCACTGCTTTCCCAATCACTCCAGATTTAGAAGCAAAAGTTTTGGCAAAAATAAATGAATTTTCAAACAAGAAAATCACGTTAATCAACACGGTAGATCCATCCATCATTGGAGGATTTATTTTGAGAATTGGCGATCAACAATACAATGCTTCTGTAGCAAACAGATTGCAACAATTAAAGAGAGAATTTAGTAATTAATATTCCAATAAAGATATAGAACAATGGCGGAAATTAAACCTGCTGAAATTTCAGCAATATTAAAAAAACAATTATCTGGTTTTGAATCAGGTGCATCGTTAGAAGAAGTAGGAACAGTACTTCAAGTGGGTGATGGTATTGCTCGTGTTTACGGGTTATCAAATGCTCAATACGGAGAGTTAGTACAATTCGACAACGGATTGGAAGCAATCGTATTAAACTTGGAAGAAGACAATGTTGGGGTAGTATTGTTAGGTCCTTCAACAGGTATTAAAGAAGGTTCTACCGTAAAAAGAACACAGCGTATCGCTTCCCTAAAAGTAGGTGAGCAAATGGTAGGTCGTGTGGTTGATACGTTAGGAAATCCAATCGATGGGAAAGGACCAATCGGTGGAGATCTTTATGAAATGCCATTGGAAAGAAAAGCGCCCGGAGTAATTTTCCGTCAACCGGTAACTGAACCGTTGCAAACAGGAATCAAATCAATTGATGCGATGATTCCGGTAGGAAGAGGTCAACGTGAGTTGGTAATTGGTGACCGTCAAACCGGTAAAACTACCGTTTGTATCGATACCATTTTAAATCAAAAAGAATTTTATGATGCAGGTCAACCTGTATTTTGTATCTATGTTGCTGTTGGACAAAAAGCGTCAACTGTAGCATTAATTGCAAAAACATTAGAAGATAAAGGGGCAATGGCTTATACGGTTATCGTAGCAGCAAATGCTTCAGATCCTGCACCAATGCAAGTATATGCTCCGTTTGCAGGTGCTGCAATTGGAGAATATTTCCGTGATACTGGTCGTCCGGCTTTGATTATCTATGATGATTTATCTAAACAAGCTGTAGCTTACCGTGAGGTTTCTCTTTTATTAAGAAGACCACCAGGACGTGAAGCTTATCCTGGAGACGTTTTCTATCTTCACTCAAGATTATTAGAAAGAGCTGCAAAAGTGATTGCAGATGATGATATTGCAAAAAACATGAACGACTTACCGGATTCTTTACGTCCAATCGTAAGAGGTGGAGGTTCATTAACCGCATTACCAATCATTGAAACACAAGCAGGTGACGTTTCTGCGTATATTCCAACCAACGTAATTTCGATTACAGATGGTCAGATATTCTTGGATGGTGATTTATTTAACTCAGGGGTTCGTCCGGCAATTAACGTAGGTATTTCGGTATCGCGTGTTGGAGGTAATGCTCAGATTAAATCAATGAAAAAAGTATCGGGTACATTGAAATTAGATCAAGCACAATTCCGTGAATTGGAAGCTTTTGCAAAATTTGGTTCTGATTTAGATTCGGTTACTTTAAATGTAATTGAAAAAGGTAGAAGAAATGTTGAAATCTTGAAACAGGCCGTAAACGATCCATATACTGTTGAAGATCAAGTTGCAATTATCTATGCAGGTTCTAAAAACTTGTTGAGAAATGTTCCTGTTAACAAAGTAAAAGAATTCGAAAGAGATTATATCGAATACTTGAACAACAAACACAGAGATGTTCTTAATTCTTTAAAAGCAGGTAAGTTGGATGACAACATTACTGATGTTTTAGAGAAAGTAGCAAAAGAAATTTCAGCGAAATATAATTAATTAGTCAATTAGACAATGTGTCAATTTTTTTTTAATTGACACATTGATAAATTGGCACATTGACTCATTATAAAAAATGGCAAACTTAAAGGAAATACGTAACAGAATTACATCCGTTTCATCAACGATGCAGATTACTTCTGCGATGAAAATGGTTTCTGCAGCTAAGCTAAAAAAGGCTCAAGATGCAATTACAGCTATGCGACCTTATGCCGAAAAATTAACGGAACTACTTCAAAGTTTAAGTGCTTCATTAGAAGGTGAGGTTGGAGGTGCTTTTACAACCCAAAGAGAGATTAAAAAAGTTTTGGTTGTTGTAATAACTTCAAATCGTGGTTTATGTGGTGCATTCAATTCAAATGTTGTAAAGCAAGCTAAAGTTATTGCTGATTCGTATGCTGGTAAACAAGTTGATATTTTTACAATTGGTAAAAAAGGAAATGATGTTTTGCGTAAAACTCATGAGGTTGTTGAAAACAGAAGTGATGTTTATGATGACTTAACTTTTGATAATGTCGCACAGATTGCTGAACATTTAACCAATTTGTTTACAACTGGTGTTTATGATAGAATTGAAATTGTTTACAATCAATTCAAAAATGCAGCTACTCAAATTGTACAAACTGAACAATTTTTACCGCTAGCTCCTTTAGTTGGAGCAGTAACTACAAGTTCAGATTATATTTTTGAACCTTCAAAAGAAGAGATTGTAATCACGTTAATTCCAAAATCACTAAAAACACAATTATACAAATCAATCAGAGATTCATTTGCAGCAGAACACGGAGCCAGAATGACCGCAATGCACAAAGCAACTGATAATGCAACTGAATTGAGAAATCAACTGAAATTGACTTATAATAAAGCCCGTCAAGCATCTATTACTAACGAAATCCTTGAAATTGTTGGTGGAGCTGAGGCGTTGAACAATTAGGCGAAGCCAAATTTTCAATTAGTGAGGTGTTGAATAATTAGAGAAGATTGAAAGGATAACAAAAAATAACATACATTTAAGAAAGTCACGTTTATAGCGTGACTTTTTTATTTTATATCTTTGAGAATCAAACTTTATTTAATGAAATATTACTTTACTTGTTTTATCCTCTTTCTTTTTCAATTGTTTTTTGGCCAATCATTAACCTTAAGTGAAATCATGAAGGGTGATGAGTTTATTGGTCATCAACCCGAAAATCACCGATGGTCAATTGATGGAACAACTGTTTATTTTGATTGGAATCCGAAAAATGAACTTGGGAATAGTGCTTTCTATTGGAAAAAAGGAATGAAAAACCCTGAAAAAGTAGCTCCAAGTGATTTAATTGCTGCAAGAATTAGAAATGACAATCAAACAGATTTCCCAACCTTATTTTTTATAAATCAAGGAGTGTTGTATGAATTTGATAAGAAAACAAAAAAGAAAAAAAAAATATACCAATCTTCTCAAGGTGTTTCCAATGTTAGAAGGAGTTCAAATCCTAATCAGATATTTTTTAATCAAAATAACAATTTATTTCAATTGGATACCAAAGCGGCAACGCTGATTCAAATTACAAATTTTAAAGGAACGAAAACAGGAAGTAAAGAGGATAAATCCAATTTTTTATCTGAACAACAAAGTGAATTATTTCAATTTATAAAAGATCAAGAATCAAAAAAACAATGGAATAAAGAACAAGCCGAAAAAGTGAAAGAAAAGTTTCCGAAAGAAATTTTTCATGATAAATCATCTTTAGAACAAATTACACCTTCACCCGACGCTAAATTCGTAACCTTTAGATTATCTGATTATGCAACAACTAGTTCAACAAAAGTAGAGCAATTCATCACGGCAGATGGTTATACAAAAAACACTAACGCCCGTTCAAAAGTTTCAATTGACAATTTGAGCAAACACAAAATGGGTATTTATTGCCACGAAAAAGACTCCGTTTATTGCGTTTCTTTTTCGGGTTTAACCGGCATTTCTGAGTTTCCAAAATACTACCAAGAATATGATAAATTAAAAGAAAAGGAAAAAGAAGAAAAAGCAATTGTGATGCAAGCCCCGATTTTTAATCAAGACGGAAGTTTAGCCGTTTTTGAAATCCGAAGCCAAGACAATAAAGACCGTTGGATTGTCCAATTAAATTTAGAAACCGGAAGTATCACAGAATTAGAACACCAACATGATGAAGCTTGGATTGGCGGACCCGGAATTCCCGGTTATGCATTTAGTCGAGGCACTTTAGGTTTTTTAAAAGACAATCAAACCATTTATTTTCAATCGGAAGCAACCGGATATTCGCATTTGTATTTGATGAATTTAAAAACCAAACAAAAAACACAACTTACCAAAGGAAATTGGGAGGTGAGAGAGGTAGTTAAACTTTCCAATGATGGAAAATCGTTTTATCTATCAACCAATACTTCGCATCCCGGAAATAGAGAATTTTATAAATTAGACATTGCTTCTCAAAAAATGATTCCGATTCTAACCAAAGAAGGAGCATACGAAGTAGAAGTATCACCAGACGAAAAAACGCTATTGGTTCGCTATTCATCAAAAAATAAACCATGGGAATTATATATTGGCGAAAACAAACCTAATGCTACGTTACAGCAAATAACCTTTTCAACAACCAAAACATTCGACGCTTATACTTGGAAATCATCTGAAGTAATCACTTTCAAAGCCAAAGACGGAGCTGATGTTTATGCTCGAGTTTACGAACCTAACGCAAAAAATAAAAACAATGCAGCGGTAGTTTTTGTTCACGGGGCCGGATATTTGCAAAATGCTCATAATTTTTGGAGTAGTTATCATCGTGAATATATGTTTCACAATTTGCTGACCGATTTGGGTTACACCGTTTTAGATATCGATTATCGTGGAAGCGACGGTTATGGACGTGATGTAAGAACCGGAATTTATAGACATATGGGTGGATTGGATTTGTCAGACCATTTGGATGGGAAAAACTATTTAGTGTCACAAAAGGGAATCAATCCTGATAAAATTGGCATTTACGGCGGTTCTTACGGCGGATTCATTACATTGATGGCACTTCTCACCACACCCGGAGAGTTTAAAGCAGGAGCAGCCTTACGTTCAGTGACAGATTGGGCTCATTACAACCATGGTTATACCGCAAACATTTTAAATTATCCGGAAACGGATCCGGAAGCTTATAAAAAAAGTTCACCGATTTATTTTGCCGATAATTTAAAAGACCGATTAGTAATGTTACACGGAATGGTTGATGATAATGTACAATTTCAAGATATTGTTAGATTGACACAACGATTTATCGAATTAGGAAAAAAAGACTGGGATTTGGCGGTTTATCCGGTAGAAGCACACGGTTTTAGAGAAACCTATTCATGGGTGGATGAATATACCCGAATTTTAAATTTGTTTAATGAAACTTTATTATCAGAATAAATGGTAACGCTCAAAGAACTTTCTTCCAAAGTTGAAATGCTTCAACAATTGCCCTTAATTCAGCAATTGTATCCCGAATTTACCGAACAAATTTACAGTGATTTGTTAGACGAAATGTTGCCCAACAACTACAAACAATTAGTTGCTTTTGAAAACGAAATACCCGTTGGTCTTTCCGGTTTTTGGGTAGGAACAAAATTATGGTGCGGAAAATATCTTGAATTAGACAACGTTATTGTTCATCCCGACTATCGTTCAAAAGGAGTTGGCAAATTATTGACAGAACATTTGAATCAAAAAGCGATTGATTTAGGTTGTAAAGTCGTTGCTTTAGATGCTTACACTAATAATTTTCCGGCTCATAAGTTTTATTTCAACCATGGATTTGTGCCGAAAGGGTTTCATTTTGTAAAGTTTTTGGAGGAGACTATATGAGAATTTTTTTAATATTATTATTTGTTTTGACAGCCACATTTACATGGAGTCAAAATCGCAATATCATTAACAATCAGGCTATACATTTTAGCCTAAAACACAAAAATGATACAATTGATTTTGTATTGATTGATACCAAAACAGACGTAAAAAAACCAATTTTTCTTTTTTGTCAGGGCTCACTTCCATTGCCGTTGTTTGTACAAACAGCAAATGATGATATTTGGATGATTGGTGGCGGTATTACAAATTTTGATATTGAAATAATAAAAAAGAGTTATCACTTAATCATCATTTCAATGCCGAAAACACCGGTTATTGTCAATGAAAAAAATTTGAATAAATCGTATTGTTATATTCCTAATCCAAATGAACCTGACGAGTTTGACCTAAATTATGTCAAATCTGATTATTTGGAAAATTATGAAAACAGAGCAAATAGTGTTTTGAAATTTTTAAGAAAACAAAAATGGGTTGACAATTCTAAATTAGTAGTGGCTGGTCATTCACAAGGATCAAAAGTTGCGACAGTAATTGCGTTAAATAATAAAAAAGTAACGCATTTAGGTTTATTTAGTGCAAACCCATTTGGCAGAATTGATCAAAGCATACGGTTTTATAGAAAACAAGCCGAAAGCAATCAAATTACTTGGCAAGAAGCCGATAAAGCAATTGAAAGGCAGTATGAACTATTCAGAAAGTCGCATGATGATAAAAAAGTCAAAGAAGATTGTAATTTGTTAGCCTGGAAATCATTTTCAAGACCATTGATTAATGATTGGTTAAAAATAGAAATTCCAACGTATTTGGCCTTTGGGACTTCGGACATTGCTTCAGATTTGTGTGATTTAGTTCCGTTGTTTTATATTCAGAACGCAAAAACAAATTTAACCTTTAAACGTTATTTAAACGTAGAACATAATTTTTTTGAAGTTGACCAACAAGGAAAAGTCAATTATGAAAAAGAAAATTGGCCACTAGTAATGAATGATTTTATAGAATGGACTTTGAGGTAAATAACATTTACTATAAAAAAAAGGATATTAAAATAATGAGAAATTTTTCAATTATCGTTTCAATAATTTTGATGGGATGTTCTTCAAAAGAAACCTTCCAAACCCAATTTCCCATTCCAATTTCTCATTATTTTTATCAAAGTAAAGACAATCAAACCCACTTTTTCATTGAATTTCAACAAGCTATTCCGGAAAACATCAAACTCGAAAAACTTTATTTCAAGAACCAAACCGCAGTAATTAAAATGATTTCCAGTCAAAAAATTGAAGCTGTTTTTATCAAAAACGATTTTATTCTTGATGCAAATCCTGAGAATGAATACGGCAACCAACTGCCAATTGCAGAAAAACCAAAATTTAATTTAAAACCCACAGAAGCCATTTTAGAATATTCACACAAAAATAAATTAATGCACCACAAATTCTTTGACGTAACCGAAAAGTCAAATAATTAGTTAATTTTGCTTGATAACAATAAAAGACCACTAACCCTTGGGACTTTACAAATCACTTTTTAAACAAACCGCCATTTATGGGTTAGCTACCGTGCTTCCCAGAATGTTGAGTTTTTTATTGGTGCGACTTTATACTGATGTTCTTGATACAGCAGCTTATGGAGAAGTGTCTGTTATCTTTTCGTGGATTGTTTTTTTTAATGTTCTTTTGGCATACGGAATGGAGACTTCTTTTTTTAGATTTTATTCAAACCAGGACGATAAAAAAGCAGTGATAGGAACATCGATGATTTCTGTTTTTTGGTCTTCCATTGTTTTTTTGGTAGTTTTTATGTTGTTCAGAAACACCATTGCAAAATTGGCAGGAATTGATGTAGAATTTATCACCTACACCATTTGGATATTAGTTTTGGATGCTTTAGTGATTATTCCTTTTTCAAAACTTAGAGCCTATCAACGCCCCGTTATTTATGCCATTATTAAAATTGGAAATGTGTTGGTAAACCTTGGCTTAAATCTTTTCTTTTTGCTTGTATTACCCAAAATGGCCGCCGCAAATCCCGATAGTTTTTTGGCAAGTATTTATATAGAAAACTTCCAAATAGGCTATATTTTTATAGCCAATATCATAGCTAGTTTGTTAACTTTAGTTGTGTTATTGCCAAATTACTTTCACATTCAATGGCATTTTGACACCCAACTATGGAAGAAAATGCTTCGTTATGGTTTCCCGATTTTAATTGCAGGTTTGGCATTTGCCATCAACGAACATTTTGATAAAATTCTATTAAAATTTCTGAATGTCAGCAAATCAGAGATTGGGGCTTATGCTGCTTGTTATAAAATCGGATTGTTTATGGTTTTGTTCAGAACTGCGTATACTTTAGGAATTGAGCCCTTCTTTTTTAGTTATGCTAAAAATGAAAATGCACCCAAAGCTTATGCAGATGTTGCTAAATATTTCGTAATCTTTGGTTCCATTATTTCATTGTCAGTAATCGTTTTTGCAGATATCATCAAAGTGTTATTAATCCCAAACAGCGATTATTGGGAAGCCATGAAAGTGGTGCCTTTGATTGTTTTAGCGAATTTCTTTTTAGGAATTTATACCAATCTCTCCGTCTGGTATAAGTTGACCGATAGAACCAAAATGGGAGCTTATATTTCTATTGTTGGAGCAATTTTAACCCTTGTTTTGAATTTTCTCCTGATCAAACATTTAAGTTATTTAGGTTCTGCTATAGCAACAATTGTAGCCTATGGCTCAATGATGTTTATATCTTATGTATTAGGAAACAAATACTATCCTATTCCTTATGATATGAAAAAAATAAGCGGTTATCTCGGACTTTCCATTCTGTTTTCTTTTGTCTATTTTTATGGTTTTAGAGAAAACTACTTTGTTGGAATTGGTTTGCTACTTGTTTTTATTTATTTCGTTTATCGAAATGAGAAAAGTGTGCTTTTAAGTATAATTAAAAAGAAATAAAACCTCGTTTATATAATCTGATTTTATCAATCAAATACACATAAACAAGGTTATAAAAATTTATTTCTTCAACACATCTTTAATCCCATTCAAACCATCTGAAAATTCAGAAAGTAATGCAATTACTTGTGCCATTCGATCATCGCCACCAACTCCTTTTAAAAGTTTGTTTTTCACAAAAGTGGTTTTAATTTCTTCCCAACGATTTTGCTCTTCTTCGGACTGAATTTGCATCAATTCTTTTAGCTTTAGTAAATTAGCTTCCGCACCATTAGTCAGCGTTTGTGATTCGTTTTGATAATGATTTAATACAATGTTTTCTACTTCTTTCTCGGTTAAAATAGGTTGAATTTTTGAAACCAATTTGTTCATATCACGATACGAACCTTGCAATTTAAAGTTCGGTTCATTGCGATAATCATCAGACATGGCAGCCGATTTTATATAAAGTGCATTGGCTTTTAAAATCGTTGTTCTCACTTGAATAATCTTTGCTAAAACCTGTTTAAAATCTTCTATTTCTTGCGAAGAAAAGTTGCCTTCCAAGTCATAATTGGTATCATTTTGCAGAATAGCATCATATAATTTATACAAGTTTTGATAAGCAGGTTGTGTTAAACGAACCATATATTCGTTAGACATTAACGCATTTTCAATTAAACTCAAGTCGAATAAATCACCTCTTGAACCGGAAATATCGCCCAAGTTATACGTATCTGCTCGGTTGGCCAACATATCCGGAATTTGAAATTTGTCGCCACTTTCGGTATAAGGATTTCCGGCCATGACTAAACAAAAACGCTTGGAGCGTAAATCATACGTTTTGGCTTCTCCGTTATAAATTCCTTCAATTTTTCGCTGACCATCGGCTAATGAAATGAATTTTTGTAAAAATTCGGGATTACAATGTTGAATATCATCTAAATACAACATCACATTATCACCCATTTCAAAAGCAAGATTTAGTTTTTCCAGTTCTTGTCTTGCTCCGGCATTTTTGGCTTCACTCGGATCGGTTGAGGTGATTTCATTTCCAATGGAAGGACCATTAATTTTCATAAAAACCAATCCCATTCTATCGGCCAAATATTCCATTAAAGTGGTTTTTCCATAACCTGGTGGCGAAACTAATAAAAGCATTCCCATTCTGTCGGTTCGTTTATTATCGCCAATTGCTCCAATTTGTTTGGCTAAATTGGCTCCGATTAATGGAAAATAAACATCGTTTATTAATTTATTTCTAACAAAAGAAGTTAAAACCTGACTGGTAAATGTGTGTAGTTTTAATTCTTTCTTTTTCGCATCGACCCACTGTTTTTTGAGTTGTTGTAAGGCTAAAAATGCGGGTTTTAATTTGGAATGAAAATAATCCAAACGTGCAGAAAATTCATAATAATCCAAGGTATAAGTCAGATTACTTTCAATGGATTTTAAACCTTGTATTTCAACCGAAGAATTGATGTTTACAATTTGCTTTTTATGATAATTTTGCGTCAATACAAAAGCGGCAATTTCTTCAATAAAAGCTTGAGAAATCGTTATGTTTTCTTCTATCAAAAACGTTTTTAAAGCATTTTCAACAATATCATAACAAGCAGAAGGATAGCTGTATAAATCTTTTACTTGATTAATGAAAACCACATCTTTCCCTTTTTCTTTTAAACTTTTAAAGAAACGCTCGTAGGCATCGGCAGCAATTTTTGAAATGGAGAAAGCTTTACGGTTTTCTTTTTTCAGATAAACTGCCGTTCGATAAGAAGAAACCAAATCGAAGCCATCAAAAGTGATATTGAATTCATCAATTTTTTGCGATAACCGTTTGTTTAAATATTTGAATTGTTCCGAACTACTGAATGTTTCTTTCAATAAACTAACGGCACTAAACTGCTTTTCATAAAATGCTTTGTCTTCTTCATTCAGAAAAAACCAAAATAGTTGTGCCAATGCTCTTTCGGAAGGCGTATATTTTAGTACACCCAACTCATTATTAATTTGTTGTAAATGTTGTAAAATGACTAATGCATCCACATCATGCACACCTTTTACTAAACCTTCACCAAAATGTGCCGCCATAAATTCTTGCACTCGTTGCAAATTCACCGATTCGGGAACAATGTTTTCTTGTTGCAAGAATATTTCCCAAGCCATGTATTCAAAGCGTTTTACCTTGTGGTTTTCGGAAATGAATTCTTGGTTCCAAACTTCTTTATATTGTTCAATTTCTTCAAATTCAACCGGTTGATAAAAATTAGTTCCGGTTAAATGATAGAAATAGTTTTGGTCTTTTAAAACCAATGTTAAGTCAAGTTTTTGCTTATTTACTGCAAATTTATAGTCGCCAAAAGCAATGACTGCATCGCCATCTTCATAAATTTCATTCTTGTCTTTTAGTTTTCTAACGGCTTCTTGTTGGGCTGTTTTTAGTAACGTATTAACTTCTTCCGATTTATTGCTATCGTTTAACTCTTTTAATTGATTGGCAATATCCCGTACTTTTTCAATCATTAAATCCGAAGCAAAATATCCGTTAATTTCGGTTTCGGTTGCAAAGGAAGCGGCTTTGTTTTTTACCCCTTTCAAAATTCGTTCAGCCGATTGATACAATTGCGTCGTACGCTTGTTTCTGGCTTCGGTTAACTGAACGGCTTTACTTTGAAAATGACCATAAACTTCTTCTCGTTTTTCGCTGATTTGTTGAATAAAATCATCAAAATCAACAAACTTCGCTTCCATTTCTTCTAATTGAATGGATAATTTATTTAGAAAATCATCGCATTTTTCAGCGGTATTTGCTAATTCTAAAAAGTTGATTACGGTTTGATCAAAAAGTGTGATTTGGGCTTTGAAATCGGCAGAAAGTTCTTTCCCGGAAATTTCTCTTTTTTTGTTGTTTAGTTCAATTCGTTGTTGATTGATTTGAGCAAAAATCAAAGAGATGTTTTCAATTATTTGTGTGGATTGCGAAGCATCTTCAATTTTTAAATTATTGACGATGTCAACCAATAATTCCAATTGAAGTGCTAATTCATCTATATCTTTTTCAAGCGTTCTAGCATCAATTGTTTTTTTAAGATCAGCAATTTGTTGATTAATTAATGCAACTTTTTCTTGATATGGAATTAAAGCATTGTCTTGCAGTAGAAAAGAAACACACGCATTGGAAAGTTCATCTGCTCTTTCATGCAATTGTTTTTCTAGCGATTCGAGCAACGGAATTTCTACATATTTTAATTCTTTTGCACCAATTAATTCGCCACGTAAGGCACGAATTTGTGACAAAGCAGCAATGTATTGATCTAATGATTGATAGGAAACAACACTAGTGTCTGATAAAATCTTTTCACATTTTTCTTCTAATTCGGCAACCGTTTGAGCAGTTTTATTTTTAATTTCTTGGGCTTTCTCAAATTCATTAATCGCTGCATGAGCAATTTTTCTGATTTCGAGTAAAGGTTCGTTGAGTTGATGTACTTCTTTTTCGCCAAGGAAATAATAGCTGTCTAAAATGATCGTAGCTTGTTTGACAATATCATCATACAAACCCGAATACGAATCTTTTTTAGACAATAAAATGTTTAATTCCTGCGATTCTGCCATCACTCGAACCAAATCTTTATTCCCAATTTTGTATAATAGATTATTTTTTAACGAATCGTCAATTGTAATTTCTTTGGTAAAAGGAGTTTGCCAAATTTGAATTAAATGGTGTTTGGTTTCTTCATTCGATTTAAAATAAGCCAATTTTCCGTTATCAAACAATGTAAAACCATTACAATTAATTGGCGTTTCAATGGTTTGTTTAATGATGTTGTACGGAATTAGCAAATAATCATACGATTGCTCGTCGTAGAAAACAAACATGAAATTTTCGCCATTATTTCCAACGATTCTTCTTTTAAAATAAACCGGTTTATCTTCCGAAGCAATCACACGAATTTCTCCGGTTTGCAAAGCGTAGCCATTTGGATAAATAACCCCTTGATTTTCGGGCAAAAGAATAATGGAATATTTTAGCGAATCAACTCGTGCAACTTTCTTCTCTTTGTGGTTATAGATGAAAAAACGTTCTGCTTCTTGATACGGTTTTATCTTAAAAATAACCAAATTGTTATAATCAAAATAATGAATTTCAGCATCATCTAACGTTTGATCTTTGTGAGCAACATCTTCGCTATAAATTCCTTTTCCACTGTTGGTATTGTCTTCAATTTTAATGGTAATATCGCCACCGATTGCTTCCACAAAAACTTTATCGGCTAATGAAACGTGCGGATGACTTCCTTTGCGTTGCATTTCGCGAGTAACTTTTGTCCAAACAAACTCTTGTTGAGTGGGATATTTTACCTCGGCTGCACTTCTGGCATCCACAAAAGTTAGTGTATTGTCTTTAATTAACCATTTGAACGCTTTAATATCCGAAGCACTATTGGATAATTGAAACACAAAATACAGGTAGTTTTGTGTAATGTGAAAGCGAACAAAAAGGGTGTTTCGGTAGTATTTATAGAGGTTTTTGAATTCTTCAATAAACGTCTCATCTTCAATAAACTGAATAGGTTGCGGTTCAAAACGATTATCGATTAACAAATAAGCCGAAAAAACATCGTTTAAATTTATTTCAGTTCGCAAACCTAAATGCGTATTGTGTCCAACTAAACACAGATTTCCTAACGAGAAAATGTCTTTTATCTGGCAATTTTGATCGGTTGAGATACGTTCATTCGCAATTAGCGAAAAATCAACACCTCCAAATACCTTTTTTCGATCTTCGTTTAAAGCTTGAATGCGTTGAATTAAATTTTCTTTTTGTTCATTCAATCGGTTTTGAATGATTTCGTATGTACCCGTATTTAATTGTTCGTTGCTCATTAATTTTTGGTAAAATTTTAAAAGTCTTTTTTTTAAAAACTTCAATTAGCTTTGAAATCAAAGGAAAGCAAAAGAAAAACCAGAATAATTCTCTACTAAAAGAGTAGAGAATTATTTAGTTTAGAATGAATCGATTAAATTTTACTTTAACGGTTTGTTGTCGATGCCTAAATGTTTAGCCATGTTCATAGCTCGGGCAAGAATTCCTTGCTCCTGATCATTGGCAACTCCTTTCAGTTGAAAAATCAAGGAAGCTACGCTTAGGTTTTTGATGTCTTCGGAGGAAATTTTATATTTTTCAACCATATTCATGATTTTGCCAATTAGGTTTTCATCGCCGTCATTACTTAGTAAAGCTTCTTTTACTAACTGTGCATTTTCGCTGTGTTGAATGAATTTGTCAATTCCTTTTCCGGCAGAAACTTGTCTTACCACATTGTCAAAGAAAGTGTTATCTCCGCCCACAATGTCAATGTTAGCCGATTTGAATGCTTCCGCTAAAACCTGAGCTTGTGCTTGAGCAATATCTTTTTGAATGGCAATTTCAGCTAATTCTACTTCTTTTTCTTTGGCTAAGGTTAATCTAAACTCTTCGTGATCTTTTCCGGCATCGTTTAGTTTTTTCATTGCTTCAGCTTTTTCGGTAATTCCGGCTGCTTCTGCAAAAGCTTTTTCTTTGATTACTTCGGCTTGTGCCAAACCTTCTTGTTTGTTGGCAGCCGCTTTTTTCTCAATGATGTTTGCTTCAATGAAACCTTGTTTTTCCATAGCTTCTGCTTTGGCATGCATTACTTGAGCTTCCGATAAACCAACAGTTGCTTCTTCTTTTGCTTGAGCATCGGCAATGATTTTACGAGCATCGGCTTCTTTTTCGGCAGCATCGCGTTTGGCTTGTGCTTCGATCACATATTTTTGAGCATCTTTTTCAGCCGATTGTTTTCTGGCTTCTGCATCACGAGTCATGGCAATCAAGTTTTCTTCTGCTTCACGAGAAGCAACAATCAATTGTACTTGTTTTTCTCTTTCGGCACCTTTGAATGCTTCCACATCATAAATATTTTGTTGTTCTTCTACCACCGTTTTTTCTTTTACTAAACGTTCGCGAATAACATCTTGAATATTTTTCTTTTCAACCTCTACTGCTTTGTCTTTTTCAATATCGGCTAAAGCTACTACTCGTTCTCTTTCAGTAGCTTCCAGCATTCGGTCTTTTTGAACTCTTTCTGTTTCAACTAATTCGGCTCTTTCTTTATTTTTTGCCGCAATAACAACTTGTCGTTGTTTGTTTTCTTCGGCCACTTGAAGGGTTTCTTCTGTAGCAATTCTAACTGATTCAGATTTTAATCTTTCTTCTTCGGCAACTTTCAAAATCTCAGCATTTTCTCTGGATTGAATGTTGGCAATTTCTCTGCGTTGTTGTTCTTCTTTTTCAGCCAATTGTTTTTCTAATTCAAGAATTGTTTCTCTTGCTTCAACATCTTGCTTTTTGATGGTTTTTTCTTCATCTCTTCTAACCAAATTGGCTTTAATGTTTTGATTGGCAGTTAATTCAGTAATTTTTTTAATCCCTTCTGCATCCAAAATATTGTCTTTATTTAGGTGTTGCAAAGAGGTTTGTTCTAAATAGTCTATGGCACAATCATCCAATACATAACCGTTTAAGTCGGTTCCGATAATATTTAAAATTTCTTGACGGAATTCGCTTCGAGCTTCATACAATTCAATAAAATCGAATTTTTTACCCACTGTTTTTAACGCCTCAGAAAATTTTGCTTCAAACAATTCTCTTAACGTAGCGATATCAGAAGCTCTTTGGCAACCGATGGTTTGTCCCACATTCACAATGTCATCAACCGATTTGTTTACACGAACAAAGAAGGCCACTTGAATGTCGGCACGCATATTGTCTTTACAAATTAATCCGTCTTTTCCTTCTCTGGATATTTCTAATTTTTTTACTGAAATATCCATATATTCCAAACGATGAATAACAGGAATTACAACTCCGGCATTAAAAAACACTTTAGCTCCACCATAACCGGTTCTTAGAAGAACAACTCCTTGAACGGTTTTTTTGTACATGGATAAAATCCAAAAAATTAAGCCAAAAAAAGCAATTACAATAACAGCAATTGTAACATAAAATGTAGTCATAAGGTTAGATTTAGAATATTAATGTGTTTTTAATGGTGTTTATAGTTCGTATGATTTTTCAATTAAATAGAATTTTTTATCAGGATTTTCATCCACAATGCAAGCCTTTTCGCCTTCTTTCAAAAGCGAACCGTCTTTGCTTTTTACTAAAAGTTTTATCGGGTCTTTGTTAATTACTAATTCAAGCATTCCTAATTTATCTTTTTCAATGGTTGATTTTAGCACGCCAACTCTTCCTAAATAATCATACGCGATTTCTCCTTTGTGATTAATTTCTTTAAAAATTGGTTTCAAAGGCATACTAATATATTTTGTAATAAATAAACTAGCAATAAAAGCAGGAACAATGGTGATAAAATACATCCAATAAGGCAAGGGAATAAAGTAACTAATGTTCACATTAATCAGCCAAGTAAACAACAAAACGAGCGTTATAAAAAAGGTAATAGGAATGATATCCAAATTTAAAAACTTTAAAAATTGAATAAAAGAAGATGGATCTTGAGGTACTTCAACCGTTGCGTCGGGAGCATCAAAATCAGCATCCATGTCAGCATCAAAATCAATATCATAATCGCCTACACCGGTAATCATTGTAAATATCCAATACACCACACTTAAAATTAAAAGAATGGAAAGAATGGTATTTGCCGGATTAAATGAAACTTCTAGTAACTCGTTTAAATTCATACTTAATTAGCGTTGAATTGTTCTTTAAGTTTTTGCAATTCCATTTCAGCATGAGCATCGGATGTGTCTACTGCTGCGTTAATTTCTTGGTCAATACTTTTTGAAGCATCTGCAATATGGCTATAAGCATCTGCCAAGGCTTCTTGTTGCAACACTTTGTCTTTCATTTTTTCTAACATAGAAATCGTGCTATCAGAATCGATTTGAGTCATTTTTTTGTTAATGTCTTGCGTAGCTTTACTTACTTGTACGCGAGCTCGTAAGGTTTTTAATTCACCTTCCCATTTAGAAATTGTAGATTTTAAAGCGTTGATGTTATTTTGCATTTTATCCACATCAGTTTCTAATTTCTGACGTTCTTTATCCGCAATTTGAGCATCCATCATTGATTGTTCTTTCTTTTTTAAAGCTTCTTTGGCTAATCGGTCTGCTTCTTCAATTGGCATTTCTTCTTTAACACCTTTTTGAACCAAAAGCATGGCCTTGTTTTGATAATCATTCGATTGATTAATCAACGATTCTTGTTCGTTTTTTCTACGAATTGACAACGCTTTCACTTGAGCAAGTGCTTGAATACTTTGATCTAATTGATCTTTCATTTCTCTGATTCCTTGTTCGGTCATTTTTATAGGGTCTTCCAAACTGTTTACGGCAGAATGTGCCTCAGCTTTACCTATTCTAAAAAGTCTTTTAATAATGTTCATGATATTGAGTGTATTATAAGGTTAATATTAATGTTTTTTTTTGAATTATTTTAAAATTTGAAATAATATTTTGGTTAAGAAACAAACGATGTGAAAGATAAAATATACCATTTTGACAATCAGTTTTTTAGTTAAAATTATTTGCTAAACGAAATCATTTCCGTTGAATATTCGCTAATTAGTAAACTCAACGAATTAATTGTAGCAATCAATTCATTTTGATTTAAGTTTTCGGTTTGAAGCGTATCTCTAAAAATCACTTTTTCTCCACTTTCATCTAATACAAATGCACCATGAACAATGTCTCTGTTTTTAATCAACAATTGTTTAAAAATATCGTGCTGATTATTTTTGCAACGAAATAAAAACTGTTCAATAATTAAAATTTGAGGAGCAATTACAATCATCATGTTTTTTATTCCTTCATTTTCTTTTTCAATGATAAAAGTTTGATGCTCTTCATTTTCCAGTTGAATATAATACTCCAGTTCTAGTAACCAATTTTTTACTCTTGAAAACAATTTTAAATCTTCCATAAATTGATAGGTTTGAATGTTGATAAAACAAATTTATACAAAATTTTTAATATTGCAAATATTTTTAGCATAAAAATCAATTTTAGTTGTTATATTTGCAAAAAAGAATAGCGGAATGACATATTTTGGCACCAATTTAAAGAAGATAAGACAAATAAAAGGACTAAGCCAACAAGCTTTTGCTGAACTTATTGACTTAAATAGAGGAGTCATTAGTTCCTATGAAGAGGGAAGAGCAGAACCAAAGATTGAAACGCTTTTGCGAATTGCAACTTATTTTGGCATACCAACTGATGATATCATCTCAAAACCGCTGACGGTTAATCAATTAGCCAATTTTACATTAATTGAAGATAGTGTAACTTCATTATCAGAAGAAAAAGTCCTTGCTATTCAGGAAATAAACCTAAAAGGAGAAAAGAAAGATATTGAGTTGCAAAAAATATTAGCACATTTTGATTTTGTTTTTTATGTAGATGAAAATTTAGCCAATAAAAGTAGCTATGAAAAAGATTCAATTTTATTCTTAAAAGAAGTAAAAAAAGAAACTAAAAATCACAGTCAGTATCTAACTTTAGAGAAAGGAATGGCTTTAATTTCTGAAAAATTCATTCCGGCTATTACAAATTATGCTATAGTTGGAGTCTTGGGAAGCTTACCCAATGATCAAAACACCATTCTACAACGCCTCAATTTACTTGAAAAAAAGGTTTTTGGGAAGTAATTTTTTTTGAATGTTTTATTTGGGTTATAAAAATCCAAAACAACCTATATTTCTTTATTTTTTTTAACTTTGGTGATTAAATTTAAGCATAATCATCAAAAGATATTTTATTTTCAATAAAGAAGAAAAAATGAACATCAAAATCATCAATAAATCACAACATCCCTTACCCAACTACGAAACAATTGCTTCTGCCGGAATGGATTTAAGAGCCAATTTATCAGAACCAATTACCTTAAAATCATTAGAAAGAACCATCGTTAAAACAGGTTTGTTTATTGAACTGCCAATTGGTTACGAAGCTCAAGTTCGTCCACGTAGCGGATTAGCTGCCAAAAAAGGAATCACCGTTTTAAATTCTCCCGGTACAGTTGATGCTGATTATCGTGGTGAAATCGGGGTAATTTTAGTAAATTTATCCCATGATGAATTTGTCATCGAAAACGGTGAGCGAATCGCTCAATTAATCATTGCGAAACACGAAAGAGCTGAATGGCTGGAAGTGGAAGAATTATCAGAAACATCCAGAGGTGAAGGTGGTTTTGGCAGCACAGGCGTGAAATAGTTTAATTATAAATTCAAAAATAACCTTTGTGAACTTTGCGAAATATCTTTGCAAGCTTTGCGGTTAAAATAAAAAATATGAAAATAATAGTTCCAATGGCCGGTCGCGGTTCAAGATTAAGACCTCATACCTTAACCGTTCCAAAACCATTAATTCCAATAGCCGGAAAACCAATCGTTCATCGATTAGTGGAAGATATAGCCGGAGTTTTAAATCAACCGATTGACGAAGTAGCTTTTATCATTCATGAAAGTTTTGGCAAACAAGTGGAAGAAGAATTAATCGCGATTGCTCAAAAATTAGGAGCAAAAGGAACCATTTATTATCAAAATGTAGCTCTCGGAACAGGTCACGCCATTATGTGTGCCAAAGATTCATTGAGCGGACCTGCTGTAATTGCTTATGCCGATACATTGATTCGAGCCGATTTTGATTTGGATACTTCAGCTGATAGCGTAATTTGGGTAAAACAAGTCGATCAGCCCGAAGCTTTTGGCGTTGTAAATTTGAATTCTGATGGAGAAATTATTGAATTAGTAGAAAAACCAAAAGAGTTTGTTTCTGATTTAGCGGTAATTGGAATATACTATTTCAAAGACGTAGCCGTTCTTAAAAACGAGTTGCAATCGGTTCTTGATAACAATATTATTCATGGTGGTGAATACCAAATTAATGACGGAATCAAACAAATGATGGCAAAGGGAATGAAGTTTGTTCCCGGAAAAGTAGATGAATGGATGGATTGCGGAAACAAAAATGTGACAGTGGAAACCAATTCAAGAATGTTGCATTTCCTTCATCAGGATGGAGAAAAATTAATTTCAAAAGCGATTGTTTCAGAGAACTCAACTATCATCGAACCTTGTTTCATTGGCGAAAATGTTGAGTTGAAAAATGCAACAGTGGGACCAAATGTTTCATTAGGATATGGTTGTAAAGTTGAAAATGCTTCAATAAAAAATAGTTTGGTTCAAAATTTGACAGTAATAAGAAATGCAAATTTAGACAATGCAATGATCGGAAGTAACGTGACATTTGACGGAAATTTTACTTCAATAAGCATTGGTGATTATTCAGTTTTAGAATAAAATTATGACAATAAAACGATTGTTTTTTGCTTTTATAGTGTTGGGGTTTTTATCTCAACCATTACAACTATGGTCTCAAGAAGAACCGGAAGATATAGCATTGGATACTGATGAATTTCAAGTGTTTTTTTATGAATCTTTAAAGCAAAAAGGAATCGAAAATTATGATAAAGCAATTAACGCATTGCAAAGATGTGAAGCATTGCAGCCCAACAATCCTGTCGTTTATTTTGAATTGGGCAAAAACTACCAAGCTCAAAAAGATTATTTACCCGCATATGAAAACTATGAAAAAGCAGTAAAATTAGATGCTAATAACAGATGGTATTGGGCGGGAATGTATGATATGGCTTTTGCAATGAGAGATTATGACAAAGCAATCAATCATTTAAACAAGCTGATTACTTTTAAAAAAGAATACAAAGAAGAATTAGTCAAACTATATATGAATACGCAAAAGTTTGATAAAGCATTAGAATTAATCACAGAATTAGATGAAACGGTTGGCAAATCGGAGCAACGAAATCAATACAAAGCTCAGATAATGTCCGCTTCAAAATATAAAGGAAATGACAAGAATAGTTTGGAATCTGCTATAAAATCATTTCCAAACGAAGAATCAAATTACATTGCTTTGATTTATATTTTTTCTGAAGAGAATCAATTTGAAAAAGCCTTCGAGGTGGCTAAACAATTAGAAAAAAACATACCAACATCGGAGTGGGCTCAAGTAAGTTTATTTAAATTTCATCTAGAAAAACAAGAAGTTGAAAAAGCAATTTTAGCCATGGAACGTGTGGTTTCCAGTCCAATAATTGATAAAAAAATAAAGCACCGGGTGTTTAATGAATTTATAGTTTTTGCAAAAGATGACCCAAAATATGTTGCAACAATAGACAAAACAATAACTTACTTTAATGACGATAAAGAAATCAATGTTGCCAAAGAATTAGGTAAGTTTTATCAAAATAAAGCCAATTGGAATGCTGCCGTAAAATATTATGAAGTGCAATTTAAAAACTCGCCTGAAGATGTTGAAAACAGAATGTTGCTTTTGCAAGCTTATGTTGAAACCAACAGATTTGAGCCGTTAGCGGAATTGTCTGACAAGAGTTTAGAATTATATCCGTTGCAACCTGATTTTTATTATTATGCCGGATTGGCAAATAATCAATCAAAAAAGCATAAAAAAGCCATAGATTTGTTAGAATCAGGACTTGATTATATTATTGATAATCCAAAGATGGAAGCTAATTTTTACATCCAACTTGGAGAAGCATTTAATGCGACGGGCGACATGAAGAAGAAAGAAATGTATTTTACAAAAGCAGAAAAACTGCTAAAACAAATAAAATAATGAAAAAAATAATTGCACTTATTCTGTTTGTTTTTGTTGTTATTGGATGCAAATCAAAAGCATCTATTGCCGAAGCCAGAGCCGCAGAAGAACTGTCTACCAGAAAAATAATTGAAAGTCATTATGATAGTAGAAATGATTTTTCGTCTGTTTATATTCGTGCCAACACAAAATATAAAGACGAGAAACAATCCTATACATTTACCTCTGAAATTAGAATTCAAAAAGACGAAAAAATATCAGTAAGTATCCGTTTTTTAGGAATAACAATGGCAAAAGCTTTGATAACTCCAACAGAAGTAAAATATTACGAGAAAAATGGCAACAAGTATTTTGAAGGCGATTATTCAACTTTGAGTAAATGGTTGGGAACAGATTTGGATTTTGAAAAAGTACAAAACCTACTTTTAGGAAAAGCGATGGACGATTTACGCAAAGGAATTTATAAAAACTCCATTGAAAGTAAATTCTATAAATTAGAAGAAACTACTTCAAGTGCTACTCAAAAATCATTTTATTTTGAAGCCGCCAATTTTCTAATAAAAAAACAACGCATTGAGCAACCGCTACAAGACAGAAGACTTCAAGTTGATTATCCGCAACATAAAGAATATAAAGAAGGAATTTTGCCTTTAAAAATTGTAATTGATGCTCTTCAAGGTGTTGAAAAAACCAGCATTGGTTTAGATTATAATTCAGTTACGTTTAACGAGAAACTGTCATTCCCTTACAGTGTTCCTGATGGTTATGAACGTATTTATATTAATTAGTCAAACAAAAAGTTGTTATATGTTTAGATTTTTCATAGTGTTATTTTCTCTTGTTTTTTCAAGTATTTCTTGGGCTCAAAATGATGCACAAAGAAAATTGGAAGAGCGAAAAGCACAATTATTACAAGAAATAAGATTGAATGAAAAATTGCTTTCTGAGCAAAAAAACAAAGAAAAATCAGTTGTTTCTGTAATTATGCAACAAAATGCAAAAATCAATTTAAGAGAACGATTAATTGCAACTACAGAAAAGCAAACGAAATTGTTGAATGACGACATTTATAGAAACCAACTTCAAATCAATAAATTAACACGAGAATTAAAAGACTTAAAAGAAGATTATGCCAACATGATTGTAAAGTCATACAAAAGCAGATCAGAACAAAGTAGAGCCATGTTTTTATTGTCTTCAAACAGTTTTTTGCAGGCTTATAAAAGAGCTCAATATATGAAGCAATATGCGGGCTACAGAAAATCGCAAGGCGATGAAATAAAAATAAAATCAGACGAATTAGCCATTCAAAATGAAAAACTTGCTACTCAAAAAACTGAAAAAGAAATTTTAATAAAAGAACAAGAAAAAGAAAAAATTGCTTTACAACAAGAGAAAAAGGAACAAGAAAAATTGGTTAATTCTATAAAAAAGGACCAAAAGAAAATAGCAGCAGAGATAAAGAAAAAGCAACAAGAAACTAAAGAAATTGATAAAAAGATACAACAAATTATTCGTGCAGCAATTGCTGAAGCAAATAAGAAAACGGCAAAATTAACCGGAGAAAAAACAGTTTCTACCGGAACGTCGAGCACTAAATTTGTATTAACACCGGAAGGTAAAATCATATCCAACAATTTTAAAGCCAATAAAGGAAACTTACCATGGCCTGTTGGCAAAGGTTTTGTTTCGGTTAAATTTGGATCGCAGCCGCATCCGGTTGTTAAATCGACATTAATTCAAAGTAGTGGTGTTGAAATCACCACAGAAGCAGGTTCCAACGCAATGGCTGTTTTTGAAGGCGAAGTAGTTTCAATTCAAATAATAACACCAATAAAAAAAGCAGTTTATATCCAACATGGAGATTTCATAACAGTTTATCATAATTTAAGTTCCGTTTCTGTAAATAAAGGAGACAAAGTAAAGGTGAAACAAACAATCGGTAAGATCCACACAGATGGAGCAGGAAGAACCACTATAAGGTTTTCAGTACTTCAGAACGATACTTTTTTGAATCCGCAACTGTGGCTTTCTAATATGTAAAAAATAAAAATGCGAATTAAAAGTTGTAAAAACTTTAATTCGCATTTTTTATAATGTCTAAAAGATAACAAGCTTATTCTATAAACAAAGCTTTTAATTCTGTAGCTTCATGTGGTTTCATTTTACCTGCTAATACTAAACTCAGTTGTTTTCTTCTCAAAGCGGCTTCAAATCGTAGTTTTTCTAATTCTGTTTGTGGTTCAACCGGTGGAACAGCAACGGGTGTTCCGGTTTCATCAACGGCAACAAAAGTATAGATAGCTTCATTTGCTTTGCTTTTAATCCCGGTTTCACGATCTTCAATCCAAACATCAATAAAAATTTCCATAGATGTTTTAAAGGTTCGCGATACTTTTGCTTCAACGGTAACCACACTTCCCAAGGGAATTGCCCTGTTGAAAGCAACATGATTTACAGAAGCGGTTACACAAATTCTTCTGGAGTGTCTTCTCGCGGTGATACTTCCCGCTCGATCCATTCTGGCTAACAATTCGCCACCAAATAAATTATTCAAAGGATTGGTCTCACCCGGTAAAACAATGTCTGTTAATGTTGTTAAAGAGTCTGAAGGATATTTAGGCTGCATAGTTTTTTTTTGCAAAGGTAAAAAACAACCTATAGAGTTATATCACATGTACCAAAAAAAAAAGACCCAATCGGGTCTTTATTGTAATTCTTGCACTAATATCCAAGCATCTTTGGAATGTGTTTTGATTATATTTTCTCTAGCTGAATGAGCGTCTTCGGCAGTGGAATAACTTCCATACAACACTTGATGTAAACCAAATTTATTTGGAGCAATTTTCTTTGCGTTAAATCCTAAATTAGTTAAAATAGAAAGCAATTTTTCTGCATTTCGCTCTTCTCTGAAAGCTCCGGCAACGATGTGATAATTTTGTTTTTTATCAGCATAAGTCATTGTTACAGATGGTAACGGATTTTGAATAAAAAAAGTAGCTTCTTGAATTTTTTGTTCCACTTTTTGTTGAACAGATTTTTCAACAGCCAATCGGTCTTCTTCAATTTTTGATTCGTACCATTGGTTTCCAAAATAAGCCGCAAACGAAATTCCTAAAGCAAAAACAGCGGCATATTTTAACCAATTGTTATTACTTTTGTTTCTTGTTTCCGGAGTAATTTTAATAGGAGCTTTTGTTTCAAATACAACAGCTTGTTCTTTTAAAACTTCTCGCTTCACCGGTGGAGAAACAAACGATGATAGTCCAAATGAATCGGTTAAATAGTTTAATCCTTCATAAGGTTCAAAAACCATGCTTCCTTCAACATTCAAAACAATCTTTCCTACATTTTTTATTACAACGGGGTCATTGCTTTTAAGCAGACTTTTCCATAAAGTCACAAAATCGTCAACTAATTCAGAAGCTTGATTGTAGTTTATTTTTTCAGACATAGCGACATGTTGAGTCAACAAGCCGTCATTGTTCTTAATATTAGCATTAAAGGCAATTATTTTCTTCGGCGGATAAAATGTATTGGTAGTTTCATCCAAATGTGCCGAGCGGATTTCGGTTAAAAAAGCACCAAATCCCGGAACGGTTACACACTGGTAACGATATAATAATTGTGATAAATAATAATCCATTCTCATACTAACAAAGAAAACAGAATTAGGGTGTCAAACAAAATTTTATTTACAAATTTTATCAACAACAAGCATATTTTCGACAAACTGCTCATTTAAAGAAATTTAATATTATAATGATTACAAATCTTTACTGAAACTTTTAAGTTTCATATAAATTTAGTTACTTTGAAATTCTATTTATAAGCCATGAAAACCACAGATTTATTTTATACGCTAGCATTAATGCAAGTGGAAGGAGTAGGAGACATAGTTGCCAAAAAACTCATTAACCATTGCGGTTCCGCTGAAAATATATTCCAAGAAAAAAAGTCTAAACTTGAGACTATTGAGGGAATAGGTCAAATTTTAATAAAAAATCTTAAAAACAACGCCGTTTTTGAACTTGCCGAAAAAGAACTTCAGTTTATTGAAAAAGAACAAATTTCGACTTGTTTTTATCAAGAAGACACCTATCCAAATCGATTGAAACATTGTATTGATGGACCTGTTTTGTTGTTTTCAACAGGAACGATTAATTATGAAAATAAAAAGATTCTCAGCGTTGTAGGAACAAGACAAATCACTAGTTATGGAACTGATTTCTGCAAACAATTGATTGAAGATTTAGCCCCTTTGGATCCAATAATTGTTAGCGGATTTGCTTATGGAGTTGATATTGTGGCTCATCAAGCCGCAATGGACAATAATTTACAAACTATTGGAGTTTTGGCTCACGGAATGAATCAAATATATCCACAATCGCATAAAAAGTATGTTTCAAAAATGGAGCAAAACGGAGGTTTTTTGACCGAATTTTGGAGTACTTCAAATCCGGATAAAGAAAATTTTGTCAGACGAAATAGGATTGTAGCCGGAATGTCTGAAGCAACCATAGTAATTGAAAGTGCAAACCGTGGCGGGTCTTTAATTACAGCAACATTGGCTTCAGATTACAATCGGGATGTGTTTGCTCTTCCGGGAAGAAATACAGATAAATATAGTGTTGGATGTAATAATCTAATTAAAACGCAACGAGCACATTTGTTAACTTCTGCTGCAGATATTCTCTATATTTTAGATTGGAAAGCATCAGTTGAAAGTGCAAAACCTGTTCAGAAACAGTTGTTTGTGGATTTAGATATTGACGAACAAAAAGTTTTTAATTATTTGCTTCAAAATGGCAAACAGCAAATAGATTTCATAGCTTTGGAATGTGATTTACCGATATTTAAAATCTCATCACTATTATTAAACATGGAACTAAAAGGTGTTGTACGACCACTTCAAGGTAAAATGTTTGAAGCAATTTAGTTAAAGTGTTTTTTCCCAAACTACTTCATATTTGGCAAATTGCCCATTTTCATAAGCTTCAAGAATATACATTTTTGGAAAAAGTTGATTGATGTCTAACTTGAATTCGGCTGCTTCTTCTTTCGACAATAGTTCGTTTAAAGTAGTTATTTTATATTTTGAAAATGTAGCTGCATCCACAATTTCAAAATGGTTGTTTTTCAACTCAAAAACAAAAATATTTCTACATAAAATAAAACGAGTAATGTTTACTTTTCTATGGCGTTTTTGTGTGTAGTTTAAATTCATTTTCTTCAGTGGTTCCTTTGAAATTACAAACTGACAATTGGCCGTTTCATTTTGATTAAACAGCAAATAAATCGGTTCAGCTTCTTGTCCTTTTGCAGTAAAACAAAGAAACAGCAACAGATAAAGAAAATAATTTTTCATTTTATAAAAAGCCTAATTTTGTTCGAACACGATGTAAAACGGCATTGGCAACTTCACCTGCTTTTTTAGCTCCGATGGCTAATGCTTTATCCAATTCATCATGATTGTTCATATAATAATTGTATTTTTCTCTTTCGTTTTTAAATCTTTCCAAAACGAGTTCAAATAAAGCTTGTTTAGCATGACCATAACCATAATTCCCTGCCAAATAATTGGAGGTCATCGTTTTTGTTTGTTCCGGATTTGCAACCAATTTATAGATAGCAAAAACCTTGCAACTTTCAGGGTCTTTAGGTTCTTCTAGTGGTTTACTGTCGGTTTCAATAGACATAATTTGTTTTCGCAATGCTTTATCATCTAGGAAAATGTTGATGATATTTCCTCTTGATTTACTCATTTTGTGACCATCAGTTCCCGGAATATACATAGTTTCTTCTTGAATTTTTGCATCCGGCAACACAAAGGTTTCACCCATTTGATGGTTAAAACGCGAAGCAACATCGCGGGTAATTTCAATATGTTGTAATTGGTCTTTTCCCACAGGAACAATTTCTGCATCATATAATAAAATATCAGCAGCCATCAACATAGGATAAGAAAATAATCCGGCATTGACATCTTCCAAACGATCGGCTTTATCTTTAAATGAATGGGCTAAAGTCAATCGTTGAAATGGAAAAAAACAACTTAAATACCACGATAATTCAGCAGTTTGAGGCACATCGCTTTGACGATAAAAGATTACTTTGTTGATGTCTAACCCACAAGCCAACCAAGTTGCAGCAACACTATAAGTATTTTCTTTTAAAGTAGTACCTTCTTTTATCTGGGTAATGGAATGTAAATCGGCGATAAATAAAAAAGAACTATTTTCAGGTTTGTTTGCCATTTCAATGGCGGGTAAAATAGCTCCCAATAAGTTTCCTAAATGTGGTGTTCCTGTCGCTTGAATTCCTGTTAAAATCTTAGCCATAGTTGTTTTTTCTAAAAAATAAATAGTTGCTTTTTTAGCAAAGGTAAATCTTTTATCAAAAATTACCAGCTAATGCTTACATTTGACTTCATGAAGTTGTTTAAAATTATTTTTTGGGTGCTGTGGAGAATTTGGTTTTATATCCTAATGGGAGGATTGATACTAATTATGTTTCCTTTGTTGTTGGTTTCAATTCTTAAAGAAGAATGGTATCCGTTTTTCTTTAAATTAGCCCGTTTCTGGGCAAAAGCTATTCTTTTTGGCATGGGTTTTTATGTGAAAATGGAGCAAGAGCAAGTTTTGGAACCCGGGAAAAGTTATATGTTAGTAGCTAATCATACCTCCATGACAGATATTATGTTGATGCTTAGTGTGATTAAAAATCCGTTTGTATTTGTCGGAAAAAAAGAGTTGGTCAAAATTCCGTTATTCGGTTTTTTCTATAAAAGAACTTGTATTTTGGTAGATAGAAACAATTCTAAAAGCAGAACTGCTGTTTTTGAAAGAGCTCAAAAAAGATTAAATCAAGGTTTGAGTATTTGTATTTTTCCAGAAGGAATGGTTCCTGATGATGAAAGTATCATTTTAGAAGAATTTAAAGACGGAGCTTTCCGATTGGCAATTGATCACCAAATTCCAATTGTTCCAATAACTTTTGCTGATAACAAAAAACGATTTTCCTATACTTTTTTTAGTGGAAGTCCCGGAAAAATGAGAGTTAAAATTCATTCTTTTTTTGAAACCAAAGGATTGCAACAAGAAGACAAGAAAAAAATAAATGAAAGTGTAAGAACTGTAATTTACAATCAATTACTAAAGTTTAATAAATAAGAAAAGAGCACTGTAGCAGCGTGCTCTTTTCTGAGTTATTACTGATTTTGGGAGAAAAAAGTAATAACGAACTTAACTAAAAACATATTTTTGAGCTGTTAAGCGAAATCTTAAAATCTATAATTTATTCCTGTATACAAGCCTATAAAATAAGGTTTGAAATTTCCTGGATTATTGTTAAATGTGTTTAGTTGGTATTTAAACATTGGTTCAAAGTTAGCTTGAAAGTTTTTCCAAAACTTGTATTCGAAACCAACACCAAAATTTGCACTAAAATGTATATTGTTGATATTATTTGCCTCCCCTAGACTTCCTGAAAAGCCGTCGTTGCTATAAAGAGAAACTTCGTTATCTGTGAGTAATAAAGTACTTGCACCACCAATAAAATTAATTCCAATTTTTTTATCAAGTATTTTATAGGATAGTTCAACAGGCATTTCAATAAAGCCCATTCGTTGATTCATATAACCTTGGTTTTTTTCTTGAATGGCATTTTCTACAAAAACGGGTGTGTTGCTAGCGTGAACCACTATGGGATTTCCTTGATTTGTATAGTTAATGGTTCTAAGCATATTTGAATTTAATTCTGCATAAAACACAATGTCATTGGTGTTATAACCCAGATTCACTTTACTGATTCCGGTTCTTAAAGAGACTTTAGGACTGATGGAATATTGCAGACCAATTCCATAAGCCATATCATTTTGATAATCTTTTGCATTAGAAGCAAATTCAGCATCAATAGGCGATCCGTTGGAGACAGAATTAAAATAAACAGGGGCAACCAGCGGACCTATTTGCCACCTGTTTACTTTTGGTTCTTTAGAGAAATTCTCTTCTTTTTCTTTTAGCAATTCTTCCAACGTAGTAGCTTCTGTTTCTTGTAAAACAATAGCAGAATCTAGTTCTTTTTCTTCCTCTTTACTCGAGGATATGTTTTGTTTTTTAGTTTCTAATTCTGTTCTTTTAATCAAATTAGCAGTTGAGTTATCATTCTTTTCACTAATAATTTGTTCAGATGAATTTTCTTCAGGGTTACTCTTTTTTTCTTTTAGATCAACAGAAGATAGATAATTTTTATTAGTTAACTGGGTATCGTTTGGCTTGTCTGTTTTAGCTATGTTACTATTTGAAGTTTTAGAGTTTGAGTTTAAATTTTTTGTAATAGAACCGTTTGTTTGATGTGTTTTTGCGTTTTGTGTTTGTTGGTCAACAATTACGGTAGTTAGTGAACTGGGATTAGTAACTGTCTTTTTGTTATTTGTTTGATTTGGTTCTGTTGTATACTGTCTTTCTATTTGTTCTTTATTTACAGTAGTTAATGAATTTTGATTAGTAATGGAATTTGGGTTATTCTTTTGATTTATTTCTTTCGATTGTTCCTCTTTAATTAAATCTTGATTTATTTCAGATTCTGAAGGACCACCGAGAACAACTTCTGTATTTTTTGAATTTTCATCTTCTTTCAAAATATTATTTGTATCAATGACAATCGGTGTTTTTTCTTCTTCAGTAGAGAAAGGAATTATGAGCAATCCTCCAAGTAATAAAGCAGCAACTCCAGCCAACTTCCACCAAATAGGAATTACTTTTCTTTTTTGATTTGAATCTAATTCAGAAGCTATGTCATTCCAAATATCGACATTAGGAACAGCCTCAAAATCTTTGAGCTTTTCCTGAAATAATCGATCAATATTCTTTTTTTCCATGTTAGGAATTATATTTTTTTTTATTCTTATACGAATCAGAGAATTCGTCAATTTTCCCTTTTAAAATGATTCGTGCTCTTGATAAATTTGATTTTGAAGTACCTTCGTTTATGTCGAGCATTTCGGCAATTTCTTTGTGTGTGTATCCATCTAATACATACAAACTAAAAACTAATCGGTATCTGTCAGGAAGTTCTTGAATTATTTTCATTAAAAAATCCATTGACACAGAATCGTTTTCAATTTCAACTTCAACTTCTTCAGCTGTATTTTCATTTAAAATATCTAAAAAACTAATTTGTCGGTATTGTTGAAGGCAAGTATTTATCATAATTCTTTTTGTCCATCCTTCAAAAGACCCCTTAAAATTGTACTGACTTATTTTTTTAAAAATTATAATAAATCCCTCTTGCAAATTATCTTGGCCTTCTTCATAATTACGTGAATATTTCAAGCAAACAGTAAACAATTTTTTCACAAATAGGCGATACAATTGTTCTTGTGCTTTTCTATCATTTTTTTGACAATTACGTATTATTTCATCTAATCCCACAAATTGATAAGGTTCATTTACAGATTATTCAACTGGTATCTCAACTTCTTCAAAAATATTGTTTCCTTGTTCGTCTTTTCCTTTATAAAACCTAAAAATATAAGTGTAAGGTGCAAATTCTGTAGGAGAAAAGTCAAAACTTTTCACAATTGCTTCTTCGTCAGGATCTGTATCAATACAATCATTTCTGTCTACTACTATATTTTGTACACCAATGGTGCGAAATTCAAAATACATATCGTAATAAAAACCTTCAAAAACATGGCAGGTAGTAGGTCGCTTATACGAGACTTTTATTTGGTAAATCTGACCGGTTTGAACAGTTTCAGGAACTTCAAAAGTTTCAACTGGTAGTATTACATAATGGTAACTTGGCGAATCATCTGGCGAACAAGAAATTACTAGTAATGCCGTTAAAATAAAAAGTACTTTTTTCATAATGCTATTAAATTCTATTTGTTAGATGTATTTGAAATTAAATGGTTGCGTCAATATGAAAAAAAAACCACGCTAACGTGGTTTTTTTTTCTTAAAGTGATTTTTCTTTTATTATTTCCTTGATTTTACCTTCCAATTCATCTGATAATTCAGGGTTGTCTTTGATTAAAGATTTTACTGCGTCTCGACCTTGGCCCAATTTGGTTTCGCCATAACTAAACCAAGAACCTGATTTTTTTATCACTTCAAATTCAACAGCTAAATCTAATATTTCTCCGGTTTTTGAAACACCTTCGCCATACATAATGTCAAATTCTGCAGTTTTAAATGGTGGTGCTACTTTGTTTTTTACAACTTTCACTTTTGTTCTGTTTCCAATCACGTTGTCACCATCTTTAATTTGAGTGGCTCTTCTGATATCTAAACGAACGGAAGCATAAAATTTCAATGCATTTCCACCTGTTGTAGTTTCCGGATTTCCAAACATCACACCAATTTTTTCACGTAATTGGTTGATAAAAAACACAGTACAATGTGTTTTGCTGATGGTTGCTGTTAATTTTCTCAAAGCTTGCGACATTAAACGAGCGTGTAATCCCATTTTCGAATCACCCATTTCGCCTTCAATTTCACTTTTTGGTGTTAAAGCGGCAACAGAGTCAATTACAACAATATCAATAGCTCCTGAACGGATTAAGTTTTCAGCAATTTCTAAGGCTTGCTCTCCGTTATCCGGTTGTGAAATAATTAAATTTTCAATGTCAACACCTAATTTTTCTGCATAATTACGATCAAAAGCATGTTCTGCATCAATAAAAGCGGCAATTCCTCCTGCTTTTTGAGCCTCAGCAATAGCATGCAAAGTCAAGGTGGTTTTACCTGATGATTCCGGACCATAAATTTCAATAACTCTTCCTCTAGGATATCCATTAACTCCTAAAGCAATATCAAGACCAAGTGATCCTGAAGAAATTACCTCAACCTCTTCAACAGCCTTGTCCCCCATTTTCATTACGGTACCTTTTCCATAGGTTTTGTCTAGCTTGTCAAGTGTTAACTGTAATGCTTTTAATTTGGCTTCTTTCTCTGAACTCATAATATAGTGGCTTTAAATTTAATTTTTTTAAGTTCTGTAAAAATACTTTTTTTTTTAATGTAGAAATAAAATATTTATCACAAAAAGAGAATGTTTTACTAAAATCGATTTCTTATTTTTGTATTCATTTTAAAACCTATGCAAAAGCTTATTTCCTATCCAATATCATTTTTATACTATCTGTTGTTTGGGACTTTGTTATGTTTTTTTCATCCGATTCAATGGATATGCTTTAACTGGTTTGGATATAAAGCTCACGCAAAGAGTGTAGCGGTTTTAAATTTTTTTTTAGTTCGAAATACGCATTTATTGGGAACAACTTATGATTTTCAAAACAGGGATTTGTTGCCAAACGATGTTCCGATTATTATTGTAGCAAACCATCAAAGTTTGTATGATATTCCACCCATAATTTGGTTTATGCGAAAGTGGCATCCAAAATTTGTTAGTAAAAAAGAACTTGGTAGAGGAATTCCGAGTGTTTCCTATAATTTAAGACACGGTGGTTCCGTTCTAATTGATAGAAAAGATTCAAAACAAGCATTAACTGCCATCAAAGAGATGGGAGAATATATTGAAAAACACCATCGATCAACAGTTATTTTTCCCGAAGGAACAAGAAGTAAAACGGGTGTTCCTAAAAAATTTTCAGAAAATGGCTTGAAAATTTTGTGCAAATATGCACCTTCAGCTTATATTGTTCCGATATCGATAAGTAATTCATGGAAAATGGTGCGTTTCGGACAATTCCCTATGGGATTGGGGAATAGATTAACTTTTACCATTCAAGAACCTTTTCCTGTTAAGGGAATGCCGTTCGAAGAAATAATGCAAAGAACAGAAAATGCCGTGGTTAGCGGAATTAAAAATTAAAATTATGTCTATTAAAAACATTCGTTTAGAAGTAATGCAGTTGTTGGAAAAAAAGGTGGATACTTTCATGAACGATTACTTGATTCCTGTTGAAAAAATTTGGCAACCCACCGATTTGTTGCCCGATTCAGAAAAAGAAACTTTTTTTGAAGAAGTAAAAGAATTACGAGAAATTGCCAAAGATTTACCCTATGATTTTTGGGTAGTTTTGGTAGGTGATACCATCACTGAAGAAGCATTGCCAACCTATGAATCTTGGTTGATGGAAGTGGAAGGTGTTGATAATGAAGAAAGAAATGGCTGGTCAAGATGGATCAGAAGTTGGACCGGAGAAGAGAATCGTCATGGTGATGTGTTGAACAAATACTTGTATTTATCAGGTAGAGTAAACATGCGTGAAATTGAAATGACGACACAACATCTTATTAATGATGGTTTTGATATTGGAACCGGAAAAGACCCCTATAAAAACTTTGTTTATACCAGTTTTCAGGAATTAGCGACGTATGTTTCACACAACCGTGTGGCTCAAATGGCAAAGAAATATGGCGACAACAAATTGTCTAAAATGTGCAAATTGATTGCCGGAGACGAAATGCGTCATCATCATGCCTATAGTGAATTTGTAAATCAAATTTTTCAAGTTGATCCAAGCGAAATGATGTTGGCTTTTCAATATATGATGAAACAAAAAATTGTGATGCCTGCTCACTTTTTGCGTGAATCGGGACAAAAAATTAGTTCTGCTTTTGAACAATTTTCTGATTCTGCTCAACGAATTGGGGTTTATACTGCCGCTGATTATGTTGACATTATGCAAAAGCTTATTGATAAATGGAAAATTGATCAAATCAACGGATTAACAGATGAAGCCGAAAAAGCTCGTGATTATTTGATGAAACTTCCTGCGAGAATGGCAAGGATTTCAGATAGATTAGTTATTCCAGAAACGAGTCATGTGTTTAAATGGGTGCAACCGGCTTTGGTAAAATAATTGATGACTATCATAGACAAAACTATTCTTTTTGTAAAAGAAAAACTCCAACATGCCGAAGGTGGTCACGATTGGTTTCACATCGAACGCGTTTTTAAAAATGCTGTTTCTATAGCTCATGAGGAAGTTTGTGATGTTACAATTGTGAAATTAGGAGCTTTATTACACGATATTGCCGATTCGAAATTTCATGATGGTGATGAAGAAATAGGTCCGAAAACAGCCCGAAAATTTTTAGAAAGCGAAAATGTTTCAGAAGAAATTATTGAGCACGTCATTCAAATCATCAAAAATATTTCGTTCAAAGGCGGAAATTTTGAAAAAACTTTTTCATCCAAAGAATTAGATATTGTACAAGATGCCGATCGACTGGATGCGTTAGGAGCCATCGGAATTGCGAGAGCTTTTAATTATGGTGGATTTAAAAACAGAGCATTATACAATCCGAATATTGCTCCAAAATTGAATATGACTAAAGAAGAATATAAAAAAAGTGATTCGCCTACTTTGAATCATTTTTATGAAAAACTCCTTCTTCTAAAAGACAAAATGAATACCGAAACCGGAAAAAAATTAGCTCAAGAACGTCACCGTTTTATGGAAACATTTTTGAGCCAATTTTATGCGGAATGGGAAGGGGAGAAGTAATTATTCTCCTTTAAAATCCGCTTTTCTCTTCTCTAAAAAAGCCGTTGTCCCTTCTTTGAAATCTGCGGTTCCAAATGATTTTCCGAAGTTTTTGATTTCTATTTCATAACCATTTATTCCGTCTTTATAATTGGCATTTACAGCTGTAATTGCATTAGAAATGGCAACAGGAGAATTTTTAGCAATTTTTGAAGCAATCCCTTTGGTAAATTCCAACAATTTTACTTGTGGAACGACATGATTAACCAAACCATAATTTTTGGCAGTTTCGGAATCAATCATCGAAGCGGACATAATCATTTCCATGGCTCGTCCTTTTCCAACTAATTGTGGTAAACGTTGCGTTCCGCCATAACCGGGAATTACACCCAAAGTTACTTCCGGCAAACCCATTTTGGCATTGTCTGAAGCAATTCTGAAATGTGCAGACATAGCTAATTCCAAACCACCACCAAGAGCAAATCCGTTAACAGCTGCAATGACTGGTGTGGATAAATTTTCTACAAAATCAAACAATAATTTTTGACCTTGTGCGGCTAATTTTCCTCCTTCTTCCACAGAAAAATGGGCAAATTCTGAAATATCAGCTCCAGCAACAAAAGCTTTTTCACCGCTTCCTGTGATGATGATTACTCGGGTTGATTTGTCTTTATCTTCGGTATCAAAAGCATGATGAAGTTCTTCAATCGTAGCTTTGTTTAAAGCATTTAATTTGGTTGGTCGGTTGATTGTGATAATCGAAATTTCGTTATCTTTTTCTATTAAAATGTTTTCGTAATTCATGGGCTTTAAATTTTTATTCAATTGTTTTTACCGGAAGTGAAACTGTAAAAGTTGTTCCAACATTAGGTTGTGATTCAAAGGTAATTGTTCCGTTATAATTTTCAATTATTTTTTTTATGATTCCTAATCCAAGTCCCATTCCGCTTGATTTTGTAGTAAACTTAGGTTCAAATATTTGATTTTTTAAATCATTGGAAATACCAATACCATTATCTTGAACTGATATCTTAATTGTATTATCTATTTGAAAAACGGAAACATTAATTGCTGGATTTTCTCTAGATTCAGGAATGGCTTGAATGGCATTTTTCACCAAATTGGTTATCACTCTAATGAGTTGGGTTCTATCCATATTGGTAATAATTTTTTCTTCATTACTCTTAAAATGGATGTAAGGTTCATTAAATATTTCAAGTGCCAATTGAACACTTTTTACCACGTTTATGGTTTCGTTTTGTTGAGCCGGCATTGAGGCAAAATTAGAAAAAGCATTTGCCACAGAACTCATAGTGTCAATTTGTTGTAAAAGTGTTTTGGTATAATCGTCAAGTTTTTTGGTAATTTCAGGGTCTGTTTGGTCAAATTTTCGCTGAAAACTTTGAACGGTCAAACGCATAGGTGTCAGCGGATTTTTTATCTCATGAGCCACTTGTTTGGCCATTTCTCTCCAGGCCTCTTCGCGTTCGCTTTGCGCTAATTTCACGGCACTTTCTTCTAATTCATCAATCATACTGTTGTAAGCATCAACTAACAATTGAATTTCAGAACTAGAAGCTAATTGGTCTATTTTTTCGTTTTTTCGGTTTAATCTGGTGATGGTAATTTTATCAGAAATATTTTTGATTGATTTTGTGATATAACTTGAAATAAAATAGGCCAAAACAAAGGCAATTAAAAACATTAGAGAGTAAACTTGAGCCAAATTGACTAAAAAGCGTTCGGCTTCTCGTTCATAATATTCATCATCTTCAATATAAGGCAAATTTAAAATTGCAATTGGTTTGAAACGCTCATCGTTGATTTGACTATAGGAAGCTCTATACTTTACATTTTGTAAATTCTTCATTTCAACATATCGCTTGTCAATGCTAGATTCAACCAATTTTAAAACAGTATTAGAAATAGGTTGTGAGACACTATCAGTAGCAAATGAGGAACGAGAAGATTTTAATAAGTTGCCTTTTAAATCGTATAAATTGATTTCTAGAGTATGAATATCCGCAAGTTCATATATTCGATCTTTAAAAATCAACGGAATATTTTCTGTATTTACGGGATAGGTTGTGTTTTCAATTACATAATAAATATGATCTCTAATAGCACTTTCTTTTCGTTCTAAACGTTGTTTGTGGTATTCTTTTGCTTCTTGTTTGAATTGATAAATAGAAATGGAAGCCATCAATATTGAAGCTAAAAGCGTCAACGAAATCATAGCAATAAATATGCGAATTCGTAGCGAAAGCTTTTTTATTTTGATGAATGAAATCACTTGTTTTTTGTTCTTATTTTTTTATAAAATTGAAAGCCAAGCATGATTATAATTGAAAATAAAAAGATGCCAACTACACCATAAATCCAATTAATCGCATTTCTTAGTATTACTAAAAAAACCACAGCAAATAAAATCAACGTTGCTCCTTCATTCCAAATTCTAAAAAAATTCGAACTATTTTTGACTTTATTTTGTTGTAATTCTTTAAAAATGAGATGACATTTGATATGATATGCATACAAAAGAACTACAAATCCTAGTTTGACTATCATCCAATCTTGTTCTAACCAAGCGGGAATTAAATGTAATAACCAAAAAGCAAAAATGCTGGCTAAAATCGCACTTGGCCAAGTGATAATGTACCACAATCGGTATTGCATCAACTGGTATTGTTTAATTAAAATGCTTTGTTCCGGTTCCGGTTTTTCTTTCGCTTCAGCATGATAAACAAATAAACGCACAATGTAAAACAGCCCGGCAAACCAAGTGATGACAAAGATGAGGTGCAAAGCTTTGATGTAGTTATAAAATTCCATCCGGTTTTTCAATCAGTTTAGTGGTCATTTCTTTCCGCAAAAAGTAGGCCGTGATTATCGTTGATAAAATATCTGCAATCGGAAAAGCAACCCATACTCCAAAAATACCAAAATAATTTGGCAAAATGAGCACAAGCGGAATCAGAAAAAATCCTTGTTTTGATAAAGTTAATAATAATGCCGGAATCGCTTTTCCCGCTGCTTGAAAATAAGCCGCCCCAATGAGTTGCAATGCAATAATTGGAGTAGCAGCAAAAACCCAACGCATTGCTTGTGGTGTTTCGGCAATTACATCGGCATCGTTTGTAAAAACGGAAACAATTGGTTTAGCAAAAACTAATATTAAAATAAATATAAATGTAGCCAAAACAGCCGCATATTTTATCGAAATAGAAATAGTTTCCTTTACACGATTGTAATTTTCTGCACCATAATTATATCCTGCAATTGGTAAAAATCCGTGCGTAATTCCCAAAATGGGAAACAACGCAAACATCAACATTCGACTGATGATTCCGTAAACCACAACAGAATGTTCGCCCCCATACGTAAACAAAGTATGATTGATGATGATGGCCAAAATACTCACAACTCCTTGACGGGAAAACGTTACTAATCCTAGCGAAGAAATTTCTTTTACAAGCGATAAATCAAGTTTATAATGATGAAGCGATGGTTTTAGTTCACTTTTTTTGATGAAAAACCAAAGAATAAAAACAAAACACATAAAATAAGAAATCGTTGTGGCCAAAGCCGCTCCGAACATTCCCATATCAAGAAATTTGATAAAAACGATATCTAAAATAATATTTCCAAATGCAGGAATTATCATTGCCATCATTGCAAATTTGGCCTTCCCTTCAGCACGAATCACATTATTTCCCATCATACAAAGAGCCAAAAAGGGAACTCCCATTAAAACCGGAATAAAAAATTCTTTGGCCGGTTTCATAATTTCGCCATTCGCTCCAAAAAGCAGTAAAATTTCATCGGAAAATAAAAAACCAATGATTACAAAAAAGAAGGCTAAAACTAAGGTCATCATAATTTGATTTCCAAAAGTTCGATAGGCTTTTTCTTTGTCTCTTGCTCCTAAAGCTCTTGAAATAATGGAGCTTCCGCCAATTCCAATGGCCATTCCCAACGAAGAAATTAAAAAGGTAATTGGTAAAACTACAGTAACAGCAGCTATGGCCAAGGATCCAATCCATTGTCCCACAAAAATGGTGTCGACCAAAATATTAATCGACATAAATAAAATTCCAATAGAGGCCGGAACAGCTTGCTTAATCAACAATTGTTTGATATCATCTGTGCCTAAAGCTCCGGATGATTTAGCCATTATTTTGCAGTTTCTGTTTCAGCAAAAGCCCATTGGTCAATCCATCGGCTTAAGGTTTTGCACCAATCGTCGTCGTCGTTTAAACAAGGGATTGCTAAAAATTCTTCGCCGCCATTTTCTTTGAATTCATGATTGGCTTCCATCGCAATTTCTTCTAACGTTTCCAAACAATCAGACACAAATGCAGGGGTTACAACCGCTAATTTTTTTATTCCTTTTTCAGGCATTTTGTTGATTTCTACATCGGTGTAAGGCGTGAGCCATTTGTCTCCGGCTAAACGCGATTGAAAAGTTTGGCTGTATTTTCCTTCGGGAATTCCTAAAAATTCAACCACTTGTTTTGTGGTTTCATAACATTGATGACGGTAGCAAAATTCGTGTGCCGGCGATGGTGTATGGCAACAAGAACCATCAATTTTGCAATGACTTTTGGTTACATCCGTTTTGCGAATATGACGTTCAGGAATGCCGTGGTACGAAAATAATAAATGATCGTATTCAAAGTTTTCCAAATGTTTTTTGATGGAATTGGATAAATCTCGGATGTAATCTTTTTGGTTGTAAAAAGCAGGTAGAATCGTAAAATTCATATTTGGGAATTTCTTTTTACGAATTTCTTCTGCCAAAACTAAAATGGTTACGGTAGAAGCCATCGCGTGTTGCGGATACAAAGGAAAAAGCATCACTTCCGTCACACCTTGATCGTGTAATTCTTGTAAGCCGGATTCAATGCTTGGTTTGCCATAACGCATCGCTAAACTTACCGGTATGCTTGTGTTGGCTTGCACTTTTTTGTGCATTCTTTTGGAAAGGACAATCAGTGGCGAACCTTCATCCCACCAAATTTTGGCATAAGCTTCGGCTGATTTTTTGGGTCTGGTTTGTAAAATTATCCCGCGAACTATCAAAGCTCGTAATAAAAATGGAACATCAATCACATATTTATCCATTAAAAATTCGTCTAGATACGGCTTGACATCTTTTGGGGTTGGACTTTCGGGCGAACCTAAGTTGACTAATAATACTCCTTTTTTCATTTTATTTAGTTGCAATTTTTATATTTATTCTTCTAAAATCCATTTTACCAAATCATTTGCATCAACAATCGACCAAGAATGAGGATGTCTGTTTCCATTTGAACGATAACCTTTATTCGTAGTTTTAATTAATTCGGTTTTTTTAAAATTTTGTTTTTTTAATTCTTCTGATAATTTTTCAATCGAATAAGCATTCAAATCTTCATACTCATTTGCTCTGTTTTCTTTCCACCAAATTGTATCGGGTTCAGTATATAACCTCAGTTTTACATCTTTTAAAGATGAAATATTTTGAATTGATTTTGATTGAAATGTGAATGGAGAATTTTCTTCATACTTTGAAATTCCCTTTGAAGGTTCTCCGAAGATTTTGTTGAATTCTGAGACTATCCATTTTGATTCTTCTAAAGATTCAGCGGAGACATTTTTTTCGATATTTTTTTGAGAAGTTTTGTAAAGTTCTAATAAATCAATCGGAGAATCCACTAAAAAAACACCTTTAGGCTGAATTTTATTCTTATCCTGAATAAGATAATTGCTAAGCAGGAAGCTTACATTTCCGCCGCTTGAAAAACCTCCAATAAAGACATTATCTGTCTTTAAATTTTCTTGTTCTAAAATTGAATTTAATTCATTGGCCAATTTTTCTTTTTCTTCCTTTTCTAAATATAAATGTTGATTGAAATTCATCATCAACACAGAAATATTATTTTTTATAGCCACTTCAAAAATCTTGAATTCAGTTTTTGTATTTTCTGCATCACAAGGAAAACACGGAAATAGAACCAGTAAAGCTTTTTGATTTTCAGCCTTGACAAGTTCATAATCAACTACAATTGTTTTTGGATTTGATTCTTTATCCGATGAAAAACAACCGGATATCATAAAAAGCATTAAAATTGATAAAATTCGCATAACTTATTCTTAACTCGACAATGACATTAAATATTTCTTCGGAGTTGTTCCGAATTTCTTTTTAAAAGCCGCAATAAAATGCGAAGCCGTGCTGTAACCAATTTGCACACCCACTTCATTTACATTGTATGTTCCGCTGTCTAACAATTTTCGGGCATATTCCATCTTATAATCAAACAAAAAACTGTAGACACTGTCGCCATAAATTTGTTTGAAACCCATTTTTAGTTTCTTCAAATTTAAACCTACTTGATCGGCTAATTCTTGTAAACCCGGTGGTTCAGCCATGTTTGCAATGACAATTTCTTTGGCTTTTTTAATTTTCAATACATTTTCTTCGTCAATCAAAAAAGGACAATGGTCTGCATTTGGATCTTCGTTGCGGTTAAAGTACAAACTTAACAGCTCATAGCCTTTACCTTTGTAATAGAGATTTTTTATAGAAGCATTGAGGTTATAATGAAAAATCTGATTAAGCACAATGGCCATTGACGGACTAATGTTTTCCTCAGCATAATATTTTTTCTCCCGATTATCATCACTCAAAAACGGAATATATTCTGCTTCGTTTGAAAACAAAGTGTGAAATTTCTTAATCGAAACTAACACAGAAATTATCCAAGATTGTGGGGCAATTTCCAAATGAACCGGTAATTCTTTTTGTGGATTATAAAGCAAAAGTGATTTTTCTTCTTTCATTTCTAAAGCATAATTGCCTTGATTAAAGATAAATTTTGCTTTTCCTTTTAATCCAAAATGAAACTGAATTAAACCCGTAGACACTTGTCTTTCAAAGCGAACCACCTCATCGGAGTCGTTTTGAAAACGGATTAAAATAAAGTCATCTTCAATTTTTATTTCTTCTTGAGAACCCATAGCGACATTTTTTCGTATATATCTCGGAGAGCTTGAATTTTGTTTATTTAGAATTATTCTAAACAAATGCATTCAAAAGCATTGAGAACACTACAAATATAAAAGAAATTACGATGAAAAGCATAATTTGGATTGGTATATCTTCAAGCGATACAAAAAGTACTTTGAGCGATACTTTTATAAAATAGATAATGATAATTTTGTTCAACTTTTTAGGAAAAGTGTATATATGGAAAATTTAAACTTGTCGAAACATCAAACCTTCTATGCGGTTGGATTGAGTTACAAAAAAGCAGATGCGGAGACACGAGGAAAGTTCAGTTTAGATGCGAAAGCAAAAACGAATATTTTGCTTCAGGCAAAATTAGAAGGAATTGACAGTTTGATTGTTACATCTACCTGTAACAGAACAGAAATATATGGTTTTGCACAACATCCGTTTCAATTGATTAAATTGATGTGTGAAAACAGCATTGGCACTGTTGAAGAGTTTCAACGTGTGGCTTATGTCTATAAAAATCAAGAAGCCATTTCGCACATGTTTCGTGTGGGAACTGGCTTAGACAGTCAGATTTTAGGTGATTTTGAAATTATCAGTCAAATTAAAAATAGTTTTGTTGAAAGCAAATCACTAGGATTGACCAATTCCTTTATGGAGCGTTTGGTTAATGCTGTGATTCAAGCGAGCAAACGCATCAAAAACGAGACAGAAATTAGTTCAGGAGCGACTTCGGTTGCATTTGCTTCGGTTCAATATATTATCAATAATGTAGAAGGAATTTCTCAAAAAAACATTCTCCTCTTCGGAACAGGTAAAATTGGTAGAAACACCTGTGAGAATCTAGTGAAACATACTAAAAATGACCATATCGTTCTCATCAACCGAACCAAAGATAAAGCAGAAAAAATTGCTGGAAAATTCAATTTAATTGTAAAAGATTATACAGAATTACAACTAGAAATTCAGAAAGCCGATGTGTTAATTGTTGCCACCGGAGCACAAAATCCTACAATCGATAAAGACATTTTAAATCTAAAAAAACCACTTTTAATTTTAGATTTATCCATCCCAAAAAATGTAAATGAAAATGTGAAATCACTGGAAAACGTTTCATTAGTTCATATGGATTATTTATCGCAATTGACAGATGATACCTTAGAAAAAAGAAAACTACATATTCCGGCTGCTGAAACGATTATAGATGAGGTGAAATCGGAATTTATTTCGTGGATGAAAGCCAGAAAATTTGCTCCAACGATTCATGCTTTAAAAGAAAAATTGAATTCAATCAAAGACGGCGAATTGGATTTTCAACGAAAAAAAATAACCAATTTTGATCAGGAACAAGCTGAGATTATCAGTAACCGAATCATTCAAAAAATCACAACCCATTTTGCCAATCATTTAAAAGATGACAACACGATGGTGGATGAAAGTATCGAATGGATTGAGAAAATTTTTCAAATTGAAACGGCTGTAAAATGAGTAAAACCATCAAAATTGGAACTCGTGACAGCGAACTCGCACTTTGGCAAGCTCATACCGTAGAAAGAAAATTAAATGATTTGGGTTATCAAACCGAAATTGTTTCTGTAAAATCGACAGGCGACATTATTCTTGACAAACCACTTTACGAACTCGGAATCACAGGAATTTTTACGAAAACTCTTGATATTGCTATGCTGAAAGGCGAAGTTGATATTGCCGTTCATTCGATGAAAGATGTGCCAACGGCTTTGCCAAAAGGAATTATGCAGGCTGCGGTTTTAGAACGAGCTTCAACTTTAGATATTTTGGTTCACAATGGCGATTTATCTTTTTTAGAAAATTCAGGTACAATTGCTTCCGGAAGTTTGCGACGAAAAGCTCAGTGGTTAAATAAATATCCTTCTCACCAAGTAGAAGATTTACGCGGAAACGTAAATACTCGAATGCAAAAATTGAAAGATAATAACTGGAACGGTGCTGTTTTTGCTGCTGCCGGCTTAGAACGAATCAATTTGAAACCCGAAACATTCATCAACCTTGATTGGATGATTCCTGCTCCAGCACAAGGTGCAATGGTGGTGGTTGCGATGGAAAATGATGCTTTTTCTCAGGAAGCATTGGCTCATTTAAACCATAAAGAAACAGAAATTTGCACGTATGTTGAGCGACAATTTCTTAAAACGCTTGAAGGCGGTTGCACAGCACCTATTGGAGCATTAGCAGAAATAAATGAAGATGTAATTACGCTAAAAGGTGTTCTTTTTTCATTAGACGGAAAAGTGAAATTAGAAATAGAAAAAACAATAAATACAACTTTGTATCAAAATTTTGGCGAACTTTGTGCTACTGAAATTTTAGAAAACGGTGGTTCTGAATTAATGCAAAGTATAAAAACCGCATTAAACCAAAAGCACTAACTATTGCTTTATGGAAAAAGATTCTATATTCAAGATAATCTATCGCTTTTTTGACCTCATTGTATTGACATACATCGTTTTCGATTTTGGATATAGCATTCATGAAGAATACCACACCCCAAAATTTATCGGATTAGTGTTGATAACAATTGCGTTATTTGCTTTCAATATCTTCAAATATTTTTATTATAAAACATCAGGAAGAAAAAAAGTAGCTTTAGTTAATTCTGTTATTATCGGACTACTTTTATTGATTTCTCTGTTTGTTTCAATAGTCAATATTGATTCTCATTATCTAGATGTTTTGCGAAAAATAAGGCCCATTTTGGAAGCCGGTTTGATATTTTATTTCATCATTCGATTGATGATTTTGGTACGATATGTCTACGAAGTGTATTACAATCCTGCTATTGTTTTTGTAGGAAGTTTTTTTGCCATTATTATCATCGGATCGTTTTTGTTGATGCTTCCAAACGCCACAACAAACGGGATTACGTTTACCGATGCACTTTTTACATCTACCAGTGCCGTTTGTGTTACAGGTTTAATTGTGTTGGATACCGCTGTTGATTTCACAACCGTAGGACAAACTATTATTGTTAGTTTAATTCAAATTGGCGGATTAGGAATTTTAACATTTACTTCCTTTTTTGCTTTCTTCTTTAGAGGTAGCTCTTCTTTTAAAGAAGGATTAAATGTTAGAGATTTTATTGCACAAGACACGTTGAAAGACGTTTTAAAAACAGCACTAAACGTGGTTGTGTTTACTTTAAGTGTAGAAATAATCGGGGCTTTATTTATCTATTCTTCTATTTATGAAAATCCTGAAATTGAGGATAAAGTTTTCTTTTCTGTTTTTCACGCAATATCTGCTTTTTGTAATGCTGGATTTTCAACCATGTCAAACGGATTAAGCGAAGCACACCTTCAATTTAATTATTATATGCAATGGGTTCTTATCATAATGATTGTTTTTGGTGGTTTAGGATATAATATTATTTTTAATTTTTATCAACTGGTTAGAACAAATGTCTTGGAATTTTTTGACAGAAAAAGAATTCACAAACAAGTGAGTATTATGACTTTAAATTCAAAAATTGTCATTTATACCACAGGTATTTTATTAGTTGGAGGCTTTATTTTTCTTTGGATTTCAGAATACCACAACACTATGAATTACCACCAAACGTTGTTTGGAAAAATAACGGCAACCGCTTTTAATGCAGTCACACCTAGAACGGCAGGTTTCAACACCGTTGATTTTTCTGAGTTCACAGTTCCTACTTTGTTGTTTATTATCTTTTTAATGTGGATTGGAGCTTCACCAGCTTCAACAGGAGGTGGAATAAAAACCAGTACCTTTGCATTAGCAACATTGAACATTTTTTCAATTGCTAGAGGGAAAAGCAGAATCCAGTTGTTTGGTAGAAGAATTTCAAGTGAATCAACCTCGAGAGCCTTTGCCATTTTATGTATATCATTAATAGTAATTGGTTTCTCAATTCTCAGTATTTTGATTTTTGAACCCAAAGGGACAGATTTATTGACTGTAGTTTTTGAGTGCTTTTCAGCTTATAGTACTGTCGGCTTAAGTTTAGGATTAACACCTAACCTTACAGAACCAAGCAAATATATTATTATCGGAACCATGTTTATTGGAAGAATAGGAATGCTCAACTTAATGATTGGAATGCTTCGTCAAATCAACCATCAGTTTTATGAATATCCTAAAGAAAATATTTTAATTAACTAATAGCAAAGAAATGAAAATCATCATTTTTGGATTGGGAAATTTTGGAATGTCATTGGCGTTAAGCTTGACAGAAACCGGAAACGAAGTGATTGGCGTTGACAAACAAATGGACAAAGTCAATCTGATAAAAGACAAAATATCGCACGCTATTTGTATGGATTCAACAAACGAATTGGCCTATGAATCGCTACCGTTAAAAGATGCCGACAAAGTAGTTGTTGCCATTGGAGAAAATGAAGGGGCGGCTATTATAACAACGGCTATTGTAAAAAAATTATCTGAAGCAAAAATTATCAGTCGTGCTTTATCACCAATTCACGATACGGTTTTGGAAGCTATGGGGATTTACAGCATCATACATCCGGAACAAGAAAGTGCTGACCGATTGACCAAACAGATAAATTTTAAAACAACACTTGAAAATTATCAGTTAGATAATAATTACACTATTTCTGAGGTAAAGGCCAAACCGGAATTTTATAGCAAAACGATTGGAGAATTGAATGCAATTGATAAGTATCATTTGAATGTGGTAACCATCATCAGAAAGAAAGAAAAAACCAATTTGATTGGAAAAAAATCAATTGTTAAAGAAACTATCGGGTTGCCAACTTCTGAAACGGTGATTTTGGAAGATGATATTCTAGTGGTGTTTGGTGAAAACAAAAATATTTCAGTGTATTGTGACGGATAAAAGTATCAGGATAGTTACAACAAAAAAACTTCAATCCAACCAAAAACAGTTTTTGCTTAATGCTGATTTTCGATTGATTGAAGCTGATTTTATTGAAATTGAACTTACCAATTTTGAATTGAATTCCACATTAGACTGTTTGATTTTTACCAGTCAAAATGCCGTTTTAAGTGTTTTAAAAAATGAAAATCATTTAATTTTAAAAGATAAAATTTGTTTTTGTGTTGGAATAAAAACAAAACAACTTTTAGAGCAAAACGGATTTAAAGTTGAAAATTCATTCCATTATGCCGATGAGTTGGTTGATTATTTATTAGAAAATCATTCTGATAAAAAATTCACTTTTTTCTCCGGAAATTTGAGAAGAGACACAATTCCGATAGTCTTTCAAAAAAAGGAGATTATTTTTGAAGAAATTGAAGTCTATAAAACCATTTTAACGCCACACAAAATAAATAGTCCTATTGATGGGATTTTGTTTTTTAGTCCGTCAGCTGTTCAAAGTTATTTAAAAGAAAATTCCATTTCAAACGAAATTTGTTTCTGCATTGGAACAACAACAGCAAATGAAGTTGAAAAAACAACGAATAAAATTGTGATTGCAAACCAACCAACGGTTGAAAACGTAATCATACAAACGATAAACTATTTTAATAAATCAAATCCTGAAAATGAATAATCAGGAGAATAATTATAAAAATTATGCTTAAAAATGATCTTTTCTTAAGAGCTTTAAATAATGAAACTGTTGAACGTCCACCCGTTTGGATGATGCGTCAAGCCGGAAGGTATTTGCCGGAATTCAGAGCTTTACGCGACAAATATGATTTTTTTACTCGTTGTGAAACACCGGAATTAGCTGCCGAAATTACAGTGCAACCTATTAGAATCGTAAAACCTGACGCTGCTATTCTGTTTTCAGACATTTTGGTTGTTCCAAGAGCAATGGGAATTCATGTGGAATTAAAAGACAATTTAGGGCCCATTATTCCCAACCCAATTCGCTCGATGGATGATGTGAATAAAACATTTGTTCCCGATGTTCATGAAACGTTAGGCTATGTTTTTGACGCCATCAAGTTAACCAAAGAAATGTTGAATGATGAGGTGCCATTGATTGGTTTTGCCGGTTCGCCATGGACAATTTTTTGCTATGCCGTGGAAGGAAAAGGTTCAAAAAGTTTTGATACTGCCAAAGGATTTTGTTTTTCAAATCCGGTAGCGGCTCATACGTTATTGCAAAAAATTACAGATACAACTATCTTGTATTTAAAAGAGAAAGTAAAAGCGGGCTGTAACGCTATCCAGATTTTTGATTCTTGGGGAGGAATGCTTTCTCCCGTTGATTATCAAGAATTTTCATGGCAATACATTAATCAAATTGTGGAAGCATTGGCTCCTCATACCAAAGTAATTGTTTTTGGAAAAGGATGCTGGTTTGCTTTGAATGATATGGCTAAATCAAAAGCTTCGGCTTTAGGAGTAGATTGGACGTGTTCAGCAAGAAATGCACGTTATTTATCCGGTGGGAAAATCACCTTACAAGGAAATTTTGATCCATCACGATTATTATCACCTATTCCAACCATCAAGAAAATGGTACATCAAATGATTGATGAATTTGGAAAAGACAGTTATATCGTTAACCTTGGACATGGCATTTTACCTAATATTCCCGTAGATCATGCCAAGGCGTTTGTGGAGGCGGTGAAGGAGTATGGGAAGTAGGCAATGTTCAGTTTTTAGTATGAAGTAATGATAATGACCATAAAAGAATTAGAAGATTGGATGTTTCAAAACAATATCAAAAACACGTTTACTCCTAATTTTAGGTATGTAACTGATATTGGAGAAGGATTAGAAAATCTTTCTGGTTTATATGTTTGGTATTATATTGACGAAAGAGGAAATCGGACAGATGTTAAATATTTTAACTCTGAAAAGGATGCAGTTTTGTTTTTAATTGATTACTTAATAAATGAAAGATAAATTTCTAATATACATTCAAACCCTCCAAAATCAAATTACTTCAAAACTAGAAGAAGTTGATGGTGTTGCCAAATTCCGAGAAGATATTTGGGAGCGACCGGAAGGTGGTGGAGGACGAACCCGCGTTATAGAAAATGGAAACGTTTTTGAAAAAGGCGGTGTCAACATTTCTGCGGTTCATGGGAAGTTGCCAGATTCGATGCAAAAATTATTCAATGTAGGCGAAGCCGATTTTTTTGCGTGCGGATTGAGTTTGGTTCTTCATCCAAAAAATCCAATGGTACCAACCGTTCATGCAAATTGGCGTTATTTTGAAATGTATGATGAAAACGGAAGTATCATAAATCAATGGTTTGGTGGCGGACAAGATTTGACACCGTATTATTTATTTGAAGAAGATGCCACTCATTTTCACCAAACTTGTAAAACCGCTTGCGACAAACACAATCCGGAGTTCTATCCAAAATATAAAAAGCATTGTGATGATTATTTTTGGAATGCTCATCGTTTTGAAGCACGCGGTATTGGGGGTTTATTTTTTGATTATTGCAAAGCATCCGATGTGATGACAATGGAAAATTGGTTCAACTTTGTAACTGAAGTGGGCAATAGTTTTCTTGAGGCTTATGTTCCAATTGTTGAAAAAAGAAAAGAGTTACCTTTTACAGAAGCACAAAGGACTTGGCAGGAAATTCGCCGTGGTCGTTATGTTGAATTTAATTTGGTTCACGATAAAGGAACGCTTTTTGGATTAAAAACCAACGGCAGAATCGAAAGTATTTTGATGAGTTTGCCTCCTCATGTGCAGTGGGTTTATGATCATCATCCGGAAAAAGGAAGTGAAGAAGAAAAATTAATTTTGGTACTGCAAAAACCAAAAGAATGGGTGTAAAAATTGTAATAGGACTTTTTTTGGGAGCAATAGGCAGCTTGTTTGCTCAGCAAGATTCTGAAGAAAACAGTCATTTTACAAATTATGATGATAAACTAATAACCAGTTTATACTATTTTGACACATCCAACAATTTTTTATTCAATTACAATTTAGACGGAACATCTAATTATTTAGAATTTCAGCCTAATCGTAGAGAACAAATCGGGGTGAATTTGAGTTATAAATTCATCGATGTTTCCTACGGGTTTTCTCCTGCTTTTCTTGCAGAAAACAAAGACAACAGCGGTTCAAAATTATTTACATTAAGCACACGATTTTATCATAAAAAATGGATGCAATCGCTCACTTTTATCAATCAAAAAGGATTTTATGTAAGCAATGGCGAAGTGCAAGCTCCGTTTCCGAGAATGCGAACCACAAAAATTGGCGGAACTACCTCGTATATTTTCAACGATAAATTTTCGTTCAAAACTATTGCGAATCAAAAAGAATGGCAATCAAAAAGTGCCGGAAGTTTTATTCCAAATCTTTCGATTTTTTATACCAATTTCGATTTGAATGACGGAGGAGAAGACACCAACAGCAATATTTATTTAGTTTCGTTGGCTCCGTCTTATTTTTATAACTTTGTAATCAATAATCAATTTTTGCTTTCGGGCGGAATGTCAACCGGAGCAGGATTTAACATTGTAGATGGAGATATATCGGCTATTTATGAATGGAGTGCGAGTTTAAAAATTGGCTATAATTCCGATTCGTTTTTTACCTTTGTAAACCTGAATTATATTGATTTTATTCAGGACTCAACCGCTCAAATTCGATTGAATGACCAAATTTCAACTGTAAAAATAACCGCAGGCTATCGTTTTGATCCGCCCAAAAAAGTAAAAGAATTTTACGATAAAACAGCAGAAAAAATCGGATTGTAAATCAATCAAAATATAAGAACATTATGTTTCCACTCAGAAGAAATAGACGACTAAGAACCAACGAAACCATTCGCTCGCTAGTACGCGAAACCATACTTTCACCCAGCGATTTTATTGTTCCGCTTTTTGTAGTGGAAGGAAATAATGTGAAAGAAGAAATTCCTTCCATGCCCAATTATTTCAGATTGAGTCTCGATTTATTGGAAAAAGAAGTAAAAGAATTAGCCAAATTAAATCTGAAAACGGTTTTGGTTTTTGTAAAAGTTCCTGACCATTTAAAAGATAACAAAGGAACCGAAGCATTAAATCCAAATGGCTTAATGCAACGAGCGGTGAAAGTAATCAAAAACGTCGTTCCGGATATGATTGTGATGACCGATGTTGCTTTAGATCCGTATTCGTCTTTTGGGCATGATGGCGTGCTTGAGAATGGTATTATCGTAAACGATTTAACATCAGCAATATTAGCAGAAATGAGTTGTTCACATGCAGAAGCCGGAGCTGATATCGTTGCTCCAAGCGATATGATGGACGGCAGAATTCTAGATATTCGCGAAGCTTTAGAAGAAGAAGGTTATGTAAACACAGGAATTATGGCTTACAGTGCCAAATATGCATCAGCTCATTACGGTCCATTTCGTGATGCATTAGACAGTGCTCCTGTTAATAGTATAAATGTACCGAAGGACAAAAAAACCTATCAAATGGATTACCACAATCGCATAGAAGCGATTCGTGAAACCAGAATGGATATTGATGAAGGAGCCGATATTGTGATGGTAAAACCGGGAATTGCTTATTTAGACATTGTTCGAGAAATTAAAAATGCATTTGATGTTCCTGTTGCTGTGTATCAAGTTTCGGGCGAATATGCAATGATTAAAGCAGCCTCGGAAAAAGGTTGGCTTGACCACGATGCTGTGATGATGGAACAAGTTACTGCTATCAAAAGAGCCGGTGCCGATATGATTGCGAGTTATTTTGCAAAAGATGTTGTGAAAATAATCTCGTAAATGATTTATATCATAAAATAAAATTTAGTTCCGATTTATCTTTGAATGAATCAAAACGGTAGCTTATGAGAAAATTATTTTTTATACTTATTATGGTAGGTTTTATTTCTTGTGGAGATAAAAAACCGGAACCTTTTGGAAAAGCATCAGATGAAGTTTTAAAAGATGCGACGCCAATTGTGGTTGATGAAAAATTAAAATTAGGAGAAGAACTTTTTAATGGTGTTGGGATGTGTAAATCATGTCATTTGCCCGATAAGAAAGTTATTGGGCCAAGCATCGTTGAAATTGCTAGAATTTATAAAGATAAAGAGGCAAATATGGTTGAATTTTTAAAAGAAAATGCCGACCCAATCGTTGATCCTTCGCAATATGAAGTGATGAAAACTAATTTTGCAATTACAAAAACCATGAGTGATGACGAACTCAAAGCAATTGAAGCTTATATGTATAGCTTTTTGAAATAGTTTATTCTACAACCAATTTGAACCCAACTCTCGGAATATTTTCAATTCGAATGTTGGGTTCTTCTTTGAAAATTTTTCGCAAACGAGAAATAAAAACATCAAGGCTTCTTCCCATAAAATAATCGTCAGTTCCCCACAATTCTAATAAAATTTTTTCTCTTTTTAAGACAGTGTTTTTATTGTCTAAAAACAATTTTAGCAAAGCAGCTTCTCTATCAGTTAAGTTGGTAGTTTGCGAATCTTTGGTGACACAATAATTATTAGGGTCAAATTCAAAAGCACCAATTTTATATAATGTCGCATTGGAAGTTGAAGTTTTCACGCTTCTGTTAAGAAAAATTTCAATTTTAAGCAGAAGTTCTTCCATGCTATAAGGTTTCACCAGATAATCATCTGCACCTAACTTCAAACCTTTAATTCGGTCTTCTTTCATGGTTTTTGCCGAAAGAAATAAAATGGGAATTTCTTGGTTGCGTTTTCGAATTTCAGTTGCAATTTCAAATCCGTCCATATCGGGCAACATCACATCCAAAATACATAAATCATAGGTGTTTTTACAAAAGGCTTCAAAAGCAGTTTTTCCATTTGTAAATCGAGCAACATCATATTGGTTTTCTAAACTATCGGCAGTTAAAAAACCCAAAGTTTCGTCGTCTTCAACATAAAATATTTTTCGCTTGCTCATATACAATCTTTTTTTGGAACAGAAATAAAAACGGTTAAACCACCTTTTAGATTGTTTTCGAGTTTTATTTTCCAGTAGTGTAAATCTATGATTTTTTTCACATAAGAAAGTCCGATTCCAAAACCCTCAATGTCTTTTTTGTCTTCTCTTGGCACGCGATAAAATTTATCAAAAACATTTTCAATATGGATTTTCTCAATGCCGGGACCATTGTCTGCAATTGAAATATCTAAACCTTTTGCGGTTTCTGTAGTTTGTATTAAAATTTCCGGAGAGTCGCCACTATATTTTATGGCATTTTCTATTAGATTAAAAAGCGTGTTGTAAAAATGAAATTCATCAGCCATAACTTTTTGTTGAACCGGAATTTCAATTGATATAGCACTTTGTTTGTTTGTTTTTAACAACACATTTTCTTTTATTAACTCAATCATTTCTTTCAACGCGATTGGTTTTTTATCTAATTCAATCCATTTTCCGTCACCTTTTGCAACAGTTAGGATTCTTTCAATATGTTGATTTAGTTTTTGACTTTGTGTTATGATGATGTCAGTATACTTTGATAATTTTGGATTGTTTTTGATTTCAGGTTGGTTTTGAGTATAATTAGAAGCAATTAAAATGGAAGCCAGAGGTGTTTTAAATTCATGTGTCATGTTATTGATAAAATCAGTTTGCAATTCCGCATATTTTTTTTGTCGCAGCAATTGAAAAACAGAATACACATAAATCACCAAAACAAGCAATAGGATTCCTGTAAAAAACCAATATTGACCCAAAGATCCGATTAGAGAATATTTTAGTTGGGGAAAACGAATAGCAAAATAATATATTAAGCCTTCTTTTTTTTCGAAACAATTTTCGCATTTTTCAGACTGTTCGACATTTGAAGAAATATAGCTGCCATACATCATTTCATCCGATGCACAATCATAAATGGCATATTCAAAATCAACATCTAATTTTACTTTTTGAAATTCTGTTTTTAAATAATATTCCAACACCTCGGCCTCAAAAACATCATCAACATTAACAATATAATAATCTTCGGTAACTTTTTTAATTTGATTATTGATTGGTAAATTAGTTTTATTATCACGATAAATTTTTTGAACAACATCCTGGAGAGCAAAATGTATTTTATCACCTACTTCTTTTTTTTCAAAAGCATAAGCTTGGTTTAGCAAAAGTAGCTGCATGATTAACACACCAACAATTGCCAAAAAACCAATAAAAATGATACTATTTAGTTTTGTAAATTTCAAAGTAGCACAAAAATAAGTAAAACAAAACTAGTAAACACTATGTTGCTAAAATCACCCAAAATAGCGGATTAACAACTCATTAACAAAACTTAGTAGGTGCTTAACATCAGACTTTTAGAGATAGTTATATATTTGTATCAATAAATTAAAATACTAACACAAAAATACTATTTATGAAAACAGTTAAAACAACTTTCTTTGCAGTAATTGCAATGTTTGCTTTCTCAGCGAATTCAAATGCTCAAGCACCAGCTAAAAATCCTTTGACAAAACCTGCTATTACAACAACTCCGGCTGCAACAAAACCATCAGCACCAGTTGCATGGAAAGCTGAAGTTTATGATTTTGGTGATATTAAAAAAGGAACACCCGTAAGTCATGACTTTACTTTTACAAACACAACAAAACAAACTGTTTTAATTACAAATGTAAAAGCATCTTGTGGTTGTACTGCTACAGATTATACAAAAACTCCAATAAAACCGGGAGAAACTGCTTATGTAAAGGCTACATATAACGCTGCAGCTCCAGGAGCATTTTCAAAAACAGTTACAGTAACTTTAAATGAAAATGAAACGCCAAAAGTTTTAACGATAAAAGGTAAAGTGGTTGAGCCTCAATCATAATACAATTTAAATACATATAAATTAACCACGCAATTTGCGTGGTTTTTTTGTTTTATTGGCGAAACATTAAAGATATTTTCCTACTTTTATATTCAAACTCAAAATCTTTTTCAAATGTTAGAGAGAATTAAATTGGATACTATATTGTTTTTAGATATTGAAACGGTTCCCGAAGAAGAAAATTTTCAGAATTTGGATGCAGAAAGACAATATTTGTATGAACAAAAAACACAATACCAACGAAAAGATGATTTTAGTGCGGAAGAGTTTTATGACCGAGCCGGAATTTGGGCAGAGTTTGGAAAAATTATTTGTATATCTGTTGGTTATTTTGTTTGTAAAGGGGACATTAGAAATTTTAGAGTAACCTCTTTTTTTGGGGATGAAATTAAGATTTTAAAAGATTTTAGTAATTTGATAAACAATCATTTTAACCAACCCCAACATTTAATGTGTGGTCACAACGCAAAAGAGTTTGACTTTCCTTTTATAGCCAGAAGAATGATAATCAACGGCGTTTCAATTCCTTCAAAATTAAATTTTATTGGTAAAAAACCTTGGGAAGTTCCTCATTTGGATACATTAGAAATGTGGAAGTTTGGCGATTATAAACATTATACATCGTTACGACTATTGACAAAAGTACTCAATATCCCATCACCAAAAGATGATATTGACGGTAGTGAAGTGGGTCATGTTTTTTATGTTGAAAAAGACATTGATCGCATTGTAACGTATTGTGAAAAAGATGTAATAGCAGTGGCTCAAATATTTCTAAAACTTCGAAATGAAGACTTGTTAGTAAATGAAGAAATACTTCATGTATAAAAAACACCTCCAAAACACAAATGACAATTTGTATTTTGGAGGTGTATAAATCTTAAAAAGATGCTAATTTGTTATAACTAGTTTGGTTGTAAACTTCAGATTGTTTTCGGAAATCGTTAAGATATAAACGCCATTATTTAAATGATTAACATTAATTTGCTCTTCATTTGATATAATTGCTTTTGAAAAAACAACTCTTCCCTGCATATCAACTAAATTCAATTCAGAATTATTTCCCGTGTAATTAGGATTTTTAATTGTAAAGACACCTTTTGTTGGGTTTGGATAAATCAAAATTTCTGAGAATAAATTATCTGATATGTTTAAGGTTTCTTGAATTAAAATAGTTACAACTTCATTAGAATACCAGCCCCAAGTAGCATTAATCACATTCACAACAAAAGAATCTGAGGCTTGAGAGTTTTGACTATTGGTATAACTGATTTTATTTTGAATTATATCCTCTTGGGTAAAGGTGTCACCAATGTTTAGGTTTATATTGTCTTTTTTCAAAATCCCTAATGAAGTATTTTCAATTACGGTATAAACATGATCAGTAGTTGATTGGTTATTTGTTTGAGCGTTTAATTCAGAAGGAACAATAACTTTCGTGCTGTTTGTATTGGTGATTACGTCATTTTTTGTAAACATCATGGTGTTTATGATATTTGCAACACTACAAAAAGTTAGGGTAAAAGCATTTATGACTCCACCATCTTGGTTGTAATTATCAATTACTTTTAATGTCCATGTGCCAGCGGTGTCTAAATTATTGAAGGTGTTCAAGGGTTCAAAAGGAATTATAGTTCCTGAAATAGCCGGATTTGTACTGCAAAACAATGGAGTTCCATTATCGTCTAAAGTTGCAGTGATATCATCGTCACTACCACAAGGTTCTTCTAATAAAATGATGGTATTATTTGGACCTTCAAGATAAATAGTCATGTCTTGTACCCATGTGTGATCAATATCAATGGTAGCAGTTACTTTGCTTACACTGAAGTTATTGGGAATAATTATCGGAACTGAAGCAACCGAATTTGCAACAGTACCAATTATTGCATCTGAAAAATCTGTTGCATTAAAAACCAAACCACAAGTTACACGACCGGTTTGAAAACTAAAAAAGTTAACATTTGATGAAACTCCACAATCATTACTTGGAATAATTCGCCAATAATAAACAGTTCTACTTTGTAAACCAGAGATAACTGCTGTGTTTTCAGTAACAGTTTGATTTTGAATGATAGTAGCAAAAGTTGGGGTAGTTGATACCTGAACTAAATAGCTTGTTGCATTTGGATCAACGTCCCATGTTAACGAAGTTGTAGCAGCAATGCCACTTTGACCATTGCTCGGATAAATTTGAATAATGGGGTTAAATAATGCATTATATACAATTAATTTAACATACCTTGTTTCAGTTTCAGAACCATTAGTTCCAACTACCCCAATGTTATATTCTCCCGGAATAGCATTTTGAAGATTAGAAACAGTCATAGTAAAAGAATCATTTGAACTCAAGGAATTTGAACTAAAAGTTACAACAGATCCAAGCGGTTGATTAATAGCAGAAAAGTTTACCGGATTTCCTGACTGAATCATAAAATTGAAATCAAAAACTGCGGATTCAGTTGCACAAACTTGTTTATCATTACCTTGAGGTATAATTGCAAAACCAGAACTAATACCTGTCACAATTAAAGAATAATCTTGTTTTCCTGAGACTAGATTTCCTTTATGAGAAACGTTAATGGTATAAACACCACCATTGGCTTGATCAATTTTAATAATTTCTACATTATCTACATTATTATCACTTTCTCTTAAGGCTACAGAATTTGCATCTTGTTGTAATCTCCATGGATAAAAAGTACTTCCATCTTGAGTTATTCTTATATCTAAATCATTTACAAGTGCAGGCGTGGGGTCGTTTAAAACGCCATTGTTTGCAATTCCGGGAACATCTGTCCAAGTTATTGAAGCTACTAAAGGCATACCAACAACAGATTGAACTGTCATGGTATATGTTTGCCCTTGAGATAAGATGTCTTCTGCTATCCAAGAACTTAATCCGTTATTGTTTAACGTTACTGCCGCAGCTTTAGCATTCAACAATCCCCATCCAAATTTTGCATCAGGACCAGGATTTTCAACATCATCCGCTGTGTGACAAGCTAAACCTTTTAAAGTTGCAGCTCGCATATATCTCCCATTGAGTTGATTGTAATATTGTTGTAATAGAGCTAAAGTTCCCATTACATTTGGAGCTGCCATAGAAGTTCCAGATAATGTAGTGTAACTTGTATCGTTAGTACTATTGGTTGAAAACAATCCTGTTCCATTACCTGTAATATCAGGTTTTATTCTTAAATCATCTGAAGGTCCTTGGCTACTTCCAGAATTGATAAAAACACTAATTAAATTTCCATCATTATCAACAGTTGCATCCTGTGCATTTGCAACCACTAAATTGTTTTTAGCATTTTTATTGCCATTAAGTTTATCATAACCAAATGTTGAAGGGCTTGAGTTTGTATTATTCCCATCATTTCCAGCAGATACAACCATTAAATAATAAGGTGCAGCATGAGCAATTTGATCCCAAGCTCTTGCCGGCTGAGAATAAGCACCTGTATACCATGGGTCATTTATGCTACTCAATGGAGTTCCGTAGGAATGATTTGAAAGTAGAAGACCATTTTGAATTTCTTGAGTAACTTCAGTCAAATCATTACTCCAATCATAAGTTTTTACAAAAATAGAGGGAGCCATTCCTTTTGCATTAGGGTTAATTCCGGATGCAGCAATGGTTCCTGTCACATGAGTAGCGTGAAAACTATTTCCATTTAGTGATGTTACCCCATCACCGGCTTCTACTCGAAAATCAAATTCTTGATGACTTAGTCGTGTAGCACCACCGTCCCAAACGCCAACAGTTAAGTTTTCACCATTTAGATTTAAGTTAAGTGAACCCCCTGAATTTAAATGATTTGCACGAGTTGACCGAGATGCATTCAGGTTTTCAATAGCATAATATAATGGATTGCCATCATCAAGAATACCTACCAACTCATCAAAAGATCCATCAGGATTAACTTTTATTAAATCCCAACCTTTTTCTTTTGCAAGTTTTTGAATTCTTATTTGATTGTTTCTGTAGTTTTGAATAAATTCATTCTCTAGTTTTTTTAACTCTTGAAGGTTTGATGCTTCTAGAATATATCTTTTATCAAGATCACTTTGAGAAAATAATAGAGAAGAACAAAATAAAAATAGTACTAGAGTACTGTTAATAATAAATAGGTAGACTTTATTCATTGTTTATTTATCGAAATTTAAAAGACAGCAAATATATTAATTTAATTTTATGTAGTTTTATTTATAATTTTTTAAACAATTGATGATTCAAATCTACTAAATTCATTATCATTATAACTTTTTTTGAATAACATTAACTATTGTTTATTACGCAATTTTTGAAAATTTGGTTTGCAAAATAGCACTATATTTATTCCAATTGAAATGAAATGGTATTACAAGTAAAAAATCTTAATATTTCTTTTAAAAAAGGAAATGGTTATCATAATGTGATAAGTAACCTTTGTTATGAATTAAATTCTAACGAAATACTTGGTATTGTTGGTGAATCCGGTTCAGGAAAATCGGTTTCTTCACTGGCAATTATGGGATTGCTTCCAAAAAAACTCGCAAAAATTGATGAAGGAGAAATCCTGTTCGATGGACAAAATCTTTTGCAAGTTGATGAAAAAAAATTTCAAAAAATCAGAGGCTCAGAAATTGCAATGATTTTTCAAGAACCAATGAGTTCCTTGAATCCTTCATTAAAATGTGGTTTTCAAGTTGGAGAAATTTTAAAAGTTCATACTAAAAAGTCAACCGCTGAAATAAAACTTGAAGTTTTACAATTGTTTGAAAAAGTAAAATTACCTAATCCTGAAAAAATTTATTCTAGTTATCCTCACGAAATTTCAGGCGGACAAAAACAACGAGTAATGATTGCAATGGCTATTGCTTGTAAACCCAAATTATTAATAGCTGATGAACCTACAACAGCACTTGATGTAACGGTTCAAAAAGAGATCATTTTACTCTTAAAAGAACTACAGCAAGAAACTAAAATGAGCATTATTTTTGTTTCACATGATTTAGCTTTGGTCTCAGAGATTGCTCACAATGTTTTGGTAATGTATAAAGGAAAGATTGTTGAACAAGGAAATACACAACAATTGTTTAATGACCCTCAGCATGATTACACAAAAGCACTTTTGGCATCTAGACCTTCTTTAGAATATCGATTAAAACGATTGCCAACTATAAATGATTTTATTGAGAAAACAACCAACTCTACAATCATAACTGATGAAATTAGAAAAAGTAATCACCTAGAAATGTATAATAAACCGCCATTGTTGGAAGTGGTTGATTTAACAAAAGAATATGTTTCAACTATTGGATTTTTTTCAAAAAAGCAAATTTTTACTGCGGTTGATTCGGTGAGTTTTAAAATATATGAAGGAGAAACTTTAGGTTTAGTAGGTGAATCCGGATGTGGAAAATCTACTTTAGGTAACACCATTATGTTGTTAGACAAAGCGACAAGCGGGCAAATTTTTTATAGAGGTAAATTGATTTCTAACCTTTCAAAAAGCGAACAACGCGATTTGAGAAAAGAAATTCAAATTATTTTCCAAGACCCTTATTCTTCATTAAATCCCAGAATTCCTGTAGGTAAAGCAATCATGGAACCGATGAAAGTTCATGGTTTGCATAAAAATGATGCAGAACGAAAAGAAAAAACTATAGAAATATTAAAACAAGTGGGATTAGGTGAGGAACATTTCAACCGTTACCCACATGAATTTTCGGGAGGACAAAGACAACGTATTGGAATTGCCAGAACCATTGCAGTTCAACCAAAATTAATTGTTTGCGATGAATCTGTTTCGGCATTAGACATTTCTGTTCAGGCACAAGTCTTGAATTTATTGAACGAACTAAAAGAAAATTTTGGATTTACCTATCTTTTTATCTCTCATGACTTAGCTGTCGTAAAATATATGTCAGATAAAGTTATGGTGATGAATAAAGGAAAAATTGAAGAAATTGAAGAAGCAGACCAATTGTATAACAATCCAAAATCTGAATACACTCAAAAACTAATTAATGCCATTCCAAAAGGAAATTAATCAGCACTATTCTTCAACAGCATCATTATAATCAGGATATAAGAATTTGTTGTAGGGAAAACGAGAAATGTGAATTTCTCTCACGGCTTCGTATACATTTTCTCTAAATTCTTCAAAATTATCTTTGTTCACAGCCGAAATAAATAGAGCATTTCGTTTGCCAACATTTGACATCCAAGTGTTTTTCCACTCTTCTAATGTTTGATGTCTTGGTGTTTTCTCAGTTAAATTATCTTCATCAAGAAGCAGTGGTTTGTAGGCATCAATTTTATTGAAAACCATAATTGTTGGTTTGCCATCGCTTTTAATATCTTTTAAAATTTGATTAACCGAATCAATATGATCTTCAAATTCCGGATGAGAAATATCTACAACATGCAATAATAAGTCGGCTTCTCTAACTTCGTCCAAAGTACTTTTGAATGATTCAATCAATTGAGTTGGTAACTTTCGTATAAATCCAACAGTATCTGAAAGTAGAAAGGGGAGGTTTTTTATCACAACTTTTCTAACGGTAGTATCTAACGTTGCAAAAAGTTTGTTTTCTACAAAAACTTCGCTTTTGCTGATAACATTCATTAAAGTAGATTTTCCAACATTGGTATAACCTACTAAAGCCACACGGACTAAAGCTCCACGATTACCTCTTTGAACAGACATTTGTTTATCAATTACCTTTATTTTTTCTTTTAATAAAGCAATTCGATCTCTAACAATTCGTCGGTCAGTTTCAATTTCAGTTTCACCCGGGCCACGCATTCCAATTCCACCACGTTGTCTTTCTAAGTGTGTCCACATTCCTGAAAGTCTGGGAAGTAAATATTGACATTGAGCTAATTCAACTTGAGTTCTGGCATAAGAGGTTTCTGCTCGTTGAGCAAAAATATCAAGAATTAGATTTGTTCGATCTAAAACTTTACAATCTAATATTTTGGTAATATTTTTTTGTTGAGCAGGAGTAAGTTCGTCATCAAAAATAACAGTCTTGACATCATTTTCTTTAATGTAAAGATGTATTTCTTCAATTTTACCAGTACCTACAAAAGTTTTTGGATTAGGTTTATCCATCTTTTGAGAAAATCTTTTAATAACTTCACCACCGGCTGTAAAAGTTAAAAACTCTAATTCATCTAAATATTCATTAAGTTTCTCATCACTTTGAAGCTGTGTTATAATTCCAACCACAACCGTTTTTTCAAAATTTATTTCTATTTTCTCTAACATAGTATCGCTTTATCACTGCAAAGCTAATCAATTGAAAAATCTTAAAGTGTAATTAATTAAAATCTTTAAAAGTTAAAAACGAATTTTTTGTTAATCAATCTTTAAAATTTGTTAAATTTGACTTCCCTAAACAGAATTTGTTACATTTTTTTAACTCTAACGTTCATTTTATGAAAAAAATTACGCTTTTACTAGTAGCGGCTTTTTGCACACTAACGGGATATTCCCAATATTTCGAAGGGTTTGAAGGAGCTACTTTTCCGCCAGCTGGATGGTTGGTTACTGACAATGGTGTCGGAACTACTTTTAGTTGGGAACGAACCAACAATGTTACAACTCCACCAACTGTTTATGAAGGTACGTTTTCTGCCTTTATGACTCGTGAAAACATCGGAATTGGTAACACCTCAGAAGATTGGTTAATTACAAATCAACTAGCAGTCCCCGCAAATGGACAGTTACGATTTTTTACTCGATCCACTTTAGGAGGAAACCAAGGTACCCTATATCAAATTAGAGTTTCAACAAGTGCTAACCAAGCAGATTTGGGAGCTTATACATTGTTGCAACAATTTACTGAAAACGAATTGACAGAGGCATTTAATGTTTATGAAGAAAAGATTATAAGCTTAAATACATTTCCAGCAAATCAACAAGTTTTTATAGCATTTGTTATGGTTTTTACACAACCAACTACTGCTTTAGGAGGTGACCGTTGGTTAGTAGATAATGTTTCTGTTGTAGAACAATGTATTGATCCAATAGACCCAACGGCTTCAAACTTTTCTTTAACCGGTGCAACACTTTCTTGGGGTAATCCTGGCGGTGCAACGCAGTTTGAAGTAGAAGTTGTTCAAGTACCAAATACTCCAACCGGAGTTGGTATTTTAACAAACAGTAATCCTGTAACAACGGAAGCTTTAGGGTTAACGCTGCAACAAGCAACACAATATGAGTTTTATGTAAGAGCAGTATGTGCCTTTTCAAGTAGCTTATGGGTTGGGCCATTTATTTTTTCGACAGCTGCACCCGGTCAGACTTGTGAAGCTCCGGCTGTGATTTCATCGTTGCCTTATGTTACAACAGATAACACCAATAATTATGGTGATGAATATGGTGGTACTGCTGGAACTGGTTGTGGTTCTGGGAATCCTTATTTGAATGGTAACGATGTATTTTATAGTTTCACAGCAACCAGTAACGTCCCTGTAACAATAACCATGAGTCCAACTAGTAATTGGTCGGGTTTGTTTGTTTATAACAGTTGTGCCAATGTTGGTGTAAGTTGTATTGCAGGAGTAGCAAACTCAAATACAAACCCGAGAGTTATTATTTTACCTGTAACTGCAGGCCAAACATATATAATTGCAATTTCAACTTGGGCTACAGGTGCTCCAACACAGAGCACGGGATATACCTTAACTATTGTTGAAAATACGTGTACCAATTTTACAGCCACATATAGTGTTTTGCCAGATTGTGCTAATGGTAATCAGTTTTTTGCTGTAGCAAATGTTACCAACATGGGAACTGCCACTTCAGTTGTGGGTACTTCTAGCGAAGGTGGTGCAACGCAATCTGTAACTGAGCCAGGAACTATGCAATTTGGTCCTTATCCAAACGGAACAAACGTAACATTAAACCTTCAAAATGCAAACGATGTCAATTGTTTTTCAAATAGTGCCAACTTAACTCAAGCTTTTTGTCCTGCTACAAATAATTTATGTTCAGGAGCTATTCCTATAGAATGTGGTGACTCAGAAACTCAAACTACCGTTGGTGCAACAACCGCCGGAGCTCCAACATTTACATGTGGCACAGGACCTGGTTCAGGAGGTCTTTGGTATTCACATTTAGGAACGGGAGATATAGTTACATTTTCACTATGTGGTTCAGCATTTGATACAAAAATTCAAGTATTCACAGGTTCTTGTGGCACATTTACTTGTGTTGCAGGGAATGATGATTTTTGTGGTAATCAATCACAAGTTCAAATTGTAACTACTCCAGGTGTAACCTATTATGTATATGTATTTGGTTTTGGAACGGCACAAGGTGTTTTCACATTAACTACTAATTGTACTCCTGCACCTCCAACACCAATTAACGATAATTGTGATACAGCAACTGTTGTACCTGTGAATACAGATGCAACATGTGCATTAACCGTACCCGGAACAATAAATGGTGCTACTCAATCACCTCAAGCCAATACTTGTGTTGGGACTGCAAACGATGATGTTTGGTTTCAGTTTGTTGCTACTCAAGCATCTCATACTATTTCATTATTAAATGTTGCAGGTTCAACAACAAATTTAAATCATGCGTTGTTTTCAACAACAAATCCAAGTGATCCTTGTGCGGCTTTAACTTTAGTTTATTGTAGTGATCCTAATGCAAGTTTTGCGGCCGGTCTTACACCAGGCAATACTTATTATATTAGAATATATAGTTCAGGAACTGCTATTCTTCAAAACACAACTTTTGATGTTTGTGTTAGTGTACCACCACCACCACCAGTAAATGATAGTTGTAGCACCCCATTAGTTGCACCTGTTAACTCCTCTCTTATATGTGCAGATACAATATCCGGAACTATTACCAGTGCAACAGCCTCTCCAGAGCCAAATGCTTGTACGGGAACTGCTGATGATGATGTATGGTTTCAGTTTACTGCTTTAGCTAGTATACATAATATTAGTTTTAATAACGTTCAAGGGACAACTACAGATTTAGCTTTTGCTACATATTCCGGTGCATCTTGTAATGCCTTAACGCAAATAAATTGTCAGGTAAATAATAGCGGAGTGGTAGGAGGTTTAACTCCTGGAGAGGTGTATTATATACGTGTTTATTCACAACCGGCAACACCTAACTTAATCGCTAGTTTCGACTTGTGTATTACCACTCCTACCCAATGTGACAGTGCTCAATTAACTTGTGGAGATGGATCGGTAATTAATAATCAAATAGGTGTTCCTAGTTATGGATCTATTGGTTGTTTAAGTACTACGCCAAATCCATTTTGGTTCACTATTGAAATTGAAACATCAGGGTCTATTACTTTTACATTAAATCAAACTTCAGCTGGAAACTCTGATGTCGATTTTATATTGTGGGGGCCTTTTACAAGTGCTCAAATTAACAGTACTGCGTGTAATAATTTATATGATTATCCTGACGGGAATTTATCAATTCCTAATAATATTGTAGATTGCAGTTATTCTGCTGCAGCGACAGAATTCATAGATATCCCTAATGCGATTCAAGGACAGCATTATTTATTGTTAGTTACTAATTTTGGAAACTCTTTAGGAACATTTAATATCAATCAAACAGGCGGTACCGGTGCCGCTGCATGTTGTAACGTTGATTTAGGTCCAGACTTAGTATTCTGTAATCAAGATTCGCACACAATAAATGCAACTTTTACAGGTGATCCAGGTACAGTAATATGGTATAAGGACAATGTCGTAATTCCAAATCAAACAACAGCTTCCTTAACAGTTACTGAAACAGGAATTTATAAATGTGATATAGCTTGTGGTCAAACTACAAAATCAGATGAAGTTTCAATCACATTTAACAACATAGCCGCTGATGAAAAAGAGAATGTCGTTGTTTGTGATAGTTATATTTTACCAGATGATTTAAGTGCTAATAATAATTATTATACTGCAACCGGAGGTCCAACAGGAACTGGCACAATGTTAAATGCAGGTGATGTTATTAGTACTTCACAAACTATTTACATTTTTGCTCAAACCGATACAACTCCTAATTGTACCGATGAATCAAGTTTTGAAGTTCAAATTATACCAACGCCTGTAGTTGTTGGCCCGTTAAATGTTGTTGCCTGTGATTCTTACGCACTACCCACGATATTACTTGGTAATTATTTCACTGGTCCTGGTGGCACAGGTCTATTGTTAAACGCAGGAGATTTGATAACCACTACACAAACCATTTATATTTACACCACTAATGGTCCTTGTGCTACAGAGG
>NZ_BMFG01000004.1 GCF_014638005.1 Flavobacterium orientale
AGCCAACCAAACAGATTTTGAAGAACACCACAGGGTCAATGCTCTCTTGTCCTTCGTCTCCATAATAATCTTGTGTAGCTTTGTATAAAAACCGAAAGTCAATGGCTTTATCCAACAATCGGTAGAAATTATGCTCTGGAATCAAGTCCTGTAAATGAACTTGATAGAGCATTTTTGGGGTGAGTTCTTTTTTTCCTTGCATGACTAAAAATACAAAAAGTGAATCTTTTTTGCAAGATTTTTTTGGTATATTTGGGGAGTTGTGCAACAAGCACAACAGTCGTGCGTCGGGTAAAAACTTAGTAGTACCCGGTAACTTACAAGGGAATTGGACGAATGCATTAAACAATCAAAATATTACCTTAACAGGGAATCTTGAGCTTACTGCACACGATTATTTGATTTTGAAGAAATAACAGTAAATTTACTTTCCTAATTTTTAGATAGAAATTAAGTGACCGACAATTTGAGAATAATAAAAACATCAGCATTGGGTGAGCAAGAAAAAATCCAACTGTTTGATTTGTGGAACACTGAATATCCCGAGCAACTTTCCTACCAAGATCAGTCTGAATTGGATACTTATTTGTTGAAATTAGGTCCTACTACTCATTTTTTGTTACAAAATGACATAGGAATTATAATGGGTTGGGCCTTTTCTTTTGTACGAGATAATCAAAAATGGTTTGCCATTATTCTATCCGAAAAAGTGCAACGTAAAGGGTTTGGAAAAAAATTGCTTGATCTGCTTAAACAATCGGAAGCGTTGTTATATGGATGGGTAATCGATCATTCTAAGGATAAGAAAAGAAATGGAAATCCGTATCTTTCTCCCCTTTCTTTTTATAAAAAATGTGATTTTGTAGCACTTGAAGAAGAACGACTTGAACTTGATACAATCTCTGCAGTGAAAATAAAATGGATTGCTACTGATACAATTGCTTGATGAAAGTACTACTTCTTCCCTTACAACTACTACCTTATTCTACTGTCATATGAATAAATACTTTTTTATTATACTGTTGGTTTTAGCTTCCTGTCAATCAAAGATTGATTCCAATACGGTTGTTGGGATTCAGCCTTATGAAGGTTTTCCAAAAGAGAAAACAGATACCATTGCCCACACTATTGCTACTTTTTATACTGTAAAAACAGTGATTTTACCGGAGCTACCACTCCCGAAAAATGCTTTCATTCAAGTAAAATCGGCAAGATACCGAGCTGACAGTTTGATACGGATACAACAACGTGAAAAAGCGGCAAATCTGGATTATATTATTGGAGTAACCCATAAAGATATTTCTGTTACCAAAAAAGGGAAAGACGGCAAGGTCAAACAACCATCGAGTAACTACTCCGATTGGGGAATTATGGGTTTGGCTTATTGTCCGGGAAACAGTTGTATTGTTTCTACCTTCCGAATCCAACACCCTAGTACCGAAAAACACTTTACACGCTTAAAGAAAGTGGCCGTTCATGAATTTGGTCATAATTTGGGATTACCTCATTGTGCCGATAAAACCTGTGTGATGACGGATGCTGTTGAAAGTGTGGCAACAATTGATAAAGCTCAATTGGCTTTGTGTAAAAGTTGTGTTTCCAAATTAAAGTAAAAAAGGACACGTTTCCATGTCCTTTAGTTGTATGCTTGTCCTTTGTTTAATTCAATGTAAACTCAACAGATATTGCGGTATCCAATAGTTTAGAAATCGGGCAGTTTAGTTCGGCATCTTTTACCAATTCGGCAAATTTTTCTTCAGAGATGTCTGCCACAGTGGCTTTTAACACCAAATGTGATTGGGTTACCGCACCATTTTCAAACGTTACTTGTCCTTCCGTTTGCAATTCTTCCGGCGGAAAACCTGCTTCGGTAAGATTGAAACTCAACTTCATGGTAAAACAACCTGCGTGAGCGGCTGCAATCAATTCTTCGGGATTGGTTCCGATACCTTCTTCAAATCGCGATCCAAACGAATATTGGGTTTTGTTTAAAACAGTGCTTTGTGTGGTTAAATGGCCTTTGCCTTCTTTACCTGTGCCGTTCCATACGGCTGTTGCTTTTCTTTTCATTTTTAGTTGTATTTGGTGATAGCCAAATTTAAAAAAAGATAATTTGATTTATGGTAAGATTATCTTAAATGATTGATACGAATTGGTGTTAATTCACTAAAAGAAGTTTCAACCGAATAACTACATAGTATTTAAATAAAGTTGAAGTCTCTTCGCTTTATTTTAGTAGACATAGCTATACAATGTAGTTTTCAGTTTGAGACAAAACCTGATGAATCAAAAGTTCATTTGGTTATGAGGTTACTTTTAAATTAATTTACTTTAGCTTTCTCATAGAGCTCCGATAGACCCACAGTTAAAAATTCTTTCAGAAGTCGGGAAGTCTCTTTTTTATATAATTCGCCATCACAAGTCACCGAATGCGAGGCGGCTAAAGATTTATCTGTTGTAACATACACATAATTCGCCCAATTTGGAATATTGGTTGCTTGAGCTTGAGTAGTTTCACTAAATTTTTCATCTTTGAATACAGGAGCCTCAATCGGAATACTTTTCTTTAACACATTTTCAATTGCGGCGGTTGCGGCTGTAAACGTTTTTCCGTAGCTGAAGCTCACTTTTGACATATCCATGGAAGGACCCGGTGTAACATCAACTTTAAAATTTACTTTCCCTTTTACATTAGATATTTTAAGCAATTCCGAACGGAATACTTTCATATCAATAAAATCAAAGGTAAACGAAACATTCGCAATAATGGCGTCGCCCAATTCTTTTGAAAGTGCCGGTGAGCGGTCGAATACTGTTGTTCGTTCTTTTCCGGATTTCTTTTCACCCGGTACAAAATAATCAAAACCTGCAGGGGTAACCCTTACGAATCCTGTTGCTTCTGCACTACTTAATTCGCCTCCCGATTTTCTGGTCCAACTACTGTAAAGATCCGTTTTTGCTGCAACGTCAGGCGAAACAATTTCAAAACCTTTGCTGATTAAATCATTTTTAAAATACTCGTATGCCTGATTGGTGATTTCTAAAAAATCATCACTGTCTACACCATATAAGGCAACACCCATGGCTGTTTTGGTACCGGAATGAACCCTGCCAAAGCTTTCGCCGCCGGTAGTAGACGCTTCAGCACTTCCAAATACTTCAAAATAAACATTAAAACTATTGATGAAAACCTTTTTTGGGGCACTTTTAAATTTGGCTTGATTAAATCCATTGCCGCCGCCGGTCTCTTTGTCGGTGATTGTTTGCGAAAAGCCGTTAAATGATAGTGTAAAAGTGAACAATAACAATGCAATTGTGTAACTAGTTTTTTTCATGTAACTAAAATTTTATTTTCTTACTCGTTTGGCTTTTCAGTAACGCCTCGTTTTTATTGTGGTTTCTGAACTCCACTTTTCAATTCATTTTGTCGTTTATTCCTCTTGCTTTTGATTCAATTATTTTTTTTAATAATTTATTTGGGCAAGAATAGTAAATCAACTTTGTAAATTTGATAAATGATTGAAAGTGAAACAATAGGGCATTTGCCTTATAAATGTTTTAGGAAGTGTAAGAGAGAAAAGTGTAGGTTTTTAAAAGAATAGAGTTACAATTATTGATTGGTATTTTTAATAGCAAAAAGCATCGGTTTATTGCCGATGCTTTTTTAGTTTTACTATAATAATAAACGTTATGATGAGTATAGGAATGGAAAATGCAAAATAGATTCCGTATGTTCGGAGCATTACAATTCCTATTACTAGAAATAAGGAAAAAGCGATACTATATTTTAAGAATTTTATCAATAGTTTCCATTCAATAATTCGCCACCAATACTTGATTTGGCCTCAATACCCAATTTTTTCATCATTTCATAAGTGGTACAAACTGCTGCTGACGTTACAGGAATACCACATTCCGCTTGAATCATATCAATTGCTTCCAAGGATGGCATTTGAACGCAAGCAGAAACCACTAAAACGTCCACATCAGTTAAATCCAATTGTTTGTAGATTTCTAATAAGTTCATTGGATTTTGTGCGGCTACTTCTAAATTATCCGGAATTTCAAGTGCGATGCTTTCTTTTACTTTGAATCCTTGGTGTTCGATATAATCTACTACCATATTGGTCAAAGGACGCATGTAAGGTGTTATGATTGAGATTTGTTTGGCACCCAAAACTTTCAACCCGTTGATCAATGCTCCTGCAGAAGTGACGATAGGCGTAGGGAAGTCGTTGGCAATAGTTTCCTGATGTAGATTCACTTCCGAAACGCAATGGTAGCCTCGACCCATGCTCATGATGGCGACCAAGCACGCATAACCCATAACATCAACATGAGCATCCGATAATTCTTGGGCACATTTCAGGCTCATGGCATCCATGGCTTCTAGTTCTTCTTTGGTTACTTTTTTCATTCGCATTCTGCTGGAATGAAAGGTGAAACGTTCAGGTAAAATGGTTTCCCTAGCTCTGAAAATAGCAGGGATTTCGGTTTCCATGGTGATGTTGGAGGAGGGGACGATTTGGCCTATTCTGTATTTCATTTTGTATAATTTTTTGAACACAGATTGAAAGAATCTGAGAAATTTTAAAAATCTATATTAGTTTTTGTAATTGTTTTTTTTTGAACACAGATTTAAGAAATTTTTAAAATTATTATAATTTCTAAAATCTGTGTTCTACATTTAAATTTCTTTCACTGTATTAATTATCGTTCCAATGCCTTCCACAGTTGCTTCTACAACATCGCCATCCCACATCCATTCTTGTGGATTGCGGCCGGCACCAACTCCTGCGGGTGTTCCTGTTGCGATAATGTCGCCGGGTTCTAGGGTGAAAACGGTGCTTAAATCTTCAATTAAAGCATTGATGTTGAATAATAAGAATTTGGTATTGGAATTTTGTTTTTCCACGCCATTTACTTTTAAGGATAAATTCAAGTTATGTGGATCCGGAATTTCATCTTTTGTTACCAAATACGGTCCCATTGGTGCAAACGTGTCTTGTCCTTTAGAAACAATCCATTGGCCTTCACGGCGGCAATCACGTGCTGAAATATCGTTGATAACCGTATAGCCAAAAACATAATCCAACGCTTCTTTGTTTGGAACATATTTTCCGTGTTTTCCAATAACTACAGCCAATTCTACTTCCCAATCTAACTGTTGTGTCAACTTAGGATTCATCAAAATATTGGTATTTGGCCCCGTAACTGTTGTTGGCGGTTTAGAAAAGATGATTGGTTTTTGAGGTAATTTTCCGGTAGTATCTAACGTTCTGGCACTTTCTGCCACGTGTTCGGTATAATTCAAACCAATTCCGATAATGTTTTTTCTCGGACGTTGAATAGGAGCGAGGATTTCCACTTCCTCGAAAGTATATCCGATTTGCTCGAAGTCGATTTCTCTGGTTTCATTGATCATTTCGGTGATTTCTTCGATGATTTCATAACCCATGTCAATCAAATCCAACATATCAATTGGAAGAGGAAAATTGGATATTTCGCCAAAATCTTCCATATCAATGATGCGATTGTTGTGTAAAAAACCTAAGCGAGGTTCGGTGTGTTTTGTTTTGTAGGTGAGTAGTTTCATTTTTAGAGTTTCTGAGGTGCAAAGGTACTGAGATTATTGTTCTATTTTTACTGTTTTGGTTTCCGTTGTTTCTTTTGATTTTACTTCTAATTCATAAGATTCTATATTTTTTCTGAATTCTTTGATTTTTACTACGTCACAAAATTCCATTTCATTGATAATAAAAGAATCCACTCGGATGATTTCGTCACCATAGTTCAAGATATCTTTAAAAGCGGCATCCCAAACAAATCCAATTGAATATTTGGTATCAATCAATGTTGCCGAATAAACAGGTGGTTTTTCGGTTAAAGCAATTTTTTCTGTCGCTTCAAAATAGAATTTTTTGTTGATGAAATCAATGATAATATCGCCATGTAATAATAAATCCAATCCGATTCTGGAATTGTTGTCATCGGTTGTATTGGCAATTAGATTTTCAAATGTGGTTTGATTTAATTTATAAAAAGGAGTCCTAAATAGGATTTGTTCTTTTTCAGGAGCTGAACCAAATAAGCCAATACCACTGGAACCGGTAGCTCGAGCTAATTCTTCAAATACGTTTTCATTGGATAAAATACCGAAAGCACGATTTGACATTTCATAAAAACCATCCATTCCGGTATCAATAAGCACATCTTCAGTAACTTTTTTTTGACTTTTAGCATTGAAATTAATCGTAACATAAGGTGATTTTTGCTCTCCAAATAATTTTAACTTTGTAGGTTTGGCAGTCGTATTCAGATTTTTGATTTTATCTGTAATGGTAATTTTTTTATCTTTTAAACTGATTTTAACTATCGAATTTTGAAATAAATTACTACCAATAAAACCATCCATTTGGTAACATTTCAAAATAAAATGATTGTCTAAATCACTGACTAAAGCTACATTGTTTTCAAAATTAAGTTTGCCGATTTGAATGGAGTTGACCGAAACCAATTCCATCGTATCACTTTTGTTATTCGCATCTGAGACATTTATTTTTAAGGAATTTTGAATGTTAAGTTCATTTAGTACTCTTTTTGATATGACATTTGGAGCTCCGGTGTCTAATAAAAAACGATAGGTTTTGTTGTTAATCACCACCGGTAACATTATTTTATTATTTACCAATTCGAAACTAATCTCTTCGTAATAGTGCTTTTGGTTTATTTTACCTTGGTCAAAGGCTATTTTTTGGGAAACTACTAGTCCGGAAATGAATAAAAAGAGTAAAGTAATATATAACTTATTCATTTAAATAAGGTTAATTAACAGATTGATTTCCATTATTTTCGGAATATATTTTTTCCTGATACAAACCTAAACCTTCAATCACCGGTAAGTCATTAAAAGAAAATAAACAGGCATCTTCCGAGTCTGAAAGATTATGATGTTCATGCCAAGCCCAAGACGGCACACAGAAAATATCTCTTTCCTTCCAATCAAAACGTTGCCCGTTGATAATGGAATAGCCTTTTCCTTTGGCACATTGATAAACGAACGAACCCGTATGTCGGTGTGCCTTTCCACTAAAACCAGCAGGTAATAATTGCATCGAAGCTCCCATGGTTTGCATCACGTGACCACCCGTTAACGGATTGGAATATTTCATGAAAATCCCATCAAATGGATTGACTTCATTTACTTTTTGAGCTGCCACTAAAGCAGGATAGACGTTAGACCACGAGTATTTGAATAATGGTGAATACGGTTTGTCCCAAGATTTATCCGCAGGAATGAGTCCTGCACAACCGTAAGTTATTGGTGAATAGTTTAACGGAGCTACTACTTCCTGTTTGCCATCATATACAGCGTAATCATTAGCTTCCAAGGCATTTACAAGCGGAATATCGAGACCGTCTTGCCAAATGCAGGTTTTCCCGCCTTCTTCCACGCCGTGTTCGTGCCAAGTGGAATTTGGAGTAATCACAAAATCGTTGACTTCCAACATTATTTTATTGCCATCTACGACGGTATATCCTTTTTCGCCTTCCATAATAAAACGCAGGGCAGAAGCACGATGTCGATGAGCCGACGTGAATTCACCCGGACGGGTAACTTGAATTCCGGTGTATAACCAACCCACAGCGGCGGCAACGTCTTTTCGTTTGTCGTTAACCAAATACACCACACGTCTTCCGGCTTGTTCGGGAGTAACGAGTTCGGATGATTTGAGTACCAAAGATCGTAAATCATCATATTTCCACAACATGGGAACAGAATTAGCACGAGGTTCCCAAGGCTCAATATCATTGGCAACTGTCCATAATGCACCGGCTCCTAAATCTTCCAATTCTTTGTAATAGGCTTTTAGTTCATCAGAATCTTGAACTCTAGCTCTACCGTATACGTCGTCTGAATGTTTTGCGTCCATCTCTTATAATCTTAATACTTAATACTTCAATCTTACTACTATCTTTTATTAAACTCCTCATGATTATCAATAAACGTAATCTTTCTTGTTGGAGCGGTATTTACCCGTAAATCAAAGATATCAAATCGGTTGTAATGTCCCAAAATATCATGCATTTGTTTCGGTTGAATACATTTTTCCAAATCGATGTCTGCATACACAATTCCTTCATCATCTATCAAAGGTTCACCAACAACAGCTCCGTTTGGACCTATAATTCCTGAGAAAGCAGAACTTTTTCGAGTTAATAACTCTTCAATATTCGGAACATCCGGTTTTAAAACATCCATAATTTCTTTTGAAATCGTAGAACACGAAACAACGGTGAATAATTTCCCTTCGAACGAATGAGCAGCAGCACGAATTTTAATCGCTTCCGCCATATTGTAATCGGGTGGAGCAACAGGAAGAGAAATGTAATTGGCAATGTGAATTAATTCACCTTGTGATAATAACGTAAATCGAGCCAACGTATTTGTGTTTTCGCCACAAGCTAAGGTTCCAATGGGTCCGATTTCGGTTTTATAGACTTTTAAAGAGGAACCATCACCACTTGACCACGTTAGTTTTTCTGCCCAAGTTGGGACTAACTTTCTGTGCTTTCCGATTAGGTTTCCGTGGTTATCGATGATGAGATTGGTGTTATAAATTTCGCCATAACTATCGCCACGTTCGTTAATTCCGATGACCACGTGCATATTGAAATCTTTTGCAGCTTTGAATAAGGGTTTCATCGACTCATCCGTAACAGCAACCGAATTTTTATATAATTGTTCGTACCATTTGCTACCTTGAACCGGAGTCATAATCCAGTTCCAATAGGGGTATCCGGCTATGAAAACTTCCGGAAATGCAATTAATTGAGCTCCGTTTGAACTAGCTTCTTTGATGAAAGAAATTGCTTTTTCAATGGTTTTCTCTACGTTTAAAAAAAAGGGAGAGGTTTGGACGGCGGCGGCTTTGAATTTTGGAAAGTTCATTTTGAAAGTATTAAGACGGGAGTATTAAGTATTAAGACAATAGTATTAAGACAATAGTATTAAGTAGTAGGATTGATGAATTTCGAAATTTTCTTTTTCATTTCTTCTGAAAAGCCTTCTGCTTTTATTTTTTCTCGGTCTTCGGCGATTTTTACGTTAACGAGGGTTACTTCGCCGTCTAAAACGGTTACTTCATTTTCATTAACGAATTGAAATCCGCACAACACAGAGGCAAAACCAAGTTCTTCTACCCATAATTTTTTGGTTAAGACTTCTCCCAATCGAGCAGGGTTTTTAAACTGTATCTTCAAATCTACCGTTGGAATACCATTGGTTTCGTGCATTTTAGAAAACGGTCGGTCGAGTGCTTCTTCAAACCAATCTTCTACTAAATCATTGAGCATTTCCAAAAATCGCGGATAGAACACAATGCCGGCATAGTCGATGTGTTTGAATTTTATTTTTTCTAGTTTGGTGAAGATTTTACTCATTATTATTCTTTTTTTCCTTATACTTTTTATATTTTTCTTCCATTGCGTCGGATTCCTCTTTCCTTTTTCTTTTAAATTCCTCTTTTTCTTCTTCTGTATCATCAAAATAGGTGATTCCAAATTCTTTAAATAATTTTTTTTGTCTTAATGTACATTCTGCTAGAAATTCTAAGTTTTTAGAAGAATAAGCTCGATTACAGTCAAAACATATTTCAATATATCCAATAATTTCATCATCTTCATTGTAGAATACTATTATATGTCTTGGCATATAACACATTATTATTTCGGAAAATTCAGATTCACAATTCTCAAATCTAGTTTTTAGTTTATAAATCTGTTCTTTATTTAAAGTAATTATATTTCTTAAGTATTTTTCTCTAATCTCAATTTTATTATTTTTAATATAGCTTACTTTTTGATACATATAACTCGGTTTGTCTTCACGCTCCCATTTATATCTGTCATAAAATGCTAAAATTTCAATTTTTTTTGTTTGATTAAAAATAGAATCAAGAGCTTCATTTTTCTGAGCTATGCACGAAGAATAGATCATCAAAAAAAGTAAAATGAATTTTGTTTTCATAAGTTATGTCTTTATACTTAATACTCCCATCTTACTACTTCCTTACTTTAATTTAAACCTTTGTATTTTTCCCGTTTCCGTTTTCGGTAAAGCATCCGTAAAATAAATCACTCTAGGGTATTTATAAGGAGCAGCTACTTCTTTGAACCAGTGTTGGATATGGTTTTTCATATTGTCTGTTGCTTTAGCTGTATCTTTCAAAACAATATGAGCACAAACCAACATCCCACGTTCATCATCGGGTAAACCCACTACGGCACATTCCAGAATTTCTTCGTGGGTTAAAAGTACGGATTCTACTTCAATAGCCGCGATATTATAGCCGGAAGAAATGATCATATCATCACCACGAGCTACAAACCAAAAGTAGCCATCTTCGTCTTGTTTGAAAATATCTCCCGTGATATTCCAACCGTTTTGCACGTATTCTTGTTGTTTTTCGATGCGATTGAGGTATTTGCAACCTGTAATTCCGCGAACGGCTAAACGTCCGGGTTCGTTTTTAGTAACTTCATTTCCATCATTGTCAATGATTTTCGCTTCATAACCTGTGATAGCCAAACCGGTTGATCCTGGTTTCATATTCTCTTCATTAGATGAAATGAAAATATGTAGCATTTCGGTTGCTCCAATTCCGTCAATGATTTTTAATCCGGTGGCGTTGTACCAATCTTCCCAAACTTTTAAAGGTAACGTTTCTCCGGCAGAGACACATTTGCGTAAGCTTGAAATATCATAATCCTTGACTTTAGTCGTAATAATTCGCCAAGCAGTAGGAGCGGTAAAACAAATCGTGATTTTATGTTCCTGAATAGCTTGCAACAAAATATCCGGTGTTGGTTTTTCTATTAAAAATGTGGAAGCACCAAAATACAACGGAAACAAAACCAATCCTCCCAAGCCAAAAGTAAAACCAATGGGCGGACTTCCTGTAAAAATATCATTTGCGGTTGGTTGAAGCGAATATGTTGGAAATGCTTCGCAAATATTCAAAATATCTTTATGGTAGTGAGCCGTCATTTTGGGTAATCCTGTTGTGCCGGAAGTAAAACCAATTAAGGCAACACTATCTGATTTGGAATGAAAATTAGTAAAGGTTTTTGGTTTATTAATCATCAGATTTTCTAATTCGGAAGTGCCGCTTTCTGAACCACAAAATTTACAGATTCTTTTCAGAAAATCGGAATCCACTAAATCCATTTCACTTTCTAAAGCAATATCACAAAACACGTGGGAGATTTCGGCACATTCGATGATTGTTTTGAGTTCTTTGGAACGTAATAAAGGCATCGTCGCCACTACAATTCCGCCTGCTTTCAGAATTCCGAACCACAACGCCACCATCATAGGATTATTGGCAGAACGAATGAGCACACGATTTCCGGATTGTAAACCTAAATCATCGACTAAAACATTAGCAATTTGATTGGCTTTTTCAAATAAATCCTGATAAGTCCACGTTTTTTTGAAAGTACGAAGACAAGGAGCATTTCCGTTACCGTTTTTGATGTGAGAATCTAAAAGTCGTTCGACACAATTAAGCATCTCATTTTCGTACAAACCTTGTAAATAGGTAGGTTGCAAGTTGATGCTTGGTAGGGAATCGTGAGCGAAGTTGTCGGTGTAGTGGTTCATCTATTCTTTCAATTTAGTAAATAAATCGTTAGCTGTAATTGATTTTAGTTGTAAAATCGCTATTTGATTAAGTTTCAATAATCGTTCTTTTTGAGGAATTTCCATTCTAATAAATTCAGCATTCATACTTTCAATATTTGCCAAAACTAACAATTGTTCAATCGTTGCATAATCACGAATATTTCCTTCAGAGCTTTTGTTTTCTTCACGCCATTGTTTTGCTGTTTTTCCAAATAAAGCTACATTTAATACATCTGCTTCTGAGGCATAAACAAAGTTTGCTTGATCTTTAGTTATATTTTTTGGAATGATGTGTTCTTTAATGGCGTCTGTATGAATTCTATAATTTAACTTTGATAAAGTTCTGTTTAAATTCCATTCCAATGATAATCTACTGTTTTCTTCTTCCTTTAATCGTTGAAATTCTTTAATCAGATATAACTTGAATTCTGCCGAAATCCATGAAGCGAATTCAAAAGCAATGTCTTTGTGAGCAAACGTTCCTCCGTATCTACCGGCACTTGAAGTTAATCCTATTGCATTTGTTTTATCTATCCATTGTTTAGAAGAGAGAATAAATCCATTACTACCCGCTTCATTTTTAATGTTACGGAATTCAGTAACATTAAAATTTTTGTTATGCATTTGTTCCCATAAACCCATGAATTCGATAGTAAATTTTGTACTCAACCAATGTGCAATAACTAATCCTGTTGATTCTGCATTTTTTTGTTTGGCAATATCTGTCAAAGAAATATAATCGCTGTTACTTTGATTCACAACGGCAATTTCAAAACCTTGAACATCTATTTTAGATTTTTTTTCTTTCATTTTTTTATGGCTTAGATATTTTCTGAGTAATCAAATTTTTAAACTTAATTTTTTTTATTGCTTTTCGGCTTCAACGCTTTCTTCATTCCTTCCACTTGTTTTCGTTCTGATGCTTTCAACGGATACAAATGTGAACTTCCCATTTTATATTGTAATGAAATATCATCCGTTTGCACATTTTCATACGCTTGAGCATTTCTAACAAAATTCGCATCGGCTAATAAAGGTCGGCCCAATGCCACTAAATCAGCTCTACCGTTTAAAATAATGGTATTGATTTGATCAATGTCTTGGATATAACCTGCTGTAATCGTTGGAATATGAACCGTATTTCTAACCAAATCCGAAAAAGGTGTTTGCCACATTCTTCCCATTTGAGGTTTTTGGTGTTCAACTGTATTTCCGGTTGAAACGTTGATGATGTCTGCTCCGGCTGATTTGAAAGCATTGGCGATATAAATTACATCTTCTTCCGAAATACCGTTTTCAGCCCAATCTGAAGCGGAAATTCGAACTGACATTGGTTTTTGTTGCGGAAATACTTTTCGCATTTCTGTGAATACTCGTAGTGGAAATTTGATTCGATTTTCAATACTTCCTCCAAATTCATCACTACGAATATTTGTCAAAGGCGATAAAAACGAAGCCAATAAAAATCCGTGATGAGCTTGTAATTCAATCATATCAAAACCAGCTTTTTCTGTATTTTTTGTGGCTTGGACAAATTCAGCAGTAACTTTATCCATATCTTCCAAAGTCATTTCCTTCGGAGTTGCCATTTTGGAATTGAATGGAATAGGAGAGGCGGAAAGCAATTCCCAAGCCTGATCAATTGGTTCGTTTTGACCTTCCCAAGGTTTTTTGATTGCACCTTTTCTGCCTGAATGTCCGAGTTGAATTCCGATTTTAGTTGATGTGTTTTGATGAATAAAATCAGTAATTTTTTTCCATTCAACAATCTGATTTTCATTATAAATACCGGCACAACCTAAAGTGATACGTCCATTTAGAGAAACGGCTGTCATTTCGGTTAAAATCAATCCAACACCTCCGGTTGCTCGGCTTCCGTAATGAACTAAATGCCAGTTATTAATTAATCCATTTTCAGCTGAATATTGTCCCATCGGAGCCATTACAATTCGGTTTGATAATTCTAAATCCCGAAGTTTAAATTTTGAAAAAGCAGCCGATTTTGAGTTAGAAGTTGAGAGTTGGGAGTTGGGAGATTCTGAAACAAGTTCAGAATGACAGTTGTTCAAAGTATTGAATTCATTCAAAACTTTATCTGTAAAGGATTTATCTCGAATTTGAAGATTTTCAAACGTCACTTTTTTAGAACGCGTCATACAACCAAAAGCAAATTGATAGAAGGGATGTTGCATGTGTCTATCCATATTTTCGAACCAATCTAATGAAACCAGAGCGGCATACTGAATCATTTCTACCGTATTTCTTCTGGTTTTGTCATATTGTTCGAAAGCAGCATGTACATTGGTGGGATTCGCAACCACAGCATCGGAAAGTCCAATCGCTGAATCCATCGCCAATTTTGTTCCTGAACCAATGGAGTAGTGGGCGGTTGCTTTGGCATCGCCTAATAAAACGATGTTGTTATGAAACCATTTTTCGTTCGTTACATGCGGAAATTGTCGCCAGTGTGATTTGTTGGAAATTAATGGATGTCCGTCTAATTCTGCTGCGAAAATTTCAGCTATTTTTTTAATCGTGTCTTCTTCATTGGTTACTTCAAAACCAATGTTTTGCCAAGTTTGTTCGGAACATTCAAAAATCCACGTACTCATTCCTTCTTCATATTGATAAGTGTGAGCTACAATGGTTCCGAAAGGTGTTGTTCTGAAAAAATAGGTAAAAGCATCCAACGGTTTTGTGGAACCTAACCAAACAAAACGATTCTTTTTAAGTTCAATTTTAGTGCCGAATTCTGTGACAAATTGCGTTCGAATAGCACTTCCAATCCCATCACAAGCGACAATTATATCTGAGTCGGCAAATTGACTTAAATCATCCACATTTTGTTCAAAATGAAGATTTACGCCTTCTTCACGACAACGTTGGTGTAATAGTTTCAATAAGGTTTTTCGAGAACAGCCGCAAAAACCATTACCTGAACTGTTTACGGTTTGTCCGTCTCGAGCAATGATAATATCATCCCAATACGCAAATTCACTGCGAATAAGTTCATAGGATTTTAAATCACGCATTAAAAATTCGCCTAAGGTTTCATCGGAGAATACTACACCAAAACCGAAACTATCCTCGGGTTTATTGCGTTCATAAACATCGATTTGGCAATTGGGCATTGCTTTTTTGGTTAATATGGAAAAGTAGAGTCCGCCAGGGCCACCACCGATTACTGTTATTTTTTTCATTTCTCGCAAAGTCGCAAAGACGCGACATTAATATTATATTGTTACAATTTCTCAAATTTTTAAAATCAGTGTTCTCTTGTTTTGAACACAGATTAAAGAAATTATTAAAATTTTTAAAATTCTATTGTTATTATTTCTCAAATTTTTAAAATCAGTGTTCTCTTGTTTTGAACACAGATTAAAGAAATTATAGAAATTTTTAAAATCAGTGTTCCAAAATTTTACGCTCTTTTTATCGAAAAAAGTTCTCCCAACGTACTATAATTAGAACCCGCCAAACGAGCTACAGGTTTATAAACCTCTAAATTAATACGGTTGTTCTCCATCAAAATAGCATCATCAATATGCATCGTTTTTATTATTCCGATGACAATGCAAGCACCGCCACCTTCGCTGTTATCCATAAAATAATGATGAATCATTTCGCATTCCAAATGAATCGGACTTTCTTTGACGCGTTTGGGTTTAATGAAAACAGCATCAATAGGAGTAAGGCTGGCCAATTCAAATTCATCTATATCGGAAGCAACTGTGGCTGATGTAGCATTCATTTGTTCCACCACAGCTAACGTTGCTAAATTCACCACAAACTGTCCGTTTAGCAACACATTATTCAAAGTATCTTTATTTTTATTATTGTCTCTCGCTGTGGAAAACATTACACATGGAGGATTGTGGGACACCATATTAAAATAAGAAAAAGGGGCGAGGTTGTTGATTCCGTCAGCATCTACGGTCGAAATCCAGCCAATTGGTCTCGGAATAATAGTTCCGGTCAATAATTTATATAAAACAGCGGGATCTGTTTCATCAGTATTAAATTGCATAGTTGGTTTGTTGTTTCTACAAATTAAAGAAATTTGAAAGAATATTGTTGTTTAATACACACTAAAATTATCAACTTTTTGATGAATTTTGTTTCAATTTGCAGTAATTCACTGTTACGTATGAATTTAATTAAAATTATGTTGTTTATAAATTTTAGCCAATAAAAATGCATACTTCATAAATTTATCTGAAAAAAAGTAAAGAATCTGTTTTTACATAGTTGCTAATTTAATATATTTATGCAAATTTTTTATATATGGAGATTTTAGCGTGTCCGAAATGCCAAAACAATCAGATTGTTAAAAGTGGTATTATCAAAGACAGACAAAGGTATTTATGCAAAAAATGCAACTATTATTTTACCGTTAATAAGTTAGGCAAAAAGATAGATGACTACTATGTTACCAAAGCACTACAGTTGTATTTGGAAGGGTTGAGTTACCGTGAAATTGAACGCATCATAGGAGTTTCACATGTAACAGTGAGCAATTGGGTAAAAGAGTTCAAAATCAAAAAACCGGCTCACACCGATTATCATCCCACCTATAAGATATACAACCATTTAGAGTTGGTAGAATTCTTAAAAAACAAAGACCAACTCAAAGGAGCCGGAATGATTATTACGGAACTTGGAGACAAATTTATGCTTATAAAATGGGAACGTTTTAAAGATTAACTATAGTCATTAACAAAAATATATAGAAGAATTTTTTTCTTCATGATAAAAATAGAATTTGGTACTGTCAAAAATAGACAATCTAACCCTTAACTAACCCAATTTCTATTTATGAAAAAAAGTATTCTAACAAGTACCATTATGTTATTGTCATTCTTTGCTTTCTCGCAAGGTTCACCCGATTACGGTGGCGGAATGAAATTCAACATAAATCCCGAAGGTACAAAATACATGCGATTTATAGCTTGGAATCAAATTTGGCTTCGGTCATCTCAAATGAATCCGGGTACAATGATTGGTGACGAAGGAATTTCACAACAAGAAGATATCGGACTCCGACGATTGCGATTGTTGGCTTATGCACAAATTTCGCCTCGTTATATGATTGTAACCCATATTGGTATCAACAATCAAACGTTTATTAACGGCGGAGCTTCCGGATCCTCAGGAACGGGTGGATATGGAAACGGAAAAAAACCGGGACTGTTTTTTCACGATGCTTGGAATGAATATGCTGTTGTACTTCCAAAAGAAGACAAACCGTTCAGTTTGAGTTTGGGAGCCGGTTTGCATTATTATATGGGATTATCCCGCATGACAATGTCATCCACACTAAACTACATGACCATTGATGCCCCAATATTCAATTGGCCATTGATTGAAAATTCCGATCAGTTTGCCCGACAAATTGGTGTTTTTGCTAAAGGGAAATACAATCGTATTGAATACCGGTTCAGTATTAATAAACCGTTTGCTACCAATCAACTACCAGTTGATGTTGCCGATGAAGCTGTTGCTAGAGCGGTGGACAATAATAACAATGCTCATTGGTCTAAAGCCGGTTATGTGGAATACCAGTTTTTTGATAAAGAATCTAACTTTTTACCTTTTAAAGTTGGTACCTATTTGGGAACGAAAAAGATGCTTAACATTGGAGCAGGGTTTTACACCGCTCCGAGTTCCACTAAAACTTCGGTAAACGGGGAAACAGAACGTCATGCTACCAATTTATTTTCAGGTGATGTGTTTTTAGATTTACCCATTGGAAATAAAGAGAAAAAAATGGCCTTTACGGGATACAGTGTTTTTTATTCCTATGATTTTGGTCCGAATTATTTGAGAAATATCGGAATTATGAATGAAGGTGTTGCTGATTCTAACTTCACAGGAGATAGAGCATTGGCCGGACCGGGCAATTTACAACCCATGATTGGAACCGGTTCTATATGGTATACTCAAGCCGGTGTTTTATTACCCAACAAAAACGAAAAACCAAAGGTGCGAATTCAACCTTTTGCAGCCTATACTTATAAAAACTTTGATGCTTTAGAAAAAGCGAGTAATCAATTTGATTTTGGAACCAATTTTTTCTTAGATGGTCATCATGCCAAAATAACGGCTCAATATTCAAACAGACCTATCTATACGGCTGTTGATAAAATTGATTCCTATAAAGGAGAATTTTTATTGCAATTACATATTTATCTATAACAACCTAAAAAACAAAAACAATGAGTAATCAAGCCAATGCAACCGCCTACTGGAAAGAGAATTTACGATACCTTCTCATTCTCTTGGCCATCTGGTTTTTAGTTTCCTACGGAGCCGGAATTTTATTTAAAGATGCTTTAGATGCTTTCAAAATTGGTGGTTTTCCACTCGGATTTTGGTTTGCACAACAAGGTTCCATCTACGTATTCGTGATTTTAATTTTTGTCTATGTTCGATTGATGAACAAGTTAGATAAGAAGTATGGATATGACGAAGAGTAATCTTCGGTTGTCTGTTATCAGTTAAAAAATATATAAAAAACTAAAAACTCAGTTGCTCAGTAACTCAGCTATTCAGCAACTCTAAAAACAAAAGAAAATGGATGTACAAATTTGGACATATATAATAGTAGGGATCACATTTGCTCTCTACATCGGAATCGCAATTTGGTCAAGAGCAGGTTCTACCAAAGAATTTTATGTAGCCGGTGGTGGTGTTTCACCTTTGGCAAACGGAATGGCTACAGCAGCCGATTGGATGTCGGCCGCATCTTTCATCTCAATGGCCGGTATTATTTCCTTTGCAGGATACGATGGAGCCGTTTATTTAATGGGATGGACAGGAGGTTATGTTTTATTAGCCTTATTATTGGCTCCTTACCTTAGAAAATTCGGAAAATTTACGGTGCCTGATTTTATTGGTGATCGTTATTATTCAAAAACCGCTAGAACTGTAGCTGTTATTTGTGCGTTGATTGTTTCGTTTACATATGTAGCCGGACAAATGCGTGGTGTAGGAGTGGTTTTTTCCAGATTCTTAGAAGTTGATATTAATACCGGAGTAATTATAGGTATGATAATCGTTTTATTTTATGCTGTTTTAGGAGGCATGAAAGGAATCACATATACTCAAGTAGCACAATATTGTGTATTGATTTTTGCGTTCATGGTACCTGCGATTTTTATTTCTATTCAAATGACCGGAAATCCTATTCCGCAACTAGGAATGGGTGGTACTGTGGCTGACGGATCAGGAACTTATTTATTAGATAAATTAAACGGATTACAAACCGAATTAGGTTTTACAGAATATACCAGTGGTACAAAATCGTTAGTTGATGTCTTTGCTATTACTTTAGCCTTAATGGTTGGTACAGCCGGTTTACCTCATGTTATTGTTCGATTTTTTACGGTTAAGAAAGTACGCGATGCACGTAAATCTGCCGGTTACGCTTTATTATTAATTGCTATTTTATATACCACAGCTCCTGCAGTTGCCGTTTTTGCTAAAGCTAATTTGATTCAAACCGTTAGTGATAAAGAATACAGTTCGATGCCACAATGGTTCACCAACTGGGAAAAAACAGGTTTATTAACTTTTGATGATAAAAATGCCGATGGTAAAATTCAATACGTTGCAGACAAAGAAGCCAACGAATTAAAAATAGACAATGACATTATGGTATTGGCCAATCCTGAAATTGCGAATTTACCAAATTGGGTAATCGCTTTAGTTGCTGCAGGAGCTTTGGCGGCTGCACTTTCAACGGCAGCGGGATTATTATTAGTAATCTCATCTTCGGTATCTCACGATTTAATTAAAAAGATGATTAACCCAAATATCTCAGATAAAAATGAACTTTGGGCAGCTCGAATTGCAGCTACAGTTGCTGTTTGTATTGCAGGTTATTTTGGTATCAATCCACCCGGTTTTGTAGCGGCAGTCGTCGCCCTAGCTTTTGGTCTAGCAGCAGCCTCCTTTTTCCCGGCTATTATTTTGGGTATTTTCTATAAAAAAATGAACAAAGAAGGAGCGGTAAGTGGAATGATTGTAGGGATGTTGTTGATGCTATATTATATGCTAAAATTCAAATTCGGAATATTTGACGGAGGTAAAGAAATGGTTGATGCTTTAAAACCCGATTGGTGGTTTGGCATTTCGCCTGAAGGTTTTGGAACCGTTGCTATGATTGTTAATTTTGTTGTTGCCATAGTTGTTAACAGATTTACACCGGAGCCACCACAAGATGTGCAAGAAATTGTTGAAAATATCCGCATTCCCTCGGGTGCAGGTGAAGCAACAGGACATTAAATAGTTTAGTTGATTACTTTGGTTAGTAATTACTTTCTCTGCTCTTGTTTTTCGGGAGCAGAGTTTGTAATTTTAGAAATTTAGAAACAAGAGCATGAAAAAAAGACATATTCAAAAGTTAATCGTACTTGGCATAGGGTTATGGATGTTATTCAACGTTCCTTTTATTCTCTTGTGCAATAGTGCCGATGCCTTTTTCGGAATTCCAATTTTTTATGCTTACCTGTTTTCTGTTTGGATTTTGGCGGTAGTACTAAGTTTTTTAATCATTCACAAATACAATGAATAGCATCGGATTATTACTTATTGTATTAGTTTATTTGGGACTTTTGTTTCTCATCGCTCAATGGGCGGAACGAAATAGAAATTCAAAATGGACTAACAATCCGTATGTTTATTCGTTGTCATTAGCCGTTTATTGCACAGCTTGGACGTATTATGGTAGCATTGGTGTTGCAGCCGATTCGGGGTTGAATTATTTACCTATTTATATCGGACCGGTTATCGCTTTTCCGTTGTGGATTGTTATTCTAAAAAAAATCATCCGAATTTCAAGAGTTAACAAAATTTCAAGTATTGCCGATTTCATTTCTTTGCGTTATGGAAACAGTCGATTTTTAGGTGCTTTGGTTACCGTAATTGCACTTTTAGCTATTATTCCGTATATCGGATTGCAACTAAAAGCCATCTCGGAAACATTTCATATTGTCTCACAAACATCAGAAAGCACGAATATATTTTTTGATACTTCTACCTACGTAGCTTTTATTTTGGCTTTGTTCGCTTCTTACTACGGAACTCGCTATGTTGACGCTTCAGAAAAACGAATAGGTATGGTTACAGCTGTTGCTTTTGAATCGGTTTTAAAGCTCTTTTTCTTCATAATCTTGGGCTTATATGTTACCTTTTATGTGTTTGACGGGTTTGCTGACATCCATAATCAAGCTGTTGTTTTAGAACATTTTGAAGAACGAAATACCATCGGTGGATTAGAAGGTGCTGTAAATTGGATGATGTTGATTGTTTTATCCTTCTTTGCCATTTTTTTACTTCCGAGACAATTTCACATGAGCATAGTGGAAAATAACAGAGAACGTCACGTTCAAACAGCAATTTGGTTATTTCCATTATACCTCTTATTATTTAATTTTTTCATCTATCCAATTGCTTGGGGCGGCAACATCCTATTTGACGGCCAAGGTATGAATTCCGATATGTTTTCATTATTAATTCCGCAATCCAGAGGAAATGAGTTCATGACAGTTTTGGTTTTTTTGGGCGGATTTTCAGCTGCGATTTCCATGATTGTAGTTTCTTCAATTAGTCTGTCAAACATGTTGAGTAATAATTTATTAATTCCTTACGGATTTTTAGGTTCCCTCCAAAAAGACAACCAAGAACGCAACTCCAGTCGAATTATGCGTATCAGACGTATCGGAATTTTCAGTTTGATTATTCTATCGTTTTTGTATTACCGTTTTTTTATCATGGATTTCTCGCTCGTTTCTGTCGGGTTGATATCGTTTGTGATTGTGGCTCAATTGGCACCTGCATTTTTTGGAGCTTTATTTTGGAAACGCGGTTCTTTAATTGGAGCCATTAGCGGTGTTTTTGTTGGTTTTAGCATTTGTTTTTACACCTTATTATTACCCTTTTTTTTAAGTTCATTGAATCCTGACAGTTTGTTTTTTAAAGAAGGTTTTTGGGGATTTGAATTATTGCAACCCTTTCAGTTATTTGGATTAAACTATCTTGATCCTGTGCCTCATGCCTTGTTTTGGAGTTTGTTTTTTAACTTGATGGTTTATTTGGCATTTTCGGTAAGTTTTAAAGGTAATTACAGAGAACGCAATTATGCCGAAATGTTTGTAGATATTGACAAATACATTACCAACCATGAGAATGCATTTGTATGGAAAGGAACTGCTTATGTTTCAGATATTGAAAAAGTATTAAAACGTTTTTTAGGTGAAGAACGAACAAATAGAGCGTTGCATCTTTTTAAAATGAAATACAATATTGCTCCGGATAATTTGATGGCAGATGCCCGATTAATCAAATTTGCAGAGAATTTATTAACAGGACATATCGGAACTGCTTCGGCAAAAATTTTAATTGACGGTGTTACCAAAGAAGATAAAATCAGCTTACCGGAAGTATTAAAAATATTGGAGGAATCTAAAGAAAACATAACCATCAACAAAAAATTGGTGGAAACGTCAAACGAACTCAAGCAACTGTCGGGACAATTGAAAGAAGCTAATTTTGCGTTGTTGGTAAAAGACAAACAAAAAGATGAATTTTTAGATACTGTGACACATGAATTGAGAACCCCAATCACAGCCATCAGAGCCGCCAGTGAAATTTTACATGACGATGAAGATATTCCGGAAGCTATGCGAAAACAGTTTCTTCAAAATATCATTTCAGAATCGGACCGATTAAATCGATTGATTGATAAGATTTTAGATTTAGAAAAATTTGAAACCGGAAAACAAAAAATCAGTTTAACAGAGCAAGATATTATTACAACCATTGCCAACTCCATTAGACCGTTACAGCAGTTGATTTCCAATAAAAAAATCTACCTTGAATTTAACGAAAATCAAAAAGCCATAAAGTTGTATTTTGATGAAGAACGCATGATTCAAGTCATCACCAACTTGGTTTCAAACGCTATTAAATTTTGTGATGAAAAGGAAGGCGTTATCATTATTTCTTTGCAGAATAACGACACCGAATACAGTATACATATATTTAATAACGGAAAAGGGGTGAACCCTAACGAATTGGAGGCCGTATTCGAAAAATTCTACCAATCTAGTGACCAGACTATCAAGAAGCCAATTGGAAGCGGATTAGGATTAGCCATTTGCAAACAAATTATTGAAGCCCATAAAGGAAAAATATGGGCTACAAATGTGGAAAAAGGTGTTACATTTTCGTTTACCATTCCCAAACAATTAATTGATTAAAATAGAGCTTATGAAAAAGATATTATTAGTTGATGATGAACCCAATATCATTATGTCGTTGGAATATACGTTCAAGAAAAACAATTTTGAAGTGTTCATAGCCCGAGATGGTCAAGAAGCTCTGGATATTCTCAAAACAGAACAACCCGATTTGATTATTCTGGACATCATGATGCCAAATGTTGACGGTTATGCCACGATTGAAGCCGTTAAAAAAGACGAAAAATTGAATGCTTGTAAAGTGATTTTCCTTTCTGCAAAAAATAAAGAAAGTGATATCGAAAAAGGAATGAAATTAGGAGCCAACGCTTATATGACCAAGCCGTTTTCCATTAAAAAATTAGTGGAACAGGTGAATGTCTTGCTTTTGGAAAGTGATTAATCACTCCTTTAGTGAAAAGTAAATTATTAAATCAAACTCAGCAACTCAGCATCTCAGCAACTTAGCACCTCAAAAAATGAACTACAAAGATTTCTATCAAAAAAGTCTTGAACAACCGGAACAATTCTGGAAAGAACAAGCCGAACAAATTGAGTGGTATGCTCAACCTCAAACCATTTTATCAAAAGATCAAAATGACTATCCGCTTTGGTATGCTGATGGCGAACTCAACATGTGTTATTTGGCTTTAGACAAACACATTCAAGATGGCTTTGGTGATCATGTGGCGATTATTTACGATTCTCCGGTAACACAAACAGTAATAAAATATACTTATCATCAAGTTAAAACGGAAGTAGCTAAGTTAGCCGGAGGTTTACTTTCTTTAGGTTTGAAAAAAGGAGATACCGCTGTAGTTTATATGCCAATGATTCCTCAAGCTGCCTTTGCTATGTTGGCTTGTGCTCGAATTGGTGTGACACATTCTGTTGTTTTTGGCGGATTTGCACCGCATGAACTAGCTATACGTATCAACGATTGCAAACCTCGCGTTATTTTAACGGCTTCGTCAGGCATTGAAGTAGATCGATTGATTGCTTATAAACCTTTGGTAGATGAAGCTATTGAATTGGCAGAACACAAACCTAAAAAAGTGGTAGTTTTCAATCGCAAATTAGGAGCAAGGGTGCCTTTTAAAAAATACGATGTCGATTATGATGCCTTGGTTTATGGTTCTGAAGAAGTGCCTTGCGTTGCAGTAAATGCCACGCATCCTTTATATGTATTATATACTTCCGGAACAACCGGAAAACCAAAAGGAATTGTGAGAGATACAGGAGGTTATGCAGTGTCACTTAAATTTTCAATGCACTATATTTACGGAGTAAAACCCGATGAAGTTTTTTGGGCGGCTTCCGATGTGGGCTGGGTGGTTGGTCATAGTTATATTGTTTATGGTCCACTAATCAATCGAAATACAACCGTACTTTTTGAAGGGAAACCCATCAAAACTCCCGATGCCTCCACTTTTTGGCGAGTCATTTCTGAACACAAAGTGGCTGTGATGTTTACTGCTCCAACAGCTATCCGAGCCATAAAAAAAGAAGATCCTAAAGGAGATTTTATCAAACACTATGATTTGTCGTGTTTGCGAACGCAATTTTTAGCAGGAGAACGTTGTGATGTGGCTACTTTAGAATGGTACAACCAACATATTCCGGTACCTGCCATTGATCATTGGTGGCAAACCGAATCCGGATGGCCTATGATTGCCAACATGATGGGAGTGGAGTTTCTGGCTATAAAACCCGGGTCGGCAGGAAAAGCAGTTTGCGGTTATGCTATTCAAATTTTAAATGAAAACGGACAAGAAAACGGTCCAAACGAAGAAGGATTTGTAGTAATCAAATTGCCGTTACCTCCGGGAACCATGTTGGATTTATGGAAGGATTCTCCACGATTCAAATCGGGTTATTTGAGTGCGTTTCCCGGTTATTATTTTTCAGGTGATGGCGGATTTAAAGATACTGAAGGTTATATTTATATCACCGGAAGAGTTGATGACGTAATTAATGTTGCCGGTCATCGTTTATCAACAGCAGAAATGGAAGAAATTGTTGCTTCGCATCCCGCTGTTGCAGAATGTGCTGTTGTTGGAATTCATGATGAATTAAGAGGACAAATTCCTTTAGCCATGGTAGTCACCAAAACCGGAGAGTTAATGGAACATTTTCAATTGGAATATGAAATTGTACACTTAATACGAGATCAAATTGGAGCTGTGGCCTGTTTGCGAAATGTGATGGTAGTGCAACGCTTACCCAAAACACGTTCCGGTAAAATATTGCGTAAACTGTTACGAAGTATTGTTGATAAAGAAAACTTTCAAATTCCATCCACAATTGATGACGAAGCAATCATTGGTGAAATTCAGGAAGTGATTGATAAATACGCAACTAACAAACAAAAATAATATCAAATTCCTAATTTTAACTATATCTTTTTAGCAAACATACATTGGTATGAAACAATAGAATGGTTATTTTTACAAAAAATTACACACAAAAAAAGAAGATTATGAGCTATTATAAAATCCATGATTTAGAGAATTATTTTAAAATGTATAAAAAGTCGGTTCGCGAACCCCGAAAATTCTGGGATCGAATTGCCGATGAAAACTTTACTTGGTATCAGAAATGGGACAAAGTATTTGAATTTGATATGCAAGAAGCTAAATTCAAATGGTTTGTAGATGCCAAAGTAAACATAACTAAAAACTGCATTGACAGACACTTAGCCCGAAGAGGAGATAAAACCGCTATTATATTTGAACCTAATGATCCAAAAGAAGAAGCTCAACATATAACTTATTCTGATTTATATGCCAGAGTGGCCAAAATGGCGAATGTTTTGAGAGATCAAGGTATAAAAAAAGGGGACAGAGTTTGTATTTATCTGCCAATGATTCCTGAATTGGCTGTTTCTGTTTTAGCTTGTGCCCGAATTGGAGCCATTCATTCGGTTGTTTTTGCCGGATTTTCAGCTTCTGCAGTTGCTACACGAATCAATGATTCTGAATGTAACATGGTTATCACTTCTGATGGAGGTTTCAGAGGAAATAAAACCATCGATTTAAAAGGTATTATTGATGAAGCTCTTGAAAAATGTCCAACCGTTGAAAAAGTATTGGTTGCCAAACGCACACATGAAACGGTAAACATGAAAGAAGGTCGCGATTTATGGTTACAACCCCTTTTAGATGAAGCCATTCCAAACAATGTAGCTGAAATTATTGATGCAGAAGATCCGTTATTCATTTTATATACATCCGGTTCCACCGGAAAACCAAAAGGAATGTTGCATACCACTGCGGGATATATGGTTTATACTGCGTATACGTTTAAAAACGTTTTCAATTATGAAGAAAATGATGTCTATTGGTGTACCGCCGATATTGGTTGGATTACGGGACATTCTTATATCTTATATGGTCCGTTATTAAACGGAGCTACAACTGTATTGTTTGAAGGCGTACCATCCTATCCTGATTTTAGTCGTTTTTGGGAAGTGATAGAAAAACATAAAATCACACAGTTTTACACTGCTCCAACAGCCATTCGGGCTTTAGCTAAAGAAAGTTTGGATTTCGTGCAGCGTTTTCCTTTGAAATCTTTAAAAGTTATTGGTTCCGTGGGTGAACCTATAAACGAGGAAGCTTGGCACTGGTACAACGACCACGTTGGTGGAAAACGTTGTCCATTGGTAGATACCTGGTGGCAAACAGAAACAGGCGGCATTATGATTTCCCCGATTCCATTTGTTACACCAACCAAACCAACTTATGCGTCGTTACCATTACCCGGAATTCAGCCGGTTTTGATGGATGAATTGCGTAATGAAATTGAAGGCAATCAAGTTACCGGAAGTTTGTGTATTAAATTCCCGTGGCCGGCAATGGCACGATCAATTTGGGGAGATCATGAACGATATAAAGAAACGTATTTCTCTGCTTTCCCCGGCAAGTATTTCACCGGAGATGGAGCTTTACGCGATGAAGTAGGTTATTACCGAATTACCGGTAGAGTTGATGATGTAATCATTGTTTCCGGACATAATTTAGGAACAGCACCAATTGAAGATTCAATCAACGAGCATCCGGCTGTGGCAGAAAGTGCGATTGTTGGTTTCCCTCATGATGTAAAAGGAAATGCGTTGTATGGATTTGTAATTTTAAAAGAATCGGGAGAAGGTAGGAATCAAGACAATCTTAGAAAAGAAATCAATCAACAAATTTCCGATCAAATCGGACCAATTGCCAAATTAGATAAAATCCAGTTTGTCTCCGGTTTACCAAAAACAAGAAGTGGAAAAATCATGCGTCGTATTTTGCGAAAAATAGCCGAAGGTGATTATTCAAATTTTGGCGACATTTCAACTTTATTAAATCCTGAAATTGTGGAGGAAATAAAAGAAGGAAAATTATAATACTTTTTAAGTTTTAAATAGTTAAAAGTCGTTTCAGTTGCGAAACGGCTTTTTTTATGGTTACTACTTAGTGATTTCTAGTTCTACTAGTTCTTTTTATAAAATTAATAAGTTTAAAACAATACGCTATAGTTTTTATCTATTAATAATTAAAAGTTATACGAAAAGCTTTTACTATATTAGCAGTATCAATAATTTCAATACACAATAATTTACCTGAATAATAATTAGTATCGTAAAAACTACCTTACTAAACATTGTATAACTAACCTTTTTTAAAATTATGGACAATTCAACATCCGGAAAATGCCCCTTTAACCTTGGAGCAAATACTGAGAGTAGCCGATCAATTATGGAGTGGTGGCCAAAATCACTTAACTTAGACATCCTTCATCAACATGACACCAAAACAAATCCTGCAGGAGAAAAATTCAACTACGCAGAAGAATTCAAAAAACTAGATTTAACAGCTTTAAAAAACGATTTAAAAGCGGCAATGACAGACAGTCAAGATTGGTGGCCTGCTGATTGGGGTCATTATGGCGGTTTAATGATTCGTATGGCTTGGCACGCAGCAGGAACATACAGAGTTGCAGACGGTAGAGGTGGAAGTAACACCGGAAACCTTCGTTTTGCTCCATTGAGTAGTTGGCCGGACAACGGTAACTTAGACAAAGCCAGAAGATTATTATGGCCAATTAAGAAAAAATACGGAAATAAAATTTCATGGGCAGATTTATTCATTCTAGCCGGAAACATGGCCTATGAGTCTATGGGATTCAAAACCTTTGGCTTTGCCGGAGGTCGTGAAGATATTTGGCATCCTGAAAAAGACATCTATTGGGGTTCAGAAAAAGAATGGTTAGCTAAATCAGGCAGTGAAGGAAGTCGTTATTCCGGGGAACGTGATTTAGAAAATCCATTAGCCGCTGTAATGATGGGACTTATATACGTAAACCCTGAAGGAGTAGACGGTAACCCAGACCCTTTAAAAACCGCTCGTGACATGCGAATTACGTTCGAACGTATGGCGATGAATGACGAAGAAACAGTAGCCCTTACTGCAGGTGGGCACACCGTAGGTAAAGCTCATGGTAACGGAGATGCATCTATTTTAGGACAAAATCCCGAAGCAGGAGATATCAAAGACCAAGGTTTTGGCTGGATGAATCCAAAAGGAAAAGGAAATGGTGGTGATACAGTAACCAGTGGATTAGAAGGAGCATGGACCACACATCCTACGAAGTGGGACAACGGTTATTTTGAAATGCTTTTCAACCATGAATGGGAATTGAGAAAAAGTCCGGCAGGAGCATGGCAGTGGGAACCTATCAACATTAAGGAAGAAGACAAACCTATAGATGCTCACAACCCAAACGCACGTCAAAATCCAATTATGACTGATGCGGATATGGCGTTAAAAATGGATCCGGAGTATCGTAAAATTTCAGAGCGATTCAAAAATGATCCTGCTTATTTTGATGATGTATTTGCCAGAGCATGGTTCAAATTAACCCACCGTGATTTAGGACCAAAAAGCAGATATCTTGGATCGGATGTTCCAAGTGAAGATTTGATTTGGCAAGATCCAATTCCGGCTACAGATTATGCTTTGACAGCTAATGAAATTGAAGATTTAAAAGAAACCTTATTAAACAGTGGTTTAACACAAACAGAGTTGATTAACACCGCCTGGGATAGTGCGAGAACCTTTAGACAATCTGATTTCAGAGGAGGAGCAAACGGAGCTCGTATTCGTTTAGCCCCACAAAAAGATTGGGATGGCAACGAACCGCCACGTTTACAAAAAGTACTAAACAAACTCACTGAAATTCAAAGTAGTTTAGCAAAAAAAGTCAGCCTTGCCGATTTAATCGTATTAGGCGGAACTGCGGCAGTTGAGAAAGCAGCCAGACAAGCAGGTGTAAACGTAACTGTTCCATTCACCTCAGGTCGTGGTGATGCCACAGCAGAAATGACAGACGCAGCATCTTTTGAAGTATTAGAGCCTTTACATGACGGTTTCAGAAACTGGCAAAAAAAGGAATATACCGTAAACCCGGAAGAATTACTATTAGACAAAGCCCAACTTCTTGGCTTATCAGCCCCTGAAATGACAGTATTGATAGGAGGTATGCGAGTGTTAGGCACTAACTATGCCGGATTCAAACAAGGTGTTTTTACAGACAGAGTAGGAGTATTGACCAATGATTTCTTTGTGAACCTAACAGATATGAGCAACTCATGGAATCCTGTGGCTAACAACCTTTACAACATAGTAGACCGAAAAACCGGAGCCACAAAATGGACCGCTACACGAGTAGATTTAGTATTCGGTTCAAATGCCGTCTTGAGAGGCTATGCAGAATTCTATGCCCAAGATGACAACAAAGAAAAATTCGTAAACGATTTCATCGCTGCTTGGAACAAAGTGATGAATGCAGATCGTTTTGATTTAGCATAATTCAAATTTTTTCATATCAAAAAGGTGGTTTGGCAAACAAGCCACCTTTTTTTTAATGGTCAGCGTGTCTTTTTAAAATACCTCCAACAGTTTCCTTAATTGTATTTGTAAATACAAAAGCTTTTGGATCAATATTTTTGATTTCGTTTTTTAATCGTCTTACTTCCAGGCGGGTTACAACGGTATAAATAATATCGCAATCGTTATGTTCATGAAAATTATCTTTTAAATAACCTCTTTCACCTTTATAAACTGTTATTCCTTTATCAAGTTTGTTAACCAAAACGGATTTAATAGCTTCACTTTCACCTGAAATAATAGTAACCCCTGTAAATTCTTCCAATCCATTAACTACATATTCAGTAGCTTTTGTAACCATATAATAGGTTAAAATGGCATAAAGTGCCGTTTCAAAACCAATAAAATGAGCCGCTGATAAAAAGATTAAAACATTAATTCCTAATATAACTTCACTCATCGAAAAGCTAGTGCGACGAAGCGTATATACAGCTAAAATCTCAATACCGTCAAGAGCACAGCCACCTCGCATTCCCAAGCCGATTCCAACTCCAAGAAAAACACCTCCAAAGGTAGATATCAATAGTTTATCATAAAAAAATTCAGGATAAGGGAAAAAAGCTAGAAACAAACCCAGCAAAACTACTCCAACAATAGATCGAATTACAAAGACTTTGCTCATAATTCGTGATCCCACCAAAATAAATGGAATATTAGCCAGTATAATAACCAAAGCAATGTTCCAATGTTTAATTTCGTGGACCAGCAAAGAAATTCCAGTTACGCCGCCATCAAAAAAATGATTGGGAACCAAAAAACCTCGAAGTGCAAAACCACTTACCCAAGCTCCCAATAAGATGTAAATAAAATCTATTGTATGGTATTTAAATGATGAATTAGTTTTCATATGTTTGATTTTTAAGGGTTAGTTCTTTTATATATTCTGCTTTTTGAGGTTGTCTCTCAGATAATGAGGTGGCTGTAAAATAAGTGTGAGCTTTTAAAAAGTCCAATTGAATTTTGTTCCATTCCTTTCGATCATTTATACTTTTAGAATCCAATAATTCTTTAAACAATAAATCGCCAATTACATAAAAATCACCTCTTCCTAAATAGTCTAAATCGGCATCACAAAGTATTTCTTCCATAAGAGTTTGAGGCTGATGAGGAATCTTAGTAGCCAAAATCATGTTACAAATTATTGAAATATCAGAGGAGGAATAACCAAATTGTGGTAGACTATTTTTCGCAATCTCACAAGAAGCCGTTTCATGGTCTATTGTAGAAATCATATAGCCACAGTCATGATATAGAGCGGCAGTTTTTACCAATATAGTATCATTTCTACTTAAACCTTCTTTATTTGCAATACGTTTTGCCGCTGCATAAACATCCAAAACATGTCGCAATGAATGATAATATAAATGAGAAGAAAGTGCTTCTTTTTGTCTATTCAAGATATAAGCTTTCGCACTTGGGAAGTTTTTTTTGTTTGTCATAACATCCTATTCCTAAAATAGACTTGTGAAATGTTTAAATATAAAAAGGTATTTTGTAATTAAACTAGTTGTTTTTGAAACTTAGCATTATTTCAAATGTATAAAATTTTACTTAAAAAAGTAACTTTTATCATATATTTATATAATTTTAATGACAATATAATTGTATTTTTTATAAATTATTGTTTTTTAAAATAGGATAAATTAAAGGAGTTTTTAAATGAATCAAATAAAACAACGCTTAATTATTGGATTTTTTTACAAGTGTTACCATTTGAATTACTGGAAAAATTATAAAATCTTGATTACAATTTTTAAAAATTTAAAGCTATTTTTGATTTGAAATAGGGTAGGTAAACTAATGTATATTTAAGTTAAATCATTAGTTAACAATAAGATTTTGATTATTTTTCTCATTATTTTTTCTCATAATAGCATTTTTAACAACCAAAAATTATACATATTTTAGTTTTATTAAAAATAATTATTATATTTGTGTAATCGATTACAACAAATATACTCATGACAAATTTCAGTTTTAGATATGCATCAAATCCTATTGATGCTAGAAAATATGATACACAAGAAATCAGAAGTCAATTTCTAATAGATAATTTATTCTCAGAAAATGAAATAAATTTAACCTATTCCATGTATGATCGTTACATTGTGGGAGGAATTATGCCGGTTTCAAAAGACTTAAAACTAGAAACAATTCCGTACTTAAAATCAGAAAACTTTTTAGATCGTCGAGAATTAGGAATTGTCAACGTAGGCGGAAAAGGAACGGTAACCGTTGACGGAGAAGCTTTTGAACTAAACAAAAAAGAAGCTTTATATGTTGGAATGGGAGCAAAAGAAGTTGTTTTTTCAAGCAATGAAGAAATTCCGGCTTTGTTTTATATTAATTCAGCACCCGCTCACACTCATTTTCCAAATAAAAAAGTTACCAAAGAAAATGCAATCGTAATTCAGTTAGGCGAAGAAAAAACGGCTAACAAACGAATTTTAAATAAATTGATCGTGAACGAAATTGTTCAGACCTGCCAACTTCAAATGGGTTTGACCGAATTATTGCCCGGAAATGTTTGGAACACAATGCCGGCTCACACGCACAACCGCAGAATGGAAGCCTATTTCTATTTTGATTTAGAAGAAGGTCAAACCATTTCTCATTTTATGGGAGAAACACAACACACACGTCACATTTTTATGCAAAATAATCAAGCGGTTTTATCGCCGGAGTGGTCTATTCATTCAGGTGCCGGAACATCTAACTATTCTTTTATTTGGGGAATGGCGGGTGAAAATTTAGATTATAGCGATATGGATATTTGTCCACCAAACGAACTAAGATAAGATGAAATTATTCGATTTAACACATAAAAACGCTTTAATAACCGGTGGAACACACGGTTTAGGAATGGCCATTGCTGATGCATTAGCTCAAGCCGGTGCTCAATTAATCATCACGGGAACCACGCCATCCAAGATGGAGGAAGCGATTTCGTATTACAAATCCAAAGGCTATCAAGCAACAGGTTATTTATTTGATGTAACCGATGAAATTGATGCCGCTAAACACGTTGAATTAATTCAAAAAGAAATTGGTGACATCCATATTTTAGTGAATAACGCCGGAATCATCAAAAGAGAATTGGCCATCACAATGCCGGTTTCCGATTTCAGAAAAGTGATTGATGTAGATTTAGTTGGTCCATTCATTATGTCGCAATTAGTTGCAAAACAAATGATTGAACGCAAAGAAGGCAAAATCATCAACATTTGTTCAATGATGAGCGAGCTTGGAAGAAACAGCGTTTCGGCTTATGCTGCGGCAAAAGGTGGGTTGAAAATGCTGACTAAAAACTTAGCAACCGAATGGGCAAAGCACAACATTCAAGTGAACGGAATTGGTCCGGGTTATTTTGCCACTTCGCAAACAGCTCCGATTAGAGTGGACGGTCATCCTTTTAACGAGTTTATCATCAGTCGTACGCCTGCAGCACGATGGGGAGATCCGGAAGATTTGGCGGGGGCAGCGATATTTCTATCGTCTAAAGCGAGTGATTTTGTAAACGGACAAATAATTTATGTGGATGGTGGAATTTTAGCTACCATCGGAAAACCATCGAACGAAGATTAAAAACAATCATAATGAGCACAAAATTCATACACGATAATTTTTTGTTAGAAAATAAATATGCTGAAGAATTGTATCACAACTATTCTAAAAATCAGCCTATTATTGACTATCACAATCATTTATCGCCAAAATTAATAGCTGAAAATAATCAATTTAAAAACATAACCGATGTTTGGATTAATGGCGACCATTACAAATGGAGAGCTATGCGAACGTTGGGTGTGAATGAGAAATTCATTACCGGAGATGCTTCCGACAAAGATAAATTTATTCAATGGGCAAAAACGGTTCCGTACACCATGCGAAATCCTTTGTATCATTGGACGCATTTGGAATTAGCTCGCTATTTTGATATTTATGAATTATTAAATGAAAAGTCTGCAGAAGCTATTTACGAAGCAACATCTCAAAAATTAAGCACTCCAGAATTTTCATGTCAGAATTTATTAAAGAAAGTAAATGCCGAAGTGGTTTGCACAACAGAAGATCCAACAGATGATTTGGCGTATCACAAGCAATTAGCCAACAGCGATTATTCAGTAAAAGTAAGTACTGCTTTCCGACCTGATAAAGCGATTTTGATTGCAGGTGAAATGTATAATAGTTACATTGATTCATTAGCAAAAGTAGTTGATTTTGATATAAATACATACTCTGACTTATGCAATGCTTTAAGTAATAGAATTGCCTATTTCAACGAAAATGGTTGTCAACTTTCCGATCATGGTTTAGATCAAATTCAGTTTGAAAACTTTACCGAAAGTGAAATCAATTCCATTTTTGAAAAAAGAAGAAGTAATCAGCCGATTTCTGCTATAGAAGATGCTAAATTCCAAACGGCAATCTTATTGTTTTTATGTGAAAATTATCATCAACACGGTTGGGTGCAACAGTTCCATTTGGGAGCTTTGCGTAATAACAATGCCAGAATGCACCGAATTTTAGGACCGGATACAGGATGGGATTCAATTGGCGATTTTTCACAAGCCAGAAATCTTTCTGCCTTATTAAATGCATTGGATTCCAAAGATAAATTAACCAAAACGATTTTATACAACCTAAATCCTGCCGATAATGAAGTAATGGCAACTATGATTGGCAATTTCAATGATGGAAGCATTAAAGGAAAAGTGCAATTTGGTTCCGGTTGGTGGTTTTTAGACCAAAAAGACGGAATGACCAAACAAATGAATGCCTTATCAAATATGGGTTTAATCAGTTGTTTTATTGGGATGTTAACCGATTCCAGAAGCTTTTTATCCTTTCCAAGACACGAGTATTTCAGACGTGTTTTATGTAATTTATTAGGTGACGAAATCAAAAGAGGTGAATTGCCAAATGATATGGAATGGATAGGAAAGATGGTCGCTGATATCAGTTACAACAACGCTAAAAACTATTTTAATTTTAAGTAATTCAAAATGGCTGAAAGCAAAATGTTTTTTGAAAACAAATCAACTCATTGGGAAACTATTGATGAGCATATCGATCGACAAATTGTGGGTTATAATCAATCGGTGATGATGGTTAATGTACAATTTAAAAAAGGTGGAATTGGTGTGATGCATCACCACGTACATTCACAAGTCACTCATATCGCTGAAGGCAAATTTGAAGTTACAATTAATAATGAAACGAAGCTATTACAAAAAGGAGATTCATTTTACGTAGCTCCAAACCTGGAACACGGCGTAGTTTGTATAGAAGATGGTTTATTAATTGACGTTTTTAGCCCAATGCGAGAAGATTTTATAAAAGTATAAATGAGTAGAGTAGTAACATTTGGAGAACTTTTACTTAGGCTTTCGCCGCCAAGTCATTTACGACTCACGCAAGCAAGGTCGTTTGATTTGTATTATGGTTGTGCCGAAGCAAATGTTGCTGCCTCTTTATCAAAATTTGGAGTTTCCGTAAAATTTATAACGGCGGTTCCTGACAATGAATTGGGCGAATCATCGCTCAGTATGTTACGTTCTTTTGGTGTGGAACCCATTTCCTTTATTCAAGGAAAAAGGCTCGGCATCTATTATTTTGAACAAGGTGCATCTGAGAGACCGGGAAAAGTGGTTTATGATAGAGAAGATTCCTCATTTTCTACCTTAAAAAAAGGAATGATTAATTGGGAAGATGCGTTCAAAGATGCCGATTGGTTTCATTGGTCAGGCATCACACCATCATTGACACTTGAATTAGCAGAAATCTGTGAAGAAGCATTAACAGTTGCTTCACGAATGGGTTTGACGATTTCAGCCGACTTAAATTTTCGTCCAACCCTCTGGAAGTACGGAAAAAAAGCGAATGAAATCATGCCTAACTTAGTTCAATATTGCGATTTTCTTTTGGGTGGTGCCGATGAATCAGAAAACGTTTTAGGCATTACGGTTGAAGAAAACGCCACAAGAGAAGAAATTTATACCAAATGGATGGAAAAATTTCCTAAACTCAAAAATATTGTTTCCACACGAAGAATCAAAGCCAATGCTTCTTCTAATGGATTAAATGCTGTTTTTTGGGATGGAAAAAAACTCTATCGCTCACAAAAATATTATGTGTCACACATTATTGATAGAATTGGAGCCGGAGATGCTTTTATGGCGGGGATTATTTATGGCATGATTACCTGGCCGGAAGATCATCAAATGGCATTAGAATTTGCAGTAGCTGCCACTTGTTTAAAACATTCGATTTCGGGTGATATCAATTTAGCAACTGTAAATGAAATAAAAGCATTAATGGAAGGTTCAGGCGGGGGAAGAGTGTCGAGATAATCTAAAACCTGAAACAAATTATATAATAATAAATTTAAAAAAAATGTCAAAAAAAGTAGTAACATTCGGTGAGATAATGTTAAGATTAGCACCACAAGGATTTTTAAGATTTTCACAAGCAGACAATTTTGATGTAGTTTATGGCGGAGGAGAATCAAACGTAGCAGTTTCATTAGCTAATTATGGAATTCCGGTTGATTTTGTAACCCGTTTACCAAAAAATGATATTGGTCAGTGTGCCATGATGGAAATGCGTAAAAGAGGCGTTGGTGTTGATAAAATTGTTTGGGGAGGCGATCGTTTAGGAATTTATTTCTTGGAAACAGGAGCCGTAAGCAGAGGTAGTAAAGTAGTTTATGACAGAGCCCATTCTGCTATGGCGGAAATTCAACCGGGAATGATCAATTGGGAAGAAGTTTTTCAAGGAGCAGATTGGTTCCATTGGACAGGAATTACGCCTGCCATTTCTCAAAGTTCTGCCGATGTTTGTTTGGAAGCGGTTAAAACAGCCAGTAAAATGGGTGTAACCATTTCAACCGACTTGAATTACCGTGCTAAATTATGGAAATATGGTGGTGACAGAGAAGCGATTATGACAGAACTAACTTCTTATTGCGATATCATTTTAGGAAACGAAGAAGATGCAGAAATGCATTTCGGAATCAAACCGGATGGTGCAGCAGTTCAAACGCATGGTCATGACGTAAAAGCGGAAGCCTTTTTATCAGTTTGTAAACAAATGATGGAAAAATTCCCAAGAGCAAGCAAAGTGATTACCACTTTACGTGGTTCTATCTCAGCTTCTCATAATACATGGGCCGGAGTTTTATATGATGGAAAAGAAATGTTACAAACGCGTCAATATCAAATTACAGATATTGTAGATAGAGTAGGTGGTGGCGATAGTTTTATGGGTGGATTAATCTATGGTTTATTAACCTATCCGGACGATGATCAAAATGCATTGGATTTTGCTGTAGCTGCTTCTTGTTTGAAACACACCATTAAAGGTGATGCCAACTTGGTTACTGTAGATGAAGTTCAAAAATTAATGGGAGGCGATGCTTCCGGCCGTGTAGCAAGATAATTATGATAGTAGACACACTAAATAACGCATCAAAATACACGAGTTTACATCCATTGTTTACAAAAGCTTTTGAGTTTTTAAAAACAAATGATATCAATTCGTTGGAAGATGGAACAATTGAAATTACTGATGGTTTAAAAGTAATCGTTAGCAATAAAAAAGGCAAAACAAAAGAAGAAAGTTTAGCCAAATTTGAATGCCACAATCAAAATATTGACATTCAATTTTGTGCAAAAGGAATAGAAACCATCGCTTGGAAACCAAGAGAAAAATGTGTGACACCAAACGGAGAATACAACACTGAAAAAGATGTTTTATTTTTTAATGACAAACCGGATATGTTTTTTCAATTAACGGATAATCAATTTGTTATTTTCTATCCGGATGATGTTCATGCTCCAATGATTGGTGATGATGAAATCAAAAAATTAGTATTTAAAGTAAAAATTTAAGAGATGAATAATAGTCAAAAAGTTTCTGAAGCTATTGTAAAGCAAGGTATTTTACCCTTGTATTTCAATGCAGATGAAATCGTAACCATAGAAGTACTAAGAGCCATTTATCGAGCAGGAATCAAAGCGGTAGAATATACCAACCGTGGTGAAGCTGCTTTGAAAAACTTCGCCAAAATGGTTGAAGTTCGAAATGCTGAAATGCCCGATTTGTTGCTTGGAATAGGAACTATCAAAAATTTAGAGCAAGCCAAAGCATTTGAAAGCGTTGGAGCAGATTTTTACATCAGTCCCGGCTTTGTTCCCGAAGTAGCTCAGTATTTAATAGCAAAAGATTTATTTTACAGTCCGGGTTGTATGACGCCAACTGAAATTATTGCCGCTGAAAATGCCGGAGTAAAATTCATCAAACTTTTCCCCGGAAATATGCTTGGTCCTGATTTTTTAAGTGGTATCAAAGATATATTCCCAAAATTACTATTCATGCCAACAGGAGGTGTTGATACAACCAAAGAAAATATTTCAGGTTGGTACAAAGCAGGTGTTTCTGCTGTTGGAATGGGAAGTAAGCTAATCAGCAAGCAATTAATGGCTGATCAAGATTATGCTACAATTGAAGCTGAAACCAAAAAAGTATTGGAAGTAATTCAATCTATAAAATAGAATTTTTTTAACACCCTGTTGCGTGTAATCATCAACGAAATTTGACCGAAAGCACGCAACAGGAAAAAAAACAATTTTAAAAATGACGACATTAAAAAAAATATCACATTTAACGGGTTTTTCCATTTCAACGATTTCAAAAGCGTTGAACGATAAACATGATATTAATGTCGATACCAAACGAATTATACAAGAATTTGCTCTAAAAACGGATTACAGGCCCAATAAAAATGCGTTGGCTTTACGAAGCAGTAAGTCCAGTATCATAGCGATTATTGTTCCTAGAATTAATAACGCACTTTATAGTGAAATGCTTTATGATATTCAAAAATGTGCTTCCAAAAAAGGGTACAGAATAATGTTGTTTCAATCTTTTGAAGAAGTGGCAACAATCAAACATTATTTAGAAGATATTAATGATGGTAGTGTTGATGCCGCAATTGTACTAACTATCAATAAAAACATTGAAAACGAAATTAGTTTGTCAAAAAGAAGAAATTTACCAACGGTATTTATTCAAATTAATCATGAACAATCTAATTTTAACATCAAAGAAAGTTGTGCGGAATTATTTGAAAATTTACTCAAACAAATCAATTAAGAAATGCGACAAATTATCAAAATAGAAATGGGCCGAATCACAAATAAAAGGCATTCATTGACGGTTAAACAACTAAATAAGTAAAGATGAAATTAAAATCAACTATACTACTTTCATTTTTAATGCTGTTGACTTTCAATCAATGTGCAGAAATTAGTCAAACAAAAACATTGAAATTGGCTCATGGTTTGGATGTTTCGCATTCTGTCCATTTAGCAATGGTAAAAATGGGTGAAGACTTAGCCGCAATTTCAGGAAATAAGATAAAATTAGAAATATATCCCAATCAGCAATTAGGAACGGAAAGAGAATGCATCGAATTATTGCAAATTGGAAGTTTGGATATGACCAAGGTTTCTGTTGGAGTTTTAGAAAATTTTGCACCAAAGATGAAAGTGTTTGGACTTCCTTTTCTTTTTAGAGACAGACAACATTCTTTTTCGGTTTTAGATGGTCCGGTTGGAAAAGAATTATTAGACGAGGGACTAGAGTATTGGATAAAAGGATTAGGATATTACGACGCAGGAAGTAGAAGTTTCTATACAAAAACCCGACCAATTGATTCACCTTCTGATTTAAAAGGCATGAAAATCAGAGTAATGGAAAGCCCAACGGCTTATGAAATGATAAAAAGTTTTGGTGGTTCACCAACGCCCATTTCTTGGGGAGAATTATATACTTCGTTACAACAAGGTGTAGTGGATGGAGCTGAAAACAATCCGCCAAGTTTTTATTTATCAAGACATTATGAAGTTTGTAAATTCTATTCTATTGACGAGCATACTGTTTTGCCGGATGTTTTAATCATTGGTACAAACACTTGGAATCGTTTTACAAAAGAGGAACAAGCTTGGATACAACAAGCAGTTGATAACTCGGTTGTTCACCAACGAAAACTATGGAAAATAGCCGAACAAGAAGCTTTGGATGAAGTAATTAAAGCCGGAGTACAAGTTTCTTATCCTGATAAAACAAAATTTAGAGCTACGGTAAATGGTATTTATGAACGAGTGAAACAAGATAAAAAAATGGCTCGACTAGTAATGAAAATTCAAGAAACGAAATAGTATGAAATTTAGAAGTAAAGTAGATAAAGTACTGGAAGTTGCCCTAATTACAATTTTAAGTATTATGGTTCTGAATGTGCTATGGCAAGTTACTACTCGTTTTATTATGGGTAACCCCAGTTCGTTTACAGATGAATTGGCTCGCTATTTAATGATATGGTTAGGCGTCTTAGGAGCTGCTTATGTTTCAGGTAAAAATATGCATGTGGCAATTGATATTTTACCACAACAATTTTCTTTAGAAACCCAAAAGAAATTCAAATTTGTAGTGTTTTCAATGGTGATATTATTTGCTTTTTTTGCCTTTTTTATTGGCGGACTCCGATTGGTATATATTACTTACACTTTAAATCAATATTCCCCCGGAATGCAAATGCCTTTAGCCGCTATTTATTTTGTTATACCACTTAGCGGATTGTTGATTGTATATTATAAAATTTCAGATATTTTAAATCTTAAATAATGGATTATTTACCAATTTTTGTTTTAGTATTTAGCTTTGTGTTTTTTCTAAGCATAGGAACTCCCGTTGCTTGGAGTATTTCAATAGCATCGCTATTAACCATGCTGGTTAGTATTCCATTATTGCCATCGGTTACCACAGTTTCACAACGAATGGGAACGGGTTTGGATAGTTTTGCACTACTCGCCATTCCGTTTTTTATATTATCCGGACAATTAATGAACAAAGGCGGCATTGCTCATCGACTGATTGCTTTTGCTAAAACATTAGTGGGAGCTTTACCCGGCGGTTTAGCATTAATAAATGTCATTGGAGCCATGCTAATGGGAGCCATTGCAGGTTCTGCAATGGCATCAGCCTCTGCGATGGGAAGTATTCTTGGTCCTGAAATGGAAAAGGAAGGCTATTCGAAAGAATTTGGTGCAGCGGTAAATATAACTTCTTCAACATTAGGTCTTGTAATTCCTCCGAGTAATGTGTTGATTGTTTATTCTTTAGCTAGCGGTGGTGTTTCCATTGCGGCATTATTTTTAGCAGGTTACATTCCGGGAATTTTGACCGGTTTGTTCTTGATGGTATTGGCTTATTTCTGGGCAAAAAAGAAAAAATATAAATTGGGAGAAAAAAGCAGTCTTAAAAATGTGGTAAAAACATTTTTTGCCGCTTTACCGAGTTTATTGTTATTGATTATTGTTATTGGCGGTATCGTTGCCGGCGTTTTTACGGCAACGGAAGCTTCAGCTGTAGCGGTACTTTATACGCTAATTTTAGGTTTTGTATACAAAGAAATTCGCACTCGTGATTTACCGAAAATTCTTTTAGAATCTTCAATGACAACTGCGGTTGTCATGCTGTTGATTGGTGCTTCAATGAGTATGTCATGGGTAATGTCGTATGAAAACATTCCACAAGATATAACTACCAGTTTATTGTCTATTAGTGACAACAAAATAATCATTCTTCTGATAATCAACCTTTTATTGTTGTTTGTTGGAATTTTTATGGACATGACTCCGGCAGTATTAATTTTTACACCTATTTTTTTACCGGTAGTCACCAAATTAGGAATTGATCCGGTGCATTTCGGAATTATCATGGTGCTTAATTTGAGTATCGGTTTGTGTACGCCTCCTGTTGGGTCCGTATTGTTTGTTGGAGTAGGGGTTGCCAAAACTACTATCCAAAAAGTCATAAAACCATTGATACCCTTATTTTTAGTAATGATTTTTGCATTGCTTTTAGTCACCTATATACCTGCACTTTCAATGTGGTTGCCACAATTGTTTAACTTATAATACCCTTACTTATGTTTGAATCAAATGCTGTAAAGAAACAATTAAATAGAGACACTACTCAAAACACGAATAAACTCCCAATCAAAGTTTTACAATTTGGTGAAGGTAACTTTTTGAGGGCCTTTGTTGATTATGCTTTTCAAGTTTTAAATAAAGAATTGAATTACAATGCCGGAATAGCGGTAGTGCAACCTCTAGATAATGGATTGGTGCCAATACTTAATCAGCAAGACGGATTGTATACTTTATTTTTGAATGGTGTAAAAAAAGGTGAAAAAATTCAAGAAATTGAATTGATTACCAATATTGTTAAAGGAGTGAATACCTATACTCATTTTGACGATTATGTAGCTTTAGCAAGAATTGAATCGTTGGAGTTTGTAATCTCGAACACCACAGAAGCCGGAATTGAATATGTGGATACTGACACCATTTTAATGCGACCACCCAATTCTTTCCCTGCAAAATTGACGGTTTTATTATACGAACGTTACAGCTATTTTAAAGGTGATACCTCAAAAGGATTGACCATTATTCCATGTGAATTAATCAATTACAATGCCGATACGTTAAAAGAAATTTTATTGAAACTTGCCGATTTATGGCAATTGGAAGAAGGTTATAAAAATTGGCTAACATCAAGTTGCTCTTTTCATAATACGTTAGTGGACCGAATTGTTCCGGGGTATCCAAGAAATGAAATTGAAGAATACAATAGCAAATTGGACTATCAAGATAATTTGATGGTTACAGCCGAACCCTTTTTCTTGTGGGTTATTGAAGGCGATGAAAAACTGAAAGCGAAATTACCGTTCCACAAAACCAATTTAGATGTAAAAATTGTTGCGGACATGCAACCGTATCGTACAAGAAAAGTGCGTATTTTAAACGGAGCTCACACGGCACTAGTCCCTTTTTCAATTTTATTTGGAAATGAAACCGTGAAAGAAACTTTAGACAATCCTTTTACCGAAGATTTTGTAACCAAAGTAATTTTTGACGAAATCAACCCAACACTTCCAATGGAAAAAGAGGAGTTAGATATCTTTGCTGAGGAAATTTTAGATCGTTTCAGAAATCCGTTTATCAAACATCAATTGTCCGATATTGCTTTAAATTCAGTTTCAAAATTTAAAGTGAGAGTCCTGCCAAGTTTGTTAGAATATGTGGAATTGAATAAAAAATTACCGGTTCATTTGACATTTTCACTGGCTTGTTTAATTCGATTTTATAAAAAAGAATGGCAAGAGAGAATACTGCCAATTAATGACACAAAAGATATTGTATTGTATTTTGAAACTATTTGGAAATCAAATGATTTAAATAACGTAGTTAAACAAACACTTTCGAATTTAGATTTTTGGGAACAAGATTTAAATAACGTTTCCGGTTTATCGGAAGCACTAGTTTTTGCTTTAAATGAAATAGAAAATAACGGTATTGAAATTGGATTTACAAATTTTAAAAATCACTATCGTTCTTAATTAAACGACCATGCAAAAGAAATTAATAAAAGTACACCCTTCAGATAATATAATCGTTGCTTTAGTCGACATTGAGCAAGGCGAAACCATTGCATTTGAAGAAAAAGAAATAATTACAGCCACCGCTGTAAAAGCAAAACATAAAATTGCAGAAGTTGATTTTGCCATTGGTGACAGCATTTATATGTATGGTGTTTTAATTGGAAAAGCGAGCCAACCCATTCAAAAAGGGGAAGTAATCACAACTTCTAACGTAAAACATCAAAGCGGAAAAGTTTCTCACAAAACAGAAACAACTTCTTGGAATCCACCAAATGTTGACAAATGGAAAGACCGAACTTTTATGGGGTACCACAGAAGTGACGGACAAGTGGGAACTGCCAATGTTTGGTTGTTCTTCCCTTTGGTTTTTTGTGAAAATAAAAATATCGAACGTTTAAAAGAAGTTTTCGAAGAATTAGTTCCAAAAAAAACGGATGCTTATAAACAGCTTTTACGTTCATTAATTTCTAATAATCCGGAAACTTCCCTAGAAAACGAACGTGTTGAAAAACCAACCTTTGACAACATTGAAGTAAAATTCATCACACATCAAGGCGGTTGTGGGGGAATCCGACAAGATTCTGAAAGTTTAGCCCGACTTCTTGCCGGATATGTCAACAACCCTAATGTAGCCGGTGCAACTGTTTTGAGTTTAGGTTGTCAAAATTTGCAAATTGAATTGTTTCAAAAAACCTTAAAAGCAATCAATCCAAATTTGAATAAAGAAGTGATAATCTACGAACAACAACAAATGGGAACCGTAGATCACATGCTTCAAACTATAATTAAAGATTCTTATGAAGCAATAAAACGAGCCAATCAAATTGAACGCAAACCCGCACCATTATCTAAACTTTGTGTTGGATTGGAATGCGGCGGATCGGATGGCTTTTCTGGAATTTCTGCTAATCCAGCGTTGGGACATGTGTCCGATGTTTTAGCGGCTTTGGGCGGAAAAAGTATTTTGGCCGAGTTTCCGGAATTGTGTGGCGTGGAACAAGAGTTAATGAACCGCTGTGTCACCGAAGAAAAAGCCAACAAGTTTTTATCATTGATGAAAGCGTATGAAAAATCAGTAGTAGATGCCGGTTCCGGTTTTGACATGAATCCGTCACCAGGAAATATAAAAGACGGCTTGATTACCGATGCGATGAAATCGGCTGGTGCAGCAAAAAAAGGAGGTACATCTCCTGTGGTTGATGTTTTGGATTACGGAGAATATGTTACCGAATCAGGATTAAATTTATTAAATACGCCCGGTAATGATGTGGAAAGTACCACAGCGATGGTAGGGTCTGGAGCAACCATTGTTTTGTTTACAACAGGCTTGGGAACTCCAACAGGAAATCCAATTACTCCGGTTATTAAAGTAGCTTCTAATTCAATATTAGCTCAACGAATGAGTGATATTATTGACATTGATACCGGTGCTGTAATTGATGGCTCAAAAACAATCGAAGAAGTAGGAGAAACTATTTTAGACTATATAATAGAAGTGGCTAGCGGACGAATTATTTCTAAAGCAAGCCAATTAAACCAAGATGATTTTATTCCTTGGAAACGAGGAGTTTCATTATAATTTTTTTTGTTGATAATTAATTGTTGAAAATCCGTTTAGATGCATTTCTAAGCGGATTTTTTATTATTTTGAAGTAATTTTCCGTGTTGATTTTCTAAGAATTAATTCCGGTTCTAAAACTACTTTCTTTTCAATTTTTACATTTTCAGAATTGGCTACTTGTTCCAAAAATACTTTTGCAGTCATTCGTCCCATCTCTAACGGAAACTGATCAATAGTGCTGATCGACAACTCCATGAACATCGTAAAAGGCTCATTACTAAATCCAATCACTGAAAAATCAGTAGGTATTTTTATATTTTTTGCTTTTAATTCCTGAATAGCACCCAAAGCTGCAAAATCACTCGATGAAAAAATAGCATCGGGTGGAGGTGTTGATTTCATTAATTTTCTAACGGCCTTTCTACCATCTTCAATCGTACTTTTGGTTTGAACAACATATTCTTTGTTAAAATCTATTTTATTGTCTAGCAAAGCTTGTTTATAACCTAAAAAACGATCTTTAAAAATTTCAATATTAGTATCTCCAGAAAGGTAGGCTATGCGTTTACAGCCTGTTTCAATAAGATGTTTCGTAGCTTTATAACCACCATCAAAGTCATTGATTGTAACAGAACTCACGTTTTTCATGGTTTTTTTTCTGTCAAAAAAGACCAGAGGAACTTCCTTTTTTATAATTCTATCAAATGTTGCCGTATGATTACTCGACGTTGAAATCAAAATACCATCAACTTGTGAGTTTAAAAGGGCTTCAATATTAGCTACTTCTTTTGCTTCAATTCCATCTGTTTGACAAATAATTACGTGATAGCCGTTTTTGTTCAATTCTTCCTCGATGCCATGAATTACAGAACCAAAAAAATTACTGTCTATTCTAGGCACCACAACTCCTACATTGTTACTTTTACCACTTTTTAAAGCTAAAGCCAGTCGGTTTTGTTCATAATTCATTTTCTCAGCAGTTGAAACAACTAATTCTCGGGTTGCATCACTGATGTTTGGATTGTTATTTAAGGCTCTTGAAACTGTAGCTGCCGTTATATTTAACTTTTTAGCTATGTCATAAATGGTTGTTTTTTTCTTCATAAAGCAAAAACCTAAGGAATATTCTGTTATAAATTCTATATAGTATGTCGCAAATGTAACAATTCCATTTAATTTTTTGTTTTTTTTATAATAAAAGGACTAGTAAATAAAGGGTTGTGTTATCAATATGCCATTTTTTAAGTACTTTTTTTTAATTTTATAAAAAAAAACTTGGTTATTATTATAGTATTATTTATTTTTGGTAATCGATTACATTAATTAAAATCATCAGAATGAATTTTACAAACAAAAGAAAACCTTTTATCCTACTATTTTCAGCATGTATTTTACTGACACTTCTTTTTTCATGTAATGCGAATAAAACAATAAATACTTCTAAAGAAGTAGATCCTTGGCTTCAATTAGAACAAATTTTAAAAACCATAAAAGAACCAACATTTAAAAATGCAGACTATTCCATTTTAGCGTATGGAGCTGTAGCTGATGGAAAAACCAATTGTACAGAAGCATTTAAAAAAGCAATTAAAGCTTGTACAGAAAATGGAGGAGGCAGAGTAATCGTACCGGTTGGAAAATTTTTTACAGGACCTATTCATTTAGACAATAATGTAAACCTTCATCTGGAAGAGGGTGCAGAAATACTTTTCAGCACCAATCCAAATGATTTTTATCCGTTAGTGCACACTTCCTTTGAAGGAATGGAATTAATGAATTATTCGCCTCTAATCTATGCAAAAAACAAAAAAAATATTGCTATTACAGGAAAAGGAATTTTAAATGGTCAAGCTGATAAAACAAATTGGTGGCCTTGGAAAGGTAAAACTTCTGAAGATTATGGTTATGTGCAAGGACAACCCTCTCAATTAGACAGTTTAAATCTTCCGGCATTGATGAAAATGGCTAATGACAATGTTCCGGTTGAAAAACGTGTTTTTGGAAACGGACATTATTTACGGTCTAATTTTATTGAGCCTTTTGAATGCCAAAACGTACTTATTAAAGATGTGAAAATTATCAATGCTCCTTTTTGGATTATTCATCCAATAAAGTGTAACAATGTGATAGTTGATGGTGTAAATATTGACAGTCACGGACCAAACAATGATGGTTGTGATCCTGAATATTCAAAAAATGTACTGATTCAGAATTGTACTTTTAATACCGGTGATGATTGTATTGCCATAAAAGCCGGAAGAGATAACGAAGGTAGACGAGTAGGCATTATGAGTGAAAATATTGTGGTTAGAAACTGCAAAATGATTGATGGTCATGGCGGTGTTGTGATAGGAAGTGAAATGTCTGCAGGTGTGAAAAATGTGTTTGTAGAAAATTGTTTTATGGATAGCCCGCAACTTGATAGGGCAATTCGCTTGAAAACAAATACCAAAAGAGGCGGAGTTGTAGATGGCTTGTATGTTAGAAATATTCAAGTTGGAAAGGTAAAAGAAGCCGTTCTACATATCACTATGAATTATTCGGTTTATGCCGGTCAAAGAGATGGTGATTTTATACCAAAAATAAAAAACATCGTATTAGAAAACATCACTGTTAAAGATGGTGGTAAGTATGCCATTTTTGCCGATGGTATTGAAAGTTCTCCAATAGAAAACATCACTTTTAAAAATGTAAAAATTGAAAATGTAAAGAAGAACTTCATGCTAAAACATGTCACAAATTTAAAATTAATAGATACCTATATTAACAATCAAAAAATTGAACAAGCAGACTAAAGAACAAACTAACCCAATTAAAAATTAATCAAACAAATCATGAAAGTAAAATTAGTACTTACGAATAGCATAAGAATTGCTTCGCTACTATTCGTGTTTTCAATCTTTTTTTCGGCAGCTTCAGTAGTTGCCCAAAATGTGGTTGAAATTTCCGGAACCGTAGTTGATTCCGGTGACAAAATATCAATTCCGGGAGTTAACATTATTGAAAAAGGAACATCAAATGGAGTCTCAACAGATTTTGATGGAGCTTTTTCATTTAAAGTAAAATCAGCCAATTCAATAATTGTTGTGAGTTATATTGGTTATAAAACACAAGAAATAGAATTGAAAGGGCGAACAAAATTAACCATAGAATTGGTTGAGGATCAACAAGCTCTGGAGGAAGTAGTTTTAGTTGGATACGGTTCGGTAAGAAAAAAAGATTTAACAGGAGCTGTTTCTGTACTTTCCGGTCAAGATATTGAAAGACAACCGATAGCAAATGTGGGTGAAGCTCTAACAGGTCGTTTAGCGGGAGTTCAAGTGACCTCTTCAGAAGGTTCGCCTGATTCTGACATTAACATTAGAATTAGAGGAGGAGGTTCTTTAACACAAGATGCTTCACCTTTACTAATTGTTGATGGTTTTCCGGTGAATAGTATAAATGAAATTGCACCTTCAGATATTGAGAATGTTACTGTATTAAAAGATGCATCATCTACCGCTATTTATGGTGCCAGAGGTGCTTATGGTGTAATTTTAATTACAACAAAAAGTGGTAAATCAGGTGAAAAAGTGAGTGTAACTTATAATATGTTTACCGGATTTAAAAGAATTGCAAATACAATAGATGTTCTTAAACCGGCTGATTTTGCAAAGTGGCAATATGAATATGCTTTACTTGAAGATGACTTACCTTCATATGAAGACTTTTTTGGAAGTTATAGTGAAATTGGTCAATATGATAACGCACCAAATACGAATTGGCAAAAAGAAATATATGGTCGCAACGGTGCTGTTGAAAGTCACAACATTGGAATTAGAGGCGGTTCAGAAAAACTAAACTACAACTTTAACTTTGTAAGATTTACAGACCAGACCATTATGGTGGGTTCTAATTTTAGAAGAGATAATATTTCCATGAACTTGAAAAATAAAGTTAATGAAAAAATTGAACTTAATTTCACATTTCGTTACTCTAATTCAGTAATTAAAGGTGGAGGGGCCAACGAACAACGTGAATTTTCATCATCTGCAGATGCTCGTTTAAGACATAGTATTGGTTATTCTCCAATTCCAATTCCGGGTCTGACTGATGATGATACTGATGAGGCCGTTGCCGGATATCTAGTAAATCCATTCTTAGCAGTAGCCGATAATGATCGTTTACAAGAAAGAAGAAATTATAACATGCTGGGTGGTATTACATACAAAATCACTAAAGAACTACAATTTAGATCCGATGTTGGTTTAGATTACTTCAAAAACGATGACTACCGTTTTTATGGACGCTCAACATTTTATGTACGAAACATTCCTGCGGCGGAAAACCAAGGTTTACCTTCTTTATTGATGAGTAATCGTAATGATAATCGATTTAGAAATGCAAATACGCTTAATTATGATTTTAAAAAAATATTGAGTCCTGACCATAAATTAAAATTATTATTGGGTCAAGAAACGATTATATATAAATCAAATAATTTACAAACTGTTATCCACGGTTACCCTGACTTCTTTACTTTTAATAATGCAATAAACTTAACTACTTTAGGTACACCACAATCAGTTAATAATTTCAACAATCCTGAAGATAATTTAATGTCCTTTTTTGGACGTGTTAATTATGATTTAAAAGATAAGTACTTATTTACTGCAACATTCAGAGCGGATGGTTCAAGTAAATTTCTTGGAGACAACAAATGGGGCTATTTCCCTTCAGCGGCTGTTGCATGGAAAATCAATGAAGAAAATTTTTTAAAAGATGTTTCATGGTTGGATGCACTTAAAATAAGATTTAGTTACGGGCAAGCAGGAAATAACAATATTCCTACCGGTCAAACCATACAAAATTTCCTTTCTACAAATTCTACTTGGATAAGTGGTGTAGATAATTTTTGGGCACCTTCAAATGTATTGGCTAACCCCGATTTAAAATGGGAAACTATGATTTCTCAAAATTTAGGTTTAGATTTTGAATTATACGACCGTCGTATTAGTGGTTCTTTTGAATTGTATAAAAATATCACTAAAGATTTATTAATCAATTTCCTAATACCGGGTTCAGGTTATAATTCTCAGTTCAGAAATATGGGAGAAACTCAAAACATGGGTCTTGAAGCTTCTTTAAATCTTGATGCCATTAGAAAAGAAAATTACGGATTGAGTTTTGGATTCAACATTGGAATGAATAAAAACAGAATTAATTCAACCGGTACATTAGGTGATTTTGGAGTTCCAACCAACTGGGCTTCAACCGCCATTGGTAATGATTTTGCTGTACAAGTAGGTCAACCTATTGGTTTAATGTTGGGTTATAGAAATGATGGTCGTTATGAAGTATCCGATTTTGATTATAACGATGGTGTCTACACCTTAAAACCGGAAGTAGCTAATGCATCAACAATTGTTGGGCCTGTTAGACCGGGATCTATGAAATTAAAAGATCTTAATGGAGATGGCGTCGTTAATGGTGAAGATGTTACTGTTATTGGTAATGCCAACCCAACAAGTACCGGTGGTTTTACTATTAATGCAAATGCCTATAATTTTGATTTATCAGCGGCTTTCAACTGGAGCTATGGAAATGATATATACAATGCCGGTAAAATTGAACATAATACCGCAACAATTACATCTCCTGATGGACAATATAGAAATTTAACAACAACAATGGCAGATGGTAACAGATGGACAAATTTAGACCCTGTTAGTGGTCAATTAGTAACTGACCCTACGGCATTAGCAGCGTTAAACGCTACTACTTCTTTATGGTCTCCTTATATGCCAAGATATGTTATGACTGACTGGGCTGTTGAAGACGGATCATTTTTGAGGCTTAACACGCTTACATTGGGTTATTCATTACCGGAATCGATTATTTCAAAAACTAAAATATCCAGATTGAGAATATATGCAACTGCAAATAACGTATTCATATTAACCAATTATTCAGGATTAGATCCTGAAGTTTCAACCCGAAGAGCATCACCATTAACACCGGGTGTAGATTATTCACCTTATCCAAGAAATAGACAATTTGTACTAGGATTAAACGTAAACTTTTAAATAAAAAAATAGTATTATGAAAAATAAATTAATAACCTCAGGACTATTCTTCCTATTGCTTTTGGTTTCCTGTAATGATGATTTTTTAGAATCTCAAACGAAATCAACTTTAGATGAATCAGTGATTTTTTCAACACCGGGCTTAGCTGAAGGTGCTGTTAATGGAATAAAAATTCCTTTTGGTGAAACCAATTCATACAGAGGTAGATTTTTACCTTGGTATGGTTTAAATACCGATACAGAATGGTACAACTCAAATGAAACAACCTCAAATGACAATCCGGATTTGTGTGTGTATGACGCAAAACCAATCAACAGTCAAATGAACACAAATAATAATGCCTGGGCAATGATGTATTCAGGTATTGAACGTGCTAACATTTGTATTAGAGGTCTTCGTACCTATGGTAACCCTACTGCAAATGAAGAAATGGGTTATTTATTGGGTGAAGCTCTTACTTTAAGGGCGGTATATTATGCTGATTTATTAAAAGCTTGGGGAGATGTTCCCGCACGTTTTGAACCTGTAAATACTAATACTATTTATATTCCTAAATCGAATAGAGATATCATTTATAAACAATTGATTCAAGATTTAGAAGAGGCTGCTACTTTAGTAGCTTGGCCAAATGAAATTGCTAAAACAACTAGTGTTGAACGTGTAAACAAAGCATTTGTAAAAGGTTTACGTGCCCGATTAGCTTTAGCAGCAAGTGGATTTCAACAATATCCTGATGGAATTAGAAGAAGTAATGACCCTGATCTTTCAGTAGCTACTATGTATGCAATTGCACTTAACGAGTGTAGATCTGTTATTCAAAGTGGAACTGCCCATCTGGAGCCTTCTTTTGAAACTTTGTGGAGAAAATACAACCAAGATGTAACTACTGCAGGTGGTGAATCTTTATGGGAATTACCTTTTGCTGACGGTAGAGGAAGAATGTTGTTTACGTTTGCAGTAAGACATACTAATAACAATCAACATCATGCCAATGGTAGTAATAGAGGCGGACAAGCTGGGCCGCTACCTTATGTTTTTTATGATTATGATGAGGCAGACAGTAGAAGAGATGTCACTTGTGTTCCGTATAGATATGGTCCTGCAGTTAATGGCTTTGCAAAACAACAATTAGGTGCTTTCAACTTGTGGTATTTTGGTAAATACCGTTATGAGTGGATGTCGCGTTTTGTAACATCAACAAATGATGATGGTGTTAACAAAATGTACATGCGTTATGCTGAAATTTTAATGATGGCTGCTGAAGCAGCAAATGAATTAGAAGGTCCTGCATCTGCTGCTATATATTTAAAAGAAATTCGAATGAGAGCTTTCCCACCACAAGATCATCCAATAAAAGTGGATAATTATGTGAACGGATTAACTAGCAAAGCAGCAATGTTTAACGCGATTGTTGAAGAGCACAAATTTGAATTTACAGGAGAAATGGAACGTAAACAAGCATTAATTCGATGGAATTTATTAGCCTCTAATATTGATGCGGCAAAAGAAAAATTATTCCGTTTAAGAGACAGAACCGGAGAATATGCAGATGTTCCAACGGTATTATATTTTAAATATGCTGAAGACAATGAAACATTAATTATTCACGGATTAAATAGAGGTGAAGATACTAGTCCTGGTGCAGAGTATACCTCATTCACTTGGAGTGCAATCACAGATTCAAAAATTAATGCAATTTATAGATTGAATCCTGATACAAGACAATTTTGGCCAATTTGGCAAGTGTTTCTTGATGGAAGTAATGGGGCTTTAGTTAATGATTACGGCTATTAATTACATCTAAAATAATTAATAACTATAAACTTAAAACTCATCATTTTAGAAATCAAATTGATGAGTTTTTAGTTATAACATAGATGGTTCTTTGCATCAATTTATAGATCGAATCTATTCTTTTTAAAAATTTTAATTATGAAAAAACATACTAAGTATATCGCAATTGCATTTATACTATTTTCTTCCTTTATTTATGCCCAAGACAAAAAAATTACTTGGAAAAGTATAACTGAAATTAAAGACGAAAGTTGGTTTGAAACAGAAGAAGCAAAGAAAATTGCAGATAATGTTCTTTTATATCAAAGAGATAATGGGGGATGGCCTAAAAATGTTGAAATGCAAAATGAGCTTTCTGCCAAAGAAAAACAAAACCTTCTTACGTTAAAATCAGACCCAGCGGGTTGTACAATTGACAATGGAGCCACTTGTCAGGAATTACTATATTTATCAAAAGTCTATAAAAAATTTCCGGAAGAAAAGTATAAAACTGCTTTCTTGAAAGGTTTGTTATACCTGATTTCTGCACAGTATAAAAATGGCGGTTGGCCGCAGTTTTATCCTTTAAAGGATGGCTATTATACACATATTACTTATAACGATAATGCCATGGTGAATGTCTTGAATTTATTTAAAGAAATAAAAGATAAAACAGGTTATTATTCGATAGAGGTACCCAATGATATCACAAAACGAATTTCAGTTTCTTTTAATAATGGAATTCAATGCATTTTAAAAACACAGTACCAACAAAATGGTGTCCTTACAGCCTGGTGTGCCCAACATGACAGAGAAACTTTAGCACCTGCCAAAGCCAGAGATTATGAATTACCTTCTCTGAGTGGAAAAGAATCGGCAAAAATTGTGTTGCTTTTGATGTCAATTGAAAAACCTTCAAAAGAAGTGATAGAGGCAGTTGAAGCTGCCGTAGCTTGGTTTGACAAAACCAAAATTGAAGGGATCAAAATTGAAACGGTTCCAACAAGTAAAGGAAATCAAACCGATAGAGTAGTAGTTGAAAGTCCGGATGCAGAGCCTTTGTGGGCAAGATTCATGGAGTTAAAAGACAACAAACCTTTTTTCTGTGACAGAAACGGGAAGAAAAAATATACCATCGCAGAAATCAGTCACGAACGAAGAAATGGCTATGGTTGGTATACCAACGAACCTAAAGAAGTTTTGAAGCGATATAACCAATGGAAAAAATCTTTAGAATAAACAAACTATTCAAAAAAAAATCATGATAAAAAAAATACAATTTATAGTGCTTTTTTGTGTGTTTTACACAACGGCAACTTTTTCGCAATCCACAGATGTTTGGGATTTTGGTTCCACACAATTGGATAATACGCTACACAACAATCGGTTGAATGAAGCCATTATCAATTCTTGGTATGATGCTTCAATTACTCCTGGAAGTGTTGCTACTACTAACACCATGCCTGTCAGTTTTATTTCCGGGCCATTAACGTGGGTGGGTGCCGCTAGTGATCGGTTGCGTTCAACCAATACGGCTATTACCCGATATGATAATAATGTGGCAAGTGTGGCATCCCACAATGGTCGTGTATATTGTAATGGAAACGCCGGGCTTTCAAACGGTTCTCCTACGTCGCGGTATTTTATTTTAAACGTAAATGAAGATGACGAAGTAACGATCATCGCCAGAGGTGATACTGCCGGTTTGCTAAGTTTTGTATACCAATCAAATCCAACTTTACAAACCGATACTTTTCCAATTACTGCTACAGCGGGAAGTGTGACTGAAGTAAAATTTGTGGCAAAATATACCGGAAATTATCTTTTTTATGACACCACTTCAAAAGTAAGTTTCTATAGGATATATAGAAAAGATGCCGTTTATACTTCGGTTACCGGAGCTATAGATGTTTCTCAAGCTGCTGGAATTACCGATGGTTATTCGATTGTATTCACCAATGAAGCCGGAAAATCTTGGACGGCTCAAATTAATGCTGGTGTTTATAGTGTGAATGTACCTGTGGGTTATTCGTATACCATTAGCTTGCTTAACGCCAGCGGTTATATTATCAGTAGTGGTGATAGTTTTGATACAACTGGTGTTACTACGCCAACAGTAAATCATCCGATTGCTATTGCTGCAGTAAGTTTATATACGGTAACCGGAACTATTACCGGTTTAGGAACGTCCATTTCTAATCTGAATTTGAACTTTGTACCAAACCCTTCCAGTGGTTCTTTGTATGTTCCCTCTCCTATAGTTAATACTGCAAATGCTACTTATTCGGTTCAATTAGAACCAAATGTTCAATACACAATTAGTGGTAGTGGTGTTAATGATTATGAAATAGTGGAAAATACGTTGACTATTCCAGCTGAAAACACAACACATGCTATAGCTTTTTCCTCAAAACCGGTTCATTCGGTTACTATGAATATTTCGGGTTTAAATGCCACTCAAGCAAGTAATCTGCAATTGATTTTTACAAATTTAAATGAGAGTGGTTATGTGTATGAATTCAATAATGTAGCTTCAATTGCTTTGCGAAACGGAACGTATGGAGTTTCATTTAATGGCTTAGATAATCATCCGGTTGAATTAGGTTTGGTTTCTAACTTAGTAGTCAATAACAATCCCGTAACTAAATCATTGGAATTTCAACCCGTAACTGTTTGGTCTTTTAATGACAAAGTGATCAACTCAACCACGACAGCTTTTTATAAAGGGATGCAATTAAACGGACAAATAACCACGGTAGTGGCTTCCGGACATTTAACGGCTAAAACAGGAGCAACGCTTTTAGTGCCTATCAATCCCGGATTTAAAGTGGTTGTTTCTTATTATTACACGGCTAACTTTTCTATTGAAGGGGGAGCAACAATTACTACAGCTACAAACAGTACATCAATTGTTGAAAATGTTGAATATTCATATACCGGAAACACTCCGGGATTTGTAACCATCACAGTGGGAGGTCTCGCTTCATTAACCACCTATTTTACTGAAATAAAAGTGGTGCCAAATGTTGCTTATAGTCAGAGTATTACAGTGGGAACGGATAAAGACTATCAAACGATTAACGAAGCTTTATTAGCGGTATCCTACATGGTTAGATCAGCTACAGATCGAGTGACCATTCTGATTGACTCAGGAAATTATGAAGAAATGCTGGTGATTGACCAACCCAATATCACCTTAAAAAATGCAGCTACAACACCTAATACAAATCTGGTTAACGGTGGCGTGAATATTACCGAAGGTGCCGTTAGAGTAACTTCGTATTACGGTCATGGCTACCATTATTATAGTATGGGAAGTAATCAAAAATGGAACCAAGACGTGCTGAATGTCAATATGGCTAATGGAAATTATTCGCATACTAATGCCGGTGCAGGAACAACAAATGGTTCCTATTGGAATGCTACTGTGGTGGTACGAGCAAATGGTTTTGAAGCAGAAGGAATTATTTTTGAAAATTCATTCAACCAATATATTTCTACAAAAGAGTCACAAGATGTTGTTGTGGCTTGGTCTTCAGGAAGTCCGGGTGTCAGACCAATTAATTACGGAAACACAAGTGTTCAAAATAAAACTTTTGTTGAAAGAGCGGCTGCTATTGCTATTGCAAACAATATTGACAAAGTCATTTTAAACAAGTGCAGAGTAGTGGGACGACAAGATTCCTTTTTTGGAGGTACAGGTTCCCGAGTGGTTGTTTACAAAGGGGATGTAATGGGTGCTGTTGACTTTATTTTTGGTGGAATGGACGCTGTTTTTTATAAAACCAATTTGGTGATGAATACCAGTGATCAATCTAGTGATTTGTCTTATATCACGGCTGCTCAACAATCATCAGGAAGAGGATTCTTACTATACGAATGTATGATTACTACCGCTCAACCTCTAATCGAAACCGCCTCTGTGTATCGTTCAAAACCGGGTTATTTTGGCAGACCTTGGCAAGCCAATACCAGTGAAGTTGTTTTTTACAACACTACTATTGAAACTTCAAATTATCCCGGGTTTATAGATCAATCCTTAATCATGCCGTTAGGTTGGTTGAGCACACTTGGTGGCACCTCAAGCGGTATGTATGAAATTGGTACTATTGAAAATTCAGGGGTAAACAACATTCCTTTTAGAGCAAGTTGGGCAACTACGTTAACAACGCCTGTGTTGAATGACGGAACAGCAATTACTACTTTTAATTTTACAAAAGGTAATGATAATTGGGACCCACTTCCTTCATTAATAAACAATGATACGTTGAGTAGCAATGATTTTAATCCGCAATCTTCTGTAAAAGTATTTTCAGCTAATAAAGATATTTATATAAACAATGTAAATGGAACCACAACGGTTACTGTTTATGCTTTAAGTGGTGCAAAAGTAAAATCATTTGTAACCAATGAAGATGTAAAATTCAACATGACTCCTGGTCTTTGGATAGTAAATGTTCAAGCTCAAGATGGTTCAAAATCAATTAAAGTAATAACAAACTAAAAAATTATAGGCTATGAAAAAAAAATATTTTTTACTTCTTATTGTATTTAGTTTTATAAACGTTTTTAGTCAAGATTACTATGTGGCTACTCCTCAAGGTTATGGGGCTGCAACTACCGGTGGTGGAGCTGTCACCCCTATAACTGTAACCACTTGGGCAGCTTTAAGAACCCAAATGCAATCCGCAGGCTCAAAAGTTATTTTGGTTTCCGGCGTACTGACAGTACCGGCAACTCAACAGTTAAGAGCAATAATTAGCAATAAAAGCTTAATCGGACTTCCCGGTGCAAAATTAGTGAGTAATACATTAGCTCATCCTGGCGGAGGAATTATTTATCTCAGACCGGGTTCTAACAATGTAATCATTCGAAATTTAATTTTTGAAGGGCCGGGTGCTTATGATATTGACGGAGAAGATTTACTTACTGCCGACGGATGTACCAATTTATGGGTAGACCATTGTGAGTTTCAAGATGGTTTAGATGGTAATTTTGATATCAAAGGATTGACCGATAATGTCACCGTTTCGTGGTGTAAATTCACCTATTTAAAACCTCCTGTTCCCGGTGGTTCCGGTGGTTCAAATGACCATAGGTTTTCAAATCTTGTGGGTTCAGGGGCAAATGATGCTCCTGCCGATGGCAATTTTAGTGTGACTTTTCAAAGTTGTTTATGGGGTACAGGTTGTCGTGAAAGAATGCCAAGAGCCCGAAATGCTCAGCTTCATATTTTGAATTGTTATTATAATACGGAGGTTACAAACGCCAGAGCTCTCGGACTTGGTGGTGGCATCAACAACACCACTTGCTTTGTTCAAAACAGTGATTTTTCAGGAATTTCAAATGTTTATACCAACTATCCCGGAGATGGCGGAACAGTGGCACTTGCTTTTAATAATTGTATCAATGGAGCTACCAACATTGGTACAGTTACGCCTCCAACTTATACCACTACGATAATACCGGTAAATGAGGTAATCACCAATTTGACCGATGCAACCTGTGGAGCAGGAGCAACGCTAAATGTGACTGCTACCGGTGTAATCACACCAAATGAATGTACGTTTTTGGGAATAGCTGACATTGAAAATGAAAATAACATTCGTTTGTATCCGAGTTTAGTAAAAGACATTTTGAATATTGAATTATCTGAAAGTAATTTTGGAAAAACAGAAATTACGATCTACAATCTAAATGGACAAGAAGTTTTCAACTATACTGAAAATTCTACTTCAAACGAAATACTACAATTAAATTTAGAAAAACTGGCCAAGGGAATGTATGTCTGTAAAATAGAAAGCAACGAAAAAATAGTGTTTAAAAAATTTATTAAGCACTAATATTTTTTTAAAATAGTTTTGATAAATTGCTATAAAAACACCCTTAAAAATAAAAATTAGACCTAAAATTAAATAAAATATAAAAATTAACTCCTTTTTTTTTGCATTTACAAAAAATACTATTATTTTTATGCAATCGATTGTATTACAAATAAACAATAAACTTTAAAACAAATTATTATGAAGAAAAAATTACTTTTTATGGTGTTTGCTGCTTTAGCAATTACTACAACAGCTACAAATGCTCAGACAACAGTTTGGGATTTTGGAAATAGTACAGATTGGCCTGAGAATAGTGGATATTCTACAAATACAGTTGTAAATAATTTCGGAATCTTCCCTGGACAAGATTTGAGTGGAAATGCATATGCAAACACTGGTCAACTGGAAATTGGTCAAAATTCTGGAGCATTTCCAGATGGATTTACTGCTACAAAAAGATTTAAATTTAATGGATCTAGTTATGAAACAGGTTTTCTACCAGTAACCACACCACCAACCAAAAGATATTTTTATTTTGCTGTTGCTGGTCCTGTTACTGTTAAAGTATGGTTTAGAACTGGTGGTTCAGGTACTCGTACTCTTTATATTACTGACGGAACAAATTTAGTGGGTTCACTAGGTTCAGATTCATCAAATGATAGACTTATATTGACTGCTAATTACACTGGAACAAGTGGAAATCTATATATTTCTTGCGACGCAGCCTGTAATATTATGAAAATTGAAGTTACCGGAGCATTAGGAACAACTCAGACACTTAGCGTTAACGATTTTGATCAAATTGCTACAAAAGTGCATTCATACAAAAATCAAGTTTTTGTTTCAAATGTTTTAACCGCAACTGAAGTTAAAGTGTATAACGTTTTAGGTGCTTTAGTAAAATCATTTACAACGTCATCAGATACCGATTTCCAATTAAATCAAACCGGTGTTTTTGTCGTGAATGTAAAAACAGACGAAGGTGAAAAATCAGTTAAAGTACTTTTAAATTAAGACACTTTAGTGCTTTAAAAAATTAATGAGTAGTTAATTAATATTTATAGTTTTTGGAAAACAGTAGTAATTTTTTACTACTGTTTTTTTGTGTTTGTTTCATTCTATATTTAGATAGTTATAAATTGAATGTCAGTATGGCTATTTCAGCATGAGTAACGACAAGTCAAAGTCATATCAAAGCCATGTCAAAGTCAGCCTTGTGGTACCCCTACCAACTCTTTTACTCAAATAGTTCCTCAACCTGCAAAACCATTTCTTCTTTCAAAATAGGGTGGAAGAAGCTGAGTTGTTCCGCATGAAGATGAAGCCGGTTTGCTTTGGTACCATAAAGGTCATCACCCACAATAGGAGCATTTAAACCCTCCGGATGAGCGGCATGCACACGAAGTTGATGCGTTCTGCCTGTAATAGGGTAAAAGTAAACCAACGTCTGATTGCCCCGGTGCTCTATAACTTCCCATTTTGTTACTGCCGGTTTGCCATAGGTATAACACACCAATTGATTGGGACGGTTGTCTAAATCAACCCGCAACGGCAATTCTATTATTCCGCTACTTTGTGTAACCTTTCCATCCAACAAGGCCACATATCGCTTCTTAATAGTTCGCTTAATGAATTGTGATTGCAACTGTAAGTAGATAGCACTGCTTTTAGCAACCAACAACAATCCGGAAGTAGACATATCCAGACGGTGTACAATCAAAGGTCCTGTAGCTTCAGGATAGCGTATTCTCACGCGATCATAAACCGAATCGGTGATTGTCTTTCCAGGCACAGAGAGAAACTCTGCCGGCTTGTTGATAACTGCAAGATAGTCGTCTTCATAAACAATAGTGATGTCTTTTCCCAAAGCAGGATTAACTTCTAAAGGGTTGTCATCCATAACAATTCCTTCAAGCATATGTGCCAAAATGGGTTTGCATTTTCCTGTACAAGCCGGATAAAATTGACCATGCTTCCGCACTTCCGACTTAGGTGATTGACCCCACCAAAACTCAGCCAAAGCAATAGGTTTTAATTGGTTGGCAAAGGCATATTGCAACAACTTAGGAGCTGCACATTCACCGGCACTGGCAGGTGGATTCTCTTCAAAAATAGCTCCCAAACTCTTGGGAATTCCTTGTTGGTTTAAAAAGGCATACTGATGAAATAACTTTTGCTGTAATCGTGCCGATTTCTGTTTCCTTTCTTCCTTCAAAGCATCAATTTTCGATTGAAAAACAGCCACATTCTTTTGAGCCGCATCAAGCGTTGCTTTCCAATATTGATTCATCATCTTCAATTGAATGCTTTCTTCACGACTTTGCTGACTGAGTTGTTTCTGAAGGGCTTTGTACGCTTCAAAAACAGCCTCTTTTTCCGATTTTAAACGCAAGGCATCCCGTAGCAATTTGTTTTGCTTGCTGGCATCTTTCTTTTCTTGTTTGTCTTTTTCAGCCGTTGCTTGAAGAGCAACCCATTCCTTTTTAGCTTCTAAAAAATCAGTATCGTTTTCTAAAGCTTCAATTTTCCGGTTGTATTCGTTGAGAATTTTTTCTTCCTTTTTAAAAAAGCCGTCCTGCTTTAGCATATCAAAAACAGGCGGCACAAAGTGTTGGTGCTCATTACTATCAGCAAGTTTTCCCGAAAAAGCAGCGAGATAGCCCAATTCACCCTGCTTGTTTTGTACTACCAAAACACCAAACATCTTACCAATGACCAATCCTTTTTGTCCTGCTTTCAACCCAAAGTTGTGTTCCCAATCCGTCTGTGTTTCCAGATAGTTTTGCAGTTCCGTTGCAGCTATTTTACTAAGCGGATGTGGTTCGTAATAAAAAGGGAAAGTAAACTTTTCAGGTAGTGTAATGGAAGTAACGTCGTGTTTAAAAGTGATAAAATGAAAGTCTTTTTTCATGGTACTATTTTCAGTCCTTCACAGACTTTTCCATTCCATTAACGAAATTGATCCATTCCCGGAAGGTTTGGCATGCCTTCTTTGGCAACTGCTGCTAATTCGGCTTCGTTAATTTGTGTAGCCCGAGTGATGGCTTTGTTTATAACCAATACCAAATAATCTTCCAATTGGTCTTTATCTCCTAATAATGAGGCATCAACTTCTATCGATTTAATTGTGCGATTTGCAGTAAGTGTCACCTTCAAAAGCCCGTCATTGCTTTGTTCATCTATCAAAACATGGTCCAACTGCTTTTTAGTTGCTTCTATTTTTTGTTGGGCCTCTTTAAGTTTACCCATCATTCCCATCAAGTCTCCAAACATGTTAATAATTTTTATGTTATATGAATTGCAAATGTAGTATATTGCATAGTTTTGATAAACTATTTTTTATGAATTATAAGTTAAGCATTAGTTTAATTTGCGTTATTTTTGCAACCTCTTGTCAAAAAAAGGAGACCACTATGACCGATACCCTTGTTCCGCCGCTTGCGGCAAAAAAAGATACCGTGTTGGAAAAGCACGGAGATAAACGCCTCGATTCCTATTTTTGGCTAAACGATCGTGAAAATCCCGAGGTAATTCAATACCTAAAAGATGAAAATGAGTACTATCAGCAAATGACGACTCACACGCAAGCTTTTCAAAAAGATTTGTTTGAAGAAATGAAAGCCCGTATTAAGGAAGATGATGAATCGGTTCCTTATTTATACAATGGTTATTACTACATCACTCGTTTTGAAAAAGGAAAAGAATATCCCATTTTTTCCCGTAAAAAAGGAAGTCTTACTGCCGAAGAAGAGATTTTGTTCAATTGTAATGAAATGGCAAAAGGACAATCCTACTTTAACTTAGGTGGATTAAATATTAGTGAAGACAATAAATTAGCTTCTTTTTCTACTGATTTAGTTGGTAGAAGAATTTATACTTTACAAGTAAAAAACTTAGAAACCGGAGAAATTCTGGCTGACAAAATTAAAAATGTTTCCGGTACTGCAATCTGGGCAAACGACAACAAAACGTTGTTTTATACCACAAAAGATGAAGTAACCTTGCGTTCGGATAAAATTCACAAACACGTTTTAGGCACTGATGTAAAAAACGATGTATTGGTATTTCATGAAAAAGATGAAACTTTTAACAGTTACATTGCCAAAACAAAGTCTAAAAAATTCTTAGTTATCAATAGTAGCAGTACTTTAACCTCCGAATTTCAGGTTTTAGATGCCAATAAGCCCAATGACAAGTTCAAAGTATTTCAACCCAGAACAAGAGGGTTGGAGTACAACATTTCTCATTTTGATGATCACTTTTATATTGTGACCAATAAAGATAAAGCAACCAATTTTAAAGTGATGAAAACACCGGATAACGCTACCACCAAAGAAAATTGGGTAGATGTTATTCCGCACAACGATGCCGTTTTAATTGAAGGAATTGAAATCTTTAAAAATTATTTAGTCGTTGAAGAACGTTCGAACGGTTTAAACAAAATTCGTATCATGCCATGGAATGGCGGTGGGGAGTATTACTTACCGTTTGAAATTGAAACCTATTCGGCTTTTGTGGGTACCAATGTTGATTTTGATACTGAAATTCTAAGATATGGTTATCAATCTTTAGCAACTCCTTATTCGGTTATTGATTTTAATATGCGAACTAAAACTAAGGAAGTTAAAAAAGAACTAGACGTTTTAGGAGGTAAGTTTGATAAAAACAACTATAAGGAGGAACGTGTTTGGGCAACAGCGACAGACGGCACGAAAGTTCCAATTTCATTAGTTTATCGAAAAGAAGTAAAGAAAGACGGCAACAATCCGTTGTTGCAATATGCTTATGGTTCCTATGGTCATTCGATGGATCCTAATTTTGATTCCACCATATTAAGTTTGTTAGACAGAGGTTTCATCTATGCAATAGCTCACATTCGTGGAGGTGAAGATATGGGTCGTCAATGGTATGAAGACGGAAAATTATTGAAAAAGAAAAACACGTTTACTGATTTTATTGATTGTTCTAAGTTTTTAATCGAACAAAAATATACCAATCCGAAAAAGCTTTATGCTCAAGGCGGCTCTGCAGGAGGTCTCTTAATGGGTGCTATTATTAACATGGCTCCGAAATTGTATCATGGCGTTTTAGCGGGCGTACCCTTTGTAGATGTAGTAACCACAATGTTAGACGAAACTATTCCTTTAACCACGGGAGAGTATGATGAATGGGGAAATCCGAATGACAAATTATATTATGATTACATGAAGTCGTATTCACCTTATGATAACATAAAAGCACAAGATTACCCTAACATGTTGGTAACAACCGGATTACATGATTCACAAGTGCAATATTGGGAACCGGCAAAATGGGTAGCCAAACTGCGTGTTATGAAAACAGATAAAAATTTATTGTTTCTAGATACGAACATGGATGCGGGTCATGGCGGGGCTTCAGGCCGATTTGAGTCGTTGAAAGAACTGGCCAAAGAATTTAGTTTTTTATTAGATTTGGAAGGAATTAAGGAGTAATTAAAAAAATTTTATACATTTGCAAAGTTATAAGGTATCCAAAATTTTTATTTAAAATTTGCCTTGACTAACCTATTTTTTATGAAAGAACATATAAAAGCTTACAATAGTGTGTTGGACTTAATAGGGAATACCCCATTAATCAAGCTCAACAAAGTCACATCAAATTTGGAAGGTAATTATTATGCAAAAGTAGAGGCTTTTAATCCGGGTCATTCTACTAAAGATAGAATAGCACTTTATATTATTGAAGAAGCTGAACGTCAGGGACTACTTTCACCGGGTGATACTATCATAGAAACAACTTCAGGAAATACCGGCTTTAGCTTGGCTATGGTTAGTATTATAAAGGGTTATAATTGTATTTTGGCCGTTAGTTCTAAATCATCAAGAGATAAAATTGACATGTTACGCAGCATGGGAGCGAAGGTTTATGTTTGCCCGGCTCACGTTTCTGCAGATGATGAGCGTTCTTACTACAACGTTGCCAAACGCTTGCATGAAGAAACAAAAGGTTCGATTTATATCAATCAATATTTTAATCAATTGAATATTGATGCTCATTATAAAACTACAGGCCCAGAGATTTGGGAACAAACCAACGGAAAAATCACCCATTTAATCGCTTGTAGCGGAACAGGTGGTACCCTTTCAGGAGCTGCCAAGTATTTAAAAGAGAAAAATCCAAACATTCGAATTTTAGGTGTTGATGCTTATGGTTCGGTATTAAAGAAATATCACGAAACCAAAGAATTTGATAGCGAAGAGATTTATCCTTACCGTATAGAAGGTTTAGGGAAAAATTTAATTCCAACGGCAACTGATTTTGATGCGATTGATAAATTCATCAAAGTAACTGACGAAGAAAGTGCTCATACCACACGTGAAATTGCTGTCAAAGAAGGCTTATTTGTTGGATATACTTCAGGAGCTGTGGTTCAAGCCATTCGTCAATTTGCTGAAGAAGGAGAGTTTGATGAAAACTCTAATGTTATTGCAATTTTCCCTGATCACGGTTCTCGTTATATGAGTAAAGTATTCAGCGATGACTGGATGAGCGAACAAGGATTTTTTGACAGTGTGAATATGGAAGAAGTTCAGAAGATTGAGTTTATTAAGTAAGAAGAGAATAGAAGAAAGAAGAAAGATAAAGATTAGTATAGAAAAACTCCAAGTGGAAAGCTTGGAGTTTTTTATGTTTAAGAATTTTTTAATCGAATGGTTTTAAACTCATTCGCAAATAAATTATTCCTGCATGGTGTGATACACATTCATCACATCATCATCTTCTTCAATTTTTTCTAATAATTTTTCAATGTCGGCCATCTGTTCAGTAGTCACTTCTTTGGTGATTTGTGGAATTCGTTCAAACCCTGACGATAAGATTTCGATGTTTCTGTTTTCTAATTCTTTTTGAATAGCACCAAAACTTTCAAAAGGAGCATACATTAGAATTCCGTCTTCATCGGCAAAGATTTCTTCTACACCAAAATCAATCATTTCCAATTCTAATTCATCAACATCTTGACCTTCGGCAGGAATTCTGAAATTACAAGTGTGATCAAACATGAACTCTACCGAACCTTGTGTTCCTAAAGTACCGTTACATTTATTAAAATAGCTTCTGATATTTGCCACCGTTCTATTGTTATTATCCGTAGCAGTTTCAATTAAAACTGCGATTCCGTGTGGTGCATAGCCTTCAAACAATACTTCTTTGAAGTTGGCGGTATCTTTATCTGATGCTTTCTTGATGGCACGCTCCACATTGTCTTTTGGCATGTTAGCAGCCTTTGCATTTTGAATAACAGCCCTTAATCTTGAGTTGGTTTCCGGATTTGGACCACCTTCTTTCACGGCCATTACGATATCTTTTCCAATTCTGGTAAACGTTTTGGCCATGGCTGACCAACGTTTCATCTTTCGTGCTTTTCTAAATTCAAATGCTCTTCCCATTTCTATTTATTTCAGTATTCTTTAGTAGAAATTAATTTTAAAAATTTGTTATGCAAAAGTATAAAATCAACTTGCTATAAAAAACTTTATTTACCATAAAAATTAAAGTATTATTCTATATTTGTGGCCTTAAACTTAATTTTTTATTAAATGAAAAAATTTATTTATTTATCAATTCTTTTGACAGGTTTTTTTGGTTTTTCGCAAAACAGAGAAAAAGGAACTATTGAATTAACACCAATTGTTGGTTTTTCTTCTGCCAATTATTATGGTGATAGTGCATTAGACAATTCTTCTATCAGTGCTGTTGATTTTGGAGTAAATGGCGATTATTATTTCAATGACCGTTGGAGTTTACGTTCAGGTCTCCTTTATCAAACTATGGGAAGTAAATATTCAGGTTTTGATGGTAATCAAATTATAAATCTTGAAGAAAAATTAAAATATGTAACCATCCCTGTTAACGCAAATTGGCATTTTGGAAGTACCAGAAAATGGAGCCTAAATTTTGGACCAAGTATTGGTTTTTTAACTTCTGCTGATGTAAATGGTCAAGACATTAAAGATTTAGCAAATGCAACACAAGTTGGTTTCAATTATGGTATTGGTTATAAAATTGAAATTTCTGAAAAATTCAGCATATTAGTAGATTTTCAAGGTATGACTGGATTGACTGAAGTTCCTAAAGAATCAGATTTTACAATCAAAAACTCTTATGGTGCTTTCAATGTTGGAGGTGTATTTAAATTATAAATAATCTTATATAAATAAAAAAATCCGCAATTGCGGATTTTTTTATGTTCAAAATTTTAAGTTTTACTTCTTATAAAACGGCAATTTTACCACTTTCGCTTTAACTTTATTGTTTCTAATTTGAATAAAAATTTCAGAACCTTCTGAAGCAAATTCGGTTTTTACATAACCCATTCCAATTCCTTTACCCACAGTTGGAGCCATAGTTCCTGAGGTTACTATTCCAATGTTACTTCCTTCAGCATCCACAATTTGGTAATCATGACGTGGAATTCCTCTTTCCAACAATTCAAAGCCTACTAGTTTCTTTGTAACACCTTCTTCTTTTTGTTTTTTAAGGTTTTCGGAATTGGTAAATTCTTTTGTAAATTTTGTAATCCATCCCAAACCTGCTTCAAGTGGCGAAGTAGTATCGTTGATGTCATTTCCATACAAACAAAAACCCATTTCCAAACGTAAGGTATCGCGGGCTGCCAATCCGATTGGTTTGATACCAAAAGAAGCACCGACTTCAAACACTTTTTTCCAAATGTGTTCCACTTCGTCATTTTTACAATAAATTTCAAAACCACCTGAACCTGTATATCCGGTTGCTGAGATGATTACATTTTCAATTCCTGCAAAATCGGCCACTTCAAAATGGTAATATTTTATGGTACTTAAATCGATTGAAGTAAGCGTTTGCATGGCTTCCACACTTTTTGGTCCTTGAATAGCTAAAAGGGAATAGTTTTCAGAAAGGTTTCGCATGTCAACACCTAAATCATTATGCGACGCAATCCAGTTCCAATCTTTTTCAATATTTGAAGCATTCACCACCAAAAGGTATTGTTCCTCTTCTAATTTATAGACAATTAAATCGTCAACAATTCCACCGGTTTCATTGGGCAAACAAGAATATTGAGCTCTACCTACAGTTAAAACCGAGGCATCGTTGGAAGTAACTTTTTGAATTAAAGCCAAAGCATTTGGCCCGGAGAGAATAAATTCACCCATGTGTGAAACATCAAAAACACCAATTCCGTTTCTTACGGTTTCGTGTTCTGCAGAGACTCCTTCATATTGCACCGGCATGTTATAACCAGCAAAGGGTACCATTTTTGCTCCTAAACTTTCATGAATGTGTGATAAGGCGGTATTTTTCATTTGATTGTTGTGTAAAATTTGAAGTGGCTAATTTATTAAAAATAATGCGATTTCAGGTTGCTTAAAGCAGTCAAATTTGATTAATTATTACTATTCCATTCAAAATTCAACAATTCCTTCATTTATCTGATTTCCGTTAAAAAATATTTTCATTCACCATCCTAAAAAGCTATATTTACTTTTTGAATAATTAAAATTTTCGTTTCCAAAACGCATGAAGTCAGCAGAAAATATACTACCACCCTCACCGGAAAAAGAAATAAAAGAGCCCCATCTAAATATAATTTTAACTACTGATGAAGATGATGACCGCCCCGTTTACCTATCCGGTAATTTTAATCAGTGGGTGACACAAGACAAGAATTTTTTAATGGAAAAAGTGGGTCAGGGCTTATATCATTTTAAATTCCCTGAAAATTTCAAATATCCTGATGAATTGCTTTATAAATTTACTCGAGGCGACTGGAGTGAAGTCGAGATTGATAAATATGGCAACCGTACAGAAAATAGGTCTTGTAAACAACACAATGGCGTTCGACGGGAACACGTTGCTAAATGGCGTCACAATTGGTTGCCTTTTAAGTCAACTTTTTTACCGCAGGTACATTTGATTTCAAAAGAATTTGAAATTCCGCAATTGAATAAAACCCGAAAAGTTTGGGCCTTATTGCCCCATGATTATGATACAACTACGGAACATTATCCGGTGATGTATTTGCAGGATGCTCAAAATTTATTTAATGAAAAAGCCAAGTATGGCAATTGGGAAATTGATAAAAAACTTGCCGTTATGGCAGAATATAAAATAGGCAAAATCATTGTCATTGCTGTTGAACATGCCGAAAAAGAACGCTTAATTGAGTACAATGTCGGCAACACCGTTTTGGGTTCCGGTCAAGGAAAAAAGTACATTCGTTTTTTAACCGATACGTTAAAACCCTTTGTGGATACTAACTTCAGAACAAAACCTGAACGAGATTATACCGGAATTGGCGGCAGTTCAATGGGAGGTTTGGTGAGTATTTTTAGCGGCATCATGTATCCGGAAGTATTTGGAAAATTGATGATTTTTTCGCCATCGCTTTGGGTGGTTCCCAAAATTAAATTGTCCTTTTTGGATATGGAAGAGCCGCAAGAAACACGTATCTATTTGTATGCCGGTGGTGATGAAAGTGCCACAATGATTGACCATGTGCAACATTTCAAAAAACGATTATTGAAAAGAAAAACACTGGAAGACAAAATGAAAGTACGACTAAGTATCAATGAGTTTGGCAAACACAATGAAGTTCATTGGAGTGATGAATTTCCAAAAGCGATTGAGTGGTTGTTTTTTAGTAACAAAGATGAATAACAATTACAATGTCAAAAATCTAATTGAAAAAAATTATGAAAATCCATTATACAAATAATCAATCCTATAAAGCATTAAATTTAATTCCGTTTTTGGAGACAGAAACGGCTATTGTTTTTAATGACTTTCAAATTTCCCATTCCACCTTTTCAGGAAAAAAAGACAGTCATCACCTTCTAGAAAAAGAGGAACAACTGTTTTTGTTTATCGGTTTAGGAAAAAATCCGGACTATAAATCGGTCAAAACAGCTTTTAGAAGAATTGCTGCAAAACAAACGTCACATTTTAAAAACGAAGCCAAACTATTTCTATCTTCTGCATTTAAGGGAGATTATATTGAAGCACTTATTTCCGGTTTGTGGTTAGGAACATATCAGTTAGGTCATTACAAAAAAGAAAAAAAGCAACATCCTTTAACTTCAACTGATTTTGTTTTAGAAATCAATACGTATACAGATGTTACAAATGCTGTTGAAAGAGGATTAAAAATTGCCAATGCACAATTAGAAACTTTTCACTTAGTTGATTTACCTCCTAATAGAGTAACCCCAAAACATTTGGCCGATTGGTCAATCACTTCTGGAGAGAAGTATGGCTTTAAAGTAACAGTGTTCGGATTTCAACAAGCAAAAGAATTGGGACTTGATGCCTTTGTGTCTGTTGGAAAAGGAAGTGCCAACGATTCTCAATTTATTATCATGGATTATGTGCCTGTTGAATCCAAAAAACACATAGGTTTGGTTGGGAAAGGGATCACCTTTGATACCGGAGGTTTGAACATCAAAACAGCAGGAATGGTTCATATGAAGTGTGACATGGCGGGAGCTGCAGCAGTTTTAGGAACCATGCAACTGATTGCAGATTTACAATTGCCTTATCGGGTTACAGCTATAGTTCCTGCGTGTGAGAATTCGGTGGATGCCAATTCTTTTTTACCCAGTGATGTGATTGGAAGTTATAGCGGCCATTCTATTGAAATTATTGATACAGATGCCGAAGGAAGATTAATCTTGGCCGATGGATTATCTTATTTAATTAAAAATTACAATCCTGAAACGGTTATTGATATTGCCACTTTAACAGGAAGTAGTGTAGCCACTTTAGGTAGTGAATGTGGAGCTTTATTTACCAACAATCCGGATTTATCAAAACAATTGCAACATGCCGGAGATGAAATTGGGGAGCGATTATGGCCTTTACCGTTATGGGATGCTTATAAATCAGACATTGAAAGTGATATTGCTGATGTAAAAAACTACTCCGGAAAACCGGTTGCAGGAGCTATTTCAGCAGCAAAATTTTTAGAATTTTTTACTAATAATCATACATCTTGGGCTCATCTTGATGTTGCAGGAGTAACATTTATTGATGATGAATTTGCAAAAACAAAACATGCCTCAGCATTTGGGGTACATTTACTAACCAATTTTATTGAAAACCTGTAGCTTATGGATACGACTGCTAAAACTTTTATCTGCATTTCCAATTATTTTAAAGGAAATGATTTTTTAATCAATATGAAAAAATTAGGAAACAAAGTATTCTTAATTACTTCCGAAAAGTTGCGAAACAAACCTTGGGCTTTTGATTCGATAGACGAAATTTTTTATATGCCGGGTCAGGATATTGATTGGGATTTAGACATGTTGCTTCAAGGCGTTGCCGGAATCATGCGGAATGAAAAAATAGCCGCAATTGTTGCTTTGGATGATTTTGATGTTGAAAAAGCGACTTATTTACGAGAAAATCTTCGTGTAGATGGAATGGGTCAAACTACAGGAAGGTATTTCAGAGATAAATTGGCCATGCGAGTAAAAGCACAAGCAGAAGGAGTTCCGGTTCCGGCTTTTAGTGCATTGTTTAATGACGAATACATCAACACTTTCGCAGACAGCGTTTCGCCACCATGGGTTTTGAAACCACGTTCTGAAGCATCAGCCTCCGGAATTATGAAAGTACATTCCAAAGAAGAATTATGGGAAAAAATAAATGAATTGGGTGATAATCGCATTAAATATTTAGTAGAGCAATTCAAACCGGGAGCAGTTTATCATTGTGATGGCCTGAATTTTAATAGTAAAGTTTTATTCAGTTTAACATCTCAATATTTAGCCACTCCAATGGAAATTTCACAAGGAGGCGGAATTTTTAGAAGTGCTAACATTCCATATAATAGTGCTGATGAAAAAGCCATAAAAAAAGTGAATGAGCAGGTAATGAAAGCTTTCGGAATGAAACACGGAGCTACGCATACGGAATTTATTAAATGTAATGAAGATGGCAAAATTTACTTTTTGGAAACATCTTCCAGAGTAGGTGGAGCTCATTTGGCTGAAATGGTTGAAGCCGCTTCAGGAATTAATTTATGGGGAGAATGGGCAAAGATTGAAGATGCTTTGGTGCGACAAGAAACGTATAAAGTACCCTCACAAAAGAAACAATTTGCCGGAATTGTGTTGACTTTATCCAAATTTGAACATCCTGATTTGAGTGGGTTTAATGATGCTGAAGTGTGTTTCCGTGTTCCTTTGGAATATCATGCAGGATTAATTATAAAATCAGAGAAACATGAACGCGTTCGTGAATTATTAGACGATTATGCCGAACGATTGGTTAAAGATTTTGCAACTGTAGCAGCTCAGGAGAAAGTGAAGAAGTTACATTAATTTTTTAGCCACTAATTAACACTAATTTCACGAATTAATTTGATTGTATTTTTTTAATTAGTGGGAATTCGTGTAATTCGTGGCAACTGACAAAATGAAAAAATATAACTCTAAAAACTTTCACAAATACACTTTTTGCCTTTGGAAAGAAGTTTCTCAAACGGATTTTGAATTACAAAAATCGCATTTCAAAAGTAAATCGGGTAGCGAATATTATTTCACTGACGAGGGTGTTTTCCGAATTTCCAATCATTGGGGTAGGGTAGCCAATTGCCGATGGCGGTTAGTTCCTTTAACTGATTATAAAAACCAATATACCAAAGTAGGTTTTGCACGTTGGAATGATTTTTTGCCTAATGATGAAAATGCAAAGTTATTCTTTATCCAAGTGGATTGGGAGCAAAAAACAGCTGATTTTTTTCATAAAGACTTATCGTTTTACGACGGAAAAGCAGTTTTAAGAAATGCTGCTGAAACTGCAAAAGTGATGAAAACTATCAAACAAGTTTTGAATGAAGAAAATTGGGCGAAACATTTGGAGTATGAGGATTTGGATGTGATTCGGAAAGAAATCGTTGAAAGTATGGTTACTACAGATTTAAGTTTTTTGCAAATAAGAAAAAAAATAATGGAGTAAAAACGAATTGAATTAATTTTTTAATATGCTTCCCTATACTTGTTCAAAGCAATATGAGATTGATAAAAATAAGGTCATTTTAAGAGTAAAAAGATCTCCTTTTTTTGTACGGTTTTCATTATATAGCATAACATTTTTATTATTTTTTTTACCAATTTCTAGTGTTATATATTCAATACAAAATGGAGGAGAATTAAAATTTTTAATGATTGTAATGATTGGTTTTTTCGGTTTAATTTGTTTTTATATGTTACGAGTTTCTCTTTGGAATACGTATGGCATTGAAGTTTTACATTTTGATAAAGATAAAATCACATATAGTGCCGATTACGGATGGTTTAAAGACGGAACAAAAGATTACGAAATAAAGGCACCGGAACTAGAAATAAAACAAATTGGATATGAAAATGATTCAAAAGGAGTTTTGTTGATCTTTGATTCTAAGAATTATATTGAAACAGTAACTCAAATTCCTATTAAAGAATTAGAATCTTTAATTTTAGAGATTCAACATATAATCAAATAATCCTTCAATTTAAAACTCGAAATATCTTATTGTTTTTCAAACATCCCAACAGTTCCGCCAACCCAATCTTTGTCTTTGTTGAATTTTACACCAATCATTTCACCACGACTTAATCGAACTAAATTGGTAACCGGAATAGGAGCGGCAGCATCTTTTGGCCAAACACACAAAATGCGGACTTCTGCTTTTACTTTACCATCAGGTGATTGAATAATAGGCAGGTAGTTTACTTTTTTCTGTAAAATATATAAGTCCTTTTCTTTTACGGCTTCAATATCTTCGGGTTTGACATGAAATACAACACCACTCCCTGAAAAGGAAAATAAAGGCTTGAGCACATAATTCTCTAAATCGGATGGGATTTCTTTTAATTCACTAAGCAATGTAGTTTCAATAAAATACTTCCCTTTGAGATAAGGCAAAATAAACTTACTGATACGGAAAAACCAATTGGGATGTCCAGCCCATTCTACATCCAAATCATCAGAAAAATCAAAGTTGAGTTGCAAATCAGTTCGCAAATCTAATTCGTCAAATATGACACGATTGTAAATGCGTTTCACTTCAATTTCAACTCCATCAGCATTGGTGTAAAATAGCTTTTTACCTTTCTGAATGAGTTCTGTTACACAAACAATCGGAATTCCAATGTCACGTTTGCAGTAATAAAAATCAATCTTTGTATTTTGCTTTTCAGGTTCAATTTCTAAAAGGATGACATTTTCTTTTGGGTACTCATCACAAATCACTTCTTCAATTAACTTCAAATAGGAATCGTGATTTAATCCGTTAAGATAGGGAGTCAGTTCAGAAAGAAAAGGGTAGTGGTTCGTAAATTTTTGAGCCAAATTATTTTGAAAATTGAACAACGAAGGAAAACCTTGTACTTCAATTAGCTTTGGAATCAATTGATTGTTTTCTTCACAAATACCAAAATCAATAGCTAAAAAAGAAGTGTGATTGTCTTCGTTAGGCACTTTTCTATTTAACTCTAAAGCTATGTTTGTTAATTCTTTAAAACCTTCTTTCTGAATAAAAACTATAACTTCATTACAACCTTCAAGTAACTGAGATTTTAATTCATTAGAAATAAAAAACGGAGTTTCCCCAATACGAAATGTAGGTTTGTAATCAAACTCATTAGTTATTGAATCGATAAGTTGGTTATATTTTTCAACAGAGAATTGTTCGTTAAAAAGCTTTCTATATTTAGTATTCATGTTAAAAAATCGTTTTAAAAAAGGCACAAAAGAAAAACTTGTGTGCCTTTACAATTGAAATAAATTGAGATTTCAGTTAGAGAGTATTCTTTTGTGTTTCATCAAATCGTTTATGGCTATGCGTAAAAAATTTGGAATAATAGTTTCGTTGGTTTTATAAATTTTATCTTCTTCAACCAAATTTTCAAGCATTCTTAAAAACTTCATTCGTCCTTTCATTTCAATAATTTTTTCTCTGAAAGTTCTATTTTTCATATGAGCTAAGAAACTTATAGGATCTGCTTCGGGATGAAATTGAACACCAACAAATTCTTTCGAAAAACGAATTCCCATAATGGCTCGTTCGTATTGCACATGATCTCTAATTTTTTCTAAGGCAATAATCTGAGCTCCCATTTTTTTGAAAATTTTTAAATGCGGTTGCACAACTTGAAAATCACGACTATCAATTGTATAAAATGGATTTTCGAGACCTTCAAATAAAGTATCATTCAAACCTTCATTAACTTTATGGGTTGTCATTATTCCGAACGAAGTATCTTTTCGCTTATTAATTTCAGCTAAACCGAAGTGTTTACAAGCCATTTGAAAGGAATGGCAAATAAACAACACGTGTTTTTTCATTTCATTTTCCTTGTTCCAATTCCAAAGACTATCAATCAATTCAAAATATTTTTTATCCCAAATTCCGTTACCTTCCAACGGATTTCCGGGTCCGCCACTTGAAATGTAAATGTCAAACTTGTTTATATCCGGAATTTCATTTTTGCCTCTAACATCAAAAACCTGAAAGGAAACCATTTGGTTGAAACGATTTATGATATCAAAAATGCATCGCATTCCTTGATTTGCCTCTCCGTCATACATATCTAATACGGCAATTCTGATTTGTCTATCCATTTGATTTTGATTTAATAAAGCAAATATACCTATTTTTTAAAAGAAGCTATTTAGCTTTAACTTGGGTTTATTACTAAATCTATTAACATTTTTCACATTTTAATCAATCCCTTTAGTAAATTGAGCTGTAATGAAATCTACTACTTTGGTTAAATCTTGAGTTTCTTCAAAAATAGCTAATTGTTTTGCTGCTCCTGTTCCTTCTCTAAGGATAGTATGCACATAATTAATTTCTTCACGACTACCCAATTCGTCAACTACATCTTCAATAAACTCGAGAAGTTCCAGAATGAGTTCTTTGGTTGGCACCTCTTTTTGTAAACCAAAATCAATCATATTACCCTGAACACCATAACGTGCAGCTCTGAACTTATTTTCTTTTATCAAAGCCAATCTGTAAATATTAAAACTTGTGTTAGCTTGTGTCAATTTATACAATTTAGCCACAACAGCTTGAATGATGGCGACAATACAAATGGTTTCATCAACTGTTAAACTCATGTCGCAAATACGAAATTCAATAGTGTTATAGAACGGATGCAGACGTAAATCCCACCATATTTTCTTAGGATTGTCAATGCAATTTGTTTTAACCAATGTTTCCAAGAAATTATCATAAGATTGGACCGAATCAAAATATTCAGGCAAACCCGTTCTTGGAAACTTGTCAAATACTTTTGTTCGAAACGATTTGTAACCGGTGTTTCGTCCTTCCCAAAATGGGGAATTGGTAGATAAAGCAAATATATGCGGGAGGAAATAGCATGCTTGGTTCATCAATTGCAAGCCAATTTCGCGACTTTCAATACCAACATGGCAATGCATTCCAAAAATCAAATTGGAACGAGCAGCGTCTTGTAATTCATTCACAATAGTATGATAACGCGGATCGTCAGTGATAGGTTGATCTTGCCATTTTGAAAAAGGGTGTGTTCCGGCAGCACCAACTACTAAACCTTGCTTTGCGGCTAGTTCAACAATTTTTTTTCGCAGAAATGTAATTTCTTCGCGAGCTTCTTTGACATTTTTACAAATATTGGTACCAACTTCCACCACTGATTGGTGCATTTCGGCCTTAACTTGTTCTTGCAAAATTATTTTGGCTCCATCCACAATTTTAGACATGTGGGAACGTAAATCTCTGGTTTCAGGATCAATAATTAAATATTCCTCTTCAACACCTAGTGTGAAAACAGGCAGTTCTTTCTTCATAATTTAATTTTTACTTCTTATTTGAATCTTGGAGCTTGATTAACAGAACCGTTCATAAAAGTTCCCCAAGTTAAATTCATTTGTCCGTCTTTGTGTTTCTTAGCATATTCAATGGCCATTTTTGCTGCTTCTTCTACAACCCATTCAAAATTTTCTTTACCAACCGAAGTTAATTCAGCATCGGGAGCCGGATTTCCAAAATCGATGGCATATGGAATTCCGTCACGAACTGCAAATTCAACTGTATTGAAATCATATCCTAAACCTTTGCAAAGACGTAAGGTATAATCTTTAACTGTAGCTAATAATTTTTTGTCAGCAGGAGGTCCGTCAACAACATAACGCAAATGATGTGGGTTTCTTGGTTCGTAAGGCATGATTCTAACTGCTTTTCCACCTAAACAATATACACGAAAATAAAGGTCAAAAACAATTTCTTCTTGTAACAACATTACCAATTGTCCAGTTTCACGGTGTACTTCCCAAAATTCATCTCTGTTTTCCAATCGATACACATTTTTCCAACCACCACCGGCATATGGCTTCATGTAGGCCGGAAAACCAATATAATTGAACATTTCTTCCCAATCTAAAGGGTATTTCAAATTACGGAATGACTTACTGGTTGTGTCAGTAGGGTGTTCGGCAGAAGGAAGAAGAACGGTGTTTGGTAATGGAACGCCCAATACATCGGCTAAACAATTGTTGAAAAACTTATCATCAGCACTCCACCAAAAAGGGTTATTGATTACTGCAGTTCCCGTAAGAGCTGCATTTTTTAAATAGGCTCTATAAAAGGGTACATCTTGTGAAATACGATCAATGATTACGGCATAATCTGATGCTTTATTTTGAACTACCTTGTCAATAGATACGGCTTCTGCAATAATCCCTTTTTCATTTTTTGAGTTAACACGATCTATAAAAGCTTGTGGAAAGGTGTCTTCCATTCCGAATAAAATTCCAATTTTTTTCATATACTTTTTATTTAGTTGTACTTTTTTTGAACTTTTTTGATTTTAATTAAATTTAATTCGTGATAAATAATGGGGAAACATTTCTCTCCAAACCGGCCAATCATGTTCGCGGTTTTGTCTGATATCAAGCCAATGTGGCACATCTCTATGGGCAAGAATTCTACTTAATCGCAAATTGGCATCCAAACAAATATCCCAATTTGAAGTACCTAATACAATATCCATTCGCCATAACTCAGGATCGTTTAAACCGTGTATAAAATCTTCGGGGCTATTGTAAAACACATTTTCATCGTGATGACCATCCATAAAACTTTTGATGCTAAAAGCACCACTCATGGCAAACATATGACTTACATAGCCAGGATGTCTGAAAGCAAAGTTTGCGGCATGATATGCACCAAAACTGCAGCCTGCAACGGCAACTTTTCCAACTGAGGTATTGTTTCGCACACGTTCTACAATTTCATGACAAATCATTTTGTCATACCATACATGGTTTTGAATACGATGAACCGGATGAATGTTTTTATTGTAAAAACTATCTTTATCGATACTACCCGGGCAAAAAATTTGAATTAATCCTTGTTCGATATACCATTGAGCTGATTTAATTAGTCCTTGATCTCGATTTTCATGATAACTTCCCATTGAAGTAGGAAAAACAATTACCGGATATCCGGCGTGACCAAAAACCAACATTTCAATTTCTCTATTTAAGTTGGGCGAGTACCATTTAAAATATTCTTCTTTCATACTTATACTTTTAACAATAATACAGAAAATTGTACAAAAAAACTCGTAAAACCTAAACTTTTGAAAATTATTATGATAAATAAACAATACTACTTATATGACTAAAAATATCTTAAAAAACTAGTTATAATTGGGTACTCATTTTAAGTTTTTTCAATAAATTGTGTTAATAAGAAACAGACAAACAGCACTTATGTACTTATTTTAGTAAAAAAATCAGTTTAAAACGCCAATAAATATCGGAGAATTGGAATTATTTAATAAATTTATACTTAAAATATAGAATATGAGAACTACAATTTTAACACTATTTTTAATAGGAATGGTAGTATCCTGCAAAACCAATTCAAATTTGAAACCATTACCTGAGGAGACGATAGAAATTCCGACTAAAATAACGTTGAGTTATTTTAAAGCCATTGGAACAGAACCGTTTTGGAGTTTGGAACTATCTGAAGCTTTGATAAAATTTACGGCAGTTGACGAAAGTATGAATTTTAACGCACCACATGTTGAACCAATTCTGGCTATGGATGCTAATGTAAAAATGTATCGTGCTGCAACAGAAAGCGGAACTATTGAAATTACGATACGTAAAGCCACATGTTCCGATTCGATGTCTGATACAGTTTATTCGTATGCTGTAGAAGTTCGATTAAAAAAAGGGGTTGCTTCGGACTATACTACTCTTACTGGTTGTGGAAATTATATTGTAGATTACAGATTGCATGATATTTGGGTCTTGGAAGAATTAGAAGGAAAAAATCTTTCTAAAGATTACTTTTTAGATGATTTTCCGTTCTTAGAAATCAACAGCAAGGAAATGAATTTTTCAGGTTTTGGCGGGTGCAATCGAATCAGAGGAAATTTATTTCAAGAACGAAAAGTAGTACGATTTATGGATATAGCAAGTTCAAAAATGATGTGTGACCCCAAGAATAAAGAAGATATGTTTTTAAAAGCATTAACAGCTGCAACTACTTATGAAATAAAAAATAATAGACTATATCTTTCCAATCCGGATGGAATGAAAATTATTATGAAAAAAGTGGACTAAATTTATTCCAATTCAAAAAGCTGCACTTGACTTTTGAGTCGTTCAATCACTAAATTCATCATTCGTTTGTTTAGATTGGATGAATTTTGAATGTATTCAATATATTCATTAACCGTAAACAAACCAATGACAATTCCTTTTAATGAGTTTCTGAATTTGATATCTTTTTGAATGGCATTTTCTATAAACTGCAATTTTTTCTCAATAGAGTAGGAGTAGAAATCCGTTTTATGTTTTGAAATATAATTTTTAAAGACCTCTATTAACAAGTCGGTTTGCAATTTTAAGACAGGTCTGATGGTACTGTTTTGAAAACGTTCTTCAGAAGATGATTGTTCTGTAACGATTCCCAGCGTTTCACCACGATTTTCGGATATGTAAAAGTCTCTTGCTGTCATTTTTTCTTTTAAAATTATAAAAAAACCTCTGTCAAAAAACAGAGGTTTGCTTATAGTTATTAAGAATTGATTGTTAATTATTTTACTCTAAACGTTACACGTCTAACCAAACGTCTTGCTTCAACTGAAGAAGCATCTACGCTTGTATCTTCACCGTTTGATATAGCATTTAAACGAGAGGCATTAATTCCTGCTTTTACAAGCGTTTGTTTTACGTTCTCAGCTCTTTCTTTTGCTAATTTATCATTGTAAGGTGTTCTTCCAATTTCATCAGCATGACCAATGATATCGATTGAAGCTTCAGGATTATTTCTAAGATAAGTCAACATGAAATCAATACCTTCTGTAGAAACGTTGGTTGGTTTACGTTTATCAAAATCAAAATAAGTTGCTACATAACCGTCATTGATGAATTTTGTTACCATTTGTTTGTCAGTAACGGTAATTGAATCTTTAGTAGCATAAGTACGCTCTAAATATTTTTCTAATTCATCAGGAACACCATTCTTATTTTGATCAATCATTCTACCTTTAGTATCCACTGCGATTCCTGTAATAGAATTTGGTTCAACATCTAAATAATCAGGAACACCATCTTTATCGCTATCTGTTAAGTCAATTTCAATTTTAGCAACTCGTTCTTCAAGAGCTTCTAATTCTTTTCTGGTTTTATCGCGTAAGATTGCAAAATCTCCATGTACCTTTTCAGAACCAAATGAAATTGAAAGTCCTAATGAAGTGGTAAACAAACTGCCTGCTAAGTTGTTATTTGGTTCAGAATAAGCTCCATCCCAATTAAAATGTTGTCTGATATTAGAATTAAATGTGAAGTCGGTATTAAATGCAATGTTTTTTGTAATTCTGAATTCAGGTGTAATTCCAAACATAATACCGCCATTTCTTTCAGTTCTTCCTTCATTTATTCCCATTTGAGGTGTCATAAAAGCAACTTGAATACCCCCATGAAACAAAAAACTAAATCGGCCTAAGTTATCTTGAATATCAAATAGACGAGCTCCATTAACAACACCTTGAAGACCGACGCGGATGTGACGCATTTCAAAATCTAAACTACCGCTATTTTTAAAATTTTCCAGATTATCATAAGCTCCATCTAATTTTAAACCAAATTTTGGGCTAAACATATAACGAACGCCACCACTAAAATGGTTTATAGCGATACTTCCAAAATTTTTGCCCGGATCGCTTGCAAAATAACCAACCGAATAAGGTTTAATTCCTTTGCTTTGTCCAACATTAAATTCAATGGACCATTTGTTGTATTCATCATCAACAATTTTTTCTTCTTGAGCACTAACAACAGTGTTATAACTAATAACTATTGCTATGGTAAGTAAAATTTTTTTCATAAATTCATATAGGGTTTTTGGAAAATTAACAAAATTTTAATTTTTACAAATATATAAGAATTGTAATGAAAATGAATTGAATGTTAAAAAAATATAATAAAATTAATATAGACCTAATAATTTAATTACAAACGATTTAATAAGTTCTACATTTTAATAGTAGATTGTTTACTAATAGTTATAAATATTTTTTATCAACATAAAAAGTTCCAAAAGGAATGATTGAGGCAAAGGAAACTATAAGTAGTTTGGAAAATGGCCATTTTTCTAAAAAACTGAGCCTTAAAGCTATTACTATGTACAGAATAAAGAGAATGCCGTGAGCCATTCCAATATATTTTACTAATATGGGTATATCCAAAAAATACTTAAAAGGCATTGCAATAAACAATAAAACAATGAGTGATATACCTTCCCAAAAAGCTATTTTTTTAAAAAAATCTTTCATTAATTAAGCATTTGATAAATCGCAAAACCATAGATTACGAAACGAAGAAATCGCAATAGAGCAAAAATTAAAAAATTTCTGAAATCAAATCGAATCATTCCGGCAGCCATTGCTGCAATAGCAAAAGGTAAGGGGAGAAGTGCACCGGCAGCAATAAGCAAGCCGCCCCATTTTCTCATATTTATAATGTGTTTAGCCATTTTTTCTTCCATGTATTTTTGAATAGATGGAATCAAAAGCATTGCTTTACCTAATATGTAGGAAATAACACCTCCTAGATAAGATAAGATGGCTAATACACCAAGATATAAAATGGGAAAGTTTGTGTTTTTTGTCCAAGCAATAAAAATATCAGGAGGAAGTAAACCTAATATGGATTCAGAAATAAAGAAAACACTAAAAATAGTTAGGTCATCATATCTTTCAGTTAATATTTTTAATAAATCATTAATTTTTATAACTTCATAATTAACATACAATAAAGCTACAACAACAAGAACAATAGGTAATGATGCTTTTTTTATCCCATCAAGAATAAATCTGTAAAATCCTGTATAAGAATAATACTGATGCAAAAGTCGCCACCTGTTCTTTTTTAATCTATCTTTTGACATCTTTCAATTCGATTCAAACCTTTAAAGGAACTATAAAACTAAGAAAACACATTTTGGGGGTAAATTTAGCAATAATAGTTTATGGTTGTTTATCCGAAAGCCCCACCAGTCTTATTTTTAAGTTAAATTTAACCTTTCGAAAAGTTTATTGTTATTCTAACGATAAAGTAGCTAATAATGTACTTTTTGTATGTATTTTTGCAAAATTCGAAATTACAAGAAGCCTTCTTAATGAAAACTAAAGAGTTACTTAAAGACTATGAAGAAAAAAAACAACTTTATTGTTATCAATTAGGGGATATTGATGCTATTTTTGATAGAATTGACAATAAACCTTCAAATCATCACTTACTCTATCAATTGCCAACAGGAGGCGGAAAAACGGTAATTTTTTCTGAAATAGTCAGACGTTATATTGAAAAATTTGACAAAAAAGTAGTCATTCTTACTCACAGAATTGAATTGTGTAAACAAACTTCCAAAATTTTAAAAGGATTTGATGTAAAGAATAAAATCATCAACAGCAGTATTAAAGAAATTCCTGATCAGGAAGATTATTCGTGTTTTGTTGCAATGGTTGAAACATTGAAAAACAGGTTGTTAGATGAAAAACTAGAAATTGACAATGTTGGTTTAGTAATAATTGATGAAGCACATTACAATTCGTTCAGAAAATTGTTGAGTTCGTTTAAAAATTCGTTTGTTTTAGGAGTAACAGCAACGCCGTTAAGTTCGAATTTTAAATTGCCGATGTATGAAAATTACAATGAATTATTGGTTGGAGAATCTATTGCGTCATTAGTTAATAAAGGGTATTTAGCAAAAGCTACAACATATAGTTATGACGTAGGTTTAACCAGTTTAAAAATTGGAATTAATGGTGATTATACCGTTAAATCTTCAGATGAACTATATACTAATATTGCACTGCAAGAGAAGCTAGTACATGCTTATAAAAACCATTGTTTAGGAAAAAAGACATTGATTTTTAATAATGGAATTAAAACCTCAATTCAAGTCTTAGAAACGTTTAAACAAGCCGGTTTTCCTATAAAACATTTAGACAATACCAATTCGAATGAAGAGCGAAAAATGATATTGGATTGGTTCAAAAATACTCCGGATGCCATTTTAACTTCTGTCGGAATTTTAACCACCGGTTTTGATGAACCAACCGTTGAATGCATCATTTTGAACAGAGCTACAAAATCTTTGACCTTATATTTGCAAATGATTGGAAGAGGCTCTAGAAATCTTCCTAATAAGAATACTTTTGCTATTGTTGATCTAGGAAACAATGCGTTGCGATTTGGATTATGGACTGATCCGTTTGACTGGCATCATATTTTTAAATATCCGGAACAATATATCCATAATCTAAGAGATGATATGGAGATTGAACGTTATTTTACTTATAAAATGCCACCGGAAATCAGAGCACTTTTTTCTAAAACTAATGACATTTCATTTGATGTGGAATTAGAATACAAATTAGCCGTTCAATCTTTACAACGACCAAAAATTGTTATTGAGAAATCAATTCAACAACATGCAGAAATGTGTGTTGATAATTCAGAAAATTTAAATCAAGCAAAAGCTTTAGCAAAAATTTTAGATGAAGATATTGAAAGTAGAATGCGTCATTATGCTAATTGTTTAAATAATGCAACCAAGAATTATAAAGATTGGTTAATTGAAGATTACAAAATCAAACTTATCATTGCTATTGGTAGAACATATCGAATTAGAATTATGGAATCTGAGTAATTTAATAATGTATATTATTTGAACTATAATTTATATTATGTAAAATAGAAAATTCAAGAACTACCTTCTACTAAATCGAACAGCTATTAAAGAAACAACTACAAAAGCCAGTAAAACAATGCAACTGTTTACCACTACTTGATTATATCCTATTTTAAAAACATCGATGAACGGATAAGGATAATAATTTGAAAAATGACCTCGAATTAAAATCAAAACTAAATAAGCAGCCGGAAAAAATAAAATTTTAAAAATATACTTATAATATAATTGAATTACATCAGTAAATTTAATCCAATAAAAAACATATAAAATCGGAACTATAACATGTAATAATTCATCTGTGACCTTTTGTAAACCTTGTGGTTCCCAAATAAACCGAAGCACTAAATTATATACAATTGCAACAATACTAATATAAACCACCAAAGCAGTTTGTGTTGCATATCTTGTAAAAAAGTTTTTTTGATTGAAATAAAAAAAAGTAAAACTTAAAGTCACTAGTATATTAGACAAAATGGTAAAAAAACTAAAAAAACGAATGGTAGTTTCAATAGTATCCGTAGCACTATTTTGGATAATTAAAACATATTGCGTGCTTATGGCAAACCATCCTAACAGCATGCCAATCAAAGTGGTAACTTTTTTCAAAATTGTAAGATTAGATTATAAAAATACTAAAATTAATTCGCGTTGCAATTTGTTTTACGTTTTTGTACATTTATAAACATTATTTCTTTTTTCTATGAAAAATTCTATTGCCGAACGTATAGCAGATTTTTTAAAAAATTTTCCGCCATTCATTAGTCTGCCCTTTCATGATTTAGTAACTATCGCCAGCGAGGTTAAAGTTGTTCATGCTGAAAAAAACCAAGTGTTGTTTAAAGTTGGAGATGCCACCCACCCCAATTTTTATATTGTTAAAGAAGGAGCAATTGGATTATCGGTTACTTCTGATGCAGAAGAAGCATTGATCGACAAATGTGACGAAGGTGATATTTTGGGATTGCGACCTTTTTTTGCAAAAGACAACTATCTAATGACTGCAAAAGCTCGTGAAGAATCGTTACTTTATGCTATTCCGATAGAAATATTCAAACCATATGTAGAAAAAAACACCGAAGTTTTATCATTTCTATTGGAAAGTTTTGCTTCCAACACCAGGAATCCATATGATAAAGTAAACAAAGGAAAATTAATTTCTGAAAATGTAATTTATGATGATCAAAGTTCTGAAATTCAGTATTTTCAACCTATTTCTTATATAAAAAATCCCATTACAACCAAACGGAAAAATCCGGTTCAGTCGGTTGCACAATTAATGACTCAATACAAAATTGGAAGTATTATTATTGAAGAAAATGATATTCCAATTGGAATTATTACGGATAAAGATTTGCGATCAAAAATTGCAACCGGGCAATTTCCAATTACTACTCCGGTTGAAGAAATAATGTCAGCTCCAGTGGTTACCGTTCCTGAGAATATTTCAGTGGCCGAAACCCAATTAATGATGTTAAAACACAATATTGGCCACCTTTGTGTAACACTTGATGGCACCAATAAGTCAAAAATAATGGGAATTATTTCAGAACATGATGTGATTGTTGCCCAAGCTAATAATCCGGGTGTGCTTTTAAAGCAAACAAAGCGAGCCAATCGTTCCAAAGAATTGAAAGGCATTCGAGAAAAATTAACCGATTTAATTCAAAATTCTTTAGACAAAAATATTCCCATTCAACACATTTGTAATTTGGTTGGCGAAATAAATAGTGCCATTACCAAAAGAGCAATCGAATTGGCTATCGAAAAAATGGAGAAGCAACCCCCTGCCCGTTTTGCTTGGATGAATATTGGAAGTCAAGGCAGAAAAGAACAATTGTTGATGACAGATCAAGATAATGCATTGGTTTTTGAAGATGTTGAAGAAGAAAACTATGACGATGTAAAAAAATATTTTCTAGAATTAGCTGATAAAGTAACTAAAACGCTCAATAAAATAGGCTACGAATTTTGTCCGGCAGAAATGATGGCCAATAACCCAATGTGGTGTAAATCAATAACTGATTGGAATAAACAATTTAATGCTTGGATAAATACGCCTGGTGAAAAAGGAATTTTAATGTGTTCGATATTTTTTGATTATGATTTTATTTATGGAGATGCCGCTTTGGTTGAATCAATTACAGAAAACATAAGCAAACAAGTGGACAACAATCAGTTGTTTTTTGCTTATTTGGGAACAGATGCATTAAAAAACCCGCCTCCTTTGGGCTTTTTCCGTCAGTTTTTAGTTGAAAATGATGGTGAACACAAAGATAGTTTTGATTTAAAAAGCAGAGCACTAATGCCATTAATTGATGCCGCCCGATTGCTGACTTTAAGTCAAAATTGTATTGGTATTACCAACACTTATCAACGGTTTAAAAAAATGGCCGAACTAGAACCTCAAAATGCTCATGTTTTTGAAGAATGTGCCGAAGCATTTTCGGTATTATTAAAATTTAGAACTGAAGAAGGATTACAACATAGTTCAGGTGGTAGGTATTTGAATTTAAATTACTTATCTAAATCAGATAAAGTAAAACTTAAGAATACTTTTTCTCCCATTCAGGATATTCAAGATGCAATAAAAAGTCGTTTTCAACTTACTTATTTTACATAAACTATGGCATTCAATTGGTTCAAAAAAATTAGTAAAGACAATCCAAAATTTTGGGAGACTTACCTATCACATTTTAGTCAAGATAAAAACCCTGAAGTGGCACAACGTTATGTTATTTTTGATTGTGAAACGACTGGTTTGGATTTTAAAAAAGATGTGATATTATCAATTGGAGGTGTTTCAGTGGTTCAAAACATGATTCTTGTAAATGATTCTATCGAATTATTTCTCAAACAAGATATATACAAAAAAGAATCGGCTGCTATTCATGGTATTTTAAAAGATGGTAAAGAAGAAAAAATTGTAGAGGCTGAAGCCATCATTCGCTTTTTGGAGTATATTAAAGATGCTATTTTAGTGGGACATCATGTTCGATTTGATATTGAAATGATCAATCAAGCTCTCAAAAGATTGGATTTAGGAAAACTCAAAAATGACAGTATGGATACCGATGCGATGTATCAAAAATTCAAAGGATTGCAAGAAGATCAACATTCAAGTTTGGATGAATTGTGTAAACTTTTAAAAGTTGAAAAAAGCGATAGACACACTGCTTCAGGCGACGCTTTTATTACAGCAATGTTATTTTTGAAATTAAAAAATAGGTTGTCAATCTAATTTACTTTTTAATATACTTTGCTAATGGTAATTGTTGCTTTTGCAATTCCGCTACAAAAATTTTACAAATTTCAGTAGCTCCTAAAACCGATAAATGAGTATTATCAGTAATTCCTTCTGGGAAATAATCATTTTCTCCGGGAGCAAAATGCAAATGCAGTTTTTTAGATGCTTCAACACCATATGATACTTCCATTTGTTCTGTAAGGTATTGCATGTCAAAAAATGGTACATTCAATTCCTGAGCCACTAAACGAGCCATTAATGTATAATTTCCGTGTGCATCTAACAAGACGCCTTCTGAATTGAATCGTCTTCTGGCGATGGATGAAAACAAAATTGGGATAGCCCCTTTGGCTCTGGTTTCTTCAACATATCGTATTAAATTGTATCGATAAGCAGTCTGTGGATTGGTATATCTTGTTGGATCAGTTTCTTTTCCATCATTATGCCCGAATTGAATAAACACAAAATTCCCTGGTTGTAATGATTCCAAAACCGGTTGCCAATGGTTTAATTCTCTAAAACTCTTGGTACTTCTTCCGTTTACAGCATGGTTTTTTATGGTAACTTTTTCATTAAAGAATTGTGGGAGAATCTGTCCCCATCCCCTTTCCGGATTTTCGTCCGGATTTTTTTTGTTGGCCATTGTGGAATCACCAATCATGTGAATGGTGATATTTTGTAAAGTAGGTTCTTCTGTTTGAGCACTTTTGCATCCCATCAAAAGTATTAGTACAACTACGATTGCTGATTTATAATTTTTCATACCATTTTTTATTACTCTCATTTTCTCCTAAAATATTTTGTATTGTATAATTTTTCACGTCACGTTTTGATAACTGATATGACCAATTTACTCTTGCTTTTGAATTAGCTCCTTCTCCTCTACTTTCATATTCCGCATAAAAAGTTGTTTTTTCTGCTTCGGGTTTTGACCAATTATGCCAACCTTCAGGTAAAATATGACTTCCTAATTCGCAATTTAAAAATACGGTTTTAGCATAATTACGCCATGGACGACCCAAGTAGACTTTTCTGATTTGTTCGTTTGCGGTTAGTTTACAATTCTTAAAAACATAACCAAAATGAGTGTCTTTTGGAGTTGATGCTGCTGTGATATATGAATCTTTTTTGCTATGAATTTGGCAATTTTCAAAAAAAGCTGTGGCACTTCCAAAAATAAAATCAGTGGTTCCTTCAATATAACAATCTTTGTAATATTGTTTTCCTGTTCCAGTGGCATATAAGGTATCTTGATTTCCAAGAAGATTGCAATTGATTACCCCTACTCTATTTGAAGTAACTGATAATGCAACAGCTTGACCTATTTCTCCGGAAGAATTTTCGATAGTGAGGTTTTTTAAAACAGTATCATCTGCCTGAACGAGCAATGTATAGGTATAAAAAGTACTATTTCGTCCTAATCCCATTTTATTAAAATAATCATCAAATGTGATTATGGTTTTTTCTTTGCTTTCACCAAGCAGGGTTATGTTTGTATTCCATTCATGGATTTTAATCTTTTCTTTATAAATTCCATTTTTAATAAAAATAGTAATTCGATCATATGGAAATGCTCTTGATTGATCAATTGCTTCTTGAATGGATGTAAAATCTCCCGAACCATCTAATGCTACCACCAGATTCGTTTCGTCATTGGGCTTTTTAATTACATTTTTTAATTTCCATTTTTCATAGATATCTAACACTTTTTGAGGAGCGTTTACATACCATGCATAACCCAATCTTCTTTCGAGAGTGATTTCAGCGATAGTTTCTTTTTTGATACCATCTCTATCACAAAAAATAGGTTTGTTGTTTTCTAACTCCATGAAGCGAGCCCAAATGGGTTTTTCATTTTGCGATGGAATCATAATTTTTTCAATAACTTTTCCTTTTTCATCAACAATCAATTCTTCTTTTAAGTTGGTAATTTTTGTTTTTTCAAACCAAGCCACGGCATTATTTACTGCTGTTATTACTTTATTGGAAGGATTTTCAATTGCCATTAAAAACAAGACAATTTTTGCTGATTCTCCACCACTCAAAGATGCCAATTCAAAACTACGAGCTGCTTCCGGAAGTAATGTAAATTCATTATGTTGAGCACACCAACTTGTAGGGATACCGTTTTGTAAGTATTGCGTTTTTAGAATGCAATCAATTCCTTTGTTGATTGCTATTTCAATTTTTTGGAGTAGTTCGTCAGAAGGTCGTATTGAAATCGGTTTGTTTTGCAATTTAATGTCTTTTAGTAAATTTAAGACATTAATCATGGCATCATCGTTATACGTAATATGTGAAGAATAGCCTTTCTTTAAAGGATAAAACTGTGGCCAACCACCATTTTCGTATTGGGCTTCCAATAAATAATTTAAACCGGAAAGAAACGCCTTTTTGTATCGCTCATCCGGATTTTGCTGATAAAGTTTCGATAGAAAAATCATTTCTTGGCTTGTTGCTCCATTGTCTATCGTACAATCTTTTAGAGTTGATTTTGAAGCAATTAACTCTTTCTTTTCCTTTTCAGAAAGAGGAAGATGCATTAAGATGTTTTTCGGCCAACAACCATTATCTCGTTGGTATAACAAGACATTTTCAGCAATGGCTTTCGCTTCATCAGAAGCATACCAAGTTGGACTGCTTTTATAAATGAGGTTTCGCCAAGATAAATCATTGACTAATTGAGCTTTTGCAGTTGTAACAAAAAGCAATACTATAATTATTGTTTTTATAGTTTTAAATTTCAACATGCTATTTGTCAAGTTCTAAAGCTGCCAAAATAAACGGCCCGGTTGCTTTTGGATCGTTGTCTTTCTTTTTTTCATTGATATAATAATCAAATGACCCATCTCTGTTTTCTTTACCACCCAAACCGGCTACGGCACAAACTTGCGTTAAAATAGTATATCCTTCGGGTGTCACTTTCACTAAATCTCGTGTTAGACCATTGAATGCTTTCTCAGCATGTTGTTTGTATCTTTTTGGCAAGTAGCCTTTGTTAGCTCCTTTTGCAAAAGCATAAGCAAACATGGCAGAACCTGAAGCTTCAAGATAATTACCTTCTCTATCACCTTGGTCAGTCACTTGGTACCATAAACCTGATGCATGTTGGTATTTTAATAAAGCGTCAGATAAACTATTTAAATATGAAATCAACTGTTGACGTTTCGGATGATTTTCAGGAAAATAATCTAATGCATCTACTAAAGCCATCGCATACCATCCTAAAGATCGTGACCAGAAGTTGGGTGAAGTTCCGGTTTCTTTGTTTGCCCAATTCATTTCTTTAGTTTCATCCCAACCGTGATATAACAATCCGGTTTTTGTATCTAAAAGATTTTTTTGAATTAAATCAAATTGTTTAGCAACATCGTCCAATTGTTTTCCATTTTCATAAGTAACCGTATAGCGAGCATAAAAAGGAGCTCCCATATACAAACCATCTAACCACATTTGGTAGGGATATATTTTTTTATGCCAAAACCCGCCTTCAGAAGTTCGGGGTTGTGCAGCCAATTGAGAACGAAGGGTTTGCAATGCTTTTAAATATCTTTTGTCTTGCGTTTTTTCATGTAAATAAAATAAATGATTACCGGCGATTACCATATCAATGTTATAGTTTTCAAATTTATAACTTGGTATATTTCCTTCGGAATCGATTGTGGCATCAGCATAACCTTTTACGTAATCATAATATTTTTTGTTATTTGTTTTTTTATATAATTCTTCAAATGAAGTCATTACTAATCCATGAACATAATCCCATTTTGGTGCAGTTTTATTATCAATTTCATAAGCATTCGGATGTTTTGCCATTAAGGTTTGAGCCATGCGTTCTGACCATTTTAACTTGTCGGAAACCACTAGTTCATTGGAAGAAACGGTTGTTGCTGATTTACAACTCGTGAACAATAAGCCCAATAAAATTACAAAAGCTAAAGCCCAGAAAATTAAACGGATTGATTTTAATTTTTCTTCCATGTTAGTTTAATTTGTTTGTAGTATTTAATTTATTCAATAGTGTATCAAGATACTCAAAAAATTCCTTTTCTGTTGTAATTCCGCCTACTTCTTTATCCCAAGCACCTAAAAAATAAAAGTCGATCGGTTGGGTTGTTGGTTTAAATTGAATCAAATGATCATGAGGCCCTTGGTATACTTTTTCGGCATCTATAACTTCATAAAATATAGCCATACCTAGGTTGTCATCAAAAAGGGTTTGTTTTCCATAAGTAGCAATATAGGCCCATTTATTAGAATCATTTCCTTTTTGAATCATCGGTAAGTTGTATAAATTCACAATTCCTGTACAAATTCCGTTCAATGCTTCAGAAAGTTGAATGGTATGTTTTGTATATCGTTCATCAGGAAAAATGGACAACTCTGATTTTAAATTTGTTTTTTGTTCGTTGGTTTTCCATCCTGTATAATCTATTGAAACGACCGATTTATTATTGAAATTTTCCACTTTTGTAAAAGTAGCATCGACTTCCTTAAAATGATTCATTTCGTTGTTTACCATTCTTCCAATTGAACCAATACCGAGACCTTTACCTACTTTTAAAATATCGGCACCCCATTCGTCCATATTATGATAGGAATCAAAACCGTCTTGTCCTACTTTAGGTAAAACCATTTCATCGGTTAATTTTCCAAAAATATCAATGGCATTTCTCCAATCGAGATACAAGCGATAGCCAATTTTGTTGCTTTCCCAACCCGGACCTTCATAGCGAATATAGAACGAATGATCGGTGTGATTTTCCGGAACTTGTAGTTGATTTATATTTTTAAAAGTACCTCCTTCATATTTTTTACCATTCCACTTTCCTCCTTCTTTCACAGAGATTTCCGCATATGTTTTCTGTTTCTCGTTTTGATTTGTCGTTACTTTTGAACTGTTACAACTCACTAAGGTAAAGAGGGTTGTGATGGCAATGATTGATTTTGTGGAGTTCATAGGCTATGATTTTAATTTTTCATTTAAGAAAGTTATAATATAATTTGATGTTTTTTCAAACCAAGGATGAAACAACCAAAAAGTGTGTGGACTGTTTTCTAGGGTTTCAATTTGATAGTTGATATTAAATTCTTTTAATTTGAGAATCATGTCATTTCTTCCGGCATGAAATCGTTCAAATTGACTGTTTATAAAAAGAATTGGCGGTGTGTTTTTGTTTGTATGAGTCAATGCTGAAGCATCTTTCCATACTTCCGGTTTTTCTTCAAAAGTGCCACCAAGCCACTTTGACGCTAATTTACCTTCTTTGGATTGTGGGTGATGAAAAGCCAGAATTCCATCTAAATTAACAATTGCTTTTATTGATGAATTAAATTTTGTACCAATCAACGAAGCCATTTGACCTCCGGAAGAACAGCCTAAAATTACAATTTTATTCACATCAATACTATAATCAGTAGCATTTTGAACAATAAACTCGAGAGCTTTTAAAACATCATCAATTGCCGCGGGGTATATTGCTTCATCTGATAATCGGTATTCAACCACAAAGCAATGATAATTATTCAAAGCTAATTGTTGAGCCAAAGGTTGAAGCATCGATTTATCGCCGGAATTCCAACCGCCACCATGAAGCATAATGATTGCAGGTAAAATTTCTTCTGAATTATTTTTATATAAATCAAAATGAAGGTTGCGATTTGAAATGGTTTGATAAACGATATCTTTTTTTTCTACAAGCAAATTATTGTTTATTGATTTTACCACTTTAATTTGAGGAAAGATTTTGATTTGTTTTTTATATTCTGATTGAACTGTATATGAAGTATCCTTTTGAACTTGTGAAAAGCCAAAAACATTGAGAGAACACAAAAGTATAAGTGTTATGTATTTCATTAGTAAGCACTTCGTTTTGATTGTTTATTATAAAGTGTAATTATAAAAAACAGAATCGCAGATAGAAGTAATCGATTACACAAATATAATAAAAAATAGTAATTTAATAAAATATATGAGTTAAAATTTCATATACTGTCATTTATAGTGACTTAAAGTGCTATTATGTTAAAATACTTCAGAATCAAAACAGTTGTTTAATTTATAATTTTAAAGCAACAAATGTAATTATTGGCACATAAATTTGTCTTTTTCTAGAATAGTTGTTTTAAAAATCTAAAAATTGTCTGATTAAAATTTATATTATTTTGCCTATTTTCATATTATTCGATTCAATATAATCTTAACAAACCTAATAAAAACAATGAATAGCATAAAAAATATTTACTATTTTTTAATTTTCAATAAAATATTTGCTTTATAATTTTATATACTATAATTTTGTGTAATCCATTACATTGAATTATAAATATAAAATTACCAAATTATCTCATGAAAAAAGTTTTACTTTATTTGTCTTTTCTTATGGTTACTGTGACTACTTTCTCACAGACCATAACAATTACTGAACAGTCAGGCTGGCTAGAATCTGCCTATTTAAAATGGACTCCTGTTGATGGAGTTGACAGTTACAAGGTGTTTTACACCGGCGGCGGATTTACTGACCAAATTATAGACACACAACTTATTCGTAGTTATGGATCTTATTTTCGTGCAGATATAATGGGTTTAACACCGAGTAGTTATACTTTTAAAGTAGTACCTGTTACCGGAAACGTTGATGGCGTGGGAACAGTTTCAAGTAGTGTAGCTGTTTTGGCACATGAAAGAAATGGTTTTGCACACAGCAATGGAAAAGTGCCGGGTGGTTATACTATGAATGGGACGGTGAAGCCAAATGCTGTAATCTTATATATTACTCAAGACAACAAAAATACAATATCTATGTTTGTTACAGGAGCCAATTCAAATCCTTGTGTTGGTTTGCAGGCAATATTAGATGGTTTCAAAAAAGGACAAGACACGCGACCATTGATTGTTAGATTGATTGGCAATATTACCCCTTTTGCTTATATGTATAATGGTGATATTGTAATTGAAAACAATAACAATGCAAATGGTTACATCACTTTTGAAGGAGTTGGATCAGATGCACTTGCTAATGGATGGGGAATTAGAATCAAAAAAGGAACAAATATTCAAATTAGAAACCTTGGATTCATGCTTACTAGTTCAGGTGAAGGAGATAATATTGGATTACAACAAGACAATGAATATGTTTGGGTTCACAACAATGATTTATTTTATGGATTGCCCGGTGGTTCTTCAGATCAAGCAAAAGGCGATGGAGCTTTAGATGTTAAACGTTCAGGAAATGTAACTGTTTCTTACAATCACTTTTGGGATACCGGAAAATCAAACTTATTAGGAAACGGAACTGAAGCGGCAAGAATGTTGACCTATCATCACAATTGGTATGATCATTCAGATAGTCGTCATCCACGTGTAAGAAGTCATACGGTTCATATTTATAATAATTATTATGATGGGATTTCTAAATATGGAGCAGGTTCAACATTAGCCTCTTCCCTATTTATTGAAGGAAACTATTTCCGTAACTGTAAATATCCGATGTTAATTTCAAAACAAGGGTCTGATATTTTGAATGGTGCTCCCGGTACATTTTCAGGAGAAAATGGTGGGATGATTAAAGCATTCAACAATTATATGATCGGGCAGCAAAGTTTTATACCTTACAATGCAACAACACATCCTAGTCAGTTTGATGCTTATGTTGCCACAACCAGAAATGAAACCCTTCCAAGTTCAGTGGCAGCTTTTCAAGGTGGTGCTACTTATAATAATTTTGACACAAATCCAATACATTATGTTAATGGGCTTGTAATTGATACACCTGAAACAGCAAAAGCAAAAGTAATGCAATATTCAGGACGAGTTGGTGGAGGTGATATCACTTGGACTTTCGATAATGCTGTTGATGATACCTCTTATGCAATAAACCCGGGTTTATTAGCTCTTTTGAATTCGTATACTTCTTCATTAGTATTTGTTCAGGGAACTACTCCTGTTGTTGTAAACCCACAAGTTTTAAACATACCAACTAACAATGACCAAACGGTTCCTGAAGGAATTGCAATAACTAACATGGTGTTTTCTTGGGGTGGTACAGCTACTGATGTAACCGTTACCGGATTGCCAAGTTCAGGAATCACTTTTGTGAAAAATGTTGCTAATAAAACGGTTACTGTTTCCGGGACTCCAACTGCGGATGTTGATTTTACGATAACAACGTCGGGAACTAGTGGTACACCAGTTTCAGGAAGCGGAAGTATTACCATTGGTGATTTTGTTCCACAAGGAGATGAAATTCATAATTTCACTGAATCGGTATTGAATAGTTCTTTCTATTCGTTTACAAGTGCTAATATGAATTCAAACCCAGGTTCTACCACTTACAATGGTCTTACGTTAACCGCTCGATTAAAAATTGAGACACCAACTGTAATTAATTATACTACTTTGGTGGAATCAACTTTAACTTTGGTTTTAGATCCCAACTTTAATGGAACCATCAAATTGGATAACGTAAATTATACGGCAGTAAACGGTTTGGTTGTTATTCCGTCTGTTGCTCCCGGAAGTCATGCTATAACAAAAGGCAGTGTTGCTAATTTATACTATATTAAAACAGAATTTAACACGTTAAGTGTGGGTAATCCGATTACGAGAGATGCTATTCGTTTTTATCCAAATCCGGTTACTAATGAGTTGAACATTGCCATAGTTGATGGAAATACCATTGAAGGCGTATCCGTGTATACTATGGTTGGTCAACTAATCCAAACCTATAAAGGTTCGGTTTCAGTACTTAACATGAGTGATTTTAGCGATGGAATGTATTTGGTTAAAGTTCAAACTAATAATGGAACGATAGATCAAAAGATTATCAAGAAATAAATTTCATAATAACCAGTAAAAGGGCTGTTTCAAGATTTTGAGACAGCCTTTTTTTATTTGATAATGACAGTAGTATACTTGCACTACTATATGACTTATATATGGTTGTTATATGAGTACTATATGCTATGACTACGCTATAACTACGCTATGAGTACGCTATACCTACGCTTTTGCCAAGACATTTAAATAGCTATACAGACTGATGGCTCTCTATTGATATAAAATGACCGGATTGATTTACGGTTAATCTGTCACCATTGATGCTTTATCTATGGCTTTGATAGGACGTTGATAGGGCGTTGCTATATAGTATCTATGATTGCGACTCGTCCTTGAACCGTCCTAAAATAACTATACATATTATTAAATAATATACTTCCTAATTGGTTGACTTACTTTTGTAATAATCCTTTCTTTCTGGGTACGAGCGAGACACTCGTATAAGTGGAGGACAAACAAGGTTTTATAAGCTTTGTGTGACTTAGATTATGGGATCCTTTCCACCTCGGCGGGCAGGTATTCGTCAGGATAACAAACTAGGTATGATTAGCACTAGCGAAGGCTATAAAACCTGACCCTCGAAATTATCAACACTACTATTTTAATATATAGAATTTACAACTAGTGCCAAATCATGAAAGTGGTAGCCTTCCATTTCCCGTTTGTTTTTTTATAAATAATGGAACGGCCTCCAAAAATAGTATTACAATCAATATAAATTGTCTTTTTATCCAAGGAATATAAAGGCAGGCTAAAGGATGTGAAATAATTTTCGCCAAATTTCAAATTGTAATTTTTGAGAAATTCATTTTTATTGTAGTTACTCGATGCCGTCAAGCTGTCTATTGTTTGATGTGAGATTAACTTTTTGGGGCTTATTGAGTCTTGTGCTAGTTGGTAATTCTCCCTTTCTGCTAATTGTTTCTCCAGAAAAGCAAGATCCTCTTCAGAAAAATAGGTAGTTAGTTTTTCGGTGGGTCTCGGTAGTTTTGTTTTAAAAACGGGAGCTTTTAATACGTCTTCAATATAGTAGTTTTCCGTTCCGTCTTGTTTCTCATGCAGCTTTAAATCATTAATTGCCAACTTTAAAGCAGCATAGACTTCGTGGTCCGTAACCGCTTCCGGGTTCACTTTAGTATTTGAATTGGAACAACTCAGTAAAATCAAACCAACCAAATAAAATAAGCTATACTGTTTCATAAATGATAATTAAGTTGTTATGCTTCCTACTTTAATTGAATTTTTTATAATAATCCTTTCTCCACCAAATTACCCAAACCATCAAAAGCGGCACAAACCACACTGAAATGTCAGATACCAGTAACGCCCAATGTTCGTTTGGTGTTATCCAACGGAAGAAACCCATGAAGACAAGACTTATTACTCGCACGGTGACGAAATAGGCGGCACAAATAAAGGCACTAATCATAAAACGTTGGTGGTGTTCCATTTTTCGCTTTCGAATACTGTAGAAGCCAACTACAAGGAACAGCAGCCATAATGTGGTAGTGGCATACTGTGAGGGTAGACAACTCTTACATAAAGAATTGGGCAATATGGCGATGTATAATGAAAGTATGCAAACTAAGGAAGCACTAATAAACACCCTCCCCAGCATTTTGTGCCGTTTAGAAATTCCTTTTTTTAAAGATGACGAAAGTTGAAACGGTGCGATTACATAGACGACAGTACCTGACAGTATGTGAGTAGCAAACCACAGTTTATAACCAACCTCTTTATTCACTACAAAATCAGGAAACCCCGCAACGAAATAATATGCAGTAGGCAGCATAAACACTACAAAAAGAAGTAAAAAAAGAATTTGGAACAATTTACTCATCGTTGTACAATTGAGATAGTACCAGTTTGTTTATCAAAACTTCCATTAGCATTTATAAAAATAAAAAATAAATCCCATTCCACTACCGTACACCCTAAAATTTCAGAATGATTCACTCTAAAAATGACTCGTAACCACATTCTTCTCCTTCCTCCGCTCTGACCAAATCCAAAAAATTCCTATCTTTATAAAAAAAAAGCGCGTGTCTACCCAATCCCAAATAGCCATTATCGGTGGTGGTTTAGCAGGCCTTACTGCTGCAATACACCTGGCCAAAAAGGGATGCGATGTTACCCTTTTTGAAAAAAACAACTACCCTAAACACAAAGTCTGTGGCGAGTTTATTTCCAATGAAGTGCTTCCCTACTTGCAGCAATTGGGTATTGACCTCACTGTTTTACAACCCACACAAATTCACACCACGATTCTTTCACTGCCTTCCGGAACATCACTTACGGCCAAGTTACCTTTGGGCGGTTTTGGTATCAGTCGGTTTACTTTAGACCATCATTTGTATCAGCTTGCTCTACAACATGGGGTATCGGTTGTTCATCAAACGGTGACCAACACCACTTTTTCCAACAACCAAATAACACTTACTACCGAAAACGGTGGGACACATACGGCAAACGTGGTTTTAGGAGCTTATGGCAAACGCTCCAATTTGGATCATACCTTGGAACGCACCTTCATCAAAAAAAAATCACCATGGCTAGCTGTAAAAGCCCATTATTGCGGTCATTTTCCGAACAATGTTGTGGCACTTCACAATTTTGAAGGTGGCTATTGCGGCGTTTCCAAAGTAGAAAACAATACCATTAATATCTGTTATTTGGTGCAATACGACACCTTCAAGCAATTCAAAAACATCCCTGAGTTTGAAACCCACATTCTCCAGCACAACCCTCATCTAAAAGTCCTTTTAGAAAATGCCACGATGCTGTTTGTAAAACCTTTGACCATCAGTCAAATTTCCTTTGAAAACAAAACCCAAGTAGAAAACCACATCTTGATGTTGGGTGACACAGCCGGTTTGATTCATCCTCTTTGTGGCAACGGCATGGCTATGGCGATTCACAGTGCTAAAATCGCGAGTGAATGCACCCTAGCCTATTTAAATGACAATATTAGCCGTGAGACTTTTGAAGCTCGTTATCGCAAACAATGGAATTACCACTTTAAATCCAGAATACAAACCGGAAAACTATTATCGAAATTGCTACTTAGTACTTTTTTTAGTCAAGTTGTAATGCGAATCGTGATTACGTTTCCTAAATTAGTACCCTATATCATTTCAAAAACCCACGGCAAACCCATTAGCGAATGAATCTTGATACTACATACCGATCGCAAGCAGAAGAATTGATGGACGATTTCAGCATGGAAGGGACAGCACTTCAAGAAGCTTTGGATAAAATAGCAAGCATCAACCGCTTGTTGGGTGGCAATACACTTACATTACAAGGCGTTCAACAATTACTAAAGCAACCCACTGAAGACACCCTCACGATTGTAGATGTAGGCTGTGGTAACGGCGACATGCTTCGAACCCTTGCCAATTATGCCAATGACAACGACTTAAACTGGCAACTTATTGGTATTGATGCCAACGCTTTCACTATCAATTATGCCAAATCTTTATCTGTAATTTATCCCAACATCACCTACCATTGTAAGGATTTATTTTCTGAAGCTTTCAGTCAAATGAATTACGATATCTTACTATGTACCTTAACCTTACATCATTTTAGAAACGACCAAATAGCGACACTACTCGATGTATTCCATAGACAAAGCAGGATTGGTATTGTCATCAATGACCTCCACAGAAGTAAGCTTGCCTACCGCCTATTTCAGTTGGTTTGTTTCGTCTTCCGACTCAACCCCATGTCACGTCAGGACGGGTTGACTTCTATCCTTCGTGGTTTTAAAAAAGAGGAATTAGAAGGCTTTGCTAAAGGCATTACTGCGGAAAAGCAGCGTATTAAATGGAAATGGGCGTTTCGGTATCAGTGGGTGGTTTGGAAGGGTTAAAAGGTTAAATGGTTAATCGGTTAAAGGATTAATCGGTTAAATGGTTAAACGATTAACCCTTTAACCAAATTAAAAAAAATAAAAATGTCAGTAAAAATAGTAACAGTTGCTACTTCACTACCGCCTTATTCAAGGGAAACGGCGGCTATACTTCCTTTTTTGGAAGTGTGGTTGGCGGATCAGGACCCGCGTTTTATTAAAAAAGTGACAAAGATTTTTGAAGGAGCACAAGTAGACCGTCGCTATTCCATTATGGAGCCGGAGGAAGTTTTTACCAAAACCTCGTTTGAAGCACGCAACCAAATCTATGTACGCGAAGCCATCAAGTTGGGGCAAGACGTGCTCCAAAAAGCCTTAACGCAAGCCAAGTGGCAACCCGAAGAGCTTGATTACATCGTCACGGTGAGTTGCACCGGAATCATGATTCCGTCTTTAGATGCCTACCTCATCAATATATTGGGATTACGGCAAGACATAGTTCGATTGCCTGTTACCGAAATGGGTTGTGTGGGTGGTGTTTCCGGGATGATTTATGCTAAAAACTTCCTCAAAGCCAATCCTCATACCAAAGCCGCCGTGATAACTGTGGAGAGTCCCACTGCAACGTTACAACTCGATGATTTTTCGATGGCTAATATGGTGAGTGCCGCAATTTTTGGCGATGGAGCCGCTTGTGTTTTGCTTTCGTCACACGAAGCAGACAAAGGCCCTATCATCTTGGACGACTCGATGTATCATTTTTATGACAACGAGCACATGATGGGTTTTGAACTCACCAATTCCGGTTTGAAAATGGTGTTGGATATAGAAGTACCTGAAACCATCAGCGAGCATTTTCCGAAGTTTATTCATCCCTTTTTAGCAAAGAACCAGCTTACAATCCATGCTATTGACCATTTCATCTTCCATCCCGGAGGAAAGAAAATAGTCAAGACTGTAGAGGCTCTTTTTGCCGAATCCGGTAAAAACATCGACGATACGAAAGAAGTTTTACGCCAATACGGCAATATGTCCAGTGCCACCATACTGTACGTTTTAGAACGCTTCTTAAACAAAAACACCCAATCCGGCGAGAAAGGCTTGCTTTTGAGCTTTGGTCCCGGATTTACCGCCCAACGCATGCTCATTGAATTTTAGTACCCGTTATGAATAAAGAAGCCATTATACAACAACTGCCTTACGCCAAACCCTTTCTTTTTGTGGATGACATCACCCACATTGATACGAATGGTGTAACCGGTACGTTTACATATGATGCCAACTTGGACTTTTACCGAGGGCATTTTAAGGACCACCCTATCACGCCAGGGGTTATTCTAACAGAAACTATGGCACAAATTGGTGTCGTTTGTTTGGGCATTTACCTCACTGAGGAGGAGCAACCCACACAAATGGCTCTGACTTCCTCTGAAATAGAATTTTTACAACCTGTTTATCCCAATGAGACGGTAACGGTTATTTCAGAGAAAATCTATTTCCGGTTTGGAAAATTAAAATGTAATGTACGAATGCTAAATAGCCGTAATGAAGAAGTTTCTCGTGGTACTATTGCGGGAATGCTTGTAAATCGATAAGTATGCAAAACAAACGCGTTGTCATCACCGGATTAGGAGTCGTTGCCCCCAATGGTGTGGGTATTTCTGATTTCACCAAAGCTATCCAAAACGGCACCTCCGGTATCCGTCACGATGCAGAATTGGAACGTTTACAATTCTCCTGTCAAATAGCAGGTAAACCGATAATTACAGACGCTGTACTAAATGAATACTTTACCCCATTAGAACTCCGCAATTTCAATTCGTCAGGTATCATGTATGGCGTAATTGCCGGTATGCAAGCCTGGCAAGATGCCGGTCTTTCTTTTGAAGTCCAAGTTGATCCCGATTGGGACAGCGGTACTATTTTTGGCACCGGTACGTCAGGTATTGATAAGTTTCGCGAAAGCATTTACAAGATAGACCATTTTGAAACCCGCAAACTGGGAAGTACGGCTGTGGCACAAACCATGAACAGCGGAATCAGTGCCTACCTTGCCGGAAAACTCGGTTTGGGCAACCAAGTCACGACGAACTCTTCCGCATGCACAACAGGTACCGAAAGCATCTTAATGGGGTTTGACCGCATCCGCAGCGGACAAGCCAAACGCATGTTGGTTGGCAGCACCAGCGACAGCGGTCCTTATATCTGGGGTGGTTTTGACGCCATGCGGGTGTGCACTTTCAAACACAACGACACCCCCGAGGAAGGTTCGCGTCCCATGAGTGCCACCGCCTCCGGATTTGTACCCAGTAGTGGAGCCGGTGCTTTGGTTTTAGAAGATTTGGAATCTGCACTGGCCAGAAAAGCAACGATTTATGCTGAAGTTTTAGGCGGCACTATCAATTCCGGAGGCCAACGAGGCGAAGGTACGATGACCGCTCCCAATTCTGTTGCCGTTCAGAAATGCATTACTGATGCTTTACAGCAAACCGGTATTCAGGCTAGTGCGATTGACACCATAAATGGGCATTTGACCGCTACCTCCAAAGACAGTTTAGAAATCAAAAACTGGACTGAAGCCTTAGGTTTATCTGGAACGGACTTCCCTCCTATCAATTCCTTAAAATCTACCGTAGGTCATTGTCTTTCTGCCGCAGGAAGCATTGAATGTGTCGCCACGGTTTTGCAGCTCCACCACGGGTTTATTTTTCCCAATCGGAACTGTTCGGACTTACATCCTGAAATAGCGGCTCTCATTGACCCTAACAAAGTGCCACAACAAATGCTGATCAAAGACCTTACGATTGCCATTAAAGCCAGCTTTGGCTTTGGAGATGTTAATGCGTGTGTTGTATTTAAAAAGTACGCCTAATTTACTACCTTAGTAAAAAAAAATGAAACAAGAAGCAATAATTGACCAACTAAAAGTCATCGTTAAACCCTATGTTACCGATGAACAGGCTTTTTCCAACTTAACAGAAGCCACTGATTTTATCAACGATTTAAAAATAAACTCTGCCAATTTGATTGACGTCATTTTGGATATCGAAGAATTTTTTGCCATCGAAATTGACAATACCTCCATGGAACGCATGATTGATGTCCAATCGGCCGTAGCAATAATCACTGCTAAACTGGAAGCACAATGATTGGGAACGATGTAGTTGATTTAGACCTTGCGGGTCGTCAAAGTAATTGGCGACGCAAGGGCTATTTGGACAAGATTTTTACTCCTGACGAACAGCACTACATTTTACAAGCTCCCGATCCCGATACTGTTGTATGGACATTATGGACCAGGAAAGAAGCTGTTTATAAAATCATTCGACAACAAAACGGAATTAGAGGTTTTTATCCGTTACGCATTGCTACTACCCATTTTGAAAACGGGACTGTTTGTTTTGATAACCAACTTTTTTACACACAAACGGAAGTGACAGCTACTTCCATTCATACGATTGCTTTATTAATTCCCACCTTTGATCAAGTAATCACACTTCCATTGCATCAGGAGCTTTTTAAGATTGACGAGGTGCCTTATGTGATACTTGACGATAAGAAACATGCGGTTTCAAAAAGCCATCATGGAAGGTTTGAGCGGGTTGTCGGTTGTCGGTTGTCGGTTGTCGGTTAACGGTTGTCTGTTGTACTTACTAGTTATTTTATTCGGATGAATTTTCCTGAGTAAGAAATCACGTGTAAATTTACTCGTAATGTAAAGTCAATTGTATCTTCCTTACAATTTGTAATTTCATAATAAGCTTGTCCTTGTGAAGCCAATGCTTTTTGGAATTTGGTCAAAGAATCAGTTTGCTTTTCTAATGAATTTAATTGAAAAGCATTTTTTCCAATGGATTCCATTTTAAACTTTCTTTGTGAATCCGAATTGGTTTCTGTTACATTTTGTCCGTTCACTTCAAATTCAAAGGCCGGATAATTCTCGAACTGCTTGTCATAGATAACTTTATATTTTCCGTCCTTAAATTCGCAATTGTAATCAGCGAATTTAAATCCGAAACAGAATATTATCAATATGTAATAGGTTTGTTTCATACTATTAGTTATTCGATAGCTTTCTTTATGCAGAAAACTTAGTTCCAATTAAAATCGAACTGTTTATGAAATAATATACTATACAACTACAAATAATTCCAACAGTTAAAATTGCAATGTTTTTCAAAATGCTTTTCCTATTAAATATAAAACAATAAATAAACATTATAGCTGATCCAATTGCTAATGACAATAAATATGTAATCGTAAGATTATAACTCGTTCCGCCATCGTATGTGCTGTTGTAAAGCAGTCTGATTAGTGAATCATTTAACAATAATAAGAATAGATTGTAAACTAAAGCATATTGGAAATTAATTTTGTACAATGGAATGTTTATCAGCAAAATGAAGAGGTTTACGATATTTAAAAAAAATGGATGTATAGGCTAAAACATATATATGTATAAATCCATTTCTTTAGGTGTGAAGTTTTTTATGATAATTAAAAAGACCTCGATGAAAATAATGAATAATACTATCTTTTCTCTCTTATAGTTGCCGAGCAAAAGTACATTCGTATTCATTTTTTTATATAAAATTGTGGTTATTCTGTATTGTATGACAAATTTCTGCTAGGCAATAATCACCTTCAAATATATCCATCTTTTTCTACCTCGCCAAAAAAGAAACAAGCTTTTACTAAGGCCTGTTTGCTTTGAGCTCGGTGGTGAAAGATGCTCTTACTTTCAGTTTCTTGAAGGGCGGTTTACTGGATTGTATGACTGTTAGGCTTACTATTCTAAGTTAGTATTTTCGACAATAAAGTTTATAGCTAATTTAGTTTTTTCAGGTTTAGTCAACATCAAAATTTTTTGCTTTTGATTTTCATTTATCATTCCAATTGTAAAACCGGTTACTGAATGATTTAAATCTGGTTCCCAATTATGAAATTCTTTTATGTCGAACGAATATGCGTAATTTGTTGAAAGTTTTCCTTTCTGCAAAGTGATTTCTTTAAACTCTGAAGTTTTGATTAAATTTTTTTTCACGGTAAATCCAAGCAGAAAAATACAAACAAAGAGTTTACCTTTTTCAAAAAGCAAACCTTTTTTGGTAAATAAAATTGCAACAAATAAAATATTTAGAAAAATAAGAACAAACTTTATAAAAATGTAAGAATTAGATTCTACTGAATTGAGCATTCCTAACAATATCATCATAGTAATGAATGTCAAAATGATTAAGTTTTGAAATTGTCTAAAATCTAAATTACGTTCTAATATTAGCTTCATTGTTGTTAGTTTTGTGAGGTAAACTCGAAGTCAGTAGTACTGTTTTTATTTTAATCGGTTAAACATTTTCTTTTTAGAAATCATTCAAGTCATTTCTCTCTGCTTTGTCCATTCAAATCGTCAAACAACTCCAACTGATTCCCTTGCTCCAACGCCAACAATTTCTTCTTCGCCGGTAAACCACCCGCATAACCGACTAACTCCTGATTGCTCCCAATAATCCGATGACAAGGAATGAGAATCGCAATCGCATTAGCTCCATTAGCTGCCGCTACAGCCCTTATGGCTTTAGGATTATCCAAATGTTTAGACAACCCCATGTAGGTTTGTGTCTTACCATAAGGAACAGCCTGTAAGGCTTTCCAAACCGTTTGTTGAAAAGGCGTGCCCACCAATAGCAAGGGAATAGTAAACGCATTAAGCTTTCTGTCAAAATAAGCTTGCAGCTGGTTTTGAGTTTCAGTAAGTAAAGGCGTAGGCTTTTCTTCAAAAACGGCAGCTAAACCTTTACGGATTCTGGCATCCACCTCAGTTCGCATGGAGCGATAACGCCAATCACACAAACAAAGCTGGTCGTTAAAATCCCCTAAAACGAGTTCGCCCACAGGTGATTTATAATATTGAATAGCTATAGTGTTAGACATCATGACTTATTGGTTTGCTGCTGTTGCTAAATCAGAAAGCGATAAAGGTTTGGTGTACATGTCAAGGCCCTTGTCATTTTGTGGCCAAATGTCCATCGGTTTGTCCCAATACAGTTCCACACCATTTCCATCAGGGTCGTCCAGATAAAGAGCTTCAGAAACACCATGGTCGGCAGCACCGGTGAGTGGATAATCGAATTCTTGCAAACGCAGTAAGACAACAGCCAAATCTTTTCGGGTAGGATATACAATTGCGGTATGAAACAAACCTACACTATTTTTGGAAGCCGGTGAAGCATTTTTACTAAACCACGTATTCAATCCAATATGATGATGGTAATTGCCTGCCGCGATAAAGGCAGCATCCGTGCCATACCGTTGCGTCATGTGAAATCCCAAAATTCCACAATAGAAATCAAGCGAACGCTGTAAGTCCGCCACTTTTAAATGCACATGCCCAATACGGGCCCCACTTGGAATGGTATAGGAATTCATACAATTGAATTTTCGGTTTTAAACATGGGTTAAATTTAACCTTATCGATTGAACTATAAAAAAGTTTGAAGTTAAAAAAACCACCTATGTTCATAGAAAGAACCTCAAAACAGATTTTATAAAGCTCTATGAAACTTAAAAGCGAAGCGTTTTTACAGAAGAAAATCCTATTTTCTGCTATGATTTAAAAAAGAAAACCTAAGAAACAAACAACCAAATACCCAACCCCAACAAAATCAAGTGCACTCCGAAGATCAACAACCCAAATACCAATCCCCTTTTTCCTGACACCAACAACGATTTAAAACTCACTTTCAAACCAATAGCCGTCATGGCAACCGTTAGAATCACCTTCCCCATTTCCGAAGCCACATCTATTACCCCATCCGGAGTAGGCACTATTGAAACCAACACTGTAATCAAAAGAAATCCCCACAAATACCATGGTAATTGAAAGTAGTGCTTCCAGTTTTTACCCGTATTCCGTTGCGTCAAATAGGAAAACAAAATCAATCCCGGCGAGAGCAAAGCCACTCTAGCCAGTTTTATCGTCAAAGCCTGCTCGCCAATTTCATTAGACATCGCAAACCCCGCTCCCGCAACATTACCCACCGCATGCAACGATCCGCCCAAAAGCAAACTACTTTCCAACGTTGAAAAAGAAAAGGCTGCCAAAACCAACGGCAACACCAACATACCAATAGTGCCATAAAAATTAACCACCGCAATGGCTACTCCAACATCTTCCTTGTTTTTACTCACACTCGGAGCCAAAGCCGCTATCGCACTAGACCCGCAAATAGCAGTCCCAAAACCAACCAACCACCCCACCGAACCGGGACAATGTAATTTTTTAGCTAAATACACCGTAAGCAACAAGACCAAAACCACTACTACCAGAATCAGCACAAAACTTTCCCATCCCAAATGAGCAATATGTGAGTAATTGATTCCAAATGCCAAAAACAATATCGATACTTCCAACATCTTATTTCCCACAAACCCAATCCCGGGTTGCCATTCATAAGGCAATTTAAATACATTACCCACCAAAATCCCCAACAGCAAGCCAAGCAAAATACCATTAACGGACGTCACCCAATAACCAAGCACTATTGCCACGGCCGCCAAAGCCACAGCAAATACCACCCCGCCTATTGCTACTTTTATATCTTTCATTTAGAAAACAAGCTCTTTTAAAATAATATAGACTCCCATTATCAACACAAACCATCCAAACCCGGTCTTTAACTTACCGCCATCAATTTTAGCCGCGAGCAACCCTCCAATAAATATCCCCACCACCGAAAATAATGTGAATAGCAATAGAAAAGGCCAGTCCATCAGCTGTTCCGGTCGTAGGTCTCCCACAAATCCCAACAACGACTGTATCGCAATGATAAAAAGAGAAGTACCCACCGCTATTTTCATTGGCGTTTTTCCCAAAAACAACAATGCCGGTATGATGAGGAAGCCGCCACCGGCTCCAACAAACCCCGCCACCAGACCGATAAACAACCCTTGAAAAAAGATCAAAAAATAATTAGGTTTCACCGCTACTACTTCAGAAGCCCCGTTCCTCCTATTCGACCGAATCATTTTAACTGCCGCCACCACCATCACTATGGCAAAAACCACCATAATAAAAACCGATTTTTGGATTGGAAAAGCCGTGTTGGCCAACAGCACCTCGGGCAAAGCAGGAACAATATACTTTCGGGTCATAAACACCGCCAACAAGGTAGGCAAACCAAAGAGTAGTACTTTTTTAAAATCCACCAATTGCTGTCTCGCCTTTTGAATACCGCCAACCAAAGCGGTTGTGCCCACAATAAAAAGCGAGTAAGCCGTGGCTAAGACAGGTTCTATTGCCACCACATACACCAAAATAGGAACGGTCAAAATAGAGCCACCGCTTCCAATTAACCCTAGTGTAATTCCCACCAAGATAGCTAAAGCGTAACCTATAACATGTGATACCTCCATACTGTAATTTTGGATAACAAAAGTAGTTGTATTAAAAAGTGTAAAGCGTAACAAAGGTTACAATTCATGAATTCAGAGCAATTCCACCGACGCTCGATGGAGTCGCAACTTCCCCTTATTCTCCAACGCCTTCAACAATCGGGAAACCACGACACGAGACGTGTGCAAATCATAAGCAATATCCTGATGCGTAGCATGAATCTCTTTCGATTTGTTTATTTTAGACTTGTCATGGAGGTAGTTGAGCAAACGTTCGTCCATATTCATAAACGCCAGATTATCAATTGCTAAAAGCATCTCTTTTAAACGATTATTATAACTGTTAAACACATAGTTTCGCCAACTCTTGTACTTCCCTAACCACTCCTCCATTTTCTGCACGGGAATCATAATCACTTTACCTTTTGTCTCAGCAACGGCACGAATTTCACTTTTGGTTTGACCCAAACAGCACGCCATAGTCATGGCACAGGTATCGCCTTTTTCGATGAAGTAAAGCAACAATTCGCCTTCATCAAAGTCTTCGCGAAGTATTTTAATTGCACCTTCAATCAGCAACGGCATCTTTTTGATGTAATCGCCAAAATCAATCAGCACGTCCCCTTCTTCAAAGTCTTTCAATAGCGAGACTTCGGCAATTTCAGTAATAAGTTGGTCTTCAAATACAAACCCGTAGGTGTCTCGAATCAGTTCTTTCATTTTTTGGGTTTTAGTTGCTCTTCATAAATGGCAATCCAATCGGCTACCGTTATTTTGGTTAGTAGTTCGCCAATCAATTCATAGGGAATATGTTCCGGCTTTTTAAATCGAATACAGCTTTTACCCATATCCAGTTTTGCTTTAGTGTACTTTGGATACCTTTCCACAAACCAGTCATACAAATCTTTACGAACATAAATGCCCATGTGGTATAGGTTTATCGAATTCTTCTGCGATGCCATTCCGAAAAATGGCAACGGTTGTTTTGGGTCACAATGGTACCCATTCGGGTACAGACTATGCGGAACGGTATAGCCCAGCATGCCATAGCCTATACTTTCTTCAAACCCTTTCGGTAGGTTTTTTAATGAAATAGCACGAAGTCTTTCAATGGCTTCCTTTCTATCCGAGGGAAGCTCACTAATGTATTTGTCAACAGTTATAGCGTTAGATTGCATCGATTTAAATTTTTATAAAATTAGAAAAATCTATTGAATGTCGCACTTTATATTGAATAATTAGCGAAATTTGATACTTAAAATTGCTAAAAACACAGTATCATGAAAAAGTTCTTATTTTGTTTGTTGTGGATTCCATTACCAATCCATGCTCAGTTACAATCTGTTAGCTACAACGATGGCGTTCAATCCCTAAACGGATTTGTATCCAAACCAGCAACGCCCAATAAGGAGCAGTCGGGCATCCTTATCCTACCCGCCTGGATGGGAATTGACGATCATTCCAAAGAAGTCGCACAACAGCTTTCCGCTTTGGGTCATCATGCGTTTATTGCCGATATTTACGGCGAAGGGAATTACCCTACAAGCACTTCAGAAGCCGGAAAACAAGCCGGTATTTACAAAAAAAATGTCGGCGATTACCAACGGCGAATTCAATTGGCTTTAGATGAATTAATCAAAGCGGGAGCCAACAAAGACAAAATTATCGTCATAGGCTATTGTTTTGGCGGAACCGGGGCACTAGAAGCCGCACGAGCGGGACTAAACGTAGTGGGTGTCGTTTCCTTTCACGGTGGTTTAGGCAAAGCGGAAGACCGAACCACAAAGGAAGTCCGACCAAAAGTATTGGTACTCCATGGTGCCGATGATCCCTTTGTACCGGAAAAAGAAATTGCTGCTTTTCAAAAAGAGATGAAAGACGCAAAAGCAGATTGGCAAATGGTTTATTATTCCGGAGCCGTGCATTCGTTTACCAATAAAAAAGCAGGTACAGATAATTCCAGAGGAGCTGCCTATAACGAGTTGGCCGACAAACGTTCGTTTCAACATTTCCTAACATTTGTTAAAGAGATTTTATAATTCGTAAGAATTAGTATATTTGTTCAAAATCAAGATACTTTATGAAAAATTTTTTTTTAGGATATGCTTGCATCGCTTTTTTAGCGGCCGGTTGTTCCTCCAACAAAGGTTCGTCAACAACAGCAACGGATGAAGGTGCTAAACCGTATTTAGAGCTAATCCAAGCCGAACAGTTACGCAAACACCTCTTTATTGTTGCATCTGACGAAATGGAAGGCAGAAACACGGGCGAACCCGGACAAAAAAAAGCAGGAGAATATCTAATCAATCAGTATAAAAAAATGGGAGTAGGCTTTCCTAAAAGAGCCACCACCTATTACCAACCGATTCCTTCGGAGTTTTTCAAAAAGGCATTCAGTCCCAAACTAGGTGATTCTGAAAACATTTGGGCCTTCATTGAAGGTACTGAAAAACCGGATGAAATCTTAGTCATCTCCGCTCATTATGACCATGTGGGCATGAAAAACGGTGAAGTGTATAACGGAGCAGATGATGATGGTTCGGGAACTGTAGCTTTGTTAGAATTAGCCGCCGCTTTTCAAAAAGCCAAAAAAGACGGCAAGGGTCCAAAACGTTCGATATTATTTTTACACGTAACCGGTGAAGAACACGGTTTGCACGGTTCGCGTTTTTATGCGGAAAATCCTTTATATGATTTGAAGGCAACCATTGCCAACATCAACATTGATATGATTGGACGCAGAGGCTATGGCAAAGAAGAAAATGACAATTATGTGTATGTAATCGGTTCTGATCGATTGAGTACCGACTTACACCGTATTTCTGAAGAAGCCAACACCAAATATGTTGGTTTAGAATTGGATTACAAATACAACGATTTGAATGATCCGAACCGTTTTTATTACCGTTCCGATCATTACAACTTTGCTAAAAAAGGAATTCCGGCCATCTTTTATTTCAATGGCGTACACGATGATTATCACAAACCAACCGACACGCCTGATAAAATTGATTATCCGTTGTTGGCCAAGAGAGCACGATTGGCTTTTGCGGTAGCTTGGGAATTAGCCAATGCCAAAGAAAGACCGTTGGTTGATAAAGACGGGAAGTAATTTACACTAGTATATTTCTATTAAAACGCAAAAGTTTCTTTTGCGTTTTTTTGTACCTTTAGTATTCATTTACCAACGCATGGCACTCGACAGAACTTTGTTGTTTCTTTTATTGACCTTACTGGCAGAAATCATTGGTACCATTGGCGGTTTTGGTTCTTCTGTGTTTTTTGTGCCCTTTGCCAACATTTTCTTTGATTTTCATACTGTATTGGGAATCACAGCAATTTTTCATTTGTCGAGTAATCTATCAAAAATCTTTTTGTTTCGAAAAGGGTTAGATAAAAAGTTGCTTCTACAGATTGGAATACCGTCTGTAGTATTCGTTATTATTGGCGGTTATTTAAGCAAACTTTTTGAAAGTCGTATATTGGAAATCGCTTTGGGCATTTTTCTAATTGCACTCAGTTTGTTGTTTTTACTAAAAGACAAACTTGTAATTCCACCCAAACTAAAACAAACGGTGATTGGCGGTGCCCTTTCCGGATTTTCAGCGGGTTTAATAGGGACAGGTGGTGCCATTCGGGGATTGACTATGGCAGCATTTAATTTAGAAAAAAGTGTATTTGTAGCCACTTCTGCCGCTATTGACATGATGATTGATATGTCGAGAACGGTGGTGTATTACAGCAACGGCTATATAACAAAAGACATTCTGATTTATATCCCATTTCTATTCCTCATTGGTTTTATCGGCAGCTGGATAGGTCAAAAGATTTTGAAAACTATTTCACAGGCTGTTTTCAAACGCATTTCTTTATTTTTAATCCTGCTAATTGGCTTGTTCTCCCTTTATCAAAGTTTAAAATAAAAAAGCCCTGATTTCTCAAGGCTTAGTGCTATAGTAAGTACGGTGGTTATCCTAAATCTTCTTTTGTATCTGCATCAGGTGCATTTTTAGCAACAGAAGCAATTCCGTTTTCGCGAGCTGCTACTGATTCATACATTTCACTGGTTCCAATGATTTGTCCGTTAGTTGCTTTTAAATTAAAATAAGGTTTTCCGTTTTTGGCTTCTAAGCGATCAAAACGAGCATCGGTTTGTGCGTTCTTTTTAACGGATTCAATTCCGTTTTCACAAGCTGCTTTAGTAGTATATCCTTCGCTAGCTAAAATTACTTGACCGTTTCCTGCTTTTAATACAAATTGAAATTCGCCGTTTTTTCTTTTACTAATTACAAATGATCCCATATTTATTATAATTTAAAGATTATATTCAATCGAACTACTAAAATACAAAGATAAATTCTAAAATCATATTATTTTATTGTAAAATTTGATTGCCGTAGCATTGATTCTACAAAAAAAGCCTCAAGTTTCCTTGAAGCTTTGTATTTCTGGGTGAAAGACGGGTCTCGAACCCGCGACCTTCGGAACCACAATCCGACGCTCTAACCAACTGAGCTACAATCACCATTTATTTTGCGAGTGCAAATATAGTGCAAACCTTGTATTTTGCAAAGATTTTTTAAATAAATTAAATCAAATTTTCTAAGCTATTGACAGCCACATACCTTTCTGCTGTGAAACCCTCTGCAAAATCAGTACCAATCAATCTTCCCAAGTCTTGAGAACGGTATTTAATGCTATCCAGAAAGTTTTTTGTGGCAATTGGGGTAATGGGTTCCTTGGTATTCGGATTAAAAAACTGCGAATCATAGGCCATAATTGCTTCCATTTTTTTATCCATAAATCCGGAGATATCAACTACAAAATCCGGTGAAATAGTTTCCCATTGAATGTAATGGTAGACTACTTTTGGACGCCAAGCCGTTTGTTTTTCACCTTCAAAATCTGTTTCTATTTTTTGTAATCCTGATAAAAAACAAGCGTCAGCAACCAGTTTACTTCCTTTAGCATGGTCAATATGGCGATCCTGTATGGCATTGCACAACACAATCTCCGGTTGGTATTTTCGAATCATTTGGATGACTTGTAATTGATGGGCTTCATCATTTTGAAAAAAACCATCTCTCATTTTTAAATTTTCGCGAGCTGAAAGACCCAATATCTGAGCTGCTTTTGCCGCTTCAGTAGCTCGAATAGCTGCAGAACCTCGAGTGCCCAATTCCCCTTGCGTTAAATCAATAATTCCGACTTTTTTGCCCAATGCAATTTCTTTTGCAATAGTTCCGGCACAACCCAATTCCACGTCATCCGGATGGGCTCCAAAAGCTAAGATGTCTAATTTCATTTTAGGATATTTCATTATTCAAAGATACTTAATCTGCCAGAATTCGTTTCATGGTTTGTGATTTGTTTACCGTTTCCCAAAATTCATTTTCAGGACTACTATCTTTTGTAATGCCACAACCCATGAACAGTTCGGCTTCGTTCTTTTCCATTTTCATACAACGTAGGTTGACAAACAAATCAGATGAATTGGGAACTTCATTTTCGAAATCCTTCAACCATTCCCCCAAATAACCGGTATAAAATGTTCGGTCGTATCCTTCGGATTTGTCAATAAATTCCAGTGCTTTGTCTTTCGGAACACCGCAAACCGCAGGAGTAGGATGCAATTTTTGAATGACTTTTATAAAATCAGCATCCGAAAGCAACTCCCCTTTTATATCCGATTTCAAATGCAACAAATTACCTGCTTTTTGGGTATATGTTTCCGAAATATGCACTTCCGAACAATAGTTTTGTAACCCACTTTGAATATACGAAGTGACAATTTGTTGTTCTTCTATCTCTTTATCCGACCAGTTTACAACAGTATTTTCATGAAAGAGTTGTGTTCCTGCCAAAGAAACGGTTTCAATAGTTTGCTTTGATTTCTTTAGGAAACGTTCCGGTGTAGCTCCGGCCCAACACCCAACTTTCGGATGATACCATACATAACAAAAGGCATCGGGATAGGTAGATTTCAATCGTTTGAAAAGTTCGTAAGGTTGTATTTCCTTAGTTTTTACCAACTCTTTTCGGGACAAAACTACTTTTTCCAATGCGTTACTGTGGATAGCGGTAACGGCTGCTGTCACCATAGCTTCAAAGCTACTTTTATCCATTTCTGAGAAAGAAGCATTTGGAGTAAAAGGTTTCGGATTTTGCAGGAAATCAATAGTTTCCACAAAAACTTCCGCATGCTTTTCTGAAATAAGGATACTTGCCTCTCCTTTAAAAGGGGCAAAAACAAATCCGCTAGCCGCTTGTGAAGGCTTATAAATGTTGCTGTTTTTTTGAAGAACAGCAATCATTTTAGTAGCATTAGGTTTGGAATAAATAACAAACGGCAATTCTTGCTCAAAGTAGAGTTTTACTGCAATTTCGCCTGTTGTCATGAGGAAACTCTTTTAGGCAGAATCATATTGGTCAATTTACACAAGGAAATCAATTGGTCTTTTTCATCGGTAATTTTTATTTCCCACAAATGAATACTTCTGCCTTGATGCATAATTTTAGCTGTGCAATACACCACCCCCTCGCGTTTGCTTTTCAAGTGATTGGCTGAAATTTCAATACCTCTCGCCTCTTGTTTTTCAGGATTAATAAACAATAGAGAAGCCGCACTTCCCACGCTTTCTGCCAAAGCAACTGTTGCACCACCGTGTAAAAGTCCCATCGGTTGATGCACTCTGGAATTCACAGGCATTTTGGCGGTTAAAAATCCTTCTCCCGCATCTATGTATTCAATTTCTAAGGTTTCCATTAAGGTGTTTTTACACCAGTCATTGCACAATTGCAACACTTTTTGCTTGTCAAACATCGATTTAATTTTTTGGTAAATTTACTATTTATAATTTTCAAAATAAAGGCATCAAACTATTATCCTACTTTTTTCGTTATGATTCTTAGATTTTGAAATTAATAGTTATTTTTACAAAAATTCTAACAGAATGCGTCCACTCCTATTAGTTGTATTTGGTTTTATAGTTATCTCGTTTATTTCATGTCGTAATGATTTTGAATTTTCTCCCAGTACCGGAGGATTGGAGTTTTCAAGAGATACCATCTACTTAGACACTGTTTTTACGAATGTAAGTTCGAGTACGTACATGTTGAAAGTGTACAACAAATCAAATAAAGACATCAGCATTCCTTCCATTCGATTGGGAAAAGGATTGGAATCCAAATACCGCATTACCGTTGATGGTTTAGTTGGTCAAGACAACCGTATTTTTACCAATGTAGAATTACTGGCCAAGGACAGCCTATTTGTTTTTATTGAAACTACAGCCGGCATTGCGGATGCCAATCCGGGTGATTTTTTATACACCGATCAAATTGAATTCCATAACATTGCAAGCGTAACCCCGCAAACTGTGGAATTGGTTACCTTAATTCAAGATGCTTACTTCTTATATCCGCAACGCTTTGAGAACGGCACAACGGAAACACTACCTATTGGTGAAGACGAAATATATGGTTTCTTTTTAGATGAAAACGACCCCATTAATGGCAATGAATTGTTTTGGAACAACTCCAAGCCCTATGTGATATATGGCTATGCGGCAGTCCCTTCCAATCAAACATTAACTGTTGAAGCGGGAGCACGCATTCACTTTCATTCCGGTTCCGGTTTGATTGTTGGCAACAACGCTTCTATAAAAGTAAACGGATTGCCTGTAACCGATGAAACACAACCCTTACAAAATCAAGTTATTTTTGAAGGCGACCGATTGGAGCCGTTTTTTGAAGATGTGGCGGGTCAATGGGGCACCATTTGGTTGACTCAAGGAAGTAAAGAAAATGAGTTCAACAATTGCATCATTAAAAATGCAACTGTAGGTTTGTTTGTTACAGGAAATACGGGATTGTCAAACATAGCACCGGATGTCAAACTTTCAAATGTTCAAATTTACAACTCGTCTAATGTAGGTATACTTTCCAGAACGGGCTACATTACGGGAGAAAATGTGGTGATTAACCGAGCCGGTCAAGTGAGTTTAGCTTGTTCGTATGGCGGAAGTTATGAGTTTACGCATTGCACGTTCAACAATAGTTTTCCAAACGCACGACAAGTTTCTGTTATTATTGACAATTATATTGAAGGAGCTATTCCGGAAACACAGCCACTTGTTAAAGCCACGTTTCAGAATTCCATTATCTATGGTTCCAATCAAATTCAAATGTTGATTGTAAAAGAAGGCAGCGACACCTTCAATTACTTTTTTGACCATTGTTTGATTAAGTTCAACAACATTTCCAATCCGTTTACAAACAATCCTTTGTATCAATTTGCAACGGATACAGCACATTATAATGAAGTATATTTGGCCACTAATTCCTCTTTGTTTAATCCGAATTATTTTAATGCCAATTCTAATAAATTATTCATAGATGAAACCTCGGGAGTGATTGGTAAAGGCTCCAATGCTTTCTATATTGAAAAAGATATTTTAAACAGAACCCGTTCCACACCACCTGATTTAGGGGCTTATCAAAATGCACCTTTCCCGGAATAATTTTAACCTATAAAGTATAATTCAATTTTTTTACCACATAGAATCATAGAATTTCATAGAATTTAAAAGTCGTTTCACTTATCTATAGAAAATCATAGCTATGTGAGTCCAATAATTGGGTTATCTCACTCTTTTTTCTTCGTTTCTAAGTGTTTCAATTATGTTACGCATTTAAAAAAATCAATCTTGTTCTAATTACACCCAAATGGTTAATTTTAACTCGTCGGGTGTAATTGAATTCTCTGGATTTTAAACCACATAGGTTCATAGTATTTTGAGTTCTAAAAGACGCTTTGCTCAATTAGAGAATCACATAGCTATGCGAAACCAATAATTGGTTCTATGTCATTTTTCCTATGTATCTATGTGGTTAATTTGATTCAATAATTAAAAAAATCATTTTTGCACTAATTGCACCCAACGGGTTAATTTTACTATTTAAAAGTTTTTACATTTTACTTTTTTAGAGTACTTTTGCACGTACAACACAACTAATAAAAATATAATGATTCATTTCTTCGGAAGCGAAAGTGCAACTGTTTTTGCGGTTCAAACGCAAAACGAGCTTTCGGTACAAAGTATTTCAAAATTAAACTGGCTTTTTGGCAACACCCATAAAATAGAAAAATCCGTCCTGACGGATTTTTTTGTTGGACCTCGTGCCGCAATGGTAACCCCTTGGAGTACCAATGCCGTGGAAATTACACAAAACATGGGTATTGAGGGTATTCTTCGCATTGAAGAATTCCAAAAAGTAAAAGAAGATTCCACTGATTTTGATCCGATGTTATTTCAAAAATATTCGGAACTGCATCAAGACATTTTCACCATCCATATTCAACCGGAATCGATTATTGAAATTGAGGATATTTCGGCTTACAACAAACAAGAAGGTTTGGCTTTAAGCGAAGAGGAAGTCAATTACTTGAACACGTTAGCGATTAAACTGAAACGCAATTTAACGGATTCCGAAGTTTTTGGTTTCTCACAAGTGAATTCAGAACATTGCCGTCACAAAATTTTCAACGGAACATTTGTGATTGATGGCGAAGAAAAACCGTCATCGCTATTCAAATTAATCAAAAAAACATCGGCAGAAAATCCGAATGATATTGTTTCGGCTTATAAAGATAATGTCGCGTTTATCAAAGGGCCGAAAGTGGAACAATTTGCTCCCAAAAGTGCCGATAAACCGGATTTTTATCAAACGAAAGAATTTGATTCGGTTATCTCGATTAAAGCAGAAACACATAATTTCCCAACTACGGTTGAACCCTTTAATGGAGCAGCAACCGGTTCGGGTGGAGAAATCAGAGACCGTTTGGCCGGTGGTCAAGGTTCGTTACCCTTAGCCGGAACAGCGGTGTATATGACCTCTTACTCACGCTTGGAAGAAAACCGTCCGTGGGAAAATGCCATGGAAGAACGCCAATGGTTGTATCAAACGCCAATGGATATTTTAATCAAAGCATCCAATGGTGCTTCTGATTTTGGTAATAAATTCGGACAACCGTTAATTACCGGTTCGGTTTTGACCTTTGAACACGAAGAAGATGCTCGAAAACTAGGTTTTGATAAAGTAATTATGTTGGCAGGCGGAATTGGTTACGGAAAAGCCGAACAAGCACAAAAACACGAACCCAAAGTAGGAGATAAAATCGTCATTTTAGGAGGTGAAAACTACCGAATCGGAATGGGTGGAGCCGCTGTTTCCTCAGCGGATACAGGAGCATTTGGTTCAGGAATTGAACTAAACGCCATTCAACGTTCCAATCCCGAAATGCAAAAAAGAGCTGCCAATGCCATTCGTGGTTTGGTGGAAAGTGATGAAAATCCGATTGTTTCCATTCACGATCACGGTGCGGGTGGCCACTTAAACTGTTTATCGGAATTAGTGGAAGCAACCGGAGGATTAATCGATTTGGATAAATTGCCTGTGGGCGACCCTACCCTATCTGCCAAAGAAATTATTGGCAACGAAAGTCAGGAACGGATGGGCTTGGTGATTGGTCAAAAAGATATGGATACATTGCAACGCATTGCCGACAGAGAGCGTTCACCCATGTATCAAGTGGGTGATGTAACCGGAGATCAACGATTTACCTTTGAATCGAAAACAACCGGAGCCAAACCAATGGATTTTGAATTGGCTGATATGTTCGGAAGTTCGCCAAAAGTGATCATGAATGATGTTTCGGTGGAACGAAATTTTACCGAAATTAATTATAAAGAAGCCGATTTTGAAACCTATTTAGAACACGTTTTACAGTTAGAAGCTGTTGCTTGTAAAGATTGGTTAACTAACAAAGTCGATCGTTGTGTTGGTGGAAAAGTGGCCAAACAACAATGTGCCGGACCATTACAATTACCCTTGAACAATGTGGGTGTGATGGCATTAGATTACAAAGGAAAAGAAGGAATTGCCACTACACTAGGTCACTCGCCTATTTCTGCGTTAATTGACCCGAAAGCCGGAAGTAGAAATGCCATTGGTGAAGCTCTTTCCAACATTGTTTTTGCTCCGTTAAAAGATGGCTTAAAAAGTGTTTCGCTTTCTGCCAACTGGATGTGGGCTTGTAAAAACGAAGGCGAAGATGCTCGTTTGTATGAAGCGGTTGAGGCGTGTTCCGATTTCGCTATCGAACTTGGAATCAACATTCCAACCGGAAAAGATTCCCTTTCCATGAAGCAAAAATATGCTGATGCGGAAGTAATTGCACCCGGAACGGTTATAATTTCTGCCGCCGGAAATTGCAATGACATTACGAAAGTAGTTGAACCTGTTTTTCAAAAGAATGCCGGTTCTGTTTATTATATTAATTTGTCGCAAGACGCGTTCAAATTAGGAGGTTCTTCTTTTTCGCAAGTTAGAAATGCGATTGGAAAAGAAACACCAACCATCCAAAATGCCGCTTTCTTTAAAAAAGCATTTAATGTGATTCAGGAATTAATCAAAAACGATGAAATTGCTGCTGGACACGATATTGGAAGTGGTGGTTTGATTACGACATTATTAGAAATGTGTTTTGCCGATAACAATTTAGGTGCAAAACTTGATTTTTCCTCATTTGAAGAAAAAGATGTATTGAAAATTTTATTCGCAGAAAACATTGGAATTGTGCTTCAAGCGAATGATGACAGTGTGTTTGAATCATTCTTAAAAGAGGAAAACGTCACTTTCCATAAATTAGGAAATGTTACGCATTCAAGTGCTTTAGAAATTGGAGCCTATTCGTTAGACATCGCAAAATGGCGAGATATCTGGTTTAAAACCTCCTATTTATTAGATCAAAAACAATCCAAAAACGGAAAAGCAGCCGCACGCTTTGTAAATTATAAAATGCAACCGTTAGCATACCAATTCCCTTCCCATTTTGATGGAAAGAAACCGGAAATTGATTTGTCAAGACCAAGACCCAAAGCCGCAATCATTCGTGAGAAAGGAAGTAATTCGGAACGCGAAATGGCCAATGCGATGTATTTAGCCGGATTTGATGTAAAAGATGTACACATGACCGATTTAATCTCAGGTCGTGAAACGTTGGAAGACATTCAGTTTATTGGTGCGGTAGGCGGATTTTCCAATTCAGATGTTTTGGGTTCTGCCAAAGGTTGGGCCGGAGCCTTTTTATACAACGAAAAAGCAAAAACAGCGTTGGATAATTTCTTTAAACGTGAAGACACGTTGTCTGTTGGAATTTGCAACGGTTGTCAGTTGTTCATGGAATTAGAAGTCATCAATCCCGAACACGAAATTCACGGAAAGATGCACCACAACGACAGTCAGAAACACGAAAGTATTTTTACCTCTGTGAAAGTTCAGGAAAACAATTCTGTGATGTTAAAGTCCTTAGCGGGAACAACATTAGGTGTTTGGGTTTCACATGGCGAAGGAAAATTCAAATTGCCTTATGAAGAAAGTCAGTACCATATAGTAGCCAAATACGGTTATGAAAATTATCCTGCGAATCCGAATGGTTCCGATTTCAATACGGCCATGATGTGTGATAAAACGGGTCGTCATTTAGTGATGATGCCACATATCGAACGTTCGACATTCCCTTGGAACTGGGCACATTATCCAAAAGACAGCAACGATGAAGTGTCACCATGGATTGAAGCATTTGTGAATGCCCGAAAATGGATCACAGCATTATAAAAATAAAAAAGGTGCCATCGATATAACAGATTGCACCTTTTTTTATTTGAAAAGCCAAAGCTTATCTACTTCCCAATTGTTTGTCTATAATTTTATCAAAATAATCTTTTAAAAACGCTTTACAACCCAATTCGACGCGGTCCATCTCCTTGTTGCGTTTTGAAATTAAATTGGTTTGTAGTCCTTTATCTTTGATGTCATAAAAACCAATGGCTTTTTTACCATCAAAAACGCAAATGTAGTTACCTTGTTGGAACTGGTAATTCTGTCCGTTATAATTGATTACATACGGTTCTGTTGTTGTGGTATCCAATAAACTTCTACCCCAACTTCTAAAGGGCTTATCATAGCCTATCATGTCCAAAATGGTTGGAAATATATCAATTTGTTGGCTTAAGTGTTTGTCAACTCCTTTGTATTTTTCATCCGGAGTATAAATCAAAATAGGTACTGCTAATCGGTTGACGATTTTATAATAGTCCTCATAATACACCTGGTTGCAATGATCGGCAGTAATGATAAAAATGGTATTGTTGAACCACGCTTCTTTTTTTGCGGCTTCAAAGAATTTTTTAAATGCATAATCGGTGTAACCTACACATTGATGGATGGGTACATTGCCTTTTGGAAACTTCCCTTCGAGGTGTTCCGGCAGTAAATATGGTTCGTGTGAGGACAACGTAAATAAGGTGCTGAAAAAAGGTTTCGTTTTTTCAGACAAGGTTTGATTCATAAATTGAAAGAAAGGCTCGTCCCAGATACCCCAAGAGCCATCAAATTGGGAGGCATCATTAAATTCGGTCATGCCATAATAATGGTCAAACCCTAAAATATTGCCAAACCCTAAAAATCCCATCGAACCATTTGGGGCTCCATGAAAAAAAGAAGTATCATACCCTTGGTCCTTTAAAATAGAAACCAATGACTCAATGTTTTGCTTACTGTAAGGTGAAGAAGTAAAAGCATCTTTAAAGGAAGGAATTCCTGCCAAAACCGATGACATCCCGTGAATGGATTTACTACCATTGGCAAAAGCGTTGGGAAAAATCAAACTTTTGGAAGCCAACGAATCAATAAACGGTGTATAACTCACATGATTTTTTATGCCGCTATCTTTATTGAACGCACCAATGTATTCCCTGCCAAAACTTTCGGTAATAATCAACACAATGTTTGGTGTAGTTTTAGGATTGGTGGTGTAGTGTTTTACAGGATGAAATAAAGAATCAATAACTTGATCTTCTATTTCATAAGGCACCTTAATAAATGTTTTTACACGAAGGGTTCTCAAAATAGCAAAGGGGGTATTCAACACCAAATCCGCTTGCTCCATTCTGGTAACATGTCGGTTCGCATCCACCAAATTAATGGGGCGTGTACTTTTTTTGAAATCACCACGAATCCCACCCACCATTAAAGTTGAAATGACCAAAAGTGCCACTATTGAAGTAGAACCGTAAATGATTTTTCCTTTTGGATAAATAATGTGTTTTATTCCGACTTTCTTGTATAAGTAAATCCACAAAACAGCACATACAATGAAAAGCAAAAACACATGCCAATACGTAACCAAAAAGCGAAACAGCATGCTGCCTTTGTTTGATTCGTTCTGCACTAACTCCCAGGCTGATATAGTAGTTCGGGCATACGTATATTTGTAATATATTAAGTCTATAAAATTGGTAGCATAGGCTAATAAATTTGTTATGAAGTACACATAAAACAACATTTTCTGATAGCCTTGACGCGTATTTACCCAAAAAGGCAAGACAGACAACAACACAAAAAGACTGTTTACATATAAAATAGCGGTGGTATCAAATGCTAATCCGTGATAATAAATGCTAAAAAAATCAACCACTGAGGTCACTTGCAGGACTTCATTATTATAGCATAAAAACAAAAGTCGGCTGATAAAATAAAAGACATAAGCTAAAAGCAATCTGTATAACAACACTTTATACTCTGCCAGTCTAAAAAAAGCTTTCATTACTAAATGGTTAAATTAATGTAAATTTTTTTGCAAAAGTACAAAACATGACCTATCAAACTTTTAAAAATTAATATTTTTTATTCCTGACAAAATTTACTAATTTGCAGAAAATATAACCTGTATTCACATGATTAACATAACCCGCCTTTTTGATTTTCCTTATTATCAACTTGAAAAGAATGATATTGCCGATTGCCTGGTAACCAAATACAACGGAGAATGGATTAAAACATCCACTCAGGAATATGTGGATAAAGCCAATGCAATTTCTCGTGCTTTTTTGAGGTTAGGAATTAAAAAAAATGATAAAATTGCTCTGATATCTTCGACCAACAGAACAGAATGGAACATTTTTGATATTGGATCGCTTCAAGTAGGAGCTCAAACGGTGCCCGTTTATCCCACAATAGCATCTGAAGATTATGAATACATTCTAAACCATTCTGAATCTAAGATTTGTGTTGTTTCCGATCAAGTGGTTTATGATAAATTGATAGCTATTAAAAAGAACGTTCCAACCTTAACTGAAATCTATTCATTTGATGTAATTTCAGGTTGTAAAAATTGGAAAGAATTGCTGGACTTAGGAGCTGACAGTTCCAATCAAAGTGAAGTTGAAGAAAGAAAAGACAACGTTAAACCGGAGGAACTGGCAACCATAATTTATACTTCCGGCACAACCGGACGACCCAAAGGAGTGATGCTTTCGCACCATAACATTGTATCGAATGTATTAGATAGTGCTCCGCGAATTCCTTTTAAAGAAGGGACAAGTACCGCTTTGAGTTTTTTACCCATCTGTCACATTTTTGAACGGGTTATTTTGTACATCTACCAATATTATTCCGTGTCTGTGTATTTTGCCGAAAGCATTGAGAAATTAACGGACAACCTAAAAGAAGTACATCCTAACGTGATGACCGTTGTACCCCGCTTATTAGAAAAAGTATATGATAAAATTTACGGAAAAGGTGCTGAACTAACCGGAATTAAAAAGATGTTGTTCTTTTGGGCCATCGATTTAGGCTTAAAATACCAACCTTATGGTCAAAATGGCTGGTGGTATGAAAAACAATTGGGGGTAGCCCGCAAATTGATTTTCAGCAAATGGAAAGAAGCATTGGGAGGAAATCTTGACGTTATGGTTTCCGGTAGTGCTGCTCTTCAGCCCCGATTAGCCCGAGTTTTTGCTGCGGCAGGTATTCCTGTGATGGAAGGTTATGGTTTAACCGAAACCTCTCCTGTTATCTCTGTAAACGACATGCGTAATGGCTTATTCCGCATTGGAACCGTTGGAAAACTGATTAAAAACGTAGCAGTAAAAATAGCTGAAGACGGTGAAATTCTTTGTAAAGGACCCAACGTCATGATGGGCTATTATAAAGATGAAACCTTAACCAACGAAGTAATCAAAGACGGTTATTTTCATACGGGAGATATTGGAGAATTTGATAGTGACGGCTTTCTTCGCATCACCGACCGTAAGAAAGAAATGTTTAAAACTTCAGGCGGAAAATATATTGCTCCTCAATTAATAGAAAACCGATTAAAACAGTCCTTTTTTATTGAGCAAGTGATGGTGATTGGTGACGGTGAAAAAATGCCGGCAGCATTTATTCAACCTAATTTTGACTTTGTTCGCGAATGGGCAAAACGACATCAAGTGAAAGGAGTTGCTACCAATGAAGAATTGGTGAATAACCCTAACGTTTTAGAACGTTTTCAGGAAGAAATTATAGCTGCCAATGAAAACTTTGGTAATTGGGAAAAAATCAAACGTTTCGAACTGACTCCTGATGTTTGGTCTATTGATGGCGGCCATTTAACCCCTACTATGAAACTGAAAAGAAAAATAGTTAAAGAAAAATACCAATATTTATACGATAAAATATATAATTCTTAAAAAAACACACCATTTTTTAACAAGTGTTTACCATTTTTCATAAATTTACACCACTAACCAAAAACAATTAAATTTATGAATGCAAAAAACGTTTTAGTTTCCGGTGTCGTTGGAGGTATCGTTAATTTCTTTTTAGGCTGGATTTTTTATGCTATGCTCTTTAAAGATTTCTTTCCCCAATCGAATGAAGAAGATATGGATTTAACCATGATCTTTTTAGGTTGCTTGGTCTATGGCCTTTTTATGGCGTATGTGTTTGTTAAATGGGCCACCATTAGTTTAGCAAAAACAGGTGCACAAGCCGGAGCCATTTTCGGGTTTTTCTATGCCCTCTCGGTTAACCTCTTTATGGCCTCTTCAGGTAAATTAGACGTGCAAGTGATGTTACTTGATGTTGCTATTACCATTGTAATGAGTGCCATTATTGGTGCTGTTATTGCAGTAATCAATGGAAAATTGAAATAAAATATAAGCTATACTTCAAAAAGAAACGCTCTTTTCAGAGCGTTTTTTTTGTTTTTAAAAAGTAATCTTTTCCAGCGTTTCCAGTACATAGGTATGCATGACTTCTTTGTAATCCAGATGCGTCACCATTCGCAATTTTCCTTTACCTAAGGAACTAATGGCTATGTTTTTTTGCTTTAGTTTTTCAATGACATCTAAGTCCGCTATTGTGGGTTGTACCGAAAAAATCACAATATTGGTTTCCACCGGTTCCACTCCTTGAATCCATGGCAATCGTTGCAGCATTACGCCCAATTCTTTTGCCCGTCTGTGATCTTCTGCTAAACGTTCGATATTATTTTCTAACGCATAAATAGCTGCTGCAGCAACAAAACCTACTTGTCGCATGCCACCACCCAATACCTTTCTGATTCGCATGACTTTATTGTAGTGTTCTTGCGACATTAAGAGTACGGACCCAATTGGGGTTCCCATACCTTTTGAAAAACAAACCGAAATGGTATCAAATAGTTTTCCGTAATGCAAGGGATTCTGATTTTTAGCCACCAAAGCATTCCACAACCGAGCACCATCCAAGTGGTACTTTAACCCATGTTGGTCACAAACTTTTCTAATCGCTACCAAATCGACCATTTCATAACAAGCACCTCCTCCTTTGTTGGTAGTGTTTTCTAAAGCAACTAAGGTAGTCAACGGACTGTGGTAAAAGTCAGGCGGATTGATTGCTTCTTCCACTTGTTGAGCGGTAATCATCCCTCGAGAGCCTTCCAGTAACTTACAGGAAACACCACTATTAAACGAAACACCGCCACCTTCATAATTGTATATATGAGCAAACTTATCGGCAATCAATTGCTCTCCGGGTTGTGTGTGCAATTTGATTGCTGCTTGATTGGCCATTGTTCCTGACGGAAAAAACAAAGCGGCTTCCATGCCAAAAAACGCGGCAACTTTTGCTTCCAATTCATTTACTGTGGGGTCTTGTTTAAAAACATCATCACCTACTTTGGCGTTAAACATGGCACGTAGCATATCTGCATTTGGTTTGGTAACCGTATCACTCACTAAATTTATTTCCATTGAATTTTTAATTTTATATTTCATTTCGGACAGGTCGCAAGCTGTCCCTACGTAACAAATCTTACATTATTTCATTTTCACTATTAGGACAAATCACAACTTGTTCCTACCTTTGCAAAAAACAAAACTACAATAATTATGACAAATACCGAACAAATTAAAGGTATTGTGGAGCGTCTTGGTGCGTTGAGGAGGTATCTTTGACATCGATAAGAAGTTAATAGAAATTACCAACGAAGAAGAAAAAACGTTTGACCCCAATTTTTGGAACAATGCTAAGGAAGCGGAACTTATCGTTCGCGAACTTCGTTCCAAGAAAAAATGGGTAGAAGATTACCAAAAAGCAGTCAATCTCTCTGAAGAACTGCAAATGGTTTATGAGTTTTACAAAGACGGTGATGCTTCCGAAGAAGAAGTAGACAATGTTTTTGACCAAGCGAATCTTTTAATCGAAAATTTAGAATTTAAAAACATGCTTTCCGAAGAAGGAGACAGCATGAGTGCCGTATTGCAAATCACTGCCGGAGCCGGTGGTACCGAGAGTTGTGATTGGGCTTCAATGTTGATGCGAATGTATTTGATGTGGGCCGAGAAAGAAGGCTATAAAATCAAAGAACTCAACTTTCAGGAAGGTGATGTAGCCGGAATCAAAACCGTTACCCTAGAAATTGAAGGCGATTATGCTTTCGGATATCTGAAAGGGGAAAACGGCGTACATCGACTGGTGCGAATTTCGCCTTTTGACAGTAATGCTAAACGACATACCTCGTTTGCGTCAGTATATGTGTATCCGTTGGTGGATGATACCATTGAAATTGACATCAATCCCGCTGATTTAGAAATCATTACCTCTCGTTCGAGTGGTGCCGGTGGTCAAAATGTAAATAAAGTGGAAACCAAGGTACAATTGTTTCACAAACCAACCGGTATTCAAATTCAATGCTCGGAAACCCGTTCACAACAAGACAACCGTCAACGAGCCATGCAAATGTTACGTTCGCAATTGTATGAAATTGAATTGAAAAAACAAATGGCCCAACGAGCGGATATAGAAGCCGGAAAAATGAAAATTGAATGGGGTTCCCAAATCCGAAATTACGTTATGCAACCCTATAAATTGGTAAAAGATGTTAGAACCGGACAAGAAACCAGCGATGTAGACGGCGTCATGAATGGCGAAATAGACGAATTTTTAAAAGCGTATTTGATGATGATGGGACAGAAGGAAGAGTAGTTTTCGGGTTGCAGGTTGCGAGTTACGGGTTTTAGAAACGCTGAAAAAAGTATACGCTATTGTTACCTAAAAATCATTTTTCAAATTCTCTATCGTTTTCGTATTTTAGCAACAAATAAAAACACTACAACATATAATGGACATCAACTTCAACAAAAACGAAGACCACAACAAGCTTTTACTTTCTGATTTAAAACAGCGATTTGCTCAAGTGAAATTGGGTGGCGGTGAAAAGCGAATTGCCAAATTGCATGCAGAAGGAAAAATGACGGCACGCGAACGCATCGATTATTTGCTGGATCCTAAAGCGAAAAGCATTGAGATTGGCGCTTTTGTAGGTGACGGCATGTATGCCGAACACGGCGGTTGTCCTTCCGGAGGTGTGGTTGTAAAAATAGGTTATATCAAAGGAAAACAATGTGTGGTAGTAGCCAATGACGCTACTGTAAAAGCCGGAGCTTGGTTTCCGATTACGGGAAAAAAGAACTTAAGAGCTCAGGAAATTTCCATAGAAAACCGATTACCCATTATCTATTTGGTAGATAGTGCCGGAGTTTATTTACCGATGCAAGATGAAATCTTTCCGGATAAAGAGCATTTCGGACGCATCTTCCGCAATAATGCAGTAATGAGTAGTATGGGAATCACACAAATTGCGGCGGTTATGGGAAGCTGTGTGGCCGGTGGTGCCTACTTACCTATCATGAGTGATGAAGCGATGATTGTGGACAAAACAGGGAGTATCTTTTTAGCCGGAAGTTATTTGGTAAAAGCCGCTGTGGGTGAAAATATAGACAACGAAACATTAGGTGGTGCTACTACGCATTGCGAAATATCAGGCGTAACTGATTACAAAGCCAAAGACGACAAAGATGCTTTAGACCGCATTAAAAGTATCGTTGGGAAAATTGGCGATTATGACAAAGCCGGATTCAACAGAGTAAAAGCGGAAAAACCTGCCTTGAAAGAAGAAGATATCTATGGTATTATTCCAAAATCGAGATCGGACCAATACGATATGATGGAAGTAATCAAACGATTGGTTGACAACTCCGAAATGGATATGTATAAAGAAGGCTACGGACAATCTATCATCACGTGCTATGCTCGAATTGACGGATGGGCTGTGGGAATTGTTGCGAACCAACGTACGGTTTCCAAAACTAAAAAAGGAGAAATTCAGTTTGGCGGTGTGATTTACTCCGATTCTGCGGATAAGGCTACCCGTTTTATTGCGAATTGCAACCAAAAGAAAATACCCTTAGTTTTCCTTCAGGATGTCACCGGATTTATGGTAGGCAGTAAATCAGAACACGGCGGCATTATCAAAGACGGAGCCAAAATGGTGAATGCGGTCTCCAATTCGGTTGTACCCAAATTCACTGTGATCGTTGGCAACTCCTATGGAGCAGGAAACTATGCCATGTGTGGAAAAGCCTACGACCCCCGATTAATCTTTGCTTGGCCAAGTGCCGAATTAGCCGTAATGGGTGGTACGCAAGCCGCTAAAGTTTTAGCACAAATTGAAGCTTCTTCTTTAAAAGCTAAAGGGGAAATAATTGATGAAGTAAAAGAAAAAGAACTCTTTGACAAAATAAAAGCCCGTTACGATGCCCAAGTTTCTCCTTATTATGCCGCATCAAGGTTGTGGACTGATGCAATTATTGACCCATTAGAGACACGTACTTGGATTTCTATGGGTATTGAAGCGGCTAACCACGCTCCTATTGAAAAGAAATTTAATTTGGGGGTGATACAAGTTTAAAAAATATACCTCAAAATCTTATGAAATTATGGGATAGCAATAGTCCCTCGTTTTCTATAAACCAATACTTCTTTACCCTTTATTTCAATACACAATTACTTGATAATGACTAAAAACAGGAATACATTAGTTGCCATGAGGCTAGTACTTAAAACTTTTTTTCTTTTAATTTCACTACAACTGCTTGGTCAAACAGACACCACCAATGTTTCATTTGTGGCCTACTGGTCAATTGGTGACAGTTATGATTTTAAAATTTCAAAAGTTAAAAAGCAATGGAAAGAAGGAAAACTGGTTAAAGATGAAAACCAATCCTACATTGCCAATTTTACCGTCATTGATTCAACTGAAAACTCCTATACAATAAATTGGTCCTATGAAAATGATTTCAAAAACACCTACAATATTCCGGATCAATTGTTAGATAAATTATCAAAGTACAGGTTAACTGAAATTCAGTATAAAACTTCGGAGGTTGGTGATTTTATTGAAATCCTCAATTGGAAAGAAGTCTCCGAAATAATGAACAAAATGTTCGTTGATATTATTAATGTTAAGAGTTTAGATGACCCAAAATCAAAAGACAATTTAGAAAAGGCAATGGAACCTTTTAAGCAGATATACAGCTCTAAAGAAGGAATCGAGCAACTGGTAATGAAAGAAATACACTATTTTCATTTTCCTATGGGTCTTGAATTTGACACTACAGAAACCCTTACCTATGAAGACCAAATTCCCAATATGTTTGGCGGAGACCCCATTAAAGCCAATGCAAAAATGTATTTTGAAGAAATCGATTTTGAAGAAAATTTTTGTATCATAAAACACACTATGGAATTGGATCCTGATGACACTTTAAACATGCTTAACCAAGTATTTAAAAGCATGAATCTTAAGGATGGTGAATTTGAAAAGGCATTTGAAACTGCAGTATTTAAAATTAATGATTCCAACACTTTTGAATATTACTTTTATCCCGGAATCCCACATAAAATAGAAACTCTCAGAGAAACCGAGCTTACTATCAATGGTGAAAAAGGCAAACGAAGTGATAAAATTACGATAGAATTACTCTATCAGGATTAGTTTTGTTATCGTCTAAAACACAAAACCGGCCCATTTTGTGACACTTCATTAAATATGACTAAAATCATATTTTAGGGTAAAAAAATCACCCAATTTTGCTCCAAAATGTACACCCATGGAATTTTGGAAAAAAAGAACACCCGCAGAACGACTGCACCATATTGAAAAGGCCTTACAAGAAAATGTAAACTTTTCAAAAGATGCCTCTTTGGGCTATCCCGCGTCAAAATTAGACGGCAAAGTGTTTTATGATGATGCTCCTTTCTTAAAAGATGCTCCGGTATTAATGACTTTTGTGGCCAATCCGAATCATATCGGTTGTCATACCACGGGTACGTCAGAAAAGGCGTTTAAAGGGACACAGCAAATTGAAAGAGAGACCTTAGATATTCTGGCTGTGGACATCTTTGGAGCTGAAAAAAATCAATTTGACGGCTATATTGCTTCGGGAGGAACAGAAGCCAACCTACAAGCCTTGTGGATGTATCGCAACAATTTTATGAAGCATTTCGGGGCACAACCTACTGAAATTGCCATCCTAGCTTCTGAAGATACCCACTACTCTATTGCTAAGGGAGCCAACTTACTTTTAATTGATTGGTTATCCGTTCCTGTTGGTTTTGAAAATAGAAAAATCGACAAAGAAGCTTTGAATACTATGCTAGCTGTCGCGATGGAAAAAGGTAAAAAATACTTTATTGTGGTTTGCAATATGGGCACCACCATGTTTGGTTCGGTTGACAATCCTGATGACTATTGCGAGGTTTTAGAAAACTACAACGTTCCCTTTTCGATTCATATTGATGCCGCTTATGGCGGATTTGTATATCCTTTTTTGGCAAAAGAAACTACCGCATTGAGTTTCAAAAATCCAAAGGTATCTTCTATAACTGTTGATGCACATAAAATGTTGCAAGCCCCTTACGGAACGGGAATATTTATCTGTAGAAAGCGTTTAATTGAGAATGTGTTAACACAAGAAGCTCAATATGTTGAAGGAATGGATTTAACCTTGTCAGGAAGTCGTTCGGGAGCGAATGCAGTTGCCGTTTGGATGATTTTAAATACCTACGGACCGAATGGTTGGTTTGAAAAAATTAAGATACTGCAAATGCGTACCGATTGGTTTTGCCAACAATTAGATCAGATGAAAATTGCCTATTTTAGAGAACCCAATATGAATATTGTAACCATTAAATCGGCGTTTATTCCCGAGGAAACAGCGGCACGTTTTGATTTAGTTCCCCAAAAACACAACGACCAAAACCAATGGTATAAAGTGGTTTTGATGGAACATGTGGAAGTAGATCATCTCAACCAATTGTTGGAAGAGCTTAAAGAAGCTACCGTCACGGTAACTACCTAACTAGTAAACCTAAAAAAAGCCACTTAAATAAGTGGCTTTTTTATTTCGTATTAAACTTTGATTACGAATTTGTTTCTGCTTTTTTAGCAGAACAACATGCTTTTTTAGCAGCTCCACAGTCTTTCTTCTCTTCAGAAGCTTCTGCTTTTTCTGTTTTAGCTTTCGCTTTTTTCTTTTCTTTATTTTTTGGTTCACCAGCCATAACATCCATTGAGAATAAGAACGATGCTACTGCAAATAAGGCTACAATTTTTTTCATACTATTTAAATTTTTAACGGTTAATGTAATGAATTGAAAAACAAATATATATAATTTTTTAAAACGAACACTGTTAATTTTGTAGAATCTTTTCAGAAATGATTTGAAGCAACTGTTGTTTCGATAAAACACCCGACTGTCGCCAGAGTTGTTTTCCGTTTTGAAACAAGAGCATGGTGGGTACTCCTTTCACTTGGTATTGAGCCGCCAGGCTCTGATTTTTATCGACGTCAATTTTGATAATTGAAATGGTTTCACCTAAGCTGTCCTTTACCTCTTTGAGAATCGGACTTAGGGATTGACAGGGTCCGCACCAGGTAGCGAAAAAATCGACCAGTACGGGTTTGTCGGCGTTAATGAGGTCTTGAAAGGTTTTCATTAGTAATGCATTTTGTTATTTCCAATTCAAATAACCGCCTTCTAAATCGATGACTTCGGTAAAACCAAGGTCAACCATTTTCTTGGCTGCGATTTGACTTCTTGCTCCGCTACGGCAATAGACATAGACGGGTTGGGTTTTGTCCAGTTTTAGGATCTCCGTTTCAAAATCGGGTCCATTTACATTGTTATTTAGGGCGTGACCGATAGCACCTTCCGAAAATTCCTCCGGAGTTCGAACATCTACCAGTTGCACCTCCCCTTTTGCGATTGCTGTTTTAAAAGCATCGGGAGCAATGACCTTTATTTTGGGATTGGACTGCGACTGACACGAAATGGTGAGCATCGACAGGAATAGTATAACCAGTATTTTTTTCATCTTCTTTTCTTTTAGTTTATTGCGTTTCAACAACGGTAGGCGTATTAGTTACTTTACAGTGTACTCGGACAAACATAAGCCGTACGTTTAATACCTGTGTTTTTAATCGCGGCATAACCTCCTTTAACATCAATCACATTGTGATAGCCACGTGCTTTTAAAATGGAAGCGGCAATCATACTGCGGTAACCACCTGCACAATGCACATAGAAATCTTTGTCTTTAGGGAATTCAGCGATATGGTCGTTTAGAAAGTCTAGAGGTGTGGACGGCACATTTTCAATGTGTTCCGAATTGTACTCACCCGGCTTTCTAACATCAAAGACAGCGGCATTTTCGTTTATCTTTTGTTCCAGTTCGGTGGCTACTACGGTGGTAACGGTGTCGTATTCTTTACCGGAACTACGCCATGCGTCAAAGCCGCCTTTTAAATAGCCAATGGCACTGTCATAGCCCACACGGGATAATCGGGTGATGGTTTCTTCTTCTTTGCCTTCGGGGGCTACGATTAGAATGGGTTGTTTGTAATCTAAAATTAAGGCACCTACCCAGGGAGCAAAACCACCTTCAAGACCGATAAAGATCGATTTTGGGATATGTCCTTTTGCAAATTCATCCTGATGACGCACGTCCAGTATCAGAGCGTCGGTATCGTTAGCAACTAACTCAAAGGCAGTGGCATCGAGTGCTTTTGCTTCTTTGATGATGTCTTCTACATTGCTGTAGCCTTCTTTATTTAGTTTCACATTCATAGGGAAATACGCCGGAGGCGGTAATAAACCATCGGTTACTTCTGCGACAAACTCTTCTTTGGTCATGTTGGCTCGCAAGGCATAATTGGTTGCTTTTTGTTCCCCAATAGTACCCACCGTTTCTTTACTTAAGTTCTTTCCGCAGGCAGAACCGGCACCATGTGCGGGATACACAATAACATCATCGGCTAGCGTCATGATTTTTGTACGCAAACTATCAAACAACAAGCCTGCTAATTGCTCTTGTGTCATGTGTGCGGCTTTCTGAGCCAAATCGGGACGACCTACATCACCTAGAAATAGCGTATCGCCACTAAAGATGGCGTGATCTTTTCCGTTTTTATCTTTCAACAGATAGGTGGTACTTTCCATCGTATGGCCGGGGGTATGCAACGCGGTAATGGTGATATCGCCGAGTTGAAAAACTTCACCATCGGTGGCGATATGAGCTTTAAAACTCGGATTGGCATTAGGACCGTAAACAATAGTAGCTCCTGTTTTTTCTGCTAAGGTGACATGACCGCTAACGAAGTCGGCATGAAAATGGGTTTCAAAGATGTATTTGATTTTTCCGTTGACTGCTTCTGTTTTGTCGATGTAGGATTGCACTTCTCGCAGCGGATCTATAATGGCTACTTCACCTTGACTTTCAATGAAATAAGCCCCTTGAGCTAAACAACCGGTGTATATTTGTTCTATTTTCATAATTCGTTTTATTTTAGATTACAAAAGTAAAGCTGCATGGGTAAGCATACAGTAACATTAGTTACAAAGATACGGATTTTTGAAAAAGATTGAAAGGAATGGTTGTGTTTGGGAGGAAATTGGGAAAGTCGGCTGATTTACTGATTTGGAGCTTCGCTCCTTTATTGTTGCACAGCGTTCCACAAAGTTTTTTTGCCGCTAAGGAAGGAAGGCACTAAGTGGATTGGGTTGGGGAGCTTCGCTCTTATTTTTTGCCACGGATTATACGGATTTTGACAGATTAATACGGATTTTTTTTTCGCTGATTTACTGATTTGGAGCTTCGCTCCTTTATTGTTGCACAGCGTTCCACAAAGTTTTTTTGCCACGGACTTGCCTGCCGGCAGCTACGGTGTACCCACATCTTTTACTACTATCCTAACAAAGTGCTATGTTTTGCTAAAGTGCTGTTTGGGAATAGTTCTTGGTGTTTTGTTCAATCGCTTTTTTGAGATTGGAAAGATTCGTTTCTTCCTGTTTCTTTAGTGAACTTCCCATTAATGCCAGTATAGATTTTGAAAATATTCCATTTCCTGCTGCTGTTGTGATGGAATGAATTTTTGTTTTTCCATCAACGGAAGTAGTTCGTACTTCATAATCCATATCCATAAAATCAGATTCATATTTCATAGACATCATTTCATTTGGTTGGATGTCCGTTATTGTTTCTTTAATGGCCATAGTTTCTCCGTTATTGTCAAAATAAACCGTTGACACTGCTCCTATAGTTCCCGGAGTACCACTATTATGTTCAATTCTTTGAAAGCCGGGCAGCCATTCCGATAATTTTTCAGGGTCTTGCAGTACGTCCCACGTTTCAGTCACCGGTTTATCCACTACTATTTCACATTCATAGGTTGCTTTTGGTTTTATCAAACCCAAAACTAAAAATCCAATAATCAGGATTCCGATAATTACTAAGGCGTATTTTATATACTTCATGATGTTTACTTTTAATTATTATTTTATGGTTTTATGGTCGGAAAATTTGTTGTGTTTGTTCATGTTGTTTTTTGTTTGGCGTGGGGTTGGTTGTGGGGGTTTATAACTAACCTACAGTTCAAATATAGGTAACTTTTTTGAGGATTTAAAAAATTTTTATGGGTAATGCGTAGGAGGTCCCTTCCGCCTAGGCTGGATAAAATTTCGTCTTCGACATCCCGCGGGATGACAAAATTTGAGGGTAAACTGGGGGTGACTTTGATTATGGGATCCCTCCTTGCGTCGGGATGACATAGCGTGGTAAACTGGGTGGGGAGTTGCCTACTGCGTAGGGTATTCCTAATTCCTAATTAAAAAAAGCCCTCAACCGAAGTCAAGAGCTTTTGAACCAACTCAATTAGATTTATAGTATACGATGCAGAGCTTTGTGTTTGTTTTTACGGAAACTCTAGGTTGTGTGGGCAAAAGGGTGTGTTGATTTAATTGTAATAATAAAAAACTTCTGTGGTGAGTAGGTTATTATTGGCGGCTGCATTGATATAGGTTGATTTATAATATTCGATAAAGTTGTTTTCATTAAAATCGGTTTGATAGGTGGTGCTGACGCTATTGGTGGTTTCATTATTTCTTTTGAAATAAAAATTACCTTCTTCCGCCATTTTTAGTAATGAAAGACCCAATAAAACCGTATTATTCAATTCCGTTGTAGATTTTAAAATAGTTGCCGGTTTAGCAACCGGATAGTAGTCAAAACTTATTGTGTTCACCGAATTCGTATATTCGATGGGTCGCAATCCATCAAAAAGCAACGTGCCTTCTGTTATTGTAGTAGGATCAAAAGTTGTTGGTCTGTTTTCTTTAAAAATCAGTCCTTGATTGTTTTTGAAATAGGTTCCCACATACGAAACGGTTTGATCTATCAGATTCATGGCTTCAACCGTTACAGTCTCATCAGCAGTATAACTGTAGGATATCGCCAGAATATTTTCAGGAATTAGTTGTTTTCTGCCTGTAATTCTGCCTTGACTATCATAGGTTTCCTCTCTGTGCTCTGTGACTTCTCCGCTCACAGTAAAGGTTTTATAGGTTTTTGTAGTACCATTGGTCGTAGTTACTTTTCTATGTGTCCATTCCTCCAGATGATTAAAAATAGTGTCGGCTACTATTTCGTTATTTGAAAAATATTGGACTTCTTTAGTAAGAGCTTCCGCATTCAAGGATTGCGTTCGTACAATGACTCTTTTGTGTAAGGTCATTGCATTCGGATTGTTGGTAGTTTCAGCATCATTGCTACATGAAAAAAACGATGCTACTAGTAAGCCGAGAAATACATTTTTAAGTTTCATAGGTTTTGAAATTAGGTTATACTGAATAGTATTTAATTTCAAAAAAGGTTGCGTGGGTTTTTAAAAAAGAGATAGTGTAGGGACAAGTCGCGACTTGTCCGTACGGGACGTATAGGGTGAAAATCAGTGGCAAATAAAATCCGTCCCAATCCGTATAATCCGTATAACCTGCCTACCGGCAGGCAGGTCCGTGGCCAAAAAAAAAGCGAAGCACTCCCCCAATAATCCTTGTGCCTTCCCATCTTCGTGGCAAAAATAATTTGTGTAACCTGCTGGCAGTCCGTAGCAAAAAAAGAGCGAAGCTCCAATTAGTACATTCGTGGCAAAGAAAAAAAGCCAAGCTTCCACTCCTAAAAAATTCTCAATTCCTACTTCATAATTCCCCTCCAACCCCCAAAAAAACAACTTAAAAATGTATATTTGTGAAAACCAACTAAACACTATCTATTCCATGAACCTAACCATCGAAAACATACTCTTAGTGGGCTCGCTTCTCCTCTTTGTCAGCATTATTGTTGGCAAAACTTCCTATAAATTCGGAGTGCCAACACTACTCCTTTTCCTTGCCATTGGTATGTTAGCAGGTTCAGACGGCATCGGGGGCATTCATTTTGACAACCCCAAAGTTGCTCAGTTCATCGGAATAGTATCCTTGAACTTCATCTTGTTTTCCGGAGGTCTCGACACCAACTGGAACGCTGTAAAGCCCATACTCAAAGAAGGAATTGCCCTTTCCACCCTGGGTGTTTTATTCACCGCACTTTCGCTGGGTACTTTTGTGTGGCTGGTGACCGACTTCACCATTTACGAAAGTATGCTATTGGGTTCTATCGTATCATCAACCGATGCTGCAGCTGTATTCTCCATTTTACGTTCCAAAAGTCTCGCTCTAAAAACCAACTTACGTCCCACCTTAGAATTAGAAAGCGGAAGTAATGACCCTATGGCTTATGTACTTACCATTGCGTTTCTAACCCTGGTAGTCCATCAAGACCAAAGCTTTGCTTCCATCATTCCGCTATTTTTCCAGCAAATGATTTTAGGAGCTATTGCGGGTTTTGGATTTGGTAGGTTAAGCAAAATCATTATCAACAGAATCAAACTTGACTTTGAAGGGCTTTATCCTGTTTTAGTTATTGCCTTAATGTTCATCACCTTTGCCACTACTGACTTTGTTGGCGGTAATGGCTTCCTCGCCATCTACATTTGTGCGGTTTACTTGGGCAACCAGGAGTTGATTCACAAAAAAACCATCCTTAAAATGTACGACGGTTTGGCTTGGTTGATGCAAATCGTTTTGTTCTTAACCTTGGGGTTATTGGTCTATCCTTCCGAAGTGTTCCCGTATATGGGTATCGGTTTACTAATTTCCGTTTTCCTTATACTTGTTGCTCGACCCATTGGCGTTTTCCTCAGTTTGATTTTCTTCAAAATGCGACTCCGTCGCCGCTTTTACATCTCGTGGGTAGGCTTGCGTGGTGCGGTTCCTATTGTATTTGCCACCTATCCCCTTTTGGCCGGCATTGACAAAGCACATATGATTTTCAACATCGTCTTCTTTATTTCCGTAACTTCGGTACTGATACAAGGTACTACCTTATCCGTAGTGGCAAAGTGGTTGCATGTGGCCTTACCCGAAAAAGCAAAGCCCATTTCTGAAATTGACAAACTCATTATCGACCTCCCCAAATCGTCGTTACAGGAATTTGAAATCAGTCCTGATTCCAAAGCTGTAAACAAACGAATTGTAGATTTGAATTTTCCACACTCCGCTTTTATCATCATGATTAAAAGAAATGAAGTGTACCTCAGACCAGGGGGTTCTACTATTATTGAAGCTCAAGACCTCTTGATGGTGTTAGCCGACAAACAAGAAGATTTTAGTAGCGTAGCTGCCTGTCTTGATAACCGAATAACCACTCTAAAAGTGTAACCCATGAAAAAACGCTTTATCGTATTGATTGACTTTTCAGCCTATTCCTTAGACTTGCTGCAGTATGTATGCGATTGGAGCAACCAAGTGGACGCAGAAGTACTGCTGTTGCACCAAACCCTTGTGTTTGTTCCGGCTCTTGCTGACAATGAAACCCGAAAACAAATTGTCTTTCAAACCAATACCGATGCCCTGATACAACTAAAAGCTTTGGTAACCGACAACCACATTCAAACCGGTAAAATCTCTTTTTATGTGACCGAAACCAGTTTGAACACCACCTTAGAACGACTATTAGCCGATCCATTCGAGAACTTACTTTTTGTGGGGCTGAAACGCACCGCACGTATCAAACAATTGGTTTTAGGTAGTGTTGCCCTTCAGGTCATAGAAAAAAACAATAACTGCGTGGTAGCCCTACCTGCAGCAATAACCAAATTCAACCACCCGCGAATCTTGGTCGCTGTTACGGAAAAACACCCGTTGAATATTCTTGAACTTAACAATTTCCTCAAGTTTGTTGACTCGGATACCACACAGATTACCTTTTTTTACTTAGCCAAACCGAACGAAAAAACCACCGGAATCGAAAAACAACTCCGGCAACTGTCTGAATTGTTTGCGGACCGCTTTACCACGGACTACACCCTATTTGAGGGTGACAACCCATTTAACGACATCAAAAACCTCATCAACAACAAAACCGATGAACTCTTAGTGGTGCAGAAAGGCACCCGTTATTTCACCGACCAACTTTTTAGAAAGTTTATGGTAAGTGAGTTGGTGTATGAAGGAGAAACGCCGCTGGTAGTGTTGCCTTAGGGTGCGTATTATTTGTAGGGACAAGTCGCGACTTGTCCGTACGGGATGTATAGGGTGAAAATCAGTAGTCCGAAACATTCCACTTAGGGCTTGTATGGTCTTTCATTAAAATTATCCTTGTAGTAGTCTGCTATGATAAAAAACTGTTCGTCAGTCAAAAGAATGGCATGCAAGTCGTTGCCTCCATAAAGTAAATAAAACTGTTCGTTACTGTCATTTGCTTTCAAAATTGTATTTACTTTTCTGAAGAAGTTTATCGGTGCAGTACTCCAAAACGTATCGTTGTCTAATTCCAGCTGCGTGTAAAGTTGTATCGGTTGGCCATTAATTAAAACTTCAAAAGAATCATAATTGTCATTACTTTTTTTAACGGTAAGGCTGCTATTTCTTTTAGCCAGTATCGTATTGAGATTGGGAAGAAAAAAGTCAAAACTGAATTCAGCGAGTGCTTCGGCGTCAATGTGTGCGGTTTTAAAAAGAGCAGCGTCATAAATAGTGAATGCGTTTAGCAGTTCCATTTTCAAACTGTCAACCTTTGTACTGTCGGCATATTTCAGGAAGTCCTTTTCAATAAGTTCAGCCGCATGATTTCTTTTATCTGATGGTACTATATCGTCATTTTTTATCGGAGCATTTTGTTTACAACTGAATAAAAAAAGAATGTAAAATAAAAGTGATAGTTGTTTCATTTTATTTCGGTTAAGAATTCTAAAATTGGTTTATAGCATTACTTGTAACGAACTTTAATTACTTTCAAAACCCTTACCCTGATTTTGTTTGCCCCAACCTGCCTAGGCAGGAGGCAAAATCAGGATACTGGTTTTTTCCTAGCACAGTTCTTCCTGTTCTACAACTTTACTGTATTTCCTTCATCACCAAATACGTGGTATACAAAAGATAAAACCCCAACAAAATACTTGCTTCCCAACGGTCTAATCGTTTTCGTTTTCCGGTGAGCATGGCCAGTAGAAGAAAAACGGTACCGCCCATTAAAATATAAAGATCTAAATTAAACTTGGGGTTGTATTCAATGGGCATAATCAGACCGCTGATGGAGAGAATCAAAAGGATATTGAAAATATTTGAACCAATCACATTACCAATGGCTATATCGCTGTTCTTTTTTGTGGCGGCTATAACGGACGTAACTAATTCGGGTAAGGATGTTCCTGCCGATACGATGGTTAACCCAATTATTTTTTCACTCACACCTAAACTAGCGGCTATTTCAACGCTGTTCACCACCACCATTTGTCCTCCAATAATCAAAAGAGCCAATCCGATGAGAATAAGTCCCCAGATTTTATACGTTGCTTTCAGCACTACTTCCACTTCAACAGTGGGTTCCGATTTCATTTGACGGAAAACATAATACAGAAAGAGGAAAAACAACACAAGCATGATAAGACTATCCACTCGGCTGAGGTAACTTGGTGTTGAAAAAGTAAAATCGTTTAGTAAAAATAACAGCAGGATAGCGACACCTAACGAAATTGGAATTTCCTTCCATGCTGTTGAAGATTGCACGGAGATGGGTAGAATTAATCCCGAGATACCGAGTATCAGAAATAAATTAAAATTATTACTTCCAATGATGTTGCCCAAAACAATATCGGAATAGCCATTTACAGAGCCAATACTATTCACTACCAGCTCGGGAGCGGAAGTACCGAAGGCAACAATCGTTAAACCGATGGCTAAATCGGAGACTTTGTATTTTTTAGCTACTGCCGCAGCTCCGTCAACCAGCCAATTGGCTCCAAAAATCAAGAAAACAAATCCGATTACTACTAACAAAATTGGAATTATCATGTACTTTCTAATTTACACCCAAATGTATATAAATGTAGTTAATTCTGTTTGTTAATAGTCGGTAATTTTACAGGTGATCATACAACATCCCTCGCAATTAAAAAAAACTCTCGCAAAGTCGCAGAGAGGTAGAGCCGCAAAGTTCTTAAAACTTAATAGTTAGAAGCTTGGCGACTTGGCGACTCGGCGAGAAAATAAACAGCTACTTACACTATTCTAACTATTTACTCCTCACCGCCTCCTCAATCAATTTCTCCAATATCGTAACGTCAATATCCTCTAATTTATTGATGTAAAGACAACCGGCACCGGTTTTGAACTTGCCTAGCTTCGCCAGTAAGTCGGCTTGTTTGTGGAGGTCAAAAACAAGGTGTAATGAGAGGTTGGCTTTGCGGGGTGAAAACCCAATCAGAAACCAATCCACTTCCCTACCCGTTTTGGGGCTTTGGTATCGCTTGATGCCAAAACCGATGAGTGAAGCTCCCCACATTTTAGGTTCTTCCCCACTGTACTTTTTCATCAGGTCAAGAATGACCGTACTGTCTTTACGTTGTTGTTCGTTTGTTACGCTGTTGATGTAATCGGCAACGCTGGCAGTGGTTTGTTGTGTTTTTATTTCGACTACTTTTCCCATGGTTAGTTTTTAGTATGTTCAAATATAACGAAGTTTTCGTTTTATTCAAAAGGATTTGATTGGATTGTGGGGTTATTTGGGGACAGGCGGGGACAAGTCGCGACTTGTCCGTACAGTGCCTGAAAAAAGACATAATCAACAAATCAGCGGTAAAAAAAAGAGCGAAGCTCTAAAATCCGTGACCATCCGCAAAATCCGCGTAATCCGTGTTCCAAAAAAGAGCGAAGCTCTCCCCCATAATCTTAGTGTCTTCCAATCTCCGTAGCAAAAATAATTCGTGTAATTCGTGGCAAAAAAAAAGCCCCCAACCAAAGTCAAGAGCTTTAAAATCTCAAATATATTTAACATTATGAAGCAATCCTCATAGAAACCCCCTCATGCAACTGCACATTAACATCCGTACGTTCATTCGCCACAATAGCAACAGGCTGAGTATGCGTCTCATAACCCTGAAGTTCAAAACTCACATTATAAACCCCTGCCGGTAGAGACTTAAACTCATAATTACCATTGCCCGTCGAACGCTTACTAACGCCCAAAGAACCAATACGAACCACAGCTCCGGCCAAAGCCTCGCCCATCTCGTTCGTAATCGTACCTCGTAAAGACAACTTGCGATAACCCGGTGTAACCAACTTACGACTAAACGTATAACGCTCATAAAACTCCGGATGACTCCATTCCAGCATCTTAACATGAACATCCATAGCCGCAACCTTAGCACTACAAACACCCAAATACTGCGAAACCAATTCCGTCTGAACCCTACGGTCAACAATAGCCGTCCGTGGTTTCGGCAACCATTCCATATACACCGTGATAGCCGCCTGCAAATCAGTCAAATCCTGAGCAACAACACCATAAGCCCCCAAAGAAGCCAATAACGCCGTCCCCTCATCATGAACCATCTGACAATAATCCATACTAAGCGAATCCTTCATTTTAGCAATACTCGAACGCGACTTGTTCACCTTGCGAAACAAAAACCAGTTACCACTATCATAAGCATAAGCCCTGATTCTACTCGCAATATTCATACTCAAATCAACCATAGCCGTTTGCAGTAACTCCTTTTCTACACGGGCACCCGTACGATTATAAAGTTGATCCTCACTCGCTGCTCGTAAATCATTTAAAGCAGTTACAAAATCCTGATACTCCGAATTAAAATTCGGCATCAAAGCCAAAACACTAGCGTCTGAGTTCTGTACAAACTCTTCAACTACAATAAACATCGAGCGTTTGCTCTCTTGTTTTCTGTTCATAATTTCAAAAATTAAGTTGATAAAATAGACTTGGGGTCTAACACCACTTTGGTGCATGACAAATCTATAAACAAAAATTTAACAAATAAAAACACACGCATTTTCACAAAACACTGATTTTAAGGATTTTGCAACGAAAAGCAATTTTTACATTTATTTTCTTATAAAAACAGAAACATTTGTAAGAATAAATGAAAAATAATCGACAAACGACATACATTTTTATGGCGGTTTTCTGCACAAAATGACTAAAACACTCAAAATCAACCCCTAAAACAATCAATTTTAGAAGACAAAAAATACCAAAAACGTCGAGTTCTTACAGTTTTATGTAGTTAGTCGTTAAAAATAACCCGTTTGTCGACAATAAAACAACCGCTCGCGACATATCATCCCGATGCTGGCGTGTCCGCCAAGGCGGAAGCAATCCCATAATCCAAATCACCAACCGTTGGTCATTCAAAAAAATGTAGAAAACGAAACAAGAAACGAGCGATAGTCAATTAGCAAAGCAATCTCCTACATAGTAAGCAGCCTACCAAAACTTCCACCAAGTTTTATTTCTAAGGAGAGTTCGATCAGTATTAACCTCCGAATAGTCATCAAGGTAAATCGCCGGAACTCCATACGATTCTTCATTAGTAGGTAATAGTTTTGGTAATGAGCCAAAATCTAAAAAGTAAGTTTCATTAGTAGTAATAACAACATTTACATTATTATATTCATAGTCAGATGATGAAACATAAACTTTCACAAAACCTTTGGTTAAGAAAGAATGGCTATCATCATCATTAAAATAATAACCGGAAACCAAAGGAAGTGTATTATTTGGAGTTTCCATATAGCGTATGAAGTTAACACAATAACAGAAATGATCAAAGCTGGGTATAGTGGAAAACAGAATTAAAAAAGTGCCCGTTTTCTTTTCTTTATATAAGAGAATTTCATTTTCAAAATTCTCGCCCGAAAATATATTTACAAACTCAATCAGGAGATTGGTAAGCAATTTGTTTCGTAGTCCGGAGACAATAATAAAAGATTGTTTCATTTTAATAGTATATATAGATAGGACTATTTAACCAATGTATCTAAATTTTAGAAGTTCATCTCATCAATTCTACTAATTATCACTTTGAGAACTAAGATGCTATCAGGTAATGACACTTCAATATTAGAACTTTATCATTCAATTGAAATTACATCAAAATTATATTGTTGCTCAAGTCCTTTGAGCCAATCTCTGCGTGCTTAGCGGTTAACCTTTAAACCACCTCATAACAAATAAACTCCGCCACATTAAACTCCGCATCAAAAATCCATTCATTCTCCACCAACAACTGTTTCAACGCCTCATCCTTAGACGTCACACCTTCAACAATCCCAATAACCTGAAGATTTTCAACCTCCTGTCCGTTTGGCGATAACGTCGCCCCTTCCGGTGATAAAAAGATATACGTGCTCATTTAAATTTTTTATAATGTCCTCTACCTGTAAATTCCAGTAACCATTATTTTTAAATACAAATAGATTGTAAGAGGGTTAATACCTGCGAATCTTAATTTTTTCTTTGGTAAAAAGATTTGCAGTATATTTTTCATAAAGTTCAAACAAAAACTCTACCCGTTTCGCTTCGTTAATAAAAGGTTGTGAGCGATAAGTCGAATCTACCGCTTTATCTAAATAATGATGGGCTTTCACCAGTGCAGGTGGCATTGCTAGCGGGTCATATAAATCAGCAAGTGAACTGTTAGGGAATTGTAATCTTACATCCAAAACCTTTTGTGCTGCTATTTCAATAATTCTAATTTGTTTATCAGTGGGATTCTCTGGAAAAGGATAATTATTATAAACAATAGTATTAGAATATCTAAATCGACTTTCTAATCTCCCACAAGTATACTTAACCCAAGCAATATGCATTAGAGAACTAAGTAAACCAAAATGATATAAAGTAGCATTAGGTAAAGCAGTACAGCTATCATTTACAATGAAATCTTTTGTATAAAAACCTAAAGGCAAATATTTCCTATTTTCAGACGATGTTCTAGGTATTAATAAAAAATTACTTTTTGGTTGTCTTCGTTCAGCAAATAAAGTAGGTGTTTTTGAAGTTTCTCTTGTTTGAAGTTTTGGGCTTATGGATCTATATTTAGCTACGTTTTCAATTCTTTCTTTAATTAAAGGTAAATTTCTTATTTCGTGAGGCTCTATATTTTCTAGATATAAAATCCATCTGTTTCTTCCATTTATAAATTCATCACCTGATAAGATCGGTTTAAAAAACTTTACAGATAAAGGTTCCTTTTTTATAAAATCTTCTTTTTCTAAGTCTGTAAAAAGATAGAAACCTCCATCAACTATTTTATTACCATATAACATTTCTGGAACATTGCACAATGGTTTAGTTCGCGATTGTAAAGCAAAATCCCTACCTTCAACTAAATAAGGATTTATGTTTTTAACTTTAATTAAATGGGGCTCACCTTTAATATCTTCGTATTCATAAATAAATTTGTTTGGTACGTCAAATGAAGCAAATCCAATAATAACTACATGAACTGCTGCGTTTCCTTTTGCCTCATTTCTCCAACTAAATGTTCTGTGAGCAAAATGAATCTTAATTTTGTAATGATTAAAAAGTAATCTCCATAATACTCCAACTTGTTCTCCTTGTGCAATAGAATTAGTTGAAACAAAAGCAACCTTTGTATTTGTGTTTAATATAAATTGTGCAGCTTTTAAATACCATGCAGCTACATAATCTAATACTCCAGCCCCTTTAACCCCGGCAAATACAGTTTCTATATCCAACTTTTGAACTTCATTTTGTAAACTCTTTCCAATAAAAGGAGGATTACCTATAATGTAATCAAAGTTGTTCTTGAAGATTATCTTCTCTTTAGAAAGTTTTCTTTTATCAATAATTGTTAACTGTTTAGTTTTGATGTTCAAAGTTTTATACTCTGTTTCGGGTTCATTTAATAATAAGGTAGTACTTTCTGCATTAATATCAATTCTTTCATTTCTTAGTAAAGAACTCCAATTAATCTGTAAAGCGTTTCCATTAACAATATTCGCTGACTTTTTCAAAGGTAAACGAACAAAATATTGACCAAATTCATTACTAATTAACATATTCATCTGGTGGTCAATTAACCACATCGCTACTTCTGCAATTCTAGCTGGAAATTCTTCATATTCAATACCACTCATCATGTCAACATCCAGCCAAATAATATCACCAACATTCATTACTTGTTGCCCTTTCTTATAAATGGCTCTCAAAATTTCTAACTCTAATAAACGTAGTTCACGATAGGTTATAACAAGGAAGTTTCCGCAACCACACGCAGGGTCTAGAAATCTTAAAGTACTAAGTTTTTTATGAAATTCTTGAAGTTTTTTTATTCGTGATACTGTCGTAGAAACTTTTTTAATACTTTCGAATTCTCTCCAGAGGTCATCTAGGAAAAGAGGTTTAATTAGTTTCAATATATTAGTTTCACTTGTATAGTGTGCACCTAAATTTCTCCGCTCTTTCGGATTCATTACACTTTGAAACATCGAACCGAAAATAGCAGGCGATATTTTGCTCCAATCAATATAACAACAATCCAAAAGTGCTTGTCGCATTTTGGTGTCAAAACTTGCGGTTGGCAAAATTTCCTCGAAAAGCTTTCCGTTTATATAAGGAAAATCATCAAGTTGTTCATCTAAGTTTTTAAATCGGTTCTCTTTTGGGGTGTTTAAAACCTGAAATAATTCTTGAAGCTTAGCAGCTAAGTCACTTCCATCAATAGCTGTTCGTTGTTCTATAAACTCCTGAAATTGTTGCTTATTAAATATTGTAGTGTCTTCTGCAAATAATAAAAACAATATGCGTACTAAATAAACCTCTAAGGGATGTCCACTATATCCTATTTCTTCAAGTCTATCGTGAAGCTTGCCCATCAATTCTGCTGCCTTTATGTTTGCGGGGTCTTGTTCTTTGTAAATCTTTTTTTGATAACCTAATATCGAACCAAAATGCTGTACATTGTTAACAAGTTCTTTTAATTTAAAATCTACTCTCTTATCTTCCTCAAGATCATAAAGTCTAAAATTTTCAAAATCACAAATAAGTATATATTTGGGCAAATCATGTTGTTTCAAACCATGTGTATAGTCTTTTGCCTGCTGAAAAGCTCGATCAAGGTTTTTTCCTCTGCTTTTCATTTCAATTAATATAGTTCCTTTCCAGAGTAAGTCAATGTAACCTTCTCTTTCATCTAGTTTTTTTACACGATGTTCAAAAGTAGAAACACGTTTACTACTAATTCCAAAAACATTAAAAAACTCAACTAAAAATGGTTTAGCATCTGCTTCTTCATTAGAAGTGTCTTCCCATTCTTTTGAAAAGTTTAAAGCTCGGTCTTTAATTTCATTCCAACTTAATGCCATTATTTTTATGATTGATTGATGTGTAAATTATTGTATTGTTAATTTTAGTGCTTTCTGTTTTTAAAGGATTATGTAGGTTAATCCAATAAAAGTTAAACCGCCAAAACGAACTTGTGAAATTACTTTTAAGCTATGGTTAGAGTTCTATATATTAATTGGCTCTTTACCGATTGAAACTAAAACTTTATTTATCCAATTTTCATCATTCATTTTTATCCAATGTATCTCTCTTAATTCTCTTGGAGGAGTAACATCATCAATTAAAATTGGAATTATGTATCTCGTATCGAAAGGCTTTAACATTTTTTGTTCTAGTGCAAATCGTATTTCTTTGTTTTTATAACCTTGTCTAGTAATGCTGTTTGAAGAGAAAAAAATTAAAATATAATCAGCTTTTTCGATTGATTGTTCAATCTTATCTTGCCAATTATCTCCAGGCAATAAATCTTTTTCATCAAACCAAGTGATAACCCCATAATCATGCAAAACTTCCATTGTCTGTTTAACTATTTCCTTATCCTCTTTTGCATAGGAAAGGAAAACAAAAGTAATTGGCAACATTATTAGTTCATCATCTTCTATTTTAAGATAACCTAAATCAAAAATTTTGTCACTTCCCGGAAGGCTATATTTAACGTTTAAAAACCCTAATTTACCATTATTTTTAAAATAAAATTTAATCCAATTTGGAAGAGGTCTATTATTTTTAGTTTTTAAACCTTTTACTACATTTAATTTAACCCTATACGACTCAACGAGAGAAAGTGGTATGTACATAACATATTCTCTAATGTTATCAAACAAAACACTATTCCCATTACTCTTTTCATAAAATTTTTTAAAATTTTGTTGAGGTAAAAAAATAAAATGATCAGTTTCGGGAGAATCGAAAGGTACTTTTCCAACAAGACTTTCACCCGTTTTCAATTTAAGCTCTATATATCCTTTTAGTGTCTCTTTGAGTAATTCATGCATAAGAAAAAGTTATAATAATTATTCATTTGGTTATGTAAAAATTTAATTAGAATCCTATTTTTAAAACAACTTCCTGACAAACGTTTGTAATATTTGCACTTCTTATATTTTCAGTAGGATACATCAAGTATCCAGATTTTTGCACTGCCTTAAAAGTATAATTTCCATTATTTACATAAAAAGTTTTTGCTGTTTTTCCTTGCAAAGTTTCTATAAATTTATTTCCATGAAATAAGTCATAAGGATTTATAGAATGGTTTTCTATTACAATAACACCTTGTTGTTTTTTCTCACACTCGGGTTTGTTTACTTCTTTATTTACTTCATTTAGAACATTATAAAAACTCATTAAATCTTCTTTAATTTTGTTTTCATAATTTAACGTATTTGTTCTTGATATAAACTCGTTATTACTACAACATTCAGAATTAATGGAACAATAGATATCTGAACAGCTATTGTATCGTTGCTCAATTTCATGCATTAAATTTTCCAATTCAGAACTATATTTTTTCAATCTGACTACTGTCTCATTTCTTTTATCTTGAACTAATTTTATCAATTGGGGAGTAACCTGATTTTTTTGATATTCATCAACTATTTCATCAATTGACGATGTTTCAATTAATCTAGATATTACAGTTCTGTCTCTATATAAATTGATTAGTAGTTCATTCAGTTTTATTAGTTCACTTTGTTTTTTAGAATCCCAAATTATACCTTCAAGACCATAGAGTGAAAAAGGTGAGTAATAATATTGAGTAATTACACTCTGATTTGGATCAGAAATATTTTTTATAGCACTTCCAATGATATCTGATATAGCATTAGCTTTATTTTGAGTTGTACCATTGAGAATAGCATTTATTTGATTTTGAATAACCGATTGTTCAATTGCAGGACCATTAATTTCAACAGTTACGGAATAACTGTTGTTTCTTAATTGATTATTAACCCAATCACTATTATCTATTTCTAAAGAACTTTTGCCTTTGAATGGAATATTACCATTGGAGTTTATATTAGTTTTGGTATTATACAGAAAATTCTTTTCTGTATAATTCTTTTTCAAAATAACAACAATATTACTTTCCTTTTTTACACCACTGATATAATGAGTGCCAAAAAGTTTTACAAATTCTTGTAATTTATTTTGTTTAATTAGATTGTTAGCCTCATCTGTCAATATCGGTTCTTTGTCAAAAGAATAGATGCCAAAATCTACATTAGCAGAAAAAATTAGCCGTTCCACTTCTTCAATAGAAGCGTTTGAATATTCATCAAGTTTTTTTCCATTGAATTCAAATAAGTTTAGAAAACTCACACTTCCAGTATTTCCTCGGCTCTTGTAATCATTAAAATCTTTGTTTGATTTCGTGTAAAAAAGTTTTATGCTGGTTTTCTTACCGCCTACTTGTTGTGAAGTTAATTTATTTGGATTGATTGTTTCAGACTTAAAACAATTTTTAGTTTGCTTGTAAATGTCATTAATATGAAATCCTTTTCCAACTTTTATAGAAGGTTGTGAATTATCTGTATTAAAATAATTTGCATCAAAAACACTCGTCGATTGAGCTAAAAAATTATAGCTAATCAATAGAAAAATAAGGAATTTTACAGTCTTCAAATTTGATTTTTTATATTAAACATCTCTTTAAATTTTTCTAAACAGAATAATCCAGCTAGTAAAAAGTTTAAATGATTTAGGATCTCATAAAAATATAAAAATAAATAATCCCATTCCTAATAATTTTATTAACAAATCAAATAACTAATGAACTTCTAAAACTACTAGTTTAAAAAAAAACTCCACTAACGTTTGTTTTTAGCTCACACTATCTCAGGATTAGAACTAGATATCCAATAATGTCTTCATACTATCACACAAATCATTCTCTGTAAAACTCAAAGCTGTAAAAAATAACGCTTTCGAATTGATATACTTAATCTCATTTTCGAACATTTTGAATTCTATCATCTCTTTGGTTACTTTTTGAAAACTAACAATATGAAAGTTTTTTAAATTGCAGTTAGCTACATACTCCTCATTTTCAAATCCAACATAAAGTAAAAGAGATACAGTTATTTGGTCATTAAAAACTTCAATGGAATGTTTCTTTGGTTCAACCTTAAAATTATCATACTCTTTAAAAGTTGTCATGTAAGCCAATGACTTACACAAGGTTTGATTGGTTTCAAAAGACCACAATAACTCATTGTGCTCCATTCTTTCGTAAAATAAATTCATTCTTTTTTATTTAAAATTTAGCCATAGGATTATGGCCAGCAAAAACGGCTTGGGATTTTAAATCGCTCTTTTTTTATTAATTAATAAACTTTAATAAACCTGTTTAAAAGTAGTGATTTAATTAAACTGCTATTGGTAATTTAAAATTCTGATTTTATTCCACTTAGTATATCAGTAAAATAATCTTTTCTTTTTACGCCGAAATACTGTGGATGATATGCATCAACAAAAATTTTATCATCTACTTTAAACACATTGCACGTACCGCTTTTTTTAAGGTTATGGGGAGGGATATCGTTCTTAAAATAAGGGTATGTACCTCCGAATATAATTATGTCAGCATCAATTAATCTTATTTGTTTAAATAACAGTTCTTTATAAGTTTGATAAGCATGGCTTAATTCGTTGCTAATCGCTCTTGGTTTCCCTGCAATTTTCTTCATGTTAATATAGGCAATACTGTTTAAAATATCTACAACATCAGGATTATCAGGAATGTCCGGAATATCATCCCAGTTTTTGTTATTGATAATGCCTTCACTAACATAAACAATCGATGAAAATGTTTTTGCCCATACTGCTTTTAAACCATTTTTCACTTTGAATTTCTTAATAGCCTCACGCATATCCCATCCACCCTCATCACCTGCACTGTTAACTTCTTTCAATATCCACAATACTTTAGTATTGGTTTTTTGGTAGGATTCCAAATCTACAATTCCATCATAAATTGGTAGTGTTTCATATTCAGATAAACTTAATTTTTCAATTTCTATGTCTAATGCCTTTAATTCCTTAATCATTTTTATTAAAATTTTAATTATTTCATATATCCCCAAATATATACATCTTTTTCACCACTTCTCACAACACCCCAAGAGTTGTCTTATCCTTATTATCAACAAAGAAAAGTAATAATTAAGAAGCACAATTACGGATTCCCGTAATCAACCTTTAAATATTTAATGATAAAACCCACCGACTGGCAGGAGTTTGTTTTTGGAAAGACTAAGATAGGAAAAATAATTGAATTTAATTTTGTTCAACAGGAGTTTCATTGTTGGCTTTTCAAGCCCAACGAAACTCTAGCTATTGTAAGTAGTATTTTTATTTAGTTCTCTTTGTAATTTCCAATTTCGTCCATGTAGAAGTTGGTCAAATTTAAATTTTTGAAGGCTTTAAATATTTTTCTTTTATTGGTTGAAATAAAAATTATTCCGCAATCTGCACTTGTTCCGTATAAAACTTTTCTTTTATCATCAATCCAAACTTCTACAGCAGAAATATTATTTTCAGTTATCAGTTTCGAAACTGAATTAGTTAAGTTATCATTTAATGGATTTTCAATTCTGAACGCAATTTCTTTTTTCTTATATTTTACAACGTAAAGTGGTTTGCAAAATCCTTGATTTCTAATTTTACTAATTGAATCCAATTTTGGTATTCTTTGAACTGTAATACCATCGGGAAAACTCCATTTAATGTAAACATTAATATCCGAAATCAAACGTTGATTTATTAGTTCAATTTTTTCATTCAATTCGTTTGTTGTGTTCAGTTTTTGAAACCATAAATTGTTTGCTTTTTCAGTCAAAATCAATTGTTCATTTTGTGCTAAACAAAATATTGAATTTAAAAATAAAAATGTTAACAGAATGTTCTTCATAATATTACTTACAACGTATTGCTGCTTTGCCTAGTGCTGGGTTTTGGAGCCCGTCACTGTCAGGCAAACCTTTAGTTGATTGTTGTAAGGCGTTTAAAGTTAGTAAATTAGCCAGCATTAGGCAAAACAGTTGTTATGCACAGTAGTTCTGTCAGTCTGAGGATGAACCATAAATAAATAAACATTTGTTGTTGTCCGTTTGCAATACAAATCTATAATCCCAATACACAGGATAGCCTGGAATTCCTTCTTCGTCAGGGTAGCTATAAATTTTTGTATTTTCATTGATGAATTGTCTAATAAATTCTTTGTAAGCAAGTTGTACTTTTTCCAACTTCTCATTTTTCTTTTCGTTCAGTATCAAACCAGCGGTGCTGTCGCCTCTAAAGTTTAGTCCAAAATTTATATCGTCCCAGAAGTCAGCAATTTCATAGGGAATGATATTTGCGTTTTCAGGTTTTGATTCAAGATATCTTTTCTTCAGTTTGACTTTAAAGTCGTCAAGGTTGGTACAACTTTCAAAAATGTCGATTCCAAAAGTCACCTGATAATTATATCCATACATTAAATGTTCAAGTTGGTCTAAAATATCTTTCATACTCTCGTCTGTCTTACTATTGTGCATAACTACTTAATATCATCAAATATATACAACTTTTTTAACACTTTCCAAAACAACACAAGAGTTTTCTTATCTTTTTATTAACAATAAATCAAAAAACTAAAAAAATCAAAAACAACTAAAAATCGAAAACCAAAAAATTAAAAGAACTAAAGAACTAAAGAACTAAAGAATTTAAAAAAACTTCAAACAGTTCCATAAATAGCAAAACCATTCCTATAAAATAAAGAGCCATTTACCAAGTGCATCCCTACCCCAACCAATACATGCTATACCAAAACGGAAACAAACCAAACCCCAACCGAAACAAGTCATACCCTAATAAAAACAAACCAAACCCCAACCAAAACAAACCAAACCCCAATCAAAACAAGCCAAACTCCAATCAAAACAAACAAAACCCTAATGAAAACAAACCAAACCCCAATCAAAACAGACCAAACCCTAATCAAAACAAACCAAACCCTAATCAAAACAAGCCAAACCCTAAAAAATTTTATAACAAAAACTAAAGAAAAATAAATATATTTGAGTTTTTATAACAAAACGCAACGCCAAACACCCCAATAACCGCCCAAACAAGCAACCATCACAATCAAAAAACTAAAAAAGCAATCAAAAAGCAAGTAGCGTAAACCATGAAAACACACCTCCTACTCCTACTCACCACACTAGCCGGCCTGCAAGTCGCCGCACAAAACTTTACCCGCAAAGACACCCTACAAGGCAGTCTCCGCCCAGAACGCACCGCCTTTGACGTCCTTCGCTATGACCTCAACCTCACCATCAACCCCGAGGAGCGAAGCATCGCCGGCCACAACGCCATCACCTTCAAAATAGTAGCCCCCACACAAAAGATACAACTCGACCTCTTCGCCAACATGCAAGTGGACAGCATCCTGTACCAAAACAAACCACTCGCCTACACCCGCGAGTTCAACGCCGTTTTTATTGATTTTCCGCAAACCCTCACCCTAAACACGGAGCACACGCTCTTTTTTCACTACTCGGGCAACCCCAAAATAGCCAAGCGTGCCCCCTGGGATGGCGGCTTTGTCTTTAAAAAAGACAGCAACAACAACCCCTTCATTGGCGTGGCCGTACAAGGCACGGGAGCCAGCCTCTGGTACCCCGTAAAAGACCACCAAACCGATGAACCCGACAGAGGGGCTTCCGTGAAAGTAGCAGTGCCCAATGGCCTGATGAACGTTTCCAACGGTCGTTTCCTCGGCAGCGAAAACCTCAACAACGGCTACACCCGCTGGGATTGGGAGGTTATCAACCCCATCAACAACTACAACATCGTTATCAACATCGCCGACTACGTCCACATCCACGACCACCACAAAGGCCTCGACCTCGACTACTATGTCCTCCGCGAAAACGAAGCACTCGCCCGCAAACACTTTGAAGAAGTAAAACCCATGATGGATTGCTTTCAGGAGAAGTTCGGTCCCTATCCTTTCCTTGAAGACGGCTTCAAACTCGTTGAAACGCCTTATTTGGGTATGGAACACCAAAGTGCTGTGGCTTACGGCAATAAATACACCAAAGGCTACCTCGGCAACGACATGACAGGCACCGGAGTAGGCCTCCTGTTTGACTACATCACCATCCACGAAACCGGCCATGAGTGGTTCGGCAACAGCATCACTTCGAAAGATATTGCGGATATGTGGATACACGAAAGTTTTACCACCTACTCGGAAAGCGTCTTTGTAGAATGCCAATTCGGCTACGAAAAAGCCATGCAATACATCAACGGTCAAAAGAAAATGGTAGGCAACCGCAGCCCGATGATTGGTCAGTTTGGCGTCAACTTCAAAACCGGCAACTCTGATATGTATTACAAAGGGGCTTTGCTCCTCAACACGCTACGTCACTTAGTCAACAACGACGAGGAATGGTGGCGTATTTTGAAAAGCTACACGGAACATTTCCGCCATCAAATCATCGAAACGGAAGATGTGAGTACGTATTTCACTAAAGCTATTGGGAAAGACTTGCAGCCGTTGTTCAATCAGTATTTGAACCACACGGCTCTTCCGTTGTTGGAATTCCGCAGTACTAAAAAAGGCGTTGAAGCTCGTTGGGTTACAGACGTCTCGGGATTCAAAATGCCGGTTCATTACAGTGTGAAAAACAAGAATTTTCACACTTGGTTCAGCAACGATTGGCAGAAAGTGGAAGATGCAAAGACAGTGGATGAAATCACGCTATCCCTTGAAAAGATGCTGATTGCGGTAGGTGGTAAATAAAAGCTCGACCAACGACACAAAATTTTAACAGGGTAACAGTCAGTTGTTTAGGTAATTTTTTGTACTTTAAATCCAATTTTAAATGCTACTAAAATGGATACGGTAAAAAAACTAAACAAATGGGCGAACGCACACACGAGTTATCCCATTGATGCGTTGCGTATTGGTTTGGGTGTATTTCTATTTTTTAAAGGAACCACATTCCTAACCAACAGTCAGTATTTACTGGACTTATTTGAACCTTTCAACAACTTTGGCGGAGCCATGTTGGTGATACACTATGTAGCTTTTGCTCATCTGGTGGGTGGTGTGCTGATAGCGGTGGGTTTACTCACTCGATTGTCTATCGTGACACAATTGCCTATACTCTTTGGAGCAATACTCATAAACTTTGTCGGTGAAATGAATTACAACAACTTTGTTGTGGCTACTTTATGTTTGGCTTTGTGTATTTTTTTCTTGATTTACGGTAGCGGAAAGCATTCAGCCGATTATTTTTTTAAGATGGGACAATAACATCTAACACTACGTAAATGAAAAAACTAGGCATCCTATGTTGTTTACTTACGCTGTCATTTTCCTCTTGTTCGGATGATGACAATAACAACAACATCTCATTAGATTTGTTATTAAAAAAATGGTATTATGTAAGTTATGAGTTTGAAGGTGATACCTTTCCCTACGAACATGAACTTTGTGCCCGCGATTATATAGAAATACAATCGGGCGGCGTAGCTAAAGACGTCCTTGTAGCATTTTGCGGGGATCCTATTACTTACGATATTGCTACCGGCACTTGGACCTTGAATGGCACGAACTTCACGGTTACCTTCAATGAGTTGGAACTCTATGTAATTACCGGAACTATTACCAATCTAACCACCACTACCCTCCGAATAAAAGCACAAGAAGACTTTGACGATGACGGCACTATGGAGACGTATTATGTGAATTTTACGTCGATTTAGTCTGCATCAACGTGCTTTATGAACGGGTTACCTACGAGGCTACGTTTTAGTAGTTTAAAAACAAACAAGTACACGTTACCAAACAAAAAAGCTCTGTATTTACAGAGCTTTTTTATAGTGTATCTTTTATAATTTCTTTTAAATCACAAACTTACTAGCTGTTTCTTTACGGATAATCTTTCCTGTAGGGGTCTCTTCGAAATGTTTTACGAAGTGGACTTCTTTGGGTTTTTCGTATTTGTCGAGTACATCAAAGACATTGTCATCGATTGTGATCGGTTCGCCTTCCACAAACAGCACCAGCTTTTCTCCTAACACGGGATCGGGTTTGCCAATTACAAAATAACGGGCGGGAATGCGGGTTGCCAATTTCTCTTCGATTTGTTCAGGGATTAATTTGATACCACCACTGTTGACTACGTTGTCAAAACGTCCTAGCCAGATGAATTGGTTTTCTGAAACCATCTCCACGACATCATTGGTTGCAATCAGTTCGTCATTGATATTGAACGCTTTCAGCAACAAGCAGTTGTTGTCGTCTTGCGAGATAATCACATTCGGGAACACGGTGAAGGCTTCTTCCCCTACTCGCTTTGCGGCGATGTGTGAGATGGTTTCGGTCATTCCGTAGGTCTCGTAGATTTCCGATTTGATTTTCTTCAGTTTTTGCTCCAAAGGTTTAGTGATTTTGGCACCCCCAATGATTATTTTTTTAACCCGATGTAATTTATCTAAGGAATATTGAGCTTGCAGTGGCACTAAGGCGGTGAAATCATAATCGTATTCGATGCGTTCCAACGGTTTCGAGCTCGGAGCCACGAAGTCAATTTCCAATCCGATGATGAAGCCACGTACTAACATCATCTTTCCTGCCACATAACTGGCGGGAAGGCAATGCAAGACTTTATCTCCGGGTTGTAATCCGAAGTAATCTCCGGTAGCCAAAGCGGAATGCACCATGGCTTGTTTTTCCACTCGGATCATTTTTGGAATACCGGTGGAACCTGAGGTGCTCATTTCGATATACGTCTTTTCATCAAACCAATCCAATAGGAAGTCGCCCACGGGTTTTTCCCAGTCTTCGCCTTCTTTGATGAAACTATAGGCTATACGACATAAGTCGTCGCGGTTTAATTGAAAGCCGTTTAATTTGAATCGGTTGTGTACATTTTTATAACTTGGTGTCATAGTGAAAAAGTGTTTTTAACGTAACAGTTTTGTTTTTTTTCTTTAACCACATAGAGACATAGTTTTCAGGGCTGATAAAGACGTTTCACTCATTTTGAGGAAATCATAGCTATGCGAAACGATAATTGGGCTATCTATACCTTTATTCTATGTATCTATGTGGTTTAATTTTTTATTGTTTTTTTTCTTTAACCACATAGAGACATAGTTTTTCATAGCTTTTGAAGACGCTTTGCTCAATTAAAGTAAAACATAGCTATGCGAAACGATAATTGGGCTATCTATACCTTTATTCTATGTATCTATGTGGTTTAATTTTTATTATTCTATTGATGATTATATGTTCCTATACAACTTATTGTATTCTTTAATTGGGTAAAACGTCAGTTGGTTCGGGTAACTTTCCGGTTAGTTTTTCCTTCCAGTTGGTCCATCCGTACTTTTTACCAAAAATAACTAAAAGAATCGGAAAAATAACTACAACAGGTAAAAGCACATCTACCCCTGCGGAAGGTTCTGAAATGTCTTTAAAAATGGAATGGGTCTGAAAGGCGGTCCAGTCTGCAGTTACCAATAACGCCCCTACGAGGTTGTTGGCAGCATGGAAACCCAGGGCCAATTCTAATCCTTCATCCATTAGCGTGATGATACCGAGGAAGAAGCCCGTTCCTATGTAATAAATCATGATGACTGGGCCCATTTTTCCCACTTCGGGATTGGCAATGTGCATTAATCCAAATGCTATTGAGGTGATGAGTAAAGGAATCAACCGACTTTTGGTTGCCACACCAATGCCTTGCATGAGGTAGCCTCGGAATAAATATTCTTCAAAGCTGGTTTGTAATGGGATTAGTATAAGAGCTAAGAGTAAGAAACTAAAAAAAGGAATGGGTTTAAAATTCCATACAAAATCGTCGGGACTTAGGTAGAAAAACAACAAGGTTGAGCCGATGGTGATTAAAGCCCATACGGTAAAGGAAAAGAATATCCGTTTCCAATCTATTTTGGGGCGTGCGGTTGTTAAGCTTCTGATGGTTTGCTGGTGGACGAACTTTACCCAAAAGAATAAACAGAAAAGACCAATGGACAAGGGTGCGATTAACAACACGAAAGCTACATTGGTTCCCATTTGCTCTATCAAGGTTTGGAGTACTTCTTCTACGTTTATATCTTTTGTGGTGATGTAATTGAAGATGATAAGGCCCAGAAAGCAGAGTGGTATGGGTAAATAGAGAAATAGGTCGAATTTTTTGTTATTGATTTGTTGGATGTACATGATAGGCAATTTTAGAAATTCAAATATAAGGGGTGTGGATTGATTTTTTGTTATGGGGGGTGAAAAAAATGTGGGTGGAGCTGCCTACTGCGTAGGAGGTTCCTATTTCGTCTGCGACATCCCGCGGAATGACACAACTTTGGGGGGAGCTGCCTACTGCGTAGGAGGTTCCTATTTCGTCTGCGACATCTGGCGGAATGACAAACTGTGTGGGGGGTTCCTACTGTGTAACTTTATTTCAATGACTAAAGAGAAGGATGATTGTTACAAGTCGAGAAAGGTCATTTCCTTGTTTTGGGTGTGAATGAGGTTTAGTTTTTTTTCTCTTGTCCAAGATTTGATTTCTTTTTCTCTTGCTATTGCTTCTTGTATCCAAGTAAATTTTTCATAGTATACGAGGTGGTATACTTGATATTTTGTTGTGAATGCGTTTGGGTTTAAACTTTCTCTGTGTTGTGACAAGCGTAGTTTGAGGTTGTTTGTTACTCCTGTATATAATACTGTTTTGTATTTGTTTGTTAGGATGTAGATGTAGTATGTGTGGTAACCTTGTTGGTTTTGTATCATGGTTTTATGGCGTTTATGAAGTAAATTTAATAAAAAAAGATGCTATAATTGCTCAATAGTAGCTGTTTTTTATGAATGACAAACTTTGGGGGGCTGCCTACTGCGTAGGAGGTTCCTATTTCGTCTGCGACATCCCGCGGAATGACAAACTGTGAGGCCAAACTGGGCGTGATAAGTTGGGTGTGATGCGTTTGCGTTAAGGGTATTCAAAAAAATATCTTACAATTTTTTTAACAGAAATAGGATAGCAAAGTATTTTCTTTGTAAAAAAAGAAGGATATGATACAAATTTACCATAATCCGAGGTGCGGGAAATCCAGAGAGGGACTGGCACTAGTGGAACAATCAGGGAAACCGTTTGAAGTGATTCTTTACTTAAAAGACACGCCTACTCTTGAGGAGTTGGAGGTGCTGGTTTCGAAATTGAAAGTAGCTCCTATTGATTTAATCCGTCAGAAAGAGAAGATTTGGGTGGAAGCGTTCAAAGGTAAGTCCTACTCAGACAAGGAGTTACTGGAAATCATGGTTAGTCATCCTATTTTAATAGAACGCCCTATCGTGGTGAATAACAACAAAGCCGTTATTGGCCGACCGCCTTCTACTATAATCGATTGCATTTAGATTTAATTGGGATTCATTTAACAAATGTTTGTGAAATGTACACTAAACCTTAGTCTAATTTTGCGGTCTAAACACTCATAATCAACTTTCAATTCATGATGAATTACAAATCAATTCTTAGTTTACTGTTACTTGCCGTAACGTGTATCTCATTTGCACAACAACGTCCGGACGCTAAAAAAATAAAAGTAACCGGAAAAGTAATCGACAAAATGTCGTCACAACCCTTAGAGTATGCCACCATAGTGTTTGAAAACTCCAGAAGACCAGAGATGGTTTCCGGTGGAATTACCGATTCAAAAGGGGAATTTGATATCGAAATCAATGCCGGTACGTATAACGTAAGAATTGAATTTATCTCTTTCAAAACAGTAGAATACAAACAACGCAGTTTGCAGGATAACACCAATTTAGGCACCATCATCCTTTCCGATGAAACGACGGCTCTTGAAGGTGTGGAACTACGTGCGGAACGTTCAACGGTTGAGATTAAGTTAGACAAACGTGTTTATAACGTGGGTCAAGATATGATGGTCAAAGGAGGTACAGTGAGTGATGTGTTGGATAACGTACCGTCAGTATCTGTGGATGTAGAAGGAAATGTGAGTTTGAGAGGAAATGAGAATGTTAGAATATTGATTGATGGACGTCCATCAAATGCGATTAACGTGACTGATGCTTTGCGTTTGCTTCCTGCCGATGCGATAGACAAAGTGGAAGTGATTACGAACCCTTCCGCTCGTTATGATGCAGAAGGTGGTGGTGGTATTATCAACATCATTTTGAAAAAAGGAAAAAATCAAGGCGTAAACGGTACGGTAACTGTGACTGTTGGAGAACCTGAAAACACAGGAATAACCGGAAGTTTCAACTTGAAATCAGAGAAGTTTAATATTTTCACCACGCAAGGTTACAGTAAGAGAAACAGTCCGGGTAACTCGATGACTGATTCTGAATTGTTGAACCCGGCTACCGGAGAAACGATTGGTTATTTAGACGAGCGTCGTTTGAACAGCAGAATACGAGAAGGTTATAACGGTAGTTTTGGTGCGGAATGGTATTTAACGGACAACTTAACGTGGACCAATACGTTATCCTATCGTAGAGATACCGGAGGCAATCCCGATGAAGTATTATTTTATGAATATGACGCGGATAGAAATTTTCTTGGTACCCGAAGACGATTTAATGACCAATTGAACAAAGGTGAGAATGTAGAATTTGCTACCAACTTCACACAAAAATTCAAAAAAGACGGACATCAATTGAATGTAGACTTTTCTACCTCTATCAACAGAGATAACGATTCCTCGGCTATTTTTGATTTTACCAATCAAATTACGGATAATATCCAACGCCAAAACAAAAACTTAGTGCAGTTGGATTATGTTTTACCTTTAACCGACGACATGCGTTTTGAAGCCGGTTATCGCGGTGATTTTACTGATGTAGTGACTGACTTTAAAGTAGCGACTTTTGATGATGGTGCGGATGACTTTTTACCGGACCCTCGTTTTACCAATATTTTTGAATACAAAGAATACGTAAATGCTTTTTATACCCAATTTGGCTCTAAAATCAGCAAGTTCTCTTATTTGTTTGGTTTGCGATGGGAAGATTCCAATATTGAAGTGAACCAATTGGCCACGGACGATTTCAACAACAAACGCTACAACAACTTTTTCCCATCGGCCTTCTTTGCTTATGAGCTATCGGAGTCGAGTAATGTTTCGTTGAGTTATAGCAGAAGAATCCAACGTCCGAGAGGTCGTTTCTTGAATCCGTTCCCGAACTTATCGAGTAACATCAACATCTTCAGTGGAAATCCGGATTTAGATCCAGCCTTGACCCATGCGGTGGATTTTGGTTATTTAAAACGTTGGGATAAAGTAACTTTCAATACGTCACTTTACGGAAACAAAACGGATGATGTATTTAGTTTTATCCGAAGAGAATCGGGTGATTTTGTAGATGGCATTCCTATTATTTTAAGTGGTCCTGTTAACTTGGCTACGGAATACCGTTTGGGATTTGAATTTACCTTAAACTACAGTCCATATAAATGGTGGCGTTTGAACGGTAACTTCAATTTCTTCAGAAATGAAACGCAAGGAGAATATGCTTACACCAATTTTCAAGATGAAGAAGTGGTTATTGACTTAGACAACGTGGCCACGGGATGGTTTGCTCGTATCAACTCCAAAATAACCTTACCTTATAAAATTGATTTACAAACCAATGCTACGTATAATGCTCCGCAAAAAACCTTCCAAGGAAGAACGTTGGGTGTGATAAGTGCCAACATGGCTTTAAGTAAAGATGTATTGAAAGAAAAAGGTACGATTGCGTTTAACGTAAGTGATATTTTCAACAGTAGAAAAAGAATCATGGAGACGAATTTACCGAGTATCAATTCGTACAGTGAAATGCAATGGAGAGAGCGACAAATCAATTTGTCATTCACCTACCGATTCAACAGACAGAAAAACGAACGTGACCGTCAGCGACGTGAAAACGGAGAAGACAACGGTGACTTCATGGGGAAACCATAATAATAACAAAAAGGGACGCAATAGCGTCCCTTTTTTAGTAATCAATTTAATTAATTAAGCTGATTCTTGTGCTTTTTTAGCTCTTTTCTCTTTGATTAATTCCATGATAGCACCGCCCAACCAATAGTGAACAAATCCTATTAAGAATATCATCAACCAAAAACCGATGGTTAAAATGGTCAAGAAAAGAATAAAGCCTAAATACTGTTGAAATTCAAACATGTTTTCCGGAGTTTTTCGAATTCAATCACAAAGATATAGCAACCATCCCATTTTATCAACTTAAAATAAAAATATTTTTAAAAAGTGGTTGTTAATAAGTAAATTTACGGTTGAAAGGGTTAATTGGTTAATCGGTTAGGCTAATTACTAGTCACTAATTACTAATCACTAAATACTAAATACTAAAATAATGAACTACCGTATAGAGAAAGACACGTTGGGTGAAGTACAAGTGCCGATAAATGCTTATTGGGGAGCTCAGACGGAACGGTCGCGAACTAATTTTAAAATTGGTCCCGTGGGTTCGATGCCGTATGAAATTATTGAAGGGTTTGCCTATTTAAAGAAGGCAGCTGCTTATGCGAATTGTGACTTGGGGGTTTTGGCTACAGCAAAACGCGATGCCATTGCTCAGGTTTGTGATGAATTGTTGGCAGGGCAACTTAGCGACCAGTTCCCGTTGGTGATTTGGCAAACCGGCTCGGGTACGCAAACCAATATGAATGTAAATGAAGTGATTGCTAACCGAGCTCAAGTACTAGCAGGCTTTGCCATTGGTGAAGGAGAGCCGGTGCTGAAAGCAAATGATGACGTGAACCAATCGCAGTCGTCCAACGATACGTTTCCCACCGCGATGCACATTGCCAGTTATAAAGTGTTGGTAGAAAAGACAATTCCGGGTATTACGAAGCTTCGCGATACGTTACATGAAAAGGCATTAGAATTTCAAGCTATTATTAAAATTGGACGTACCCATTTAATGGATGCTACTCCCCTCACCTTGGGTCAAGAATTTTCGGGGTATGTGTCGCAATTGGATCACGGTTTAGCGGCACTGAACTACACCTTACACCATTTATCGGAATTGGCATTGGGTGGCACCGCAGTAGGCACAGGCTTGAATACTCCAAAAGGCTATGACGTAAAAGTGGCTGCTTATATTGCCGAGTTTACCGGATTGCCTTTTATCACTGCCCCTAATAAATTTGAGGCCTTGGCGGCACATGAAGCCTTGGTTGCTTCGCATGGAGCCTTGAAGCAATTGGCTGTTGCTTTATACAAAATAGCCAACGACATCCGAATGCTGGCTTCAGGTCCGCGTTCGGGTATTGGCGAACTCCTTCTTCCTGAAAACGAACCCGGTTCGTCTATCATGCCGGGGAAAGTAAACCCTACACAATGTGAAGCCTTAACGATGGTTTGTGCTCAAGTATTTGGAAATGATGTTACCCTCACATTTGCCGGTTCGCAAGGTCATTATGAATTGAATGTTTTTAAACCCGTATTGGTGGCCAACTTTTTGCAATCTGCCAATTTATTAGCCGATGCTTGTGTTTCCTTTACGGATAATTGTGCGGTGGGCATTGCCCCGAATACGAAACGAATTAAGGAATTAGTGGACAACTCGCTGATGTTGGTTACGGCCTTAAATACCAAAATCGGCTACTATAAAGCGGCCGAAATAGCTCAAACCGCCCATAGAAATGGTACGACTTTAAAAGAAGAAGCGGTACGATTGGGGTATGTTTCGGAGGAGGATTTTGATCTGTGGGTTCAGGCGGGGGATATGGTTTAGGTAGTGATTAGTGATTAGTGAATAGTGATTAGTACTGATTGGTGATTGTAAATTTTTTGTAAAGCAGGGATAGTATATCCCATCTGCATCTTCTTTCTTCTACCTCCCTGCCTTTGTAAACTTTATGATTTTGTTCTATCGGTTTCTTTTTTAGCTACTTCGGCGTGTTCCAGATGGGTTCTTAACGTGCGTAGTTTGCTTGAAGCCCAGGTTCTGATGTCACCATCTTCTGAATCGTTGGCTGCTTTTTCAAATAAATCTACGGCATCTTTATGATGATCGACCATCATTTCACTGTAGGCTTTATCAAAATCATTAGCTGTTTTACCTGCTAAATCATCGTAGTTCTTTTTTGATCTTTCGGTGATTGACGTTGGTATGGTTACTGATTTTGATTGGGACAAAGTAGTTAGTTCTCTAAGGGCTTGACTGTGCTCGTTTTCCATCATTTTTCCCAGTTCTTTGACATGAGATGACGTTCCTTGTTGTTGGGCTAATTTTCCCAAGCTGATTTCTTCCAATTGCATTTCAGCCGCTTCATTCAAAAACTTGGCGTTGTCGTCGTTTTCAACCACCAGAATTGTTTCATCGTCAATAGTGTTATTATTGGCACTATTTTCATAGTCTGCATCTGTTCCTACTTCGTCAGCTCTGTTATCCTTGCAAGCGGTAGCCAAAGCAAGTGTTCCAGCCATGCAAATTGAAAACAGGAATAGTGCATTTTTATTCATTGTATTTTTCATAATTGTATTTTTTTATAATTTTTATAAATAAGCAAGGGATTACTACAACCCCTTGCTTATAGTTTTTTATTTAATAGTGTATTTCCTCACCACGGTTGTTTCTCCAATTATCTTGCAAGTATTCGGCATCTTCACTATTTCTTGGGGTCACTGAAATAACTACATTACCTTCTTCGATACCTGATTCATATAATTTGGCTCTAGCTTCCGGAATACCTGAACCCACTAAGGCTCCAATCACACCACCCGCTAATCCACCTGCACCGGCTCCAGCCAATCCTGCTGCAATCGGACCGGCGATTAAAATTCCCAATCCGGGAATCACTACACTGGTTCCAATCGCTGCAATAACACCTACAACAGCACCGATAGTACCGCCAATAGCTGATCCTTTTCCGGCATGTTCTGCTGCTTTGGTTCCGATTTCCGTTTCATCGGACATATCTTCATTGTAATGCGTTTTTCTTGTTTCATCCGACATTACTAAGTTGATATCATCTTTTGAATAGCCTCTTTCATTCAGTGCATTATAGGCGTTTTCAGTACTCTCACGGTCACGAAACATACCGGTTAATACTCTACTGTCACTTCTGTCGTTTCTGTCAGAAGTTCTGTTTACTAAATCTCCATTCTCATTTCTTGAATTTTCCATTTTTAAAATTGTTTTTAGATTACTTGTTCAGGTTTTAGTTGGCACCTTATGGTTGCATTATTTTATTTAAGTTATTGTTTTAAAGTAGTTTAACTACTATTACCTTATCTATCACTTATGCTAAAACAGCACCTGTAAGACACTTTAAACTACTTGTTTTTACTTATGCTTTTTTTTCAGCAGCTTCCATATTGATGGCATCCACTGCCACTTCGGTTAATTTTACATCGGCTTGCTTTTCTTCATTTAAAGTAGCATCCAATAATTTTACCGCATCTTTTAATCCGAGTGTGTGGGCAAATTGGCTCAATGTTCCATAAGACGCAATTTCATAGTGTTCTACTTTTTGAGCGGCAGAAATAATTCCTGCATCACGCATCGCACCGGGTTCGCAGGCTTCCATAATATCTTCCGATTCTTTCATCAAACCTGCCATTGCCTCACATTTTTCAGCTTCTGGTTTTTTACCCAAGATTTTAAAAATCTGTTCCAAACGATTGGCTTGTTCTTCTGTTTCGGTAAGGTGACTTGTCAATGCTTCAATCAATTTTTCGGATGTGGCCTTTTTAATCATCTTCGGAATTGCTTTGGTCAACGCCTTTTCTGCCCAATAGATATCTTTAAGTTCATCTTCAAATAATTTCATTAGTTGCGAAGATTTCATTTTACTTGTTGAAGTAGTTTGGTTTTTAGGGGCCGTTTTTAATTCACCGTTTTTACTGAAATTTGTTTTTGTTGTATTCATCTGTTTTTATAATTGATTGTTACTGTGTATGCGTTTTTGCTACTTTTTATGTGTTAAGAGCAGTTCTTTTTATCTCAAACAAAAAGCGTTTACAAAGGTGGGATGCAATCTTATTTTTCTCATTGTATCATTTATACAAATGGTTGTATTATTTACATATGATGGTTGTAGTATTGTTTAGAAAGAGAAGTAAACTTCTGAAAAATAGGGCTTTACTATCGGGCTACACGGTGATTTAAAGGGAGATTTCTATTGTTTATTTTAAGGTTTGTGTCTGTCTTTATAATTATTTCATTATATTTATATCAAATAAGACTAATCCTTAAACAAATCATAATGAAAAAAACACTACTCTTATTTTTTGGACTATTGTTGGTTTTCAGCTTTCAGAGTGAAGCTCAGGTTACTGCAACGTTAGGTATTCAAACAGGTGCTTCATCCACCAATTCTCTATTGTCAACAAGTACTACAGTGAATCGTTATTCCAGAACTATGTCGCTGTATACCGCTTCAGAAATTGTTGCTGCGGGTGGATTATCAGGAACCATTACCAGTTTGGCATGGAATAAAGCCGGAGTAGGTGAATATCCCTTTGGCGATGCGTATATCAAAGTATATATAAAACATGTCACCCATAGCAATTGGGCTAGTGTACCGTCATGGACTACTGAAGTAAATGGTGCCACCGAAGTTTTTACCTCATCTACTTACAGCATTCCGGCGGGAACCGGTTGGAAAGAAGTACCTTTTACCACCTCTTTTGAATGGAATGGCACCTCAAATATTGTCATTTTTGTGGAATGGCACCGTCCGAGTACGCCTACGGGCGATATTGCCTGGGGACGATCTACGGATGCCACAATGAATGCCACCCGTGTTGGAAGTACAAGTTTGGATGCTTTAGTCATGTTGATTAATTCCAATAGACCTTTGGTACAATTGACCATTACACCTAATACGGCCAATTTGGATGATGCTATTCGTTCTACCTTCCAGCTGTATCCAAATCCGACAACCAATATACTGTTTTACAGTTCAGAGCAACCCCTTACCAACTATGTACTCTATAATGCAAATGGACAAATCATCAAAGAAGCGGATTTTACAGCTACAGAAGGTGAGATTAATGTAGCCGATCTCGCATCAGGTATGTATTATATTAAAATCATTTCAGCTGATAAATCGGAAGTATTCAAATGGGTTAAATTATAACCTCTCCATTTTAACTTGTCTGCGGTCAGGTTGATTGTACCTTTAAAAATTCGCGTTGGGTAAAATTAGTGTCACTATGATTTTTTTAAAAATAGAATCAAACTAACCACATAGATTCATAGGAAAAAGGACATAGAACCAATGCTTGGTTTCGCATAGCTGTATGTTTCTCTAATTGAGCGAAGCGTCTTTTAGAACTCAAAATACTATGTAACTCTATGTGGTTAGAGAAAAAACAAACAAGAAAAAAATTGAACCACATAGATACATAGGAAAAGGACATAGAACCAATGCTTGGTTTCGCATAGCTGTGTGTTTCTCTAATTAAGCGAAGCGTCTTTTAGAACTCAAAATACTATGTCCCTATGTGGTAAGAGAAAAAAAACAAACAAGAATAAATTGAGCCACATAGATACATAGGAAAAGGACATAGAACCAATGCTTGGTTTCGCAAAGCTGTGTGTTTCTATTTGGTTTAAAAAACTAGAAAATTTAATTACATCCTAAGGGTTTAAAAATGAAAAAAAGTATACTGCTTTTACTGTTTTGCTTGCCGATTACTGCATTGAGTCAGACGGAACAAAAGGAAACAAAAGTAAGAATCTTCCAAGTCAAAGCGGCTTGTGGCCAATGTCAATTGGAACTACCCGGCTATGGTTGTGATTTGGCTGTGGTTGTGGACAATAAAGCCTATTTTGTTGCGAACGGCGACATTGACGCTCATGGTGATGCTCATGCCGCTGACGGATTGTGTACTACCATCAGGGAAGCGGAAGTATCCGGAGCAGTGGTTGAAGGCAAATTTACAGCGACCTATTTTAAATTGCTACCCGTCAAGAAAGAGAAAAAGGATTAGGCTATTACTTTTTCAGTTCGTTCAAGAAAAACAAGATGACTTCTAAATTCATCTCGGATGTGGTCCAATGTCCGACCTTTTCAAACGTTTTAAAAGTAGCTACGATGCCTTGCTTCTGATAGTAATTTTGGCAATTTACAAATCGCTCTTGTACTGATTTGCCCAGATTTTCGTTAATGATTTTTCGTTCACTCCCACTGTATGCATCGTCAAACTGAACCGCATCGTTAGTGTCCAAAGCCCCCATGTAGATATGTTTAGGGATTTCTTTGAAGTTTGTAAAGTCAAAGTTTTTATCGAATAGTTTCGAGAAATCCTTTATTCCGATGGGGTAGTTCAACTCCTCTCCATTGAGTGCTTCCAGCGGTAGCATCAATTTTCCGTTGAACCCTCCTATTGCCAATGCTTTAATTTTTTCCGGATGCATTAAAGAAAAGCGGTTGACAAAAGTACCGGATGCTGAAAAACCACACATGAAAAATTTTGGGGCTATTTCAATTTCCAGGGAAGCCAAACGATTTTTTGCATCGTTTATCATTTCAAGTAATTGTAGGTCGAGCCGCTTGTATTCCGGAGTTTGATTCAATAATACATCCCTATCAAGAGCATGCGTATAGAGTAAAGGTTGCGAAGCAGGTCTCGGAAAAACAGGAACCAACAGTGGTATTTTTAACTCAGTAGCACAGTTGTTTCCCACTGAGCTAACTGAAGCTAGTGCTATTGCCGCCTCTTTGTGTATCTCGATACTGTCTGTTATTTTTCCGGTGTTGTTGGGTTCTACTAACAGTACAGAGGTTGCATTCAAGGGTGTCCCTTTTGGAATAAAAATAATGTACTCGTGATAAAACCCTTTATTAGGTTGTTTTGTCACTACTATCAAGCTATCTTTTTGAAAAAAGGAATTTGTTGAAGGCTGAGCGAATGCATTGCATCCTAAAAATGAGAAAAGTAAAACAGATAAAAAACGCATGTTAGTATTGATTTGCTTTATCAGACAGTGATTTTCCGGAATTGTTACAAATTACCTTCCTTAGCAGGGCGTATTATTCTGCCATACAACCACTTAAATGATTGTTAAAGTATATTTAAAATTTAGAAGTACCCGTTGGTATTTTCATTTGAAACCTTTTACTTTGTTTAACAGTTTAAATAAATAGTTAAACAAAATGATTACTATTTAAAGAATCGTCCCCAAAGATTCAATTATCAGTACCTACGCTATCTTTTTTTCAGTATAAATAACAAGTTGCATACTATCAGAACTTTTTAATAACTAAAATTAGTAGTACATGAAAACAAATCCTTTTAATTTGAGAAAAAGAGTAGTGTCGCTGGCCTTTTTGACTGCGATGGCTACTGCGGTGCTGTCATGCGACAGCGATGAATCCGTCAACTTTGACAGTGAGTCCTCCAAACTTACCCTTGTAGAAACCTTAGAAAATATTAACAACACGGCGAACCGTGCTCCTGCTCCGGGTACTACACCAATTGCCGGAATTGCAGTTGGTGCCGAGTTTACTGAACTTGTTGGTGCTTTAGTCTATGTAGATCAAGAATTGGATGCCGGATTGGTCAATTTATTTTCTAACGGTACCAACCAGCACACCGTTTTTGCTCCAACAGATGAAGCATTTGATGCTTTGTATACCGAATTGGGTGTAGACGGTATTACTGATTTACCTGCAGAATTGGTACTAGATGTTTTAAAGTACCATGTAGTTGAAGGGCGTCGAGCAGCCAATAGTGTGGTACCACCTGTAAAAAGCAGAACGATAACCACGCTTTTAGGAGCTACTTTCGCTGTAAACAAAGATGCATTACTAACGGCTGTTGGAAGTACCGCTACTATAACAACGGCAAATATATCTGCTTCAAACGGCATTATTCATGTTATTGATCAAGTGTTATTACCAATTGTACCGGGTTCCGATAAACCGGCCAATGCACCAGGTTCCGATTCTATAGCAACCATCGCTGTAAATGCTAATTTTACTGAATTGGTTGCTGCCTTGACTTATGTTGACCAAGAGTTAAATGCCGGATTGGTAACTCTTTTTGCAAATGGTACTGATCAATACACTGTATTTGCTCCAACGAATCAAGCCTTTGAAAATCTTTACACCGATTTAAACATTGACGGAATAACTGATTTACCGGCTACTTTAGTTTTGGATGTATTAAAATATCATGTTGTTGAAGGAAGAAGAGCAGCTAATAGTGTGGTGCCACGTGTTAATTCACGTACAATAAACACCTTATTGGGTGTGAGTTTTTCGGTAAACAATCAAGCAGTTATTACTGCTGTAGGTAACACTTCCTCTATAGTCATCCCGAATATTTCCGCTTCCAACGGAATTATTCATGTTATTGATACGGTATTACTACCCATTCAATAAGTTATATTCCAAACGTTTTCAACAGTAAGTGTTGTGAATATTGTTTGTTTTTCAGAGAAACTGCCACATAGGCAGTTTCTCTTTATTTTAAAAACCTTGGTATAATTGGATGTTCAATTAAATTGTTACCAATCCAACTCCTTTATTCCTTTTTTACTGAGGTAGGCATTGGTTTTACTAAAATGTTTGTTTCCGAACCAAAACCCTCTATTGGCACTCAACGGTGACGGATGTCCGGCTGTTAAAACAAAATGTTTTGTTTGGTCAATTTTAGCTCCTTTTTTTTGAGCAAAACCGCCCCATAGTAGAAACACGATACCTTCATTATGCGATGAAATCGTTTGAATCACGGCATCCGTAAACGTTTCCCACCCCCTTTTTTGATGACTTCCGGCTTCGCCTTTTCTTACTGTTAACGTAGCGTTTAACAGCAAAACACCTTGAGCAGCCCAACGTTCTAAATTCCCCCAAATGGGAATTGGAGTTCCTATATCTTTTTCTAACTCTTTAAAAATATTCATCAAGGAAGGAGGAAAAGCCACGCCGTCGTTTACAGAAAAACACAAACCGTTGGCCTGACCTGGTCCGTGATAAGGATCTTGGCCAATGATGACCACTTTCAACTTGTCAAACGGACAGTGATTAAAGGCTGCAAAAATTTCATTTTTAGGTGGGTAACAAGTACTGGTTGCATATTCATTTTCAACAAAAGTGGTCAATTGTTGAAAATAGGTTTTTTGGAATTCCTCTGATAAAATTGCTTGCCAAGAGGGATGTAAGTGAGAAAGCATTCTTTTTGTATTTATACAAATATACGTATAGTTGCATCAATTTTTCAAATGAGAATAAAAGTATACTAAACTAAATAATCGCTAAATTTGCCTAAAATTGCTACGCTTATAAAATGATATCCATCACCGATAAAACCTTAAAGGATTTAGAATTTGCCACTGTTTTACAAACGGTCTCCGACCGATGTAACACTGAATTGGGAAAACAAAAAGCACTTGAAATTGTTCCTTTTAAAAACAAGGCACAATTGATGGATTCGCTGTTGCAAACTTCAGAATACCTTTCCTCCTTTTCCAATAACAATGCACTGCCAAACCATGGGTTTGATTCCATTACCCATGAAATAAAATTCATCGGTATTGAAGACAGTTTTTTGGAAGTGGGTAGCTTTCGTAAAATTGCACAAATTTCAGAAACGGTCAATGCGTTGCTTTTATTTTTAAAGAAATTCAACGAGTATTATCCCAAACTCAACGAACGAGCCCTTCAGGTAGAATACACCAAATACATCATTCAAAAAGTGGATGAAGTGGTTGATAAATATGGCGTTATTAAAGACAATGCCTCACCGGATTTAATCAATATCAGACGTGACATGAGTGTGGTTCGGGGTAAAGTGAACCAAAGTTTCGGCACCGCTTTAACGCAATACAACAGTTTGGGCTATTTGGATGAGATTAAAGAAAGCTTTGTTGAAAATCGTAGGGTTTTAGCCGTTTTAGCCATGTATCGCAGGAAAGTTAAGGGTTCGATTTTAGGAAGTTCCAAAACGGGAAGCATCGCTTATATTGAACCCGAAGCTACACTCCGATATTCCAGAGAATTAAGTAATTTAGAGTATGAAGAACGAGAGGAAATCACGAGAATTCTAAAGAAGTTATCCAATGATATCCGTCCTTTTAAGGAACTTTTGAACCAGTATCAAGATTTTTTGAGCGACATTGATGTCATTGCCGGAAAAGCAAAATACGCATTGAAAATAAATGCCATTTTACCGACTATTATTGAAGAAAAGCGGTTGTTTTTTAGAGATGCCTACCACCCTATTTTGTATTTAAACAATAGTACAAAAGGTGAAAAAACGTTTCCGCAAACCATTGAATTGCAAAATGAAAATCGGATTATAGTCATTTCGGGACCAAATGCCGGTGGAAAAACCATCTCTCTCAAAACGGTTGGATTGTTGCAATTGATGTTGCAAAGCGGGATGTTGCTTCCGGTTCACGAACGCAGCGAAACCTTTTTATTTGATCGTATTCTAACTGATATTGGCGACAACCAATCTATTGAAAATCATTTGAGTACGTACAGTTACCGACTCAAAAACATGAACTACTTTTTAAAGAAGTGCAATACCAAAACCTTATTCTTAATTGACGAGTTTGGAACGGGTTCCGACCCTGAGTTAGGAGGAGCTTTGGCAGAAACCTTTTTAGAAGAATTCTATCATCGGGAGGCGTTTGGTATCATTACGACACATTATTCGAATTTAAAAATATTAGCTAACGAATTGCCTTTTGCTTCCAATGCCAACATGCTTTTTGATGAAAAATCATTGGAACCTTTATATAAATTGATTTTAGGTCAAGCCGGAAGCTCGTTTACTTTTGAAGTAGCACAGAAAAACGGAATCCCCTTTGGATTAATCAATCGAGCCAAGAAGAAAATTGAAGTAGGTAAAGTGCGATTTGATAAAACCATTGCCACGTTACAAAAAGAACGTTCGAAACTGGAAAAAACGTCCATCAATTTAAAAGAAGAAGAAAGTAAAGCTCGCGAAGAAAGCAAAAAAATGGAGACCATTAATGCTAAGATTCAAGACAAACTAGAACGGTATCAGGAATTGTATGATGCCAATCAGCGGTTGATTTATTTAGGTCAGAAGATGGATGATTTGTCCTCGAAGTATTTCAACAATAAAGACAAAAAGGTTTTGATTGGGGAATTGTTGAAAATTGTAGAAATCGAAAATTCCAAACGCAAAAAAGCGACCGCAAAAGAAACTAAGGAAAAAGAAATCATTCAGCAACAAATTGTTCAAGAAGTGACGGCTAAGGTAGAAGAAATTCGCACCGTTAAAAAAGAAAAGAAAATCAAAGCTTTGAAAGCCGAAGCGGACAAACCGAAAGTTACACTTAAAATTGGTGACCGGGTTCGAATGATAGATGGCAAAGCGGTGGGTACCTTAGACTTGATTGAAAAAAATAAAGCTACTGTTAATTATGGTGTATTCACTTCGAAAGTGAGTGTGGATGCGTTGGAGTTGGTGGAAGCTAAGGGGAAATAGGGATTAGAGATTAGTGATTAGTGATTAGTGAATAGTAATTAGTGAATAGTAATTAGTGAATAGTAATTAGTGAATAGTGAAAATGGAAAATTTACCAAGAGATAAAAAGATAGTTTTGTTTGACGGGGTTTGTAACTTGTGTGACAACTCTGTTCAATTCATAATAAAAAACGACCCTAAAGACTTGTTTCGATTTGCTTCGATACAATCGGAGATTGGGCAACAAATCATAACGTATTTGGGGATTGATGCTTCAAAGGTGGACAGTATTATTTTGTATGTTCCCGGAGAAGCGTATTATATCAAAGCAGAAGCGGCGATGCAAATTGCAAAGAATTTAAACAGCTGGCATCGTTTTTTGGCTTTGTTTTCGTTTACGGGTTCTTTTGGCAATTTTATTTACGATTATGTGGCTAAAAACCGTTACCAATGGTATGGTAAAAAAGAGGAATGTATGATTCCTACTGAGGAAATGAAGGCGAAGTTTTTATAAGTGTTGGCCTATTTATGAAGTTGCGGGTTTTGAAAACGGGTTTTTCATTTTAACACTACATTTTATACAATGCACAAAGTTTGCGTTTAGTACAAAACCCGGCATATCATACCTATGCTGCTGTAGCCAGTTTTAATCTTATCTAAACGGATTACTCCATTTCACTTCTGTACTCACACTATTGTCTGTTAGTGTTTTAAGAAATGCAACTAACGCAGCTTTTTGAGCATTTGTAAGATTTAGTTGAACAGGATTTCCATTGGCATCTTTCAAAGCCGGAGAAAGTGTTGGATGTGGCTTGATACCACTGTTGTAATGTTCAACCACTTGTTCCAAAGTAGCAAATCTTCCGTCGTGCATATACGGTGCAGTTAATTCTATATTTCGTAAACTGGTAGATTTAAAACGCCCCACAAAAATAGGATTTGGGAATACTCCTCCTGCACCTAAATCTGTTGTGGAAGTGGCATCAAGTCCGTTGTTTTGAGGTCCGGGATTGGCACTAATAAATGCTTCAGTAGTATGACAACCAAAACAAGCACCCCCTCCGTTGGGAATGGTTCGAAAGAATATATTTTTACCAATGTTCTCTTCATCTGTAAAATTAGGAAAGTTTGCACCTGGTGCAGCCGACTGAGCTCTACCAATATCGTACTTACTCGAATAACTTACAATACTACGTACAAACTGTGCAAGTGCTTTAGATATTTTATCGGATGTGATTTCTTGTGAACCAAATGCTTTTTGAAACAATTCCGGATAATACGATTGTTCTTGAACTTTGCCTACAACTTGTTCCAAAGTCATTCCCATCTCAACAGGGTCTTGAAAAGGCATTAGCACTTGTTCTTCCAGAGTAGTAGCACGCTCATCCCAAAAAAAGCGTCCACGTTGGTAAAATCTAGCATTAATTAAAGTCATTGAATGCCTCGCAGTTAAACCAGCATCAAAGCCTACACTCAACACTGTATCATCCGAAAATCCTTTATCTTGTTTATGACAAGAAGCACAGGAAATAGTTCCATTTGCACTTAATTGTTTATCATAAAATAAAACCCTGCCAAGTGTTGCACCATCGTTTGTTATTGGATTGTCGGTTGGTGTATTGTCTGTGCCATTAATAGCAGTTTGTAGCGGTTGTCCCGGTACATTTGTTGTAAAATGACTAGGCAAGTCAAGACTTGAATAATCAAATGGTGTTTCGGGAAGGTTCAAAACATTCACTTCAATAGGTTCATAACCATCGTCTTTATTACAAGAAAGGATTATAACAACAAATAAAACTGAACTTAAGTACAATATTTTATTCATTTTGAATTTTGTTAATTTGTAACTAGTAAGTTTGACTGTCTAAAAGCTTAAAGGTTTAATTTAAGCAGTATCGTTTTTCAAAATTAGCTACAACTGATAAATATCATATATTTTAAGTGCTTTCCTTTTTATTTTTGACTACTTAAACTCAATAAAATGAACAAACTATTCTTCTCTTTATATTCGTGGGATAACGGAGCTATCATCATGATTGGTGTTTTTGCGTTAGTTATTATCGGCATCATTGCCGCTGTAATGCTCATGATGAATAGTGATAAAAAAAAGAAAAACGACTAGCCGGTCGTTTTTCTTTTAGTTTTACTCTTCTTTATGTAAAGGAGGTTCGTGTAATTTTCCAACAGACTTAGCCACTAATGTGGCCACTGTTGCATCACTGGTTATATTGGTAACCGTTCTACACATATCCAAAGGTCGGTCAATCGCAAAAATCAATGCCAATCCCGCTTCCGGAATTCCGGCTTGCCCTAATACAATAACCAGCATCACCATTCCGGCACTAGGTACTGCCGCAGAACCAATTGAGGCTAAAGTAGCGGTGACAATAATCATTAATTGCGTTTGCAAATCTAATGGTTCCGGCAACATGGCTTGAGCAATAAAAATGGCCGCTACAGCTTGATACAAACTCGTTCCATCCATATTGACTGTGGCACCCAGTGGTAAAACAAAACTGGAGACTTCTTCGTCAACACCCACATGTTCCGTAACCCGCTCCATCGTAACCGGCAACGTTGCGGCACTTGAACTGGTAGAAAACGCCAACAATTGAGCAGGAGCAATCGCTTTAAAAAAACGTATGGGGTTGACTTTCGCAATGGTATACAACAAAGTGGGATAAAACACAAAAGTCATTAAAAGCAATCCTAATAAAACCGTTAACGCATATATTCCCAAAGCACCTAAGGTAGAAAAATCAGGAATTTCGACCATCAAAGAAGCCATTAAAGCAAAAACACCGATCGGAGCTGCTGACATAATAATATCTATAATCTTCATGATTACATCATTCAAACCTTTGAAAAAGTCGACCACCGGTTTTGCTTTTTGTTCGTCAATTAGAATTAATCCGATACCAATCAGAATCACAAAAAGTATGACTTGCAGCATGCTCCCATTATCGCTCAACGCATTGAAAAAGTTCTCGGGAACAATATCGACCAAAGGTTGCAAAGGACCACTATGTTTTGCTTTCTCAGCCAATTCAATTTTTTGAGCGGCATCACCTGCAAAATTTTCCAACAAGCTTTTTCGTGATTCTTCGTTAATAAAACTACCGGGTTTAATCAAATTAGCCAAAACTAATCCTATAGAAACTGCGGTTACCGTAGAAAACAAATAAAATATAACGGTTCTTCCGCCAAGTTTGGAAAGTTTGGAAATGTCTTTTAAATCAGATAACCCAACAATTAGAGAAACCACAATCAGGGGAACGGCAATCATTTTTAGGAGGTTGATAAAAATAGTTCCGAAGGGTTTTATCCAATCGACCACTATGCCTTTCATTTCGAGGTTTTTCATCAAGTAGCCAAAAAGCAATCCGGCTACCATACCAATCACTATTTTCCAATGTAGGGGTAATTTCATGTTTTATTGATAGATTTTGTTTAGTAAATAAAAATCGGCCAACACCAAAGCGGCCATGGCTTCCACGATGGGAACAGCACGAGGCACCACACAGGGATCGTGTCGGCCTTTGCCTTGCGATTCAATAATTTCGCCAGAAGTGGTTAAAGCTTCTTGTTTTTGGATGAGTGTGGCCACCGGTTTGAACGCTATTCTAAAATAAATATCCATACCGTTAGAAATACCACCTTGAATGCCGCCTGACAAATTGGTTTTTGTAGTTCCGTCGGCATTATATAAATCGTTGTGTTCGCTACCTCTCATTTTGGCTCCACAGAAACCACTACCAAATTCAAAACCTTTAACGGCATTGATTGATAGCATGGCTTTGCCTAATTCAGCATGTAATTTATTGAAAACAGGTTCGCCCAAACCAATCGGTACATTTTGAATGACACACGTTATCGTACCTCCAACCGTGTCGCCTTGTTTTTTGATTTCTTTGATGTAATCTTCCATTTTAGAAGCCGTAGCTTCATCAGGACAACGAACGGGATTGGATTCAATTTTAGAAAAGTCTAAATCCTGATAGGGTTTGTCGATGAAAATTTCCCCTACCGATGATACAAAAGCATTTATCTTTACGTTTGCTATCACTTGTTTGGCAATAGCTCCTGCCACTACCCTACAAGCAGTTTCACGGGCAGAACTTCTGCCACCACCACGATAGTCGCGAATGCCGTATTTTTTTTCATACACATAATCGGCATGACTTGGTCTGTAGGAATCTTTAATATGGGCGTAATCGTCTGATTTCTGATTGGTGTTCGGGATGATAAAACCGATAGGAGTTCCTGTAGTTTTGCCTTCAAAAATTCCGGATAAAAACTGCACTTCGTCGGCTTCTTTTCGTTGGGTTACAATACTTGATTGACCTGGTTTTCTACGTTCCATTTCCATTTGAATAGCCTCAAAATCAAGTGCAATTCCGGGAGGACAACCATCGATACTACCACCTAATGCTTCGCCATGCGATTCGCCAAAAGTGGTTAGTTTAAATAAATTTCCGTAGCTATTTCCGGCCATATTCTAAACATTTTCAACAAAAATAGGGTTTTTAGTTTAATAATAGTAAGTCGCCCCCGATATTATAGCATCGCTTTCTTCACACAATCATAATATAGGTAGCCACAGACTTAACTTTTGAATAAAACAGAATTGCAACTGAATCGCTTAATTTGTAAAACCTCAATTCGTATGCTTAAAAAGAGAAAAGTTGAAGTAGTAGTTTTGTCGGATATCCATTTGGGTACCTTTGGATGTCATGCCAAAGAATTGTATCAATACCTTTCCACCATAAAACCGAAAACTTTAGTGCTGAACGGCGATATCATTGATATTTGGCAGTTTCGGAAGTCCTATTTCCCAAAATCGCATCTGAAAGTCATTAAGAAAATTATTGACTTGGCTTCAAAAGGCACTGAAGTGTATTACATCACAGGGAACCATGATGAAATGCTACGAAAATTCAGTGATTCCTCTATTGGTAATTTTCATATTCAAGACAAGTTGATTTTAGAATTGGACGATAAAAAAGCTTGGCTATTTCACGGTGATGTATTTGATGCATCTGTGCAACATTCAAAATGGATTGCAAAACTGGGAGGTTGGGGTTATGATTTGCTCATCCTTATGAATCGCATTGTTAACCACGGACTTCAAAAAATGGGAAGAGAGCCTTACTCCTTTTCAAAAAAGATAAAAGCGAATGTAAAAAAGGCGGTGAAGTTCATTTCTGATTTTGAACACACTGCTTCGGAATTGGCTATAGAAAATAATTATGACTATGTGATTTGCGGACACATTCACGAACCAAAAATGATTCGTAAAGTCAATAAAAAAGGGACTACTTTCTATTTAAACTCAGGTGATTGGGTTGAAAATCTAACTGCCTTGGAATACAACAAAAAGCGTTGGAAATTGTATCGTTTTGATAAAGATACCAACATGATACAAGAAGACTTTTTTGAGATGGAAACTAAGTTAAGTGAGCAATTGGTCGCTTCCTTAATTTTTTCTAACAAATAATATTGTAATTGTTTCACTTGTTCGTTAAAGTGTTATGCAATTATAATTAAATTGTTGTTAATTTGTTATGTATAACATAACATAACTTAAACAACTATGAAAAAACAATTAATTTTAGTCTTTGCATTTGCAAGCTTGTTATTCTCCTGCTCCAGTGATGATACTAATCAAGACCCCATTGATCCTTCTGTGAGTTATCTACCGTTAACTACCGCAAACAGCTGGGATTATGAAGTTAACACAGCTTCACAACCGACACTATTTGACGATTTGTATGTAGGAAATGATGTGGTTATAAGTGGGAAAACCTACAAGCAAATGAAAAACGTGAACATGCCATCTGGTTTGTTTTGCAGTTTGATGAGAGACAATGCCCTTCGTCAGGAAAACGCCAAAACACTTTTTACGGGTACTTTAAATTTTGATTTAGGAATTGATATTCCTTTTGACTTAGCGGTACAGGATTTAGTAATTTTAGATTACAATGCACCCACCAACCAAGTACTAGGGTCTCTAAATGGCGTAATAGAAGAAACAATTGAAGGGGTACCTTTCACCATCACTTACAATTTAAAAATTACTGCTTTAGAAAATTTGGCCAGTTATACGACCCCTGATGCTGTAGTTTACAATGATGTAAAAAAAGTGCAAGTAACTTTAAATCTTCAATTAGTAACTGAGCAGACTATCCCGGGTACTACGATAACTGTTCCCGTTACGATAATGAATGCTCAAGATGTAGTGACAGCTACACAACATTATGCGAAAAATATTGGCATGGTGTATGCCAACGATGTAATTTCATACAATTTAGCTATAGATCCAGCTGTAGTCGGGCTAGCTATTCCCCAATCTGGAAATCAAGTAATTACAGAAACATTAACAACCTACAACATAAATTAACAAAAAATAACTTTCTAATTTATGACGATTTTGGCATAGTTGTTGTAAATTCGTAAAAATCAATTTAAATGATTTATTTATGAAAAAACTAATTTTAACAGTAGTAGCAGTATTTGGATTCGCCATGTTTTCAAATGCACAAGAAATTTCTAAAAATGCATTAGGTCTACGTTTGGGAGACAACGACGGCTTTGGAGGAGAGATCTCTTATCAAAGAGCATTAGGCAGCAATAATCGTTTGGAGTTAGATTTAGGCTGGAGAAACAGCAACAATGTTGATGCTTTTAAATTGATTGGTCTTTACCAATGGGTTTGGAACATTGACGGTGGTTTCAATTGGTATGCCGGCCTTGGTGGTGGTGTTGGAAGTTGGAATAACAAAAGAGCTGATGTTAATGGTTCTTATGTGGTATTAGCAGGAGACATTGGTATTGAGTACAATTTTGACATTCCTCTTTTATTGTCATTAGATTTCCGTCCTGAGTTTTACGTAGGTGGAGGCGATGATTTTAGAGAAAACAATTTTGGTCCGGACATCGCTTTGGGTATCCGTTTCCAATTCTAATCTTTAGAAAATAGAAAACAAAAACGTCTCAAAATTTGAGACGTTTTTTTATTTAAATCGGATTGTTTTTTTTGAATTTATTTTTACAATCATAAAAGGATAGGTCATTACCGAAGTTGCCATCCCTGAGGGATAATTTTCTTTTACATCAACAATAATTTCAGTATCCGTTTCTTCAACAGATTCTAAAGAAAGGAAGTGACCTCCACTACTTTTCTCACCCATATTCAGCAATAAGAAATTGGAAGTTTTAATGTCTTCTTCAGCTACTTTTCTTTTTAATTCTTTGTCATTCAGCAACATTTTAAACTCGTTGGGTTCCGTAATTACTTCAAAGAAACGGATGTTGGCTCCACCTTGTTCGTCTTGTTTTAGAATTTCAAACAATTTTGAATCTTCTTTGTTTTCCAGCTTGTTTTTGGTACTACATGAGAAAAGCAGTAGTCCGACTATAGGAAGCAGTATTTTTTTCATACCATTTGTTTGTTTGCGATTGCTTTAGTGTATAACGCTTCATACAGAGGTAATATTTCTTTGATATCATATTTCTGTGCTGCTTTGAGAGCATTTGTTTTAAATGTTTGTAAAACAGACTCATTTTCAAGAATAGTTAACGCATTATTTGCCATTTCGTCTATGGCACCCACGTTACTTAAAAATCCTGAAAATCCGTGTTCATTTACCTCCGGCAAACCTCCCGTGTTACTTGAAATAACCGGTACGCTACCCGCCATAGCTTCCAAAGCCGCTAAACCAAAACTTTCTGTTTCAGAAGGCAATAGAAACAAATCGGAGAAACACAATATTTTATCAATTTCATGGCTGTTTCCGAAGAAGATTACTTTATCAGCTATTCCCAAACTCTCACACAATTGTTCCGCTTTTTCTTTTTCGGGACCCTCACCTACCATCATTAATTTGGCCGGGATTTGTTGTTGGATTTTATAAAATATTTTTATCACATCCGGAATGCGTTTCACTTTTCTGAAATTGCTGATGTGTGTTATAATTCGCTCTTTGTCTTTTGCCATTAACGAACGATAACAAGGTACTCCGTCTTCTATTTTATTTTTATCCAATTCAATAAAATTTGGAATCACTTCAATTTCCTTATTGATATTGAATAGTTTATAGGTTTCCTCTTTTAAACTTTGAGAAACTGACGTCACATAATCTGATTTATTGATACTAAAACAAACGGCAGGTTTGTAATGCGGATGATTTCCAACCAAAGTAATATCGGTGCCATGTAAGGTAGTAATCATAGGAATGTCAATACCCTCTTCCAACAACATTTGCTTTGCCATATAGCCGGCATAGGCATGAGGAATCGCATAATGCACATGCAAGACTTCAATTTGATGCAACTTTACCATATCAACCAACTTGCTTGACAGCGCCAATTCATAAGGTTGGTAATGAAAAAGTGGGTATTCGGGAACATTCACTTCGTGGTAATGCAAGTTTGGATTCAGCAAAGCCAATCGCACCGGTTGTTTGTAAGTAATAAAATGAATTTCATGGCCGCGTTGCGCTAATTCAAGTCCTAATTCTGTTGCTACTACGCCACTACCTCCAAACGTTGGATAACACACTATTGCTATTTTCATTGTACTAAATTAGATACACAAATTTACATTCTTTCCCGTTTGCTTTTGGTAAGAAATCGTTAAATATTACTAACAACTCTCCATTACACTATTTCAAATTGCGTTGAATTTTTCAATTCACTTATCATAAATGAACTGTGAGTACTGCCAATATGTTTTAAGTTGGTGAGTTTGTTGACCATAAAAGCTCTGTATTCTTCCATGCTGCCAAGACATATTTTTAAGATGTAATCATAATCACCACTCACATGAAAACATTCGAGAACTTCATTTAATTGTGTCACTTCATTTTCAAAAGTGTTGAGGTATTCTTTAGTGTGTTGCACGAGTTTTATGTGACAAAAAACCACAAAACTTTTGTTGATTTTTGTTCGATCCAACAAGGCAACATAATTTTTTATGATTCCTTCGCGTTCCATTTTTTTGATTCTTTCATAAACTGCAGTTACTGAAAGATTAAGTTGCATTGAAAGTTCCTTTGTTGTCTTTTTACTATCTGCTTGCAAGAGCATCAGTAATTTTTTATCAATTGCATCGAATTCCATAATTGTGATTTTTCGGTTAGTGGTACTAATTTCAAATCAAATATAGGTATAAAATCTATTTATACATAAATAATTAGATAAAAAAACTAAATAAACTATTCTATATTGATTTTTGCACTAGTATTTCCTTATTTTGTAATAAACTTAATATAAAATACTAATGAAACCCAATTCTTTTCATCCGGCCGACAAAATTCAAGATTTACAATATTTTGGTGAATTTGGCGGTGTAAACCCCTCTATTTCTGACTCTTCCACCTATACCTTTTTATCAGCAAAAACCATGTTTGATACATTTGAAGGAAATGCAGAAGGCTGTTATTTGTATTCCCGTCATTCCTCCCCAATGAATTTATATCTTGGTGAAGCTTTAGCTGCTATGGAAGGAACAGAAAGTGCAAATGTGGCCGCTTCAGGAATGGGAGCCATCACACCGGTTCTTATGCAATTATGTGCTGCAGGGGACGAAATCGTTTCGAGTAGAACCATTTATGGCGGAACGTATGCTTTTATGAAAAACATGTTGCCAAAATGGAATATCAAAACCCACTTTGTCGATATTACAAAATTAGATTTAGTAGAAGCAGCGATTAATGAAAATACCAAAGTATTATACTGTGAAACTGTAAGCAATCCTTTATTAGAAGTAGCTGACATTGAAAGCTTGGCTAAATTGGCTAAAAAGTACAACATCAAATTGGTAGTTGACAACACCTTCTCACCTCTTTCGGTAGCACCGGCAAAATTGGGAGCTGATGTAGTGATTCACAGCTTGACTAAATTCATCAATGGAAGTAGCGATACCGTTGGTGGTGTGGTTTGTGCTTCGCAAGAATTTATCAACGATTTAAAAAATGTGAATAATGGTGCCAGTATGTTACTCGGACCAACGATGGACAGTCTTCGTTCGGCGAGTATTTTAAAGAACTTGCGAACGCTTCATATCCGAATGAAACAACATAGTTATAATGCCAGTTATTTAGCTGAAAAGTTTGAAAATGACGGTTTGAAAGTAGTTTATCCAGGTTTAAAAAGTCATCCGAGTCATGACATTTATTCAGGGATGATAAACAAAGAATATGGTTTTGGTGGTATGATGACGGTAGATGTGGGTTCGCTAGACAAAGCCAACGAGTTAATGGAATTAATGCAAAACAGAAACTTAGGCTACTTAGCTGTAAGTTTAGGTTTTTACAAAACATTATTCAGTGCTCCTGGAACATCCACTTCTTCTGAAATTCCAATGGACGAACAAATAGAAATGGGTTTAACCGATGGATTGATTCGTTTTTCCATAGGTTTAGACAATGATATTGAACGCACCTATCAAATGATGAAACAATGTATGGTAGAATTAAATATACTGACTGAAGTAGCAGCTGCAGTTTAAATTCTACTTTTCAAAATAAAATCTGCTTGACCTCCAAGCGGATTTTTTTGTTTCCTTTCAAAATATACCTTCCTTTTTTTATATATTGCAACCACAAATACACTTTATGGAAAGCCAAGACATTAAACCATTAGACCCCAGAAACGAGGAATTAATTGAAAATAAAAACCTGACCTTATTTGAAGCATTACTTCCTATTATAGTATTGGTTGGACTTTTAGCATTTAATGTATTGTATGCTTTTGGAGATGATGCATTGAGCGGAAGCAATCAATTCATTTTATTACTTGGAGCTGCTTTTGCTGCCATTGTGGGTTTTAGAAATAAAGTTTCCTATCAGGCCATGATGGAAGATGTTTCTAAAAATGTAAAATCAACTTCAAGTGCGATTATCATCTTGCTTTTGGTAGGTGCACTTTCCGGAACATGGCTTTTAAGCGGTATAATTCCGACGATGGTTTATTATGGTTTACAAATCTTACATCCCACTATTTTTCTTCCCGCATGTGTTGTGATTTGTTCTGTGATTTCTATTGCTACCGGAAGTTCTTGGACCACTTCTGCCACTGTCGGAATTGCATTAATCGGAATTGGTTCAACGCTTGGTATGCCAATCGGAATGGTAGCCGGAGCCGTAATTTCAGGAGCTTATTTTGGGGATAAACTTTCCCCGTTGTCCGATACTACCAATTTAGCACCGGCAATGGCAGGAACGGATTTGTTTACACATATTCGCTATATGATGTTAACAACTGTGCCCACTTTGGTAGTGAGTTTAGTACTTTTTATCATTTTGGGATTAACACAAACCACAAGTGGAGCAAACAATAATGAAGCCACTTTAGTCGCCATCAAAGAAACGTTTACCATTTCACCTTGGTTATTTTTAGTTCCTATTGCTGTTATCGTTTTAATCATCAAAAAAACGGAGCCACTTATTGCTTTATTAATCGGAACCTTGTTAGGCGGTGCGTTTGCTTTATTTTTTCAACCGGACTTAGTTGCTAAAATTGGGGGCAGTACTTCCTTAGATTTAATGTCAGGATACAAAGGTGTGATGAACGCTATTACTGTTCAAACAAACTTTGAATCGTCAAACGAAATGTTGCAAGAACTTTTCACTGCAAAAGGAATGCAAGGTATGTTAGGTACCATTTGGTTAATATTATGTGCCATGGTTTTCGGTGGCGTTATGGAGGCTATTGGAGCTTTGACAAAAATCACGGAAGCCTTGCTGAAATTATTCCATACCGTTTTTGGATTATTTGCCAGCACAGTTGCCAGTTGTTTAGCCTTAAACTTGACCGCTTCTGATCAATATTTAGCTATAGTTGTTCCCGGTAAAATGTTTGCTAAAGCTTACGAAAACAAAGGATTAGCTCCAGAAAATTTAAGTAGGACTTTAGAAGATTCCGGAACAGTAACTTCTGTTTTAGTGCCTTGGAATACCTGTGGAGCGTATCATAGCGGAGTTTTGGGTGTGTCTACATTAAGCTATGCTCCTTATGCCTTTTTCAATATCATCAGTCCCTTCATGACCTTGCTATTTGCTGCTTTCCGAATAAAAATCAAACAATTATCCACTAAATAAGGATTTCTTATCCTAACATCATAAAAACTGCTTTAATCGGCAGTTTTTTTGTTTTAATTTAATTTTAACAATTGTTGACTCTGCAATAAATTGCTATTAAAACTACGAAAACACAAAAAATTTCAATTTAAAATTACACACTTGCAAGTTTTAGAGCAAAACCTACGTTAGCATCAATAAAATCAATACCTACATTGCAATTAGGTATGACATTTGTCATGGTTGCAACTCCCCTATTATCTTACCTTTGCATCAGAAATTAACAATTTAAAAAATAAAAATTATGTCATTAGTAGGTAAAAAATTTCCAAACATCACCGTAGATGCTATCTCAGAAATGGGAGATAATTTAAGAATCAACGTTTTGGATGAAGCGGTAAAAAACAACAAAAAAGTGATTTTGTTTTGGTACCCAAAAGATTTCACCTTTGTTTGTCCGACAGAATTGCACGCTTTTCAAACTGCTTTACCGGAGTTTGAGAGTAGAAATACACTAGTAATTGGTGCTTCTTGTGATACAAATGAAGTACACTTTGCCTGGTTAAACACAGCAAAAAACAACGGTGGAATTGAAGGTGTAACTTATCCTCTACTTGCTGATACAACAAGAAATTTATCATCCGCTTTAGGGATTTTAGACATCGAAGCCGGAGCATATAATGAAGATACTGAAACGTATTTAATTTCAGGTTCTAACGTAACTTACAGAGCTACGTATTTGATTGACGAAACCGGAAAAATTTTCCACGAAAGTGTAAATGACATGCCATTAGGTAGAAATGTAAACGAATATTTGCGTTTGATTGATGCCTACACTCACGTTCAAACCAAAGGTGAAGTTTGTCCGGCCAACTGGGAAGAAGGAAAAGAAGCAATGGTAGCTGACCGTTTAAGCACTGCTGCTTACTTAAGTCAAAACTAAAACAAAGATCAATGGCAATGGCAAAAGTCAAATAGTTTTCTTGAAATTTGATATTGTCATTGATTTTTGAACTTGATTTTTGCCATTGTAATTGAAATTTAAAAAAACACAATTTATGTTAATCGATTTAACCGAAGATACCCTTCAAGATTTAGTCAATCAAAACAACAAAGTAGTAGTTCAGTATTCGGCTTCTTGGTGTGGCAATTGCAGAATTATGAAACCGAAATTTAAAAAATTGGCTTCAGAAAACGACGGAATTACCTTTATCTTGGTGGATGCAGAAAATGCACCTGAATCAAGAAAATTGGCTAATGTTTCCAATTTACCCACATTTGCCACTTTTGTAAATGGCAAATTAGTAAATCAAACCCAAACCAACAAAGCAGAAGTATTAGCTGAATTGGTTTCAGAAATTTCAGCAAACTAATGAAATTACCCGTTATCAAACAGTTAACTCAATTTATTGAGGAGAACGACCAAGATTATCTAGTTGAAACCATCGAAGTTTTGGAAGCTTTGACCGAAGTCCCTTCGCTAAAAGATGAAGAATTGGATGTGATTGGCGAATTAATTTCCAATATGTATGGAGCCTTGGAAGTGCATAAATCCATCAGAAACGGAATGGAGAAAAAAGAAGCTTTAAACAGTTTCATGCAACGGGTTTTGGGTTCAATAGACAAATAATTTCCAAACAAATACCTCAAAAAATCGCTCTCCAATGGGAGCGATTTTTTTGTTAAACGATTCCGTTTAAAAGTTCCTATTTTTTTCCTATTTTTGAAATCTTAATTAATCATTTTTATGGCATCAATTACATTAGGCGGAAATCCTATAACAACCGTTGGAGAACTTCCAAAAATAGGATCTGAAGCTCCCCCATTCAATTTAACTAAAACCGATTTATCAACCACAACATTAAACGATTACAAAGGAAAAAAAATAGTTTTAAACATTTTTCCGAGTATTGATACCGGCGTTTGTGCTACATCCGTTAGAAAATTCAATGCGTTGGCTGCCAATTTAGAAAATACAACCGTTTTGTGTATTTCACGTGATTTACCATTTGCTCAAAAGCGTTTTTGCGGTTCGGAAGGTATCGAAAATGTAGAAAACGTATCTGATTTTATTGATGGTAATTTTGGTAATTCCTACGGATTAACAATCAATGAAGGCGTTTTTAATGGTTTACATGCAAGAGCTGTAGTTGTAATTGATGAAAACGGAATTATTTTGCATACTGAATTAGTACCTGAAATTGCACAAGAACCCAATTATGACAAAGCATTAGCTGCTTTATAAAACAACTATGAAATTTCAAAAAGATACTTCATTTTTTACAGGAAGAGTAAAAAGCATTGCTTTTGCTGTAAAAGGTGCCTTTAAATTGATTACAACCGAACATAGTGTAATGGCTCAGGTCAGCATTGCCATTGTAATGACCCTAGCCGGATTCTACTTTGATATATCTAAAACAGAATGGCTATTTCAAATTTTGGCCATTGGATTGGTTTTATCCATTGAAGGATTGAATACTGCTGTTGAAAAAGTGGCTGATTTTATACATCCGGATTATCACGAAAGAATTGGTTTTATTAAAGACATTGCGGCCGGAGCTGTTTTCTTTGCCGCCTTAACTGCAATTCTGATTGGTGGTATAATTTATGTACCGATACTTTTTTTTAATTAATTTAGTTTTATTTTTAAACCAAAATTAGAGAATGGCTAAAACAGCAACAAAAGATACTTCAACAAAAAAGACCGATTCGGATTCTAAAAAAAGTGTGCATTTTACCAAGCAGCACAAACTTCTTTTAGGGATTTTGTTTGTTTTAATTGCAGTTGCTTTGTTCTTTTCGTTCGTTTCCTATTACATCAATTGGCAAGAAGATCAAAGTGCCGTTTCCGCTTTAAGAGACAGAACTGTGGCGGTTAACAATTGGTTAGGCAAGGTTGGTGCTGCAATTTCTCACTTTTTCTTATTCAAAGGTTTTGGTATTGCTTCCTTCCTATTTGTACGCTTGTTATTTATTACCGGAATCTATTTGATTTTGGATTTATCTCTTAAAAAACTCAAAAACACTTGGTTTTGGGACTTGTTTGCGTTGGTAAATATTTCCTTATTGTTTGGTTTTTTTGCGGATACCATTCCTGAACTAGGTGGTGTCATTGGTTATGAAATGAACCTATATTTTCAGAGTTTCATGGGTAGTATCGGTACTTTACTGATTTTACTTTTTAGTTGTATGATTTATTTGATTTTAAAAATAAACATCAATCCTGAAAAAATTCAAAAGTTGTTTCAAGTTAAACTTCCAAAATTTGCTTCAAAAGAAGCCGACGATGATTTGGATCTTTCTACTACGACAATCACCGACACTATTGAAAATCAGGAACCTGAAAATAAAGTAGCTCCCATTTCACAATTTGAAATTAACAGAGAGGATTTAAAACCAACTATTAATAATCCTTCTGAAATCAACTTGGAGGTAAAGAAAATAGATCCAATTGCAACTAAAATTGAAAAGCCAATAATTTCAAAAGAACCTGAAATCATAACCACTAACGATGAGGCTTTTGTAATTGAAAAAAATGCAGAAGAAGACACATTAGAAGAAAATTTAGCGGCTCGTTTAGTGGCCGACTTTGGTGAATTTGACCCTACGTTAGAACTTTCGAATTATAAATTTCCAACGATTGATTTGTTAAAAGATTATCCAACTACCGGAATCACAATCAATCAAGAAGAATTGGAAGAAAATAAAAATCGAATTGTTGATACGCTTAAAAACTACAAAATAGAAATTGCACAAATTAAAGCCACTGTTGGACCTTCGGTAACATTATATGAAATTGTTCCGGAGGCCGGTATTCGAATTTCAAAAATTAAAAGTTTGGAAGACGATATTGCTTTATCGCTTTCGGCATTGGGAATTCGTATCATTGCTCCTATTCCCGGGAAAGGAACAATTGGTATTGAAGTACCCAACAAAAATCCAACCATGGTTCCTATGCGTTCTGTTATTGGTTCGGCTAAATTTCAAGAAGCTGAAATGGAATTGCCCATTGCTTTAGGAAAAACAATATCCAACGAAACCTTTGTAGTTGATTTGGCCAAAATGCCTCACCTACTTATGGCCGGAGCGACAGGTCAAGGAAAATCGGTAGGTTTAAATGCGGTTTTAACCTCTTTATTATACAAGAAACATCCTGCGGAAGTTAAATTTGTTTTGGTGGATCCTAAAAAGGTAGAATTGACCTTATTCAATAAAATTGAACGCCATTATTTGGCAAAGCTTCCCGATACGGACGAAGCCATTATTACCGATAACAATAAAGTAATCAACACACTAAATTCCTTGTGTACTGAAATGGACAATCGTTATTCTTTGTTAAAAGATGCTATGGTTAGAAATATCAAAGAATACAATGAAAAATTCAAAAACAGAAAACTGAATCCTGAAAACGGTCATCGTTTTTTACCTTATATCGTATTGGTTGTAGATGAGTTTGCCGATTTAATTATGACCGCAGGAAAAGAAGTGGAAACACCAATTGCCCGTTTGGCACAATTGGCTCGTGCCATTGGAATTCATTTGATTATAGCAACGCAACGTCCGTCGGTGAATGTAATTACGGGAATTATCAAGGCCAACTTCCCTGCTCGTATTGCCTTTAGAGTAACTTCAAAAATTGATTCCAGAACCATTTTAGACACACAAGGTGCCGATCAGCTAATTGGTCGCGGTGATTTATTATATACAAACGGTAATGATTTGGTTCGGGTGCAATGTGCTTTTGTTGACACTCCTGAAGTAGAACGAATTACCGAATATATTGGTTCGCAGAAAGCCTATCCTAATGCTTATTTGCTTCCGGAGTATGTTGGAGAAGAAAATGGCACAGTGCTTGATATTGATATCTCCGAACGCGATTCGATGTTTAGAGAAGCTGCCGAAATAATAGTTACGGCTCAGCAAGGATCCGCTTCTCTATTACAACGAAAATTAAAATTAGGATACAACAGAGCCGGACGATTGATAGATCAATTAGAAGCTGCCGGAATTGTTGGCCCGTTTGAAGGCAGCAAAGCCCGAAGTGTGAACATCACTGATTTGAATTCGCTGCATGAATTTTTGAACAATGAACAAAACCCATAATAAAATGAAAAAAGTAGTCACCATACTTCTATTACTAAACGTATTTTTTACAATCCAAGCTCAAGACAAAAAAGCCAAAGACTTGTTGGATGAAGTAACGACAAAAGTAAAGAGTTTTGAAAACATTACCATCGAATTCAAATACAGTTTAAGTAACACGAAAGAGAACGTTAATCAAGACAGCAAAGGAACTGTTGTTATGAAAGGCAATCAATACCACTTAAATTTTATGGGAGTTACTAAAATTTTTGATGGTAAAAAATCATACACCATTAATCCTGAAGATGAAGAAGTAACAATTTCAAAGGTTGATGCTTCAGATGAAAATGCTATTACCCCTTCTAAAATGCTTACCTTCTTTTCGACCGGTTATAAATATTCGATGAATATACTGCAAGACATTAAGGGTCGAAAAATACAATATATCAAATTGATTCCAATAAGCTCAAAAGACCAACGGAAAGAAATTTTATTAGGAATAGATACGCAAACAAAACACATCTATAATTTGATTGAAGTGGGTAAAAACGGAACAAAAACAACGTTAACTGTTAATTCTTTTAAAACCAATCTTCCATTGTCAAAAAATCAATTTACCTTTGACGAGAGTAAATACAAAAATTACTACATCAATAGAATTGATTAATTATTGAGGTGAAAATACTTGACCGCTACATTTTAACGTCATTCCTGAGTACATTTACATCTGTTTTTGTAATACTCTTTTTTATCTTTATTCTTCAAGGGATATGGCTCTTTATAGCGGAATTGGCCGGAAAAGATTTAGATTTTTTTTTGATAGTTAAATTTTTATTATTCTATTCACCTAAAGTCGTACCTTTAGTATTACCCCTATCTGTTTTATTGGCATCGATTATGACTTTTGGTAATTTTGCCGAAAATTATGAATTTGCTGCAATGAAATCTTCGGGAATTTCGCTAAAGCGAGCCATGCGGTCTTTGCAATATTTTATTGTTTTATTGAGTATCGTGGCGTTCTTTTTTGCTAACTCTATAATTCCCAAAGCCGAATACAAATTTGTGAATCTCCGAAAAAATATTTTACAACAAAAACCTTCGATGGCGATAGCTGAAGGGCAGTTTAGTAATGTTGGAAATTACACCATTAAAGTAGATAAGAAATCTGGTCCCGAAGGCAACTTTTTAGAAAAAGTAACCATTCACAAAGTGTCTAATTTAGGAACAGGAACTACAGTGGTAATTAAAGCCAAAACCGGCGAATTGATGAGTAGTGAAAAGTCTAACAATTTGCAACTCATTCTATATGATGGTAATTACTATGAGTCAATAGAACCGAAACGATTTGAAGATAAAAATAAGCAACCTTTTGCTAAAAGTTCCTTCAAAAAATACATTATCAATTTTGATTTAAGTCCGTTAGAAAAAGCTTCAGATAATCAAGAAAACATAACCAACACCAATACGATGCTTTCTGTAAATGAATTGCGATATACGTTAGATTCATTACAAACCAGCAAACAAAAAGATGTAAAATCATTTACAGACAATATTCATCAGCGTTTGAGTTTAGTGTCAATCAAACCTGATAACAAAATTGAAACCAAAGATAGTTTAGTTTCTGATGTATTGTCGTTGATGCCCACCCATCAGAAGGCCATTGTTTATGACATTGCCAGAAGTAATGTTCAAAATACCAAGTTTTCGATTGAAGGTTCTAAAATTGATATCGCATCAAAAATAAAAAATATCAACAATCATTGGTTGGCGTTGTATGACAAGTTTGTCATTGCTTATGCTTGTTTATTGATGTTTTTTATTGGAGCACCTTTAGGAGCCATAATCAGAAAAGGCGGACTGGGCTTGCCAATCGTTTTTGCGGTAATGATTTTTATTATATTTCATTTTATAAATGTATTTGGCAAAAAAATCGCACAAGAAGATGGTCTAACTCCTTTTTTAGGTGCTTGGCTTTCCTCCATTATATTAACGCCTTTGGGTTTATTACTTTTTTACAGAGCTACAAATGATATTGGCTTAATAAATATGGATGTTATTATGGATCCAATTCATAAATTTGTAAACAAACTATTTTCCAATTCCAAAAAAGACAAAAATGACACTTGAAAAAATACAACTTAATACCATTGAAGAAGCAATTGAAGACATCAGAAATGGAAAGGTAATTATAGTTGTGGATGATGAAGACCGAGAAAATGAAGGCGATTTTTTAGCTGCTGCTGAAAAAGTGACACCTGAAATGATTAATTTCATGGCAACACACGGACGCGGTTTGATCTGTGCACCACTTACCGAAAGGCGTTGTGTGGAATTGGACCTTCACACTATGGTTCGCAACAATACCGATCACATGGAAACAGCCTTTACCGTTTCTGTTGATTTAAAAGGTCATGGTGTAACAACAGGAATTTCAGCATCAGATAGAGCAAAAACAATTTTAGCTTTAGTTAATGAAGATACAAAGCCAAACGATTTAGCTCGTCCGGGACACATTTTTCCTTTAATTGCAAAGCAAGGTGGCGTTTTAAGAAGAACAGGCCACACAGAAGCTGCCATTGACTTTGCACGATTAGCTGGCTTCACTCCTGCCGGTGTTATTTGCGAGATTATGAATGATGATGGATCTATGTCGCGATTACCCGAATTGGTAAAAGTGGCCAAAAAATTTGATTTAAAGTTGGTGTCCATAGAAGATTTGGTAGCGTATAGAATGCAACACGACAGTTTAATTCAAAAGAAAGAAGATTTTGATATCGAAACTCGGTTTGGCACCTTTCGATTGCGTGCCTATTTACAAACTACAAACAAACAAGTACATTTAGCACTAACTAAAGGTAGCTGGAATAATGGTGAAGCGATTTTAACCCGAATCAATTCCAAACAAGTTAACAACGATATTTTAGAAACCTTAACCAACAATTCGGATAAGCGATTGGTGGCTATGTTTACCAGAATTAATGAAGAAGGTCGTGGAGCTATCGTTTTTATCAATCAAGAAATACCATCCATTGAATTGCTTAATCGCATCAGCGAATTGAAAGCATTACAAGAAGAAGGACAAATGAAAGCACCTCCAATTCGAATGGATACTAAAGATTTTGGAATTGGAGCTCAAATTTTACATGATATTGATATATCAAAAATCAGATTATTATCCAATTCAGAGCACACAAAACGTGTTGGAATGATTGGTTATGGATTGGAAATTACCGATTACGTTCCTTTTTAAAGTCTATTTTTGAATTGAAACTAACTGTAAGCTATAGAAAATGAAATGGTTAGTTTGTTTCACTTTAATTCATGAAATTTTAAATTAAAAAAGGTTTGCAGAAACCAAAATTCGTTCTATATTTGCACTCGCAATCACAAAATGGTTGTGACTTATTGGAGAAATGGCAGAGTGGTCGATTGCGGCAGTCTTGAAAACTGTTGACTGTAACAGGTCCGGGGGTTCGAATCCCTCTTTCTCCGCACACTTTCATTCAAAATGAATCAAAACCCTTTAAATTCAACATTTAAAGGGTTTTTTAGTTTTATTCAATCCTCAATCTATTCAAATTTATTCAAATAAAAGATGTACAATTCGGTGCACGTCGTTTGGAATGAACCACTTATGAATTATGAGGTTCAATGGATTGACATCTTTAATGAATTGACAAGTAGTGTAGATAAATTACAATAACACTTAGATTCAAACATTTATATAATTTCAAAATTAATTGAATCCTTATTTTAGAAAAAACATTTTTTGTCAACCCAATAGTGAAAAAATTTCATAACAATTTAACAATTATTTGTGATTTTGTTAATAACTTTTTAATGCTCTAGTTAAACAACATCAAATATTTAATAAAATTGTCAAATATTAATTGAAACAAAACCAAAAACCTTAAATTATTATTTGATTATGAGAAAAATTTTAGTTTTAGCTGCAGCATTAGTATTTGTTGTTAGCTGTTCCAAAGATGAAAACAAATTAGAAGATGATACCGTTGGTGTTCACTTTGCTGCTCACAGAGGTTGTGGATCTATGGAGGTATTAGAAGAACAACTACGAGCTGACCCTAGTTTAGCCGGCAGAATGCAACGCATTGAACAACTTACTGAAAGAGCCATTTCAGAGGGTAAATTAGTAAATGGAGTCATTGAAATTCCTGTACATGTTAACGTATTGTATAATACAGCAGCACAAAACATTTCAAATGCACAAATTCAATCACAGATTGATGTGTTAAATGAAGATTTTGCAGGTACTAACCCAGATTATAATTTAATCCCTGCCGATTTTAGTGGTGTAGCTTCCGGTGATATAAAAATCAAATTTATTTGGGATCCTACTACTGGAACATCCAGAAAATCTACCACTAAAAAGAATTGGAGAACTAATGATGACATGAAAAGATCAAATAAAGGCGGCTTAAACCCTACTGATTGTGCAAACAAATTCAATATTTGGGTTTGTGTTTTAGCTAACAACATATTGGGTTATGCTCAATTTCCCGGTGGAGCTTGTGCTACTGACGGTGTTGTAGTTCATACTAATGCTTTTGGTAGAGGAAATTATCCTTTATTTGCCTCGTTCAACAAAGGAAGAACTGCTACTCATGAAGTAGGTCACTGGGCTAATTTGAGACACATTTGGGGAGATGCAACTTGTGGCAACGATTTTGTAGCTGACACTCCTGTTCACAACACTTCAAATGGTGGATGTCCTAATCAGCCGCATTTTTCAACTTGTTCCGGTTCACCAAGAGAAATGACAATGAACTATATGGATTATACTAATGATGCTTGCATGTATATGTTTACAGCAGGACAAAAAAGCAGAATGTTAGCTGTTTTTGGTTCCGGTGGACCTAGATCTGCTTTTGCTCAACCCTAATAAATAATTTTATTTAAATTTAAAACTCGTTACTTAGTGACGAGTTTTTTTTATTTTTACTCAAATTATAATTTATGATTACTTCAAAAATAATTGCAAACGGAATCTTAAGAGCTTTATTTATTTTAGCTTTAATTTCAATAGTCTTGCTCTTCATTTATTCTATAAAAACAGTATTAATTTACTTAGTTATAGCCTTAATTTTTTCATTAGTTTGTAATCCCATAGTTGAATTTTTAATTAGAAGATTAAAATTCAAAAATTCTTTAGCTGTTCTTTTTACAATTGGATTAATGCTTTCTTTATTTTTACTTTTCATTTTAATGATTGTACCGCTCATTACTGAACAAGCCAGGAATCTATCGCTTTTAAATACACAAGAAATTCAATCAAAAGCAACACTTATTTTTATCGATTTGCAAAATTATTTTAACCAACAAGATTCTTTTATTTCAGACCAATTAAAAGACATAAACCTTTCCAGTTATGTTGATTTCAATTTTTTGACAGGTATTTTTAATAATTTTATATCTATGATTAGTGGTTTTTTAATGGGATTAGCAACAGTACTTTTTATTAGTTTTTTCTTTTTAAAAGACAAAGTTTCTTTCATTGCTGGATTTAAAAGTATTATTCCAGAATCACACGAAACTGAAACCTTAAATTCATTAAAAAAAATCTATGATTTGCTAAGCAGGTATTTTTCCGGTTTACTACTTCAGTTATTTATTGTTTTTGTGTTGTATTATATTGTTTTATTGATTTTCGGAATTAGTAACGCTTTTGTAATCGCATTCTTTTGTGCTATTTTAAACATCATTCCCTATATCGGTCCGTTAATAGGAAGTGTTTTAGCTGCAACATTAACCATGATTAGCAACATTGGAAGTGATTTTCAGACAGAAATTTTACCCAAAACTATTTATGTTTTAATTGGCTTTGTTATCGTTCAACTGATTGACAATAACTTAAACCAACCCTTAATTTTTTCAAAAAGCACTAAATCGCATCCGTTGGAAATATTTTTAGTCATACTTATTTCCGGTTTTATTTCCGGAATTGTAGGTATGATTGTTGCCGTTCCTGTTTACACCATTTTAAAAGTTATTGCAAAAGAATTTTTTCCTCAAAACAGTATTGTAAAAGCAATTACAAGAAAATTATAAATGATTGATGAATTACTACAACCTGAAATTCAAAATTTTATTTGTGAAAACACAGGTAAACTCATTTCAGATTTGGCATTGAAAAAAAATCCATTTCCAGAAGTGGATTATAAAGAGATTATCAATCAAATTGAAGCTAGAACAAAATCTAAAGAAAAATTACCCACTTGGTTTAACCAAAAAAATATAATTTATCCAAGCAAAATTTCCATTGAGCAAACTTCTTCTGAAAAAACCGCAAAATACAAATCACAACTAATAAACGGTGATTCAATAATCGATTTAACAGGAGGCTTTGGTGTTGATGTATATTACTTTTCATTACAAATAAAAAGGGTTATTCATTGTGAATGGAATGAAGCTTTATCAAAAATTGTAAAGCATAATTTTAATCAATTGAATAAAAGTTCAATTGCATGTTTCTCAGGCGATAGTGAAGAAATTTTAAAAAAAATAAATCAAAAAACAGATTGGATTTATATCGATCCGTCACGAAGAAGTGAAAAAAAAGGAAAGGTTTTTTTACTCAAAGATTGTTGTCCAAATGTACCGGAATTGCTTGATTTTTATTTTAATTATTCCGATAACCTACTTATAAAATCTTCTCCAATTTTAGATTTAACCGCCGGAATTGAAGAACTAAAAAATGTAAAAAGTATCCACATCGTTTCTGTAGAAAATGAAGTTAAAGAAATCCTTTGGATTATAGAAAAAAATTATCAGGACAGCATTCAAATAAAATGTGTCGATTTGGCTGATAATGAACAAGAACAATTTGAATTTTTATTGCCTTCAAATGCTTTATCCACGTATAGTCTGCCTTTAAACTATTTATATGAACCAAAAGCTGCACTAATGAAATCAGGTGGTTTTGATGAAATTTCAAAACAATATGGCATTCATAAATTACATAAAAATTCACAACTTTATACTTCAGACCAACTATTAGATTTTTTTGGTAGGATATTTGAAATAGAAAAAACATTCCTTTATTCAAAGGAAAACATGAAATCCTTTTTAGAAAATTCGAAAGCCAATATCACCATTCGAAATTTTCCATTAAGTGTAGAAGAAATAAGAAAAAAATGGAAAATAAAAGATGGTGGAACCTTGTATTGTTTTTTTACAACAACTGTAGATAACCATAAAATTGTTTTACTTTGCAACAAAATTAAATAAACGAATGAAAAGATTACTTATATTATTTTTTGTACTACTTACCACATTACTATCCGCTCAAAAGAATTGTGACTATGCTGTAAATGAAACAGACAGCACCGGAACTTATAAATCTGTTAAAGAACAACTTCTTTACGAACGCGTTTTTGGTTCTTCTGAAAACTACATCTTAGCTACTTTATCAAATTATAACGGAACTCCATATTTAAATTTTAAATTACTTCAAAAAAATTCTGAATTTATCAAAGCAACTTGTTTGAGTAAAAATTCTAAAATTTATCTTCAATTAGAAAATGGAAAAATAATTACGATGTTACATGAAGATAATGAAGTTTGTGGTAGTTTATTTAAAAATGATGAAGACAAAAAAAATGTTCGTCTCCTTGAAGGAAACTTTTATTTTTTAAAGAATTCCATTGACGATTTGAAAAAGTATCCCATTTCAATGATGAGAGTAGTTTATGGAACCGAAACAGTTGATTATGTTATCAAAAAAGAATTAAATTCTGAATTATTAAAGCAATTTTTCAGACCGGAAAGTTTTTTTATGAATTACTTACATTGCATAGAAAACTAATCGCAATTCCATTTAAAATTAGAAAGATTGTCTAACGTATCTTGTTTTAGATTATAATGCCACCATTCTGATTTTATCGGATTAAAACCATTATTTTGAAGCACTGTTTTAAGTAAAATTCTATTCTCTAAAACTTCTTTTGACAGATTTTGATAAGCATGAGCTGCCTCTACTCCAAAAAAATCAAAGGTTGTTCCCATATCAAGTTCGTTTCCATTTCTATCAATCAAAGTTAAATCAACAGCACATCCCCTATTATGTATGGAACCTTTTTTGGGATCAGCCACATAAGTAGGGTTCGGCACAATATCAAACATTATTTTTTGAACATCTGTTGGACGATAACAATCAAACAATTTGATTTTATAACCTAACTTAAGAAATTCTTGATTTGCATTCAGCAGTGCTTTCACAGTTTTGTATCTCAAATAACATTTCTCACAATCGTACACCTTTGTATTCATAAAGTTATTTGTTGTGGCATATCGCATATCGAGTACAAAATCAGACGAGTACTCTTCAATATTCACAAATGTTGTATCATGTGGTGTTGTATTATACCCATGAATGCGTTGTGAAAAAAGATTGCTTACAATAAGAATAAAAAAAAAGGTAAGGATATCTTTCATAAGAAACAATTTATGTCTAAAGATAAACTATTCAAAAAACTCTGACCAGAATTCATGAATTAATTTTTTATGAGCCGCATAAAATAAAACAGCTTTTTCTCTACTTCTAAAGGCTAAAAATTGTGGAAAAACACCTTGACCAATATAAGGTTTTACTTCTCCGTCAATTAACTCGGGTAATAAAACATAATTAGGCAAACTTTTATGCCAACCACTTCTGAATGATTGTAAAAGCTGAGATAATTGTGCCTTTGCTAAAGCAGATCTTGCTTGACTTTCGGTAGCAAAAACATTTCTGTTCTCTTCGTTAGTAGGTCTATTGTCATAAACTTCAACTTTAGAAAAACTATCGATATAATGACCACTAATGGTATTTAAGTCTAACCAATCTTCGGCCAATAAAGGATTTTCCTTAAGATAGTTTTTCAATGCAGTAACCTCTTCTAAATTTTTCTTTTGAAGAAGCTCTAAAGCATTTAAACGGTTAATTATATTTAATTTTTCCTCAGGTGTCATACTTACAACCTTTCAATAAAATTAATTGTAGCAATTTGGGGACTACTAAATTTTTAAAAAGTGTACTAAATTATACTATTTATTGAAACAAATAGAAAACTTTAATTAAAAAGCACAGAAAATCGATGAATGACTATATTAAACAAAAAAAGCCTCGTAAAACGAAGCTTTTAAAGTGACCCAGTCAGGATTCGAACCTGAGACCTACTGCTTAGAAGGCAGTTGCTCTATCCAGCTGAGCTACTGGGCCATTTGTCGGGGTGGCAGGATTCGAACCTGCGGCCTCCTGCTCCCAAAGCAGGCGCGATAACCGGGCTACGCTACACCCCGAAAAAAGCGGAGAGACAGGGACTCGAACCCTGGCGACAGTTACCCGTCGACAGATTAGCAATCTGCTCCGTTACCACTCCGGCACCTCTCCTAAATTCTATAAGAACTCAACTTTTTTGCGGTTGCAAATGTAACGTTTCATTCTATACTTTACAAGAATTTTTACTTGTTTTTTTAAAGTTTTATTTAATTATACTTTAATTGTCTTTAAGTCAGATTTCTATGAAAATTTAAATTTAATAGTTTTTACAAATTTTATAATCAAATTGTTCCATCCTTAAATTAAGTAAACAAAATGCAAAAAAATAGTCTAAAAATAATTAATTTCGCAATCTAAACAGACAACATAACAAATAACAATATGAAAGTAGTAATTGTATCAGCCGCAAGAACTCCAATTGGAAGTTTCATGGGAAGTTTATCCACTGTATCAGCACCACAATTAGGGGCTATTGCCATCAAAGGTGCCTTAGACAAAATCAATCTAGACCCTAAATTAGTTGATGAGGTTTTAATGGGTAATGTGATTCAAGCAGGAGTTGGACAAGCACCCGCAAGACAAGCAGCTATATTGGCAGGTTTACCAAATACAGTTGCATGTACTACAATTAATAAAGTTTGTGCTTCAGGGATGAAAGCTGTAATGATGGGTGCTCAAGCCATAAAAAGCGGTGATGCAGAAATTATTGTTGCCGGAGGTATGGAAAACATGAGTTTGATACCTCATTATGTTCATTTAAGAAATGGATATAAATTTGGTCCCACCTCCTTAATTGACGGAATGCAAAAAGATGGTTTGACGGATGCCTACGACAATAACGCCATGGGTGTTTGTGCCGATTTATGTGCCACTGAATACAAAATATCTAGAGAAGAACAAGATGCCTTCGCCATTCAGTCGTATGAACGTTCAGCAAAGGCATGGAGTGAAGGTAAATTCTCAAACGAAGTAGTTCCGGTTGCCGTTCCACAACGAAGAGGAGAACCAATTATGGTTACTACAGATGAAGAATTTACGAATGTAAAATTAGATAAAATCCCAAGTTTAAATCCAGTTTTCACCAAAGACGGTAGCGTTACTGCCGCAAATGCTTCAACAATTAATGACGGTGCCGGTGCTGTTGTATTGATGAGTGAAGAAAAAGCAAAAGCATTAGGACTGAAGCCATTGGCTTATATTTCAGGTTATGCAGATGCTGCTCAAGAACCAAAATGGTTTACTACAGCTCCTGCAAAAGCGTTACCAAAAGCATTAGATAATGCTAAATTATCTATCAATGAAATTGATTATTTTGAGTTTAATGAAGCCTTTGCTGTAGTTGGATTAGCGAATGCTAAAATTTTAGGTCTTTCTACTGATACAATCAACGTTAATGGTGGTGCTGTTTCTTTAGGCCATCCACTTGGTTGTTCCGGAGTAAGAATCATCATAACCTTGCTAAATGTTTTAGACCAAAACAATGGTAAATATGGAGCTGCTGCTATTTGTAATGGTGGTGGTGGTGCTTCTGCAATAGTTATTGAAAAAATCTAACTAAATTTGTAGAAAATCGTTAATGTACGGAATTTGTAATTTAGCCATTGTTCCCATACGAATTGAACCTAATGACAGAAGTGAATTAGTTTCACAACTTTTGTTTGGTGACCATTTTGAAATTATTGAAACGAATAAACAATGGTACAAAATCAAGGCTTATTTTGACTCCTATGAAGGTTGGATTGACCAAAAACAATGTCAAGTAATTACAGAATTTGAGTATGAAGAACTTTCAAACAATGACCAAATTTTGTCAGCTGATTTGATTGAGTTTATATCTAATTCTGATGATTTGTTATTACCAATTCCTTTAGGATCTTCTTTATCTTTTTTGAGTATTGAAAGTATAAACAAAAAAAGTTTTGCTTTTGAAGGAATGAAAGTTATTGGAATTAAACCTAAATCAGAATTAATAAAAACAGCATTTTTATATTTGAATGCTCCCTACTTATGGGGAGGCAAAACACCTTTCGGTATTGACTGTTCGGGTTTTACTCAAATGGTATATAAGCTAAACGGATATAAATTATCAAGAGATGCTTCACAACAAGCTTCACAGGGAGAACCTTTAAGTTTTATTGAAGAAAGTGAGCCAGGTGATTTAGCCTTTTTTGATAACGAAGAAGGAAAAATTATTCACGTTGGCATGATTATGAATGACAATTACATTATTCACGCTAGTGGTAAAGTAAGAATTGACAGGCTAGATCATTTGGGCATTTACAATGCTGAATTGAATAAGCACACTCATAAACTGAGAGTTATTAAAAAAATTATATAAAAAATCCCGATTAAAAATAATCGGGATTTTTTGCATTTTTATCTTTTTATTAATCCATTGTTGCTTTGAGTGCTTTGTATTTATCTGTCATATCTAAAGTAGAATACAAATTCATCAGAGTTTGTTTCGTTTCAGAATCTTTAGGATCTAATTCGATTACTTTTTCTAACAAAGGCATAACTGAAACAAATAATTTTTCACGTTCTTTCTTAATTTCATCATAACGTTTGTTGTCTTTAGCTGAAATTCCTAGTTTATTCATTTCTTCAACCATTTTAGTATCTGCATCCAATTTCAAAATAGCCAAATTTTTATAAGCATTTTTATAATTCTTATTTATCTCAATAACTTGAAGATAATATTTTTCAGCTTCTTCATTATTTCCGGCTTTTGAGGATACAACTCCTAAATTATATAATAAATCAGGATCATTTGGGTTTTTACTCAACACTTCTTCAACAATCTTCTTGTAGGAAACAAAATCACCTTCATCTAAATACAAATTAGATTCAGCAATTGCTAGTGAAGTATCATCAGGATTCGATTTTCTAGCCTCTACTAAAGCAGCTTTTGCCTTTGCAACTTCTCCTTTTTGAACTAATATTAATGCGTAATTTCTATAAATCTCACCTCTTTTTGATGTCGTTTTTTGTTGTCTTGGCTTGTGATGAGTTCCTGCTTTTACGAACAAATCTCGTTCCGCTTTTGATCTATATTCTGATTCTTCATCAGTTGCTTTTTCAGTAGCAAAATATTGAATCGCAATTCCAGAGAAGTTCAGTCTTTTTAATTCATCATAATACTTTAACGCAGTATCATAATCACCATCATTAACAGCTCCATTTGCTGCATAATATAAATAGAGTGTATCCTGTTTATTTATGTTATAAGCTTCATATAACTTTACTGTTCCATTTTTAAAACGCTTGGCGTTATTGTCCTTAATGGCTTCATCAACTAATTCTGCTTGTAAGGCTGTCAAGGCTTCTTTTGCCGGAGCACTAAACTTTTGCTTAGAACCTTTTTTTTCAATTTCTATTACTTCCTGATAAGACTTCGATGCTTGTACAAGCTTTTCACCTTTGTCAGAAGTTCTCTTAGAGAAAAACATCATTGCATTCCCTTTTAAGAAATAGAATTGAGATTTTTCAGCATCAGTCGCATTAGCCAATACATTTTCTGCATTAGCTAAAGATGTCTTAATCATTTGGTCGTCAGTTGATTTCAATGCTTTTTCAAGAGCTTTGAGTTCATCTTTCTGAGCAAATGTGCTCATGGTAATCACTGAAATAGCCAGAGCGATTGCATATTTGCTTTTCATTTTAATTTAAATTTAAATTTAGTTACTATTATTCTTGGGTTTCATTGTTTTCATCTGATTGATCTGCGTCATTAGTGTCTTCTGAATCTTCTACATTTTTAATTTCTTCACTTACATCTTCAAAATCTACTTCTTCTGCTTGTTCTTCACGCATTACTTTTGTTACTGCTGCAATGGAATCATTACCTTTAATGTTGATCAATCGAACACCTTGTGTAGCTCTTCCCATTACTCGTAAATCGGAAACTTCCATTCTGATTGTTAATCCTGACTTATTAATAATCATTAAATCATCAGCATCAGTCACACTGTTAATGGAAACTAATCTTCCTGTTTTATCAGTAATATTAAGTGTTTTAACTCCTTTTCCTCCTCGATTTGTAATACGATAATCTTCTAATGAGGAGCGTTTTCCATAACCTTTTTCCGAAACAACTAATATTTCACTGCTCATGTCATTTACAGAAACCATGCCAATCACTTCATCTTTATCATCGGCTAAAGTGATACCACGAACTCCAGAAGCACCTCTTCCCATCGGACGCGTTTTGCTTTCTTCAAAACGAACTAACTTACCTGATTTAACCGCAACTAATATTTGACTGTTTCCATTGGTTAATTTTGCTTCTAATAATTCATCATCTTCACGAATAGTTATGGCTGCAATTCCGTTAACTCTCGGACGCGAATATTGTTCTAACAACGTCTTTTTAACTTGACCTTGTTTTGTTGCCATAATCACATAATGACTATTGATATACTCTTCATTTTTCAAATCTTGTGTGCAAATGAACGCTTTTACTTTATCATCATTTTCAATATTGATTAAGTTCTGAATTGCTCTTCCTTTAGAAGCTTTACTTCCTTCCGGAATTTCGTAAACACGCATCCAAAAACATTTTCCTTTTTGAGTAAAGAATAACATGTATTGGTGATTTGTTGCCACAAATAAATGTTCTAAGAAATCTTGATCTCTTGTTCCTGCACTTTTTTGTCCAACTCCTCCTCTATTCTGTGTTTTGTATTCAGATAAGTTTGTACGTTTAATATATCCGGCATGTGAAATGGTAATTACGACATTTTCATCGGCAATTAAATCTTCGATACTTACATCACCACCGGCATATTCAATTACAGAACGTCTTTCATCACCATATTTATCACGAATTTCAACCAATTCATCTTTAATCACTTGCATTCTCAAGTCTTTATTAGCTAATAATTCTCTTAAATGAGTGATTAATTTCATGATGTCTTCGTATTCAGCACGTAATTTATCTTGCTCAAGACCAGTAAGTTGACGCAAACGCATTTCAACAATAGCTCGAGCTTGAATTTCGCTTAACGAGAAACGTTCTATTAATTTTGTACGAGCTTCATCACCATCTTTTGAACCTCTAATCAATGCAATTACTTCATCAATATTATCAGAAGCGATGATTAAACCTTCTAAAATGTGAGCTCTTTCTTCTGCTTTACGCAAATCGAATTTTGCTCTTCGAACAACTACTTCATGACGGTGTTCAACAAAATAATGAATCAATTCTTTCAGATTCAACATTTGTGGGCGACCATTTACTAAAGCAATGTTGTTTACACTAAACGAAGATTGTAATTGAGTAAATTTATATAACGTATTCAAAACCACATTTGGAACTGCATCACGTTTTAATTCGTAAACAATTCGCATTCCGTTTCTATCCGATTCATCACGGATATTTGAAATACCTTCAATTTTTTTATCATTGACTAAATCGGCCGTTTTCTTAATCATATCAGCTTTATTTACCTGATATGGAATTTCGGTTACAATAATAGCTTCTTTGCCATTACTTTCTTCAAAAGCTATCTTAGCACGCATCACGATACGACCACGACCTGTTTTGAATGCTTCGCGAACACCTTCATAACCATAAATGATTCCACCTGTTGGAAAATCGGGTGCTTTGATGTGATTCATCAACTCATCAATTTCAATTTCAGTGTTATCAATATAAGCCAATGTTCCATTAACTACTTCGGTTAAATTGTGAGGTGGCATATTTGTTGCCATACCAACTGCAATACCTGAAGCTCCATTAATCAATAGATTCGGAACTTTTGTTGGCATTACTTTTGGTTCATATAACGTATCATCAAAGTTTAATTGAAAATCAACGGTTTCTTTTTCGATATCAGCCATAATTTCTTCCGAAATCTTCTGCATTCTGGCTTCGGTATAACGCATTGCTGCAGGACTATCTCCATCAACCGATCCAAAGTTACCTTGACCATCAACCAATAAATAACGTAAACTCCACTCTTGAGCCATACGAACCATTGCATCATAAACAGATGTATCGCCGTGTGGGTGGTACTTTCCTAAAACTTCTCCGACAATTCTGGCGGACTTCTTGTGAGCTCTATTCGAAAAAACTCCTAAATCATACATTCCGTAAAGAACTCTACGGTGTACAGGTTTTAAACCATCTCTAACATCAGGCAAAGCACGTGACACAATTACAGACATCGAATAATCGATGTATGCTGATTTCATTTCGTCTTCGATGTTTATAGGAATCAACTTTTCTCCTTCAGACATAAGTATTTATATTTTAAAAATTATATTTTAACAAAACGTGCTAATATAGGGAATTTCAACATTTTTTAAGGTAAAAAATCAAACAAATTTCAAAGATTTATTAACAAAAAGACCACGGTTTTTGGTTGATAAGTATATGGTACATTACCTTTTATTTTTAAAATATTTTTTGTCAATTTACTGTCAGTAGATTAGTCAAGGAATGATTTTTGATTATTTTAATCATATTTACTAAATTTACCTATAAAAAACAATTGCTATGGACGATAATTTTTCACCAAGAGTCAAAGATGTAATTAGTTACAGTAAGGAAGAAGCCCTTCGTTTGGGTCACGACTTTATTGGAACTGAACATCTGATGTTAGGTATTTTGAGAGATGGAAATGGAAAAGCGATAAATATTTTAAACAATTTAGACATAGATTTAGAACATCTTCGAAGAAAAGTTGAAATTTTGAGTCCGCCAAATCCTATTGCTGAAATTGGCAATGAAAAGAAAAACCTGCATTTAACTCGTCAAGCGGAAAGGGCTTTAAAAACCACGTTTCTTGAAGCCAAAGTTTTCCAGAGTTCATCTATTAGTACGGCACATCTTTTGCTTTGTATATTGAGGAACGAAAACGATCCGACAACAAAATTACTTAACAAGCTAAAAATCGATTACGATATAGCTAAAGAACAATATTTGAATATGATACCAAATAACAATGAAGAAGATTTTAACGAAAATTTTCCAAAAGCAGAATCATTTAATGATGACTCCGGACAAGATGACAGTTTGAAAGAAGGCAACTTTAATAATCCCGGAAGTAAAACCAATAAAAAATCCAAAACGCCTGTTTTAGATAATTTTGGTCGTGATTTAACCGAGTTAGCCGAAGAAGGAAAACTTGATCCGGTTGTGGGTCGTGAAAAAGAAATTGAACGTGTTTCACAAATTTTAAGCCGAAGAAAGAAAAATAATCCGCTTTTAATTGGTGAACCCGGTGTTGGTAAATCTGCCATTGCCGAAGGTTTAGCGTTGCGAATCATACAAAAGAAAGTATCCCGAATTTTATTCAACAAACGAGTAGTTACGCTTGATTTGGCGAGTTTAGTTGCCGGAACAAAATACCGCGGACAGTTTGAAGAAAGAATGAAAGCGGTAATGAATGAATTGGAAAAAAACGATGACATTATTTTGTTTATCGATGAAATTCATACCATCGTTGGTGCCGGTGGTGCAACAGGTTCTTTGGATGCGTCCAACATGTTTAAACCTGCTTTAGCCAGAGGCGAAATTCAATGTATTGGTGCTACAACGTTAGATGAATACCGTCAATATATTGAAAAAGACGGTGCTTTGGAAAGACGTTTTCAAAAAGTGATTGTTGAACCTACAACTATTGAAGAAACAATTACAATCTTGAATAATATCAAAGGTAAGTATGAAGATCATCACAGTGTCACCTATACACCTGAAGCGATTGATGCATGTGTGAAATTGACCAGTCGTTATATGTCTGATCGATTCTTACCGGACAAAGCGATTGATGCGTTAGACGAAGCCGGTTCGCGTGTCCACATCACCAACATCGAAGTTCCGAAACAAATTTTGGAACTGGAAAAACAATTGGAAGATGTTCGTGAATTGAAAAATACGGTCGTTAAAAAACAAAAATACGAGGAAGCTGCTAAATTGCGTGATGATGAAAAACGCATCGAAAAAGATTTAGCTATCGCACAAGAACAATGGGAAATTGATTCTAAAAATAATAGAATAACCGTTACCGAAGACAATGTTGCCGATGTTGTTTCGATGATGACAGGAATTCCTGTGAACAGAATTGCTCAAACTGAAAGTAATAAATTGGCTCATCTACCGGAATTAATCAGAGGAAAAGTAATTGGTCAAGACGAAGCAGTGATGAAAATTGCTCGTTCGATTCAACGTAATCGAGCCGGATTAAAAGATCCGAATCGTCCGATTGGGTCGTTTATTTTCTTAGGTCAAACCGGAGTTGGAAAAACGCAATTAGCAAAAGTTTTAGCTAAAGAATTATTCGATTCTGAAGATGCTTTAGTTCGTATTGATATGAGCGAGTATATGGAGAAATTCGCAATTTCCAGATTAGTCGGAGCACCTCCGGGATATGTGGGTTACGAAGAAGGTGGTCAATTAACCGAAAAAGTGCGTCGCAAACCGTATTGTGTTGTTCTATTAGATGAAATTGAAAAAGCTCATCCGGATGTTTTCAATATGATGCTGCAAGTGTTGGATGATGGTTATTTAACGGATAGTTTAGGTCGAAAAATCGATTTTAGAAATACCATTATCATTATGACTTCCAATGTGGGAGCACGTCAATTGAAAGATTTTGGTCAAGGTGTTGGTTTCGGAACTGCCGCAAAAGTTTCGCAAGCAGATGATCATTCGAAAAGTGTGATTGAAAATGCGTTAAAGAAAACTTTCGCTCCTGAATTTTTGAATCGTATTGATGATGTGATTGTGTTTAATGCTTTAGAAAAAGAACACATCGATTTAATCATCGAAATCGAATTGAAAAAATTATATGCTCGAATTAAAGATTTAGGTTATACGTTGAATTTATCAGATAAAGCTAAAGCATTTATTGCTGATAAAGGTTTTGATAAACAATTTGGAGCCAGACCATTAAAAAGAGCCATTCAAAAATATGTTGAAGATTCTTTAGCCGAAGAAATTATCACTTCTAAAATTGGAGAAGGTGACGAAATCTTTATGGACATTGAAGATGATGCTCAAGAATTGAATGTAAAAGTTCAAAAAGCAGAAAAACCAACGAGTTAAATAGAACTAAATTGTAAGCCACGAATTCACGAATTAAAGTAAAACTATTTGTGAATTCGTGGCTTTTTTATACAATCAATCAAAAAATGTTAGACAACAAATTAATTTTAGGTAGTGAAGAATGGTGTTCTTTCCCAGAATTAGGAATTCCAACTATCAAAGCCCGAGTAGATTCCGGAGCCAAAACCTCTGCCCTACACGCCATCAACATCAGTCCATTTATCAAAGAAGGGGAACATTGGGTAAAATTTGATATTAATCCGATTCAGAATAATGTCAAAACCATCATTCACTGCCAAGCTCCTTTAATTGACAAACGAGTAGTAAAAAGTTCAAGCGGATTTCGTGAGCAACGTTTTGTAATTCAAACGCAATTGCAATTGGGAGAATCCAATTGGACGATTGAAATGACGTTGACTAATCGAGATTCAATGGGATTCCGAATGTTGTTAGGTCGCGAAGCGATGAGCGGACGAGCGATGGTTGATCCGGAAAAGAAATATTTGTTAGGAGATAATTCAACCGATAAATTAAAAGACTTATATCCGGATGTTTTAAAAGAGCGTTCAGGTTTAAAAATCGGACTTTTAGCCAGCAATCCTGAACTTTACAGCAACAAACGAATTATGGAAGCCGGTGAACGCCGTGGTCACGAAATGCAATTTTTAAACATCAAAGAATGTTATATGAAATTGGATGCCGACACGCCTGAAATTCATTACCGTGGTGGAAAAGTTTTGAATGAATTGGATGCTGTCATTCCGCGAATTCGTCCGAATATTACCTTTTATGGTTGTGCGTTAACTCGTCAATTTGAAGCGTTAAAGATTTTTTGTCTAAATTCTTCTTCAGCAATTACGCAGTCGCGAGATAAATTATATTCGTTGCAATTGCTTTTGAATAACGGAATTGACATCCCAACCACTGGATTTGCCAATTCACCCTTAGATACCGATGATTTAATAAAAATGGTTGGCGGAACACCTTTAATTGTCAAACTTTTAGAAGGAACGCAAGGAAAAGGAGTTGTTTTGGCCGAAACTAAAAAAGCAGCTGAAAGTGTTATTAACGCTTTTAAAAGTTTGAATGCTAATATTTTAGTTCAAGAATTCATCAAAGAAGCCAACGGAAAAGATTTGCGTTTATTTGTGATTGACGGAAAAGTAGTAGCAACCATTCAACGAGAAGCATTGGCAGGAGAATTTAGAGCGAACATTCATTTAGGTGGAACAGCTTCGGTTATCAAACCAACTCGTGAAGAAAAAATCATTGCCGTAAAAGCGGCTAAAGCGATGGGATTAAAAGTAGCCGGAGTTGATATTATTCGATCAAGTAAAGGACCGCTTTTGTTGGAAGTAAATTCATCTCCCGGTTTAGAAGGAATTGAAGGAGCAACTAACAAAGATATTGCAGGAGAAATGATTAAGGCGATTGAGAAGAATTTTAAGGTGAAATAGTAACTTGTATTATTCGATAACTTTTAAAATATCGGCTTTTAAAACATATTAATTAGTCCTAAGAAAGTTTTCTTTGAACGCATAAAAAATAAAAATAATATGAATAGAATATTTTTTTACTTAATACTATTATTTGCAAATATAACTTTTGCTCAAAAAAATTATAAAATTGGAAATATTTCTTGGACATACGAAATACCCAAAAATTATTTTTATCAAACTGATAATTTTTCACAAATTACAACTACAGGAGAAAAATTTCTTGAAAATGATACGAATTTAAACTTAGATCCCGAGGAAGATATTCTTTTCGCTATTGCTAAAGAAAAAGATTCTAACTTTAATATCATAATGTCAAGCTATTTATCTGGTAATAACATAAAAAAATTTGGGATAAATGAATACATAAATAAGCTTATAGAATTATTTGAAGAAAAATATAAAGAACTAGAAACTCCAATTAATATTAGCAAAGAGGAAATTGAAATTGACGGAAAAGTTTTTTATAAAATCAAAAATATTATTTCAGACCCTCAAAAAAAATACACAACATTTTTACTTATTGGAGAAATCTCAAATAAAGAATTGCAAATTTTATATGTAATTGATAACGAAGTTGACGAAAAATTAATAACCGAATCAATACTTAAATCAAAGTTTAAATAAAAAATTAAAAATAATCAACAAAGTTCTTTCTGCTTGTAAAAAATTAATATTTTAAAAAGTTAATATATGATGAATGTCACTGATTAAATAACAAGTAAATATATTGTTATAATGCTTTAAAATTTTTTTATTAGCTAAACATATGAGCTTATCAAATTCATTTGGAGAATTGTCAAAAGCTTTGAACAGCAAATTAATCTTATCTATTCCACCTCAATCTCAAAACTCCTTAAAAAAGCGATTGAGTTTTCAATATCATAATGCAAAATGCGATCTTCTTGTACAAAAGGAACTTCGGTACGATAAGAAAAAATAAATTGCTCAATAAACTCACTGGATTTCAATGGTCTTCTGAACTCAATGGCTTGCGAAGCATTCATTAATTCAATGGCTAAAATGCGTTCTAAATTTTCAATAATTTTAAAACACTTTGTTGCCGCATTCGCACCCATACTAACGTGATCTTCTTGTCCGTTACTGGAAACAATACTATCAATACTTGCCGGAGTGGCTAATTGTTTATTCTGACTAACTATACTTGCAGCCGTGTATTGCGGAATCATAAAACCGGAGTTTAAACCGGGATTGTCAACCAAAAATGCAGGTAATCCACGAAGTCCGGAAATTAATTGATACGTTCTTCTTTCAGAAATACTTCCTAATTCTGCTAAAGCAATTCCAAGAAAATCTAATGCTAAAGCCAATGGTTGTCCGTGAAAATTTCCACCGGAAACTATAATATCTTCGCCTACAAAAACATTTGGATTATCGGTTACAGAATTGATTTCTGTTCGAAAAACTCTTCGCACATAATCCATTGTATCTTTTGAAGCTCCGTGAACTTGCGGCATACATCGGAAAGAATACGGATCTTGAACGTGCGTTTTCTTTTGATTGATAATTTGACTTCCATCTAAAAAATCAGTAATTCGCTGAGCTGTTTCAATCTGACCTTTGTGCGGGCGAACCAAGTGAATCAATTCGTTAAACGGATCAATTCGACCATCAAAACCTTCTAAAGAAATGGTTCCAATTAAATCGGCCAAATAGGATAATTTATACGATTTTAATAAAATATGAACACCATAAGCACTCATAAACTGCGTTCCGTTCAACAATGCCAAACCTTCTTTGGATTGTAAAACGATAGGTTTCCAATTAAAATGGGCGAGAACTTCTTTGGAATGGACTTTTTTCCCTTCAAAATATACTTCACCTTCACCTAACAATGGTAAACTCAAATGTGCTAACGGAGCCAAATCGCCCGAAGCACCTAAAGAACCTTGCGTATAAATTATTGGTAATACATCATTGTTGAAAAATTCTATCAATCGCTCAACGGTTTCTAATTGAACTCCTGAATTTCCGTAACTCAACGATTGAATTTTAAGCAACAACATCAATTTTACAATCGAGTTTGGTACTTCATCGCCTGTTCCGCAAGCGTGTGATTTCACTAAGTTTTCTTGAAGTTGTGAAAGATTTTCATTTGAAATTTTCACATTACACAACGACCCAAATCCGGTATTAATACCATAAATCGGATCGGTTTGCGATTGCATTTTCTTATCTAAATAATCACGGCATTTCTGTATGTTGACTTTTGCTTCTTCTGATAAAGCAAGCCATTTATTTTCAAGTAAAATTTGATTGATGGTTTCCAACGAGAGTAGGTCGGAACTGATATAATGATAATGGTCCATTTATTGTTTGGTTGAGGTTTCAAAATTCCGCAAACGTTTGCATAAATGCAACATAATTGTGGTTTTTTTAATAACAAATTGTGAATTGAATTTCTTATTTTTGAGAAACTAAACAATTATATGATGAAAAAAATTATCGCATTACTATCTGTAATTTGCTTTATTTCTTGTCAGGATAAAGAAATTATCACCACCTTTTCAGGAAAAATTGCAAATACTGAATCAAAAACCATCAAATTAGAAGGGTTAAATTTTTCGAAAGAAATTAATCTTAATACAGATGGAACATTTTCAGACACGCTTCAATTGGATTACAACGGACTTTATTCGTTGATTTTAAATGATGAAAATCAACGATTCATTTATTTGGAAAACGGATTTCAATTGAATGTTGAAAATAATGCGGAAGAGTTTGAAAAGTCTTTTGTTTTCAAAGGAAATGGTTCTGATGAAAATAATTTTATGTCAAAAAAACATCAAGTTATTGAGTCCGTTTATGGTAAAATGAATGACTGGGAAAGTGCTAAACCGTTATTCACTTTGGATGAAAAAGCTTTCATAGAAAAAAATGAATTGTACAAAAAAGAAATTTTGAAAGCATTGGATGAAGCAAAATTATCTAATGCAAATTTTGTGAAAAATGAAAAATCAGATACCGATTTTCATGTTTTAAGAATGTATGTGCAATATCCTTCTAATTATGGTTATTTAACTAACAATAGAGCATTTAAGGCTTCCGAAAGCTTTCCAAAAATTGGAGATGATTTCTCGATGGATAACGAAGAATTATTTAAGTTCTCCTTTTCCTACCGTAATTTAGCTGGACGTAATTTTTATGAAAAAATGTATGCAGAAGCAGATTCAACTAAAACACCGCTTGAAAAAGGTTTTGAGGTTTTAAAACCTATCAAAAGTAAACTCATTCAAAGTGAATTGGTTAAAAATATGATGTATGAATTGAATGGTTCAACTCCAAATTTAGAAACCGTTTATAATGAAATGATGAGTTATTCACTGGATGAAAAGTTTAAAAAAGAATTAACTGACAAGTTTGAAATTGTAAAAAATCTTGTTAAAGGTTCACCCTCTCCTACTTTTGATTATGAAAATATAAATGGCGGAAAAACTTCTTTAGAAAGTTTGAAGGGGAAATTTGTTTATATTGATGTTTGGGCTACTTGGTGCGGACCGTGCATTGCCGAAATTCCTGCTTTAAAAGAAGTTGAAAAAGAATATCATGGAAAAAACATTGAATTTGTCAGCATTTCTATTGATGATAAAAAAGATCATGAAAAATGGAAAAAAATAGTGGCTGATAAAGAATTAAAAGGTGTCCAATTATTTGCGGATAACGACTGGAAATCTGATTTTGTTAAAAATTATGCTATCGACGGAATTCCAAGATTTATTTTGATTGATACGGAAGGTAAAATCGTAAATGCTGATGCTCCAAGACCGTCTGATGCAAAGTTGAAAGAATTGTTGAATGAAGTTGGATTGTAAATTTCAATCTTTCTGATTTATATTTAAACCATTTAGAAATTAACTTAGTTTCTAAATGGTTTAATTTTTTAATTCCAAAAAAACTTTCCCTAAATACTTTATAATATCCGAAGCAATAAAACCTCCGTAACCCATATCGTTCATGGCAATATCAGCGGTTCGACCGTGAAAATAAACACCTAAAAGTGAAGCATCAACGGCAGAATAGCCTTGAGCACGAAAACTAGTAATCATTCCGGATAACACATCGCCGCTTCCACCTGTTGCCAAAGCTTGGTTTCCTGAAGAATTGACATACACGTTTTTGTCATCTATAATTAAAGTATAAGCACCTTTGATTAAAACCACCAAATGGTACATTTTGACAAATGATTTTACTTTTTCAATTTTGTTAAAATCATCTTCCCAAGTTCCAATCAACCGTTCTAATTCTTTGGGATGTGGTGTCAAAATGGAGTTCTTTGGCAGTAAATTCATCCATTCTGAATTTTCAGAAAGAATATTCAATGCATCGGCATCAATCACTAGAGGAATTTTATTCTCCTTTAAAAAGTGATATAAAGCTGCTGTAGTTTCCTCCTCTTGACCAATTCCCATTCCAATTCCGATTGATTTTGGTTGAAGATTAAATTCAATGTTGGTTATTTTATGATAATTTTCATCAGTCATCACCATGACTTCCGGTGTGGCGGTTTGTAAAATTTCGTAACCACATTTAGGAATAAAAACCGTTGCCAAACCGCAACCTGACCGCAATGCAGCTTGCGAAGCCAAAACCATTGCTCCAATTTTTCCATAGCAACCACCAATCAACAACACATGGCCTTGCGTTCCTTTATGCGAAAATTTTGAAATGGGCTTGTATCGCTTTTTTATTTTATTCAAATCGGTATAATAATAATTGGTGTGAATTGATTCGATAGATTTCACATCTAAATCAATTGGCAACAAAACAATTTCATTAATAAAACTTTCATTATCAGGCAAATAAAAAGCCAATTTTGGGAACTGAAACGTGAGAACAACATCTGAATGAATGGCAATCATTGTTTTTTTATCCAAAAATAATCCGGATGGAACATCAATGGAGACTTTAAACGATTGATGATAATTAATTTTTTGAATCAAAATTTGAAGCCAACTATCCATTTCTCTAGTTAAACCAATTCCGAAAATGGCATCTACAATAACATGATTTTCAGCTATATCAGGAAATTCAGATGCAGCATTAATTACTTCATATGTTAAATTACTTTCTTTTAAACGATCTAAATTTGTATCAAAATCCGATGAAAATTTATCCGTAAACGGAACAACATACACATGAACGTCAAAGTAATTTTGTTTCAACATTCTAGCAATTACCAATCCGTCACCTCCGTTATTTCCAACTCCACAAAATATGTGGTAAACGGTTTTTTTATCTTGAAAATGATTCACCAACCACAAAAAAGCTTGTAAAGCAGCTCGTTCCATCAATTCTAAAGAAGTGATTTGCTGCTTTTCAATTGTTAATTTATCAAGTTCTTTGATTTTTTCTGCATTAAATATTTTCATCTGTATCAGATTACAAAGTTTATTGAAGTATTCGCAAAAAGTTTCAGTTTTATATTTCCTATATGTAAATTTATTACATTTGTTTCAGATGAAATCACAAAAGAACATATTTTATTCAAACAACTCCTTCAATTCGTTGAACGGATTTTCTTTTGGCACATCTTCTACAACTACAACCCCATTCGGGGTATAATTTTTACATATCATCCGCATCCATGCTTATTCGAAAGGATAAAATAAAAACCCTGTTTTTAAGTAAAAAATAATCAAATGAAAGTATTAAAATTCGGCGGAACTTCGGTTGCCAATGCTCAAAATATAAAGTTAGTTCTCGAAATTGTTGAACAAAAATCTAAAGAAGATAAATTAATCGTGGCTGTTTCAGCCTTTAGTGGCGTAACTGATTTACTTTTGTCTGCTGCACAAAAAGCAGCTTCAAAAGATGATTCCTATCGCGATGTCGTTTTACAAATTGAGAAAAAACACCTCGAAGCCATTAAAGAATTGGTTCCAACTAACGAACAATCGGCTTTGTTGCATTATTGTAAAAAGAAAATTTCCTTATTGGAAACGTTGTTGGATGGTTGTTATTTGTTGGGTGAATTAACCGCTCGAACATCCGATATGATTGTGAGTTTTGGTGAGTTGTTATCGTCTTACATTATTGCTGAAGCGATGAAACAACAGCTATCAAATAGCAGTTTTAAAGATAGTCGGGAACTAATTAAAACCAATAATAACTTTGGAAAAGCTGAAGTGAATTTTGAAATTACGAATACAACTATTATTGATTATTTTAATTCTACTACTTATCAAGTTACACTCATTCCCGGTTTTATTGCTTCTTCATTAGATGGAAATACGACCACGTTAGGTCGTGGTGGTTCTGATTATACTGCTGCGATTGTTGCTGCAGCTTTGAAAGTCAAAGAATTAGAAATTTGGACCGACGTCAACGGAATGTTTACCGCCAATCCGAAAATCGTTAAACAAGCTCAACCCATTGAAAAAATTACGTATGAAGAAGCGATGGAATTGTCACATTTTGGTGCAAAAGTGCTTTATCCGCCAACTATTCAACCCGTTTTAAGCAAAAATATTCCGATTTGGATAAAAAACACATTTGAACCGGAAGCTTTTGGAACGTATATTTCTTCTGAATCTAATCCGAACGGAAATCCGATTAAAGGAATTTCACATATTGATAAAATTAGTTTGATTACGTTGGAAGGTTCAGGAATGGTAGGAGTTGCCGGAGTTTCTAAACGTTTGTTTGAAGTTTTATCCAATCATTCTATCAATGTTATTTTTATCACACAAGCTTCATCAGAACATTCCATTTGTATCGGAATTTTAAATGCTGATGCCGATTTGGCAAAAACAGCAATTGATAAAATCTTTGAATTGGAAATTTCACAACAAAAAATCAATCCGTGTGTGGTTGAAAAAGATTTGTGCATCGTGGCTTTAGTGGGCGAACAAATGAAAAACCACCAAGGAATTAGTGGAAAAATGTTCAGTACTTTAGGCAAGAATAACGTAAATATTCGTGCGATTGCTCAAGGTGCTTCCGAGCGGAATATTTCTGTGGTAATCAATGAAAATGATGTAAAAAAAGCATTGAACACGTTACACGAACGTTTTTTTGAAGAACAAACCAAACAGTTGAATTTATTTGTAATGGGAGTTGGAAATGTAGGTGAAAAATTCATCGAACAAATTCACCAACAAAAGAAATTCTTAAAAGAAAATTTAAAAATAAATCTGCGGGTTATTGCACTTTCCAATTCCAGAAAAATGGTTTTTGATGAAGAAGGAATTTCATTAAAAGATTGGAAAACTGATTTGGATAATGGTGAAAAAGCTTCAAAAGCTGATTTTATTGAAAAAACAAAAGCACTCAATCTACGGAATAGCATTTTTGTTGATATTACGGCAAATACTGAAGTTTCTAAAACCTACGAACATTATCTTCGAAAAAATATTGCGGTCGTAACGTGCAACAAAATAGCTTGTTCATCTGAGTATGATAATTATTTGAATTTGAAACGCTTATCGCGAAAATACAATGCTCCATTTTTGTTTGAAACGAATGTAGGTGCGGGTTTACCAATTATTGATACGTTGAAGCATTTGATAGCTTCGGGTGATCGAATTCATAAAATTCAAGCGGTTTTATCGGGAAGTTTGAACTTTATTTTTAATAATTTTAGCGAAACCTATAATTTTCACGACGTAGTGAAAGAAGCCGGAGTACAAGGTTTCACCGAACCTGATCCAAAAATCGATTTAAGTGGTGTTGATGTGGCCCGAAAAATTCTGATTCTTATTCGCGAGAGCGGTTATCAAATGGAAATGGAAGACATTGAAAATATTTCGTTTTTACCAAAAGAATGTATGGAAACCAAAACCAATGAAGACTTTTTCAAATCCTTAATCAAACACTCGAGTCATTTTGATAATTTATTGAAAGAAGCGAAAGAAAAAGATTGTCGTTTGAAATTTGTTGCTAAATTCGATAACGGAAAAGCCAGCGTTGGTTTACAGTTTATTCCAAAGGAAAGTCCGTTTTACAATTTAGAAGGAAAAGATAATATTGTTGAATTTTTCACCGATCGTTATGTAGATCAACCGTTGATAATCAAAGGAGCCGGTGCCGGTGCTGCCGTGACTGCTTCGGGTATTTTTGCGGATGTGATTCGGATTGGAAATGTTTAATGAAGGTTCTGAGGCACTAAGGTTCTAAGCAACCTCAGAACCTTAGTGCCTCAGAACCTTAGAACCTTTAAAAAAAAATGAACGAAATAAAAATATTCTGCCCCGCCACCGTAGCCAACTTATCCTGTGGATTTGATGTCTTAGGATTATGTTTAGAAGGCATTGGCGATGAAATGATTATTCGCAAAAGCGATGAAAAAGGAATCCGAATTACCAAAATAACCGGAGCCGATTTACCTTTGGAAACCAATAAAAATGTAGCTGGTGTTGCCGGATTGGCGATGTTAAACCACTTGGATTTAGAATTCGGATTTGAGATTGAAATCCATAAAAAAATCAAAGCCGGAAGCGGAATTGGTAGTAGTGCCGCAAGTGCAGCAGGAGTTGTCGTTGGAATTAACGAGTTATTGGGGAATCCTTTGCATCGAAAAGATTTAATTCCGTTTGCCATGGAAGGTGAATTTTTAGCCAGTGGAAGCTATCACGCCGATAATGTTGCTCCTGCAATTTTGGGCGGATTTACGTTAGTTCGAAGTTATGAACCGTTGGAAGTTATTAAAATTAATAGTCCGAAGGATTTATATGTAACAATTATTCATCCGCATATTGAGGTGAAAACATCCGAAGCCAGAAACATTTTACCTAAAGAAATTGCGTTAAAAACAGCCATTACACAATGGGGAAATTTAGGTGGTTTCATTAGTGGATTATATACCGAAGATTATGCTTTAATGGGTCGTTGTTTGCAAGATGTTGTAGCCGAACCTTATCGAAAAAACTTAATTCCTGAATTTAATAATGTAAAAAAATCGGCTTTAGAAAATGGTGCATTAGGTTGTGGCATTTCCGGTTCAGGACCTTCAATTTATGCATTGAGTAAAGGTATTCAAACATCTAAAAATGTGGGTAATAAAATGAAAGAAGTCTATTTGAAAACCGGAATTGAATATGCTATTTATGTGTCTAAGGTTTGTGATAAAGGGGTGAAAATGATTTAAAAAACTATTTATTTACTAATTTCTGTAAATTTAAAACTAAAGCTTCAACTTCCTTTTTATCAACTTTAAATAATAAAATTTCAATTTCTGAATCCTTTGTCTGAATGATTAATTTATCTTTTTCCTTATAATTACTAAAACTTCCCAAATCAAATATAAAATCAATTACTAAACTGAAAATTGATACAATCCAATTTGTTTTGCCTTTTATTAAACTAATAGAAGTAATTGAGTTGTATTTATATTCACCTTTATTGGAAGGAGTATCATCATCAATCAAATGAAAATTATTTTCATTCAATGTAAATACTAACAGGGGTTTCTTTCTTAAATTATGAATCGTAGTAGCCATCAATTACTCCTCTTCCCTATTCTGAAACTTCGTTCGCTTACTACCTTCGTAAATATCATACTTCAACAACCTGGCTTCTAATTTTCCATTGAATAATTTGATTTTTCGGGAAGGTTTTAATCCCACAAATTTCAATGCTTCTAAATTAGCTGTGATAAACCAAGCTTGCGTGTTGGGATAACTTTGTTTGAAAGTGTCGCCAATTTCTCTATAAAATCGTTCCATATCAATATCCAAACGTTCACCATAGGGTGGATTGAAAACCATATGAAGTGGACCTTCCGTTTGTTTTTCTGTTTCAAAGAAGTCTTTCTGTTCAATCGTAACATAATCATCCAAATTGGCATTTTGAATATTGTCTTGTGCTTTTCGAACTGCACTGGGAGCTTTATCAAAACCTTTTATCGTATAATGAAATTCTCTTGTTTTCTTCATCAAACTATCAATAATTTGGTCGAATAAATCATTGTCCCAATCATTCCATTTTTCAAAAGCGAATTCTTTTCGATTGATATTAGCCGGAATATTACAAGCAATCATCGCAGCTTCGGCTAAAATGGTTCCGCTTCCGCACATTGGATCGAGAAAATGAGAAGTTCCATCCCAACCGGAAAGAATCAACATTCCGGCTGCTAAAACTTCATTTATTGGAGCAATATTCGTAGCCGAACGATAACCACGTTGATGCAACGATTCACCGGAGGTATCCAATGAAACCGTACATTGATCACGATCTAAGTGAATATGAATTCGCAAATCGGGAAAATCTTTATCAATACTCGGACGAACACCGGTTTTTTCACGAAATTGATCCACAATCGCATCTTTCGTTTTTAAAGCTACAAATTGTGAGTTGTTAAAAGCTTCAGAATACAATGTGACATCCACCACAAAAGTCTGCTTTTCATTCATAAACTGACTCCAATCTATGCTGTAAATTCCATCATACAAACTCTTGTCATTAAACACTTTAAACCATTTAATTGGCTTCAAAATTTTAAGAGCTGTTCGCAACGATAAATTGGCTTTGTACATAAAACCTTTGTCGCCGGAAAAAGTGACAACTCGTGTCCCGGTTTGCACATCTTGTCCGCCTAATTGCTGTACTTCTTTGGCTAAAATATCTTCAAAACCAAAAAAAGTTTTGGCTACCATCTTAAAATTCTTCTCCATAACTGTTTAAATCTGTAAAACTTGGCAAAAATACACTAAATTTGCACGTTCTTAAAGCATCTATCCAATTAATGTCAGAATCTAAAATTCCTTCAACTCGCAACTCGCAACTCGCCACCGAAAACTGGTACGCCTCTTGGTTTGACACTCCGTATTATCATATTCTTTACAAAGACAGAGATTATGAAGAAGCACAGGCGTTTATGGATAATTTAACCGAATATTTGAATTTACCCGAAGAAGCCAAGATTTTAGATCTAGCTTGTGGAAAAGGTCGTCATTCGATTTATTTGAATCAATTGGGTTATGATGTAACAGGAGCCGATTTGTCTGAAAACAGTATAAATGCAGCTTCAAAATCATCGAATGAAAAACTGCATTTTGTGGTTCATGACATGAGAATTTCATTTGAAGAAAAGTTTGATGCCATTTTCAATTTATTCACCAGTTTTGGTTATTTTGAAGATGATGCGGATAATTTAACGACGCTAAAAGCCATTCGCGACAGCTTAACAGAATATGGATTTGCTGTAATTGATTTTATGAATGTGGATTTTGTGTTGGAAAATTTAAATCCGGAAGAAACTAAAACCGTCGATGGAATCGATTTTCATATTAAACGATATGAAAAAGACAATCATATTTATAAAGAAATTTCATTTTCGGATAAAGGAAAAGAGTTTCATTTCACCGAAAAAGTGCAAGCTCTCCGATTAGCCGATTTTGAAAAGATGATGGACGAAGCCGGAATTTATTTATTGGATGTTTTTGGCGATTACAAACTCCGAAAATTCTATAAAGCACAATCTGAACGTTTAATTTTGATCTTTAAATAAATGCAGTACATCATCACTTTTTCGGCTGTTATTTTAGGTTTTTTGATTGCTTTATTTTTAAAACCTCAAAAGAAAAAAAACATCAAATTATTACTGGCTTTTAGTGGAGCTTTTTTACTTTCGCTAACTGTTTTGCATTTACTTCCTGAATTATTTGAAGATTCTCATCATGTTCATGAAGGCGAACATGTGCATTCGAGCATTCCCGTAGGCGTTTTTATTATGATTGGAATTTTGTTCCAAATTGTCTTAGAATTTTTCTCCAAAGGTGCCGAACACGGTCACGTTCACGTGCATACCGATGAAAACAATGAAGTGCATCATATTCCATGGTTATTATTTATTAGTTTGTGTATTCACGCCTTACTAGAAGGATTTCCAATTCATGAAAACACCAACTTGGCTTATGGAATTGCAGTACACCACTTCCCTATCGCCATTATTTTGACACTGTTTTTTGTTAATGCGAAGATGAATAAATGGATGGTTTTTGCCTTTATGTTTTCGTTTGCTTTGATGACGCCAATCGGAACTTTATTAGCGGAACATTTGCATTTTGCACAACATTATTCCAAAGAAATTTCAGCCATTGTAGTGGGTATTTTATTTCATATTTCTTCTACTATTATTTTTGAAAGTAATGAAGGTCATAAATTCAATTTGGCTAAAATCACGATGATTGTATTGGGATTTTTATTGGCATATGTGATGGAAATGGGGCATTCGCATTAAGGTTTTCTATTGTCGGTTGTCGGTTTTCTGATTTGGGGTGAAGTTATATTTCGTCATTGTAATCAAAAAAAACTCAGCTTCTCAGTAACTCAGCAACTCAGCAACTTTTTTTACTATTTTCAACTTTGGGAACATTCAAAATTCACTTATCTTTGAGTGAAAATTAAAAGTATGTCTTTTACCAAAACAACCGAACAATCCTCCAACTACGAACATCTGGAAAAGATGTCAGTTTCCGAATTACTACAAAACATTAATAATGAAGATAAAACCGTTCCATTAGCGGTTGAAAAAGCCTTGCCTCAAATTGAAAAAACTGTTGAAAAAGTGGTTAGTCAGTTGAAAAACGGCGGAAGACTTTTTTATATCGGAGCCGGAACTTCTGGTAGATTAGGTGTTGTGGATGCTTCGGAATGTCCACCAACGTTCGGAGTTCCGTTTGATTTGGTCGTGGGAATCATTGCAGGTGGCGACAAAGCCATCCGAAAAGCGGTAGAATTTGCCGAAGATGATACTGAACAAGCTTGGAAAGATTTATCTGAATTCAACATCAATCAAAATGATTTCGTCATAGGAATTGCGGCTTCAGGAACTACGCCTTATGTGATTGGTGGTTTAGAAAAATGCAATGAAAATAACATTCCAACGGGTTGTATTACTTGCAACGAGGGAAGTCCGCTCTCACAAGTTTCGCAATTTCCGATTGAAATTGTGGTTGGACCGGAATTTGTAACCGGAAGTTCTCGCATGAAAGCCGGAACTGCACAAAAGTTGGTTTTGAATATGATTTCAACCGCTACGATGATTCAACTTGGAAAAGTGAAAGGTAATAAAATGGTGGATATGCAATTGAGCAACAATAAATTAGTTGACCGAGGTATTCGAATGATAATGAGCGAAATTCCTGTGAGTTATGAAGAAGCGGGAATTTTGTTGGAAACGTATGGTAGTGTTCGGAAAGCGGTGGAGAATTTTCAGTCGCAGTAAGCATTAATCTACCTTAGAAACTCAGTCACTCATAACCTTAGCAACTTAAAAAATATGGACAACAAAGAACTCCTCTTTAAAGGAATAAAATATGCAGTAGGTTCCATTCCTTTGATGTTTTTGGGACCAATCCTCATTCATAATGCCTTTATGAACAAACATACTTGGATTCATTACATCGTTTTGGGTGTCGGAATCTTTGTTTGTATAACAGCCGTTTCTTTAATGTTTAAAGGAATAAAAATTATGATGAAAAGTTTATTTGATGAAAACGAAAACTAATTACCTCAAGAGTGTCAAAAAACAATTTCTCTACTATAAAACGTTGGGAGAAAAAGCGATGGAGCAACTTGAACCGGAGCAACTTTTTGTTTCGTTGAATGAAGACACGAATTCAATTTCAATTATTGTGAATCATTTAGTGGGAAATATGCTTTCGCGATGGACCGACTTTCTAACTACCGACGGCGAAAAAGAATGGCGAAATCGGGATACAGAATTTGAAGAAATTCTCAAAACCAAACCTGAACTTTTAGCTCATTGGGAAAAAGGTTGGCAATGTTTATTTGATGCATTAAATGGTTTACAACCGGAACAACTAAACGAAATCATCTATATTCGAAACGAAGGCCATACCGTTTTAGAAGCTATCAACCGTCAATTAGCTCATTATCCTTACCACATTGGACAAATTGTGTTTTATGCCAAAATGATAAAGAAAACCGAATGGCAAAGTTTATCCATTCCTAAAAATAAATCCAATAATTACAATACTGATAAATTTTCGAAAGAAAAAAGCATTAAGAATTTTACTGATGATGAATTAAAAAAATTACAATGAAAAAAATACTTCCACTCTTAAGTTTATTATTGATTTCTTGTTATCAGCAAGAGCGAAATTGTGCTGATTTTAAAACGGGGAAATTTCAATTTGAACAAGAAATTGATGGCAAAATAGAAATTTCTCTTTTTGAACGAAATGATACGTTACAAATAGAGACCTTCCGAGGAAAAACAGATTCCTCCTCCGTTCGATGGTTAAATGATTGCGAATTTGTCTTGCAAAAGCTTCATCCGAAAGGCATGAAAGAAAAAAAAGCAATTCACATGAAAATTTTAACAACAAACGAAAAAAACTATACATTTGAATATTCTTTTGTGGGCGAAACTGCGAAACAAAAAGGAGTGGTTACAAAGCAATAACAAGCACTTTTTTATATTCAATTTAGTTTTAATTTTATGGAAATATTTTTAAATCCTGATACCTGGATTGCCTTATTAACATTGACATTCTTAGAGGTAATTCTCGGAATTGACAATATTATTTTCATTTCTATTGTTGCCGGAAAACTTCCGGAAGAACAACGTAAAAAAGCCATCCGACTTGGATTGTTTTTAGCAATGTTCATGCGAATAGCACTTTTATTTGGAATTACTGTTCTAATTGCAATGAAAGAACCCTTTTTTCATGTTGATTTATCGTGGTTTGATGTCGATGTCACCGGACAAAGTATTATACTCTTTCTCGGTGGTTTGTTTTTAATTTATAAAAGCACCAAAGAAATTCGTGAAAAAGTAGAACATTCAGGAGAAGAGGCACTTAGCTTGAAAAAAGCCGCTGTAAAATCATTTGGTAATGTTATTTTTCAGATTTTATTAATTGACTTAGTCTTTTCTGTAGATAGTATTTTAACCGCAGTTGGAATGACCAATGGCGTTCCGGGTGCCTTGACAATCATGATAATTGCTGTTGTTGTTGCTGTTTCTATTATGATGTTTTTTGCCGTTCCGGTTGGTAATTTTGTAAACAATCACCCATCCATACAAGTCTTGGGGTTAGCTTTTCTGATTCTCATCGGATTTATGTTAATCACAGAAAGTGCTCACTTGGCACATGCTAAAGTCTTTGATCAAGAAGTAGGTGCTGTCCCCAAAGGATATCTCTATTTTGCCATTGCATTTTCGTTAGGTGTTGAATTTATTAATATGAAAATGAGAAAGAAAAATATCTCTACATAAAAAAAATAAAAAAAGAATGTAACAATTTTCATCGTGATGAATCAAAAGGAAAACTTTTAAAAATCACAACTTATGAAAACTGTTACATTTTTTATTTTATCACTTGTAAGTTCATTAGCAACTTCAATGTATGCTCAAAAATCATTTGACGTAAGTATTAAAGGAAAAGGAGAACCTATTTTTCTACTTCCCGGTTTTGGATGTACGGGCGAACTTTGGAACGAAACTGTTTCCGAACTTTCTAAAACCCACGAATGCCACATTTTTACATTTGCAGGTTTTGGTGATGTTGCTCCAATTGAAATGCCTTGGTTCTCAACAATCAAAAATGAAATCATAACTTACACCAAATTAAACAAAATCAATAAACCTACTTTAGTTGGTCATAGCTTGGGTGGAACGTTAAGTTATTGGTTGGCAGCTATTGAACCTGATTTATTTAAAAAAGTGATTGCAGTTGATGCTCTTCCCTGCTCCGCTGCATTGATGCTTCCAAATTACAATGGAGAAAAAATTCCTTATGATAATCCACAAAGCAAAATGATGTTGCAAATGGATGATGCAGCTTTTAAAGGAATGAATGCACAGCAAGTACAGTTTATGTGTAAAAATCAAGAGAAGCAAAAAGTGATTCTTGAAATGATGAATAAAGCCGATCGAAAAACCTACGTTAATGGTTATATTGATATGCTTAATCTGGATTTGAGAGAAGAAATTTCAAAAATAAAAGTTCCTGTGATTATCTTAGCTGCTACATTTCCTGATAAAGCTACGGTTGAAAAAACCTATCAAGCACAATTTGAAAAATTACCTTCTGTAAAAATTGATTATGCTGAAAATGCCGCTCATTTTGTAATGTATGATCAACCGGAATGGTTTTTAAAAAATCTAATCGAAAATTTAAACTAACTTGGAAAAGCAATCCCAATTTAACGAATTATTCAACACACATTATCCCAAGGTTTTGCGATTGTGTAAAGGATATTTCAATGGCGATGTTGATTTGGCTGCTGATGCTTCCCAAGAAGTTTTCATTAAAGTTTGGGAGAATTTAGATTCTTTTAGAAATGAATCCAGCATTAGTACTTGGATTTTCAGAATAGCCGTAAACACTTGTTTAGTTTATTTAAGAAAGAAATCAACTAAAAAAGAAATCCGTTCCGAACAATTTCCCAACCTTGAAACCGAAAATTATTTTCCTGAAATCGAAGAAAAATTAAGCAAAATGTATGCTTGCATTCAGAAACTCGATGAAACCGGAAAAATGATTATTCTGATGGTTTTAGAAGGAATGGAATACAGCGAAATTGCTCAAGTGGTGGGTTTTACCGAAGAAACGCTTCGAGTTCGAATTCATCGCATTAAAAAAAGTTTAACTCAATGTGTACAAAAATGACAGACTTTAATAACATAAAAGAAATTTGGAATTCGCAATCGGAGGCCAAACCAAACACCACTGCTTCAGCATTAATTGCTAAAGCGAAGGAACATACCAAAACCTTAAAACACAATCATTATTGGACAATCGGAATTATTTCTGTGACCGTTTTGATTTTATTGTTTTACTTTTTTTGGACGAATTCGCATCAATTTAATTCTTTAACAATTGGTTTGAGTGTGATGATTGGTATGTTGATTTTTAGAATTATTTTGGAAATCAATAGTTCTACTAAATTAAAATCCATTAAACCTGATTTAACTTTACTCGATTATTCTCAAAAAGTAAAAACATTTTATGAATGGCGGAAAAAAATCCATTATATACTAACACCAATTATTTACTTCAGCTATTTCATTGGTTTCACAATGCTTTTACCAGCTTTCAAAGCCAATTTAAGTAACGGATTTTATATTTATTGTTTGGTAAGTGGTTATGGATTTTTCTTTGTATTTGGGTATTTTTTAATCAAACAAATTAAGAAAGAATTAAAATTGATTGAGTTTTTGAAAGGAATTAATTAAAACTAGAAGTTCGCAATGAAATATTTTTTTTTCATTGCGAATCTTCAATCTATTCTCACATCAAAATGTTCTTGAGTAAAGCCTTACAAAACTATTAAGACAATCCTGAAATAACACCATTTTTATCAATATCGATTCGTTCTGCATTTGGTATTGACGGTAGTCCGGGCATTCGCATCACTTCTCCTAAAAGTGGAATAATGAATTGTGCACCGCTGGCAATTTCAAATTCTCGAACGGTTATCTTAAAATTGGTAGGCCTTCCAATCAATTTTTCATTATCCGAAAAGCTTGCCGGAGTTTTTGCCATGCAAATTGCGAAATTATTAAATCCAAATTCTGTAATCTCTTTTAATTGCATTTTAGCTTTTGAAGTATATTCTACAGAGCTGGCACCATAAATTTCTTTTGCGATACTATTTATTTTGCTCTCTATACTATCAGAAGGTTGGTAAAGCGGTTTGTAATTGATTTCTTCTTTATTTATTTCATCTACAACTACTTGAGCCAAAGCAGTTGAACCTTTTCCTCCATCAGTAAAAGCAGAACTAACAACAGCTGTTACATTTTTTAAAGCACACAATGCTATTAGTTTTTCATATTCAATTGGTGAATCGTCAGGAAATGCATTTATACAGACTATTGGATTGATTCCAAATTTTTGAATGTTTTCAATATGTTTTTCTAGATTAGCGAAACCTTTTTCGATTGCCTCTACGTTTACTGTATTAAATTCAGAAGTATTCAATCCTCCGTGATGTTTTATGGCTCTTAGTGTTGCTACTAAAACTACTGAATCCGGTTTTATTCCCGTTTGTTGACATTTGATGTGGAAAAATTTTTCAGCACCTAAATCAGCTCCAAAACCCGCTTCAGTTACTACATAATCCCCTAATGACAATCCCATTTTTGTAGCTATTGCAGAATTCGTTCCTTGTGCAATGCTGGCAAACGGTCCTCCGTGTAAAATGGCCGGATTCTTTTCAATTGTTTGAACGAGATTCGGTTTAATCGCATCTTTTAATAAGACAGCCATGGCTCCAACTGCTTTTAAATCTCTAGCAAACACTGGTTTTCCTTCTTTATTCTTGCCAATAAAGATATTTCCTAATCTAAATTTTAAATCTTCAAAATCTTTTGATAAGCAAAGTATGGCCATCACTTCTGATGCCGGAGTAATATTAAAACCATCTTCACGAAGGGTTCCGTTTTTTTCACCAATACCAATAATTATTTTTCGTAACGAACGATCATTCATGTCCATCACACGTTTCCAAGCAATGGTTTTAGAATCAAGTTCTAAAGAATATTTCTTGTTCTGTAGGTTATTATCAATCAAGGCTGACAATAGGTTATTTGCTTTTTCAATTGCAGAAAAATCTCCAGTAAAATGCAAGTTTATGTCTTCCATGGGAAGTACTTGTGCATATCCTCCTCCTGCAGCTCCTCCTTTTAAACCAAAAACCGGACCTAACGAAGGTTCACGCAAAACTGCAATGGCTTTTTTCCCAATACAATTCAAGCCGTCAGTTAATCCAATTGCCATAGTAGTTTTTCCTTCACCATATTTTGTAGGTGACATGGCAGTTACTAAAATTAATTTCCCTTTTGGATTGCTAGATAGCAATCCAAAAGGTAGTTTAGCTTTGTATTTACCATAATATTCTAATGATTCCTCAAGTATATTTATTTTTTCTGCAATCTCTTTGATGTGAAGCATTTTTGCATTTTGAGCAATTGCAATGTCAGAAGGAAAATTATCCATTTTAGTTTTGTATTATAAATTTTACCGAATTTATAATTAAGTTTCTTCTTAAAATAGGATAAAAATCATGTTTTAAAAAAAACCTGTAAGTTTTATTTTCTTACAGGTTTCATATTTAATCTAAACTTAGTGTTATCTGTCCATCATCATCCAATTCAGTATGAATATCATCGGATACATTATCTTCTCCGGAAACTTCCATTTCTTCTGGAGCTTCTTCTTCGGGTTCTTCGAAAGGCAACGGTTCTAACAGATTAACCTGCTTGATTTTATCAGTTGTTAATTGGTTCCCAAGAGCTTTAATTCCTTTAACCGCAATGAATTGTTCAAAGTCAACCGTTTGATTTTCTTTTTGAACTCCTTTAACTTTTGCAAAAATAACTTCTGCAACCGGACGCCAATCGGTGGAAACAATTTCTAACTGCGATTTTTCATTTTCCGAAATAAAGATTTCTTCTTTATTTTCATTCTCAACCAAGAAACGCTTTACATAGTAGCGGTCTTTTTCCCCATCATAATAAATGGCAGAAATTGGTTTTTTAGGATGCCATTTTTCCAACACCACCATATCTTCATCAAAATGCGTAGTCAATTCAGGAATAATCGTTTTTAATTTTCCGGACTGATTCACGACCAAAATTCGGTCATTCGGACGGAATTCACCCAACAATTCCCCTCTTCCATCTACATTCAGACGTTGAACAGTATCATCAAACCAAATTTTTCTTGGTCGTAAGGTCGAAATTCCTTTTTCTTTTAATTCAATTTTTTTAATCGGATATTTGGTTACGGTATTTCCGCGGGAAGCTCTTCCTTTAATGGCAATATCAGCAAAATCTAAATCCCATTTCAACTTTTTGATGCTTCCGACTTGACGCAATAAAATCGTCACTACTTCTGCTTCTCCATTTGGATTCGCAGAAAAATAAGAAACCATCGAACCGGCTTTTTCCTGTGTTAAATCGTAAAATTTATCTCTCGTAACTCCGGAAACATTGAAACGTTTGATGAAAGTAGAACCATTTTTTCCATCTCGATAAATCATATTATAAATGGTTCGCTTATCGTTTTTATCAAAAATGGCAATGTGAATAATGTCTTTTCCGATGAATTTTTTATCATCCACTTTTGTGACCATCATTTTTCCGTCCCGGAGAAAAACAATCACATCATCAATATCGGAACAATCGGCCACGTATTCGTCTTTTTTGAGTCCGGTTCCAAGGAAACCCTCTTCTTTATTGACATATAATTTGGTGTTTCGCAACACCACTTTTGTAGCTTCAATGGTATCAAAACTTCGCAATTCGGTTTGACGTTCTTTGCCTTTTCCGTATTTGTCTTTTAATTTCAAAAAGAAATCAACCGCAAAATCAATGATGTTGTTCAAATGATGTTTCACTTGTTCCATTTCCGCTTCCAACTTCGAAATGGCATCATCCGCTTTATCCGAATCGAAACGTGTGATACGAATCATCGGAATTTGCGTTAATTTCTGCAAATCATCATCATTAATTTCCCGAACAAATGATTTTAAAAATGGCTTAAATCGATCATACATGTACGTATATAACGATTCCCGGTCGGAATACAATTTGAAATCAATATACATTTCTTCACGAATGAAGATTTTTTCTAAGGTTGAAAAATGCCACTTGTTTTCCAATTCTTCCAACTGAATTTCCAACTCACGTTTCAGCAAATCCACCGTTCGATGAGTCGAAATTTTCAACATGTCCGAAACGCCTATAAACAACGGTTTATGGTTTTCAATCACACAACCTAACGGAGCAACCGAAGTTTCGCAAGCAGTGAATGCATATAACGCATCAATCGTTTTATCCGGAGAAACGCCCGGCGGAAGATGAATTAAAATTTCAACCTCAGCAGCAGTGTTATCTTCAATTTTTTTGACTTTAATTTTACCTTTTTCGTTGGCTTTCAAGATACTGTCAATCAACGTTCCGGTGTTGGTAGAAAACGGAATTTGCGTAATCACCAACGTTTGTTTGTCCAATTGTGAAATCTTCGCACGCACACGCACACGACCACCACGCATACCGTCATTATAGTTGGAAACATCAGCAATTCCAGCGGTTGGAAAATCGGGAAATAAGGTAAAAGGTTTGTTTTTTAATATTTTTACCGAACAATCTATCAATTCAATGAAATTATGTGGTAGCACTTTCGTGGATAAACCAACGGCAATTCCTTCTGCACCTTGAGCTAACAATAATGGAAATTTCACCGGAAGATTTACGGGTTCTGCACGACGACCATCATACGACATTCCCCATTCGGTAATTTTTGGAGAATACAAAATATCGTGACCCAATTTTGAAATTCGAGCTTCGATGTAACGAGAAGCTGCGGCACTGTCTCCAGTTAGGATATTTCCCCAGTTTCCTTGCATATCAATCAGCAAATCCTTCTGACCGATTTGCACCATTGCATCACCTATACTGGCATCTCCGTGCGGATGATACTGCATCGTGTGACCAACAATATTCGCCACTTTGTTGTAACGACCATCATCGAGTTCTTTCATCGAGTGCATGATTCTGCGTTGAACCGGTTTAAAACCGTCTTCAATAGCCGGAACCGCACGCTCCAAAATTACATAGGAAGCATAATCGAGAAACCAATCCTTATACATTCCCGTCACTTTGGTGATGGTGTCTTCGGGGTTTTCGTCGTTTTCGTAAAAATGTTTGTTACTAAAAACTTTTACGTCGTCAAAACCTTGTTCTTGGCTTGACTCGTTGAGTTCTTCGTTTTCATCGTCTGGGATGATGTTTTCTTCGTCTTCGTTTATCATTGATGATGAACTTATTTCAATTTATTTTATATAAACTAGTTTTTCTCAATCGTATCCAGCTCCACTTTCAAATTATTAATAATAAACTCTTGTCGGTCCGGGGTATTTTTACCCATATAAAATTCCAACAAGGTTTCGATGGAAGTGGCTTTATCCAACATCACCGGATCTAATCGAATACTTTCGCCAATAAAATTCTTGAATTCATCCGGCGAAATTTCTCCTAAACCTTTGAATCGTGTTATTTCCGGTTTTGGTTTTAATTTCTCGATAGCATCCACTCGCTCCTGTTCGCTATAACAATAAATCGTTTCTTTTTTATTTCGAACACGGAATAATGGTGTTTGTAAAATGTATAAATGTCCGTCTTTGATTAATTCCGGGAAAAATTGAAGGAAAAACGTAATCAACAACAAACGAATGTGCATACCATCCACATCGGCATCGGTAGCAATTACGATATTGTTATAACGCAAATCTTCCATTGATTCTTCGATATTTAAAGCGGCTTGCAACAAGTTGAATTCTTCGTTTTCGTAAACGATTTTCTTACTCATTCCATACGAATTCAAAGGCTTTCCACGTAAACTAAACACAGCTTGTGTATTCACGTCACGTGATTTGGTAATCGAACCCGAAGCCGAATCTCCCTCCGTTATAAAAAGCGTACTTTCTAAACTTCTCGGATTTTTGGCATCGGTTAAATGCACTCGGCAATCGCGTAATTTTTTGTTGTGTAAACTTGCTTTCTTAGCTCTGTCTTTCGCTAATTTTCTAATGCCTGAAAGTTCTTTTCGTTCACGTTCTGCTTGGAGAATTTTACGTAAAAGTGAATCGGCAACCTCTGGATTTTTATGTAAAAAGTTATCGAGTTTTTTCGAAATGAAATCATTAATGAATGTACGAACCGTTGGCCCTTTCGGACCAATATCGGTTGATCCTAATTTGGTTTTAGTCTGACTTTCAAAAACCGGTTCTTCTACTTTAACTGCAATAGCAGAAACAATTGATTTTCTGATATCTGAAGGATCAAAATCTTTTTTATAAAACTCACGAATGGTTTTTACAATCGACTCACGAAAAGCATTCAAATGCGTTCCTCCTTGCGTGGTATTTTGTCCGTTTACGAATGAATGATACTCTTCAGAATATTGTGATTTACTGTGTGTGATGGCAATTTCAATATCGTCACCCGAAAGATGAATGATTGGATAAATCATATCTTCCTCCGTAATATTTTCTTCCAATAAATCTTTTAAACCATTTTCGGAATAATACTTTTCACCGTTATAATAAATTGTTAATCCCGTATTGAGGTAACAATAATTTTTGAGCATTTTGATGATATACTCGTTACGGTATTTATAGTTTTTAAAAATCGTTTCATCAGCAATGAACGCTACTTTGGTTCCGCGACGTTTGGTTGTTTCTTGAATATCTTCTTCCAACGTTAAATTTCCGGCAGAGAATTCAGCGGCTTTTTGTTGGTTATCACGAACCGATTCCACGCGGAAATAATTGGACAAGGCATTGACAGCTTTTGTACCCACACCATTTAAACCCACTGATTTTTTGAAGGCTTTGGAATCGTATTTACCACCGGTATTCATTTTTGAAACTACGTCGACCACTTTTCCTAACGGAATTCCACGACCGTAATCACGAACCGTTACTAATTTATCTTTGATAGTAACTTCAATAGTTTTCCCGGCACCCATAACATATTCATCGATACAGTTATCTAACGTTTCTTTGAGTAAAATGTAGATACCATCATCGGGTGACGAACCATCACCCAGTTTTCCGATATACATACCGGGTCGCATTCGGATGTGTTCTTTCCAATCGAGGGAGCGAATATTGTCTTCGGTGTATTGATTTTGCTCTAACATAGCGGAAATATGGATTTTGTGCTAATATAGCGGATAAAGCAAAATTTTAAAAGGAATATGATTTAAAGTTATTAAGAAACATATTGACAGAATTGGTTGCCTGTTGACTGTTATCTGTTTTCCGTTGTCGGTTATTTGTTGTCTAATCTTTTATTGATAATGATAAAAAATTCCTTTGTCTGTCGGAGTCCAAAAAGCGGCTTTCATATCGGCTTTTTTTAGGGCTTGATTTGCCCAGGTATTGCATGTGTAAAACAAATTGTAAGTTCGATGAGCCTCATAAAAACTATCATTTTTACCATAGGTTGTGGCTTCAATAAAAATGGGATTTCCGTTGGTATCATATTGAAAACCAGCTTCGATGAAAGCAATTAATTTTTGATATTGTTCTTTCGAAATTTCAATTTTTACACAATTTTCGGTTTCTTGAATTTGTTTATAAAAAGTGGTATGCATTGCCGAAGTTCCAAGGTTGAAAGCTGCTTTAAATGCGGTGCTAAATTTTAAATCAGACCATTCGGGTGTATCGAGATAAAAACCTTTGTCTCCCCAACCGAAAGCTAAATAGTGATGAGTTGAATCTTTGGATTTTATGTTTTCGAATTTAATTTTCTCCGACCAATCTTTTAAATCAGTTTTGATAGGTAAAACCAAATCGGTGTGAACGCCATTTGATTTGATGTAAATGGTGTATTCTTTTGCATGTTCCGATTGATTTTTATTAACCGGAATGATGGATAAAATAAAAGCCGAAAGTCCATAAAACAACAAAAAGACAACTATAAACAAAACAAATTTCAACACAATTTTCAAAGTTGATTTTATAATTTTCATGTTTTTGCTTTCTTTGGAATAATTTTAATTACTGCAAACGGATTTTCATTTATATAAATTGTAATATATCTTCCTTGTTTTCTGCTATAAACAAATTCAAATGCTACAAAATTATCTTCTTGATTAAAAGGTTTGAACTGTAGAGGGATTTTATCTTTCTTTCCTAATTTTACTGCTTCAGAAAAAACTAAATTCTTAATTTTCAAATGTATTATCTCTCCCTCATTCGCCTCAATTACCCCTATATCAGGATCGAGTTCAAAGCCTTTTTTTGAAAAAAAATTATAATATAACGGATAAGATTCATAGGTATTTCTATCCAAAACCTGATTTAACCACTTACCTGTATCAGGAAAATGCTTTTTAAAAAAAAGTGATGGAGGTGTGTCAAAATAAAAATCATTGTATTCTTTAACAAACTTATTTTCGTCAGTTAAAGTATAGCCCGCTCCCCAAGTTGCATCCAATAATATCCAACGCTCATTTGCCCAAACAGCATTCCAAGCGTGATTACTCATTTTAGAAGACATACCTATTTGATTTTGAGCAGTTTTGGCGTTTCCTGATAGGAACTGAACTTTCAAACCCACTTTTTCTGCAATAGTTTGATACAATTCAGAATAATGTTGGCAAACTCCTTTTTTGCTTCTGAATGTTTGGTTTATCCTCTTTGATTTAAGTCGATTTACTTTTTTTTCAAACTCAAAAGTCGATTTTGATTCTATAACAATCGTTTTTGGGTTACTCTTCGCTTTTAAATCATAAGTTATATTATTAGCTACCCAAACATAAACAGCACGAGCCTTATCATAATCCGTTTGAAAATCCGTTTGGATTCTTTCAGCCAATTTATCGATTGAAGTAAAAAATTTTGGGTAAGTCAAGACTTTCGCATCAACAGGATGAATTTGTTGTGCTGAAACATAATTCAAAGCAAATAGCAATACAAAGGTTATATTATTTAAAATCATCAAGGCAACTTAATTAATTTTGATAAATTGTGCTGCAATTAACATACCGTAAAAAGTTAGACTCATGTTAAATAGCAAGATATAAAGTTACTGTTTCATTTTTCCATAAAAAAAACCGCTGAATTTCTTCAGCAGTTTCCTCTATTTTCTTTTCTCTTTTTCTATTCGCTTTACACATTAAAACGGAAATGCATCACATCACCATCTTTTACAATGTATTCTTTTCCTTCAACGCGAAGTTTTCCGGCTTCTTTTACTTTGGCTTCTGAGCCGAAATTTGAATAATCTTCAAAAGCAATTACTTCAGCTCTAATGAATCCTTTTTCAAAATCGGTGTGGATAACTCCTGCTGCTTTTGGAGCAGTATCACCAATATTGATAGTCCATGCACGTACTTCTTTCACACCAGCTGTAAAATAAGTTTGCAGGTTTAATAATTTATAAGCGGCACGAATTAAAACGGCCGAACCCGGTTCGGTTAATCCCATATCTTCCAAGAAAACTTGGCGTTCTTCGTAGCTTTCTAATTCCGTAATATCAGCTTCTGCTCCTACTGAAAGAACAATTACTTCGGCTTGTTCGTCTTTTACCATTTCACGAACTTGGTCAACATACTTGTTTCCGTTTACGGCTGATGCTTCGTCAACGTTACAAACATACAAAACCGGTTTGGTTGTAATTAATTGAAATTCTTCCATCAAATCAATTTCATCTTGATTTTGAGGGATAACCGTACGAGCTGATTTTGCTTGTAATAAAGCTTCGCGAATTCTATCTAACAAACCTTTTTCAACTATTGCTTCTTTATTACCTGTTTTTGCGGCACGATTGGTTTTTTCCAAACGCTTTTCAACTGTTTCTAAATCTTTTAGTTGTAATTCGATGTCGATGGTTTCCTTGTCACGAATTGGGTTTACATCTCCGTCAACGTGAACAATATTATCGTTATCAAAACAACGCAACACATGAATAATAGCGTTACATTCTCTAATATTTCCTAAAAATTGATTGCCTAAACCTTCACCTTTACTGGCCCCTTTTACCAATCCGGCAATATCAACGATGTCTACAGTTGCCATTTGAACACGTTCAGGTTTTACCAATTCCTCTAAACGAGCAATTCGTGGATCGGGAACATTTACCACCCCAATATTAGGTTCGATGGTACAAAAAGGAAAGTTAGCACTTTGAGCTTTTGCGTTTGACAAACAATTAAAAAGGGTTGATTTTCCAACATTTGGTAATCCTACAATTCCTGCTTTCATCTTTTAAAGTAATGGGTTAGTCCCGAAACTTCGGGAATGGGTAATCGGTTTTTAAACGGGTGCAAATATAGTTTTTAATATCGAAAGAATAAAATCTGAAAACGGCTTAATGTAAATTGTATAAACCTTAGATTAAATTGTGTAATGACTGCATCTTACTCAAGATATACCTTTACATCATACTAATCATAATAAATATTACCATGAGAAATGCAGCTATTTTACTTATCTTAATAACATTCAATTTGAGTTTTGCTCAAAATAAAAATGTGAAAGATGAAACAAAAACAACCACCACCACTATTAAGACAAGTGAAGGTGAGAAAAAAATCATCAAAGATGAAAACACAAGAGAAGTTCAAGTGATTGAAGTGGGTAATAAGAAAGACAATACGGTAAACCGAGATATCAAAAACTCACCGGTAATTGTTAGTGAGTCAACTCAAGTTTCAACTAATAATTCTGACAACAAAAATAAAAATATTGATCGATCTTCATTCTATTTATTAAACGGTAAAAAATATAAAGTTTTAGCCGATCCTAAAGGATATACTGTTGTAAGCGAGAAAAATAAAAATTATGCAAGAATTAGACAAACCTCTAACAACACGTATATTTTTACAAGAAAAAACAAAACATCATATGGTCATTTTGATGCAAATGGCGATTTAATTTTGGAAACTTATGATCCGAAAAAAGATATTTTTGTAACAGAGAGAGTTACCATATTAAAGTAAGTACTTGATATAATTAAAAAACCACGCCTTGAGCGTGGTTTTTTTTTATTTTTCAAATTCTTTTAAGGTTTGAATTATGATTGAAACACATTCTAACAATTGTTCTTCAGTCATAACTAACGGTGGTGCAAAACGAATTATATTGCCGTGTGTTGGTTTGGCCAACAAACCATTTTCTGCTAATTTCATACAAATATCCCAAGCAGTAGAACTTTCTTCAGAATCATTAATAACAATGGCATTCAACAAACCTTTTCCTCTTACCAAAGAAACGATTGAACTTGATTGTATGTAGTCATTTAATTTCGCTCTAAAAAGTTTACCCAACCTTCTGGCATTTTGAGCTAATTTTTCATCAGCAACTACTTCCAAAGCTGCTGTTGCAACCGCTGCCGCTAGTGGATTTCCGCCAAAAGTGGAACCATGTTGTCCGGGTTTTATCACATTCATAATTGCATCATTAGCTAAAACGGCCGAAACGGGATAAACACCACCAGAAACTGCTTTTCCTAAAATTAGAATATCTGGAGTAGCATATGTGTCTTGTCTTTCACATTGTGCTTCACAATTACAATCACCACAAACTGCCAACAACGAACCTGTTCTCGCTATACCGGTTTGAATTTCATCAGCGATAAATAATACATTATGTTGATTACACAACTCTTTTATTTGCATCAAATAATCGTTTGCAGGAACATAAACACCGGCTTCACCTTGAATAGGTTCTACCAATATTCCGGCGATATTTTTAGATGATTCTAAAATGGTTTTAAAAGCAGTTACGTCATCGTAAGCGATTTTAACAAATCCAGCTGTATAAGGTCCAAAATTCTTTCGGGCGTTTTCATCATTCGAAAACGAAATAATTGTGGTTGTTCTTCCATGAAAATTGTTTTCACAAACCACAATAATGGCTTCATGTTCCGGAATTCCTTTCTTTTCATATGCCCATTTTCTACAGATTTTGATCGCTGTTTCTACTGCTTCAGCTCCTGTATTCATGGGTAACACCTTATCAAAACCGAATAATTGGGTTATAAATTGTTCATAATTACCTAATTTATCATTATAAAATGCTCTTGAAGTGAGCGTTAAGGTTTGAGCTTGATTTACTAATGCGTTTATAATTTTTGGATGACAATGCCCCTGATTTACGGCAGAATATGCAGAAAGAAAGTCGTAATACTTTTTTCCTTCAACATCCCAAACAAATACACCTTCACCTCTATTTAAAACAACGGGTAACGGATGATAATTGTGAGCACCATATTGGTTTTCAAGTGAAATTAACTCGTTTGAACTGATTTTTTCTACTACTGACATACTATAGAATTTTGAATACAAATTTTATCAATTCCTTCTTTTTGGAGAGAAATCATCCTTTTATAGTGCAAAAATAACGAAATATCTTTGAAAACGTTTGCGTAAGTAGTTAAAATAAAAATGACAAACATCAGCTCAATACGTAAAAAAACACCTTAAATTTGATAAAAATTTGAAGGTATGTCAGATTCCAGAAATTACTCGATCAAGCAACTCTCTAAAATTCAATTAAAAGTTGCCCGTCAAAGCAGAACCATACTTTTCCTTCTTTCTGCATTGGTTGCCATCATTTTAACATTCACATTACGCGATGGTGATTTCACAAAAACACAAGACTATGTTTTGTTTTTATTGTTCTTTGCTATCGGATTATGGATTACTGAAGCCATTCCTCCGTTTGCAGTTGGAATTTTGATTGTTGGTTTTCTTGTTTTTACTATGGGACAAGAAAGCACCATGGATGCAAAACGTTATGTTCAAACATGGTCTGACGGTGTGATTTGGCTTTTTCTCGGAGGATTTTTTCTGGCTGAGGGAATGAAGAAGACAAAATTAGACATATTACTTTTAAAAATTGCTGCTCCAAAATTTGGTTCTAAAGCAAAATTTATTGTTTTAGGTTTAATGCTAACAACTGCCACAATTTCAATGTTGATGAGCAACACCGCCACAACAGCCATGATGATTGCAACAGTGACTCCCCTATTTTTAGAATTTGGGAAAACTTCAAAAATAACTAAAGTTTTACTTCTCGGAATTCCATCAGCTGCTGCAATTGGCGGTATGGGAACCATTATCGGATCCGCCCCAAACGCAATAGCAGTGGGTGCTTTAGAAGGTATCGGAATCAAAATAACTTTTATTGAATGGATGATTGTTGGAATTCCGGTTTCGCTTCTGTTAGTTTTTATGTTTTGGAGAGTTTTAATTTCAAAATATGAAATTGGAAATGAAACGTTATCCCTGGATTTTTTGCAAATAAATACAGAAGAACCAAATAAAGAATTTGAAGAAGAAGATAAAATCAGAAAGCGAATTGTTTTAGTAGTTTTAGCAACAACATTGGTATTGTGGCTGACATCGCAATGGACAAAAATTCCCGTTGCAGCAGTTTCAGGTATTCCTATTGTTGCCTTAACTATGTTAGGAATTATTGATGCCGACGATGTGCGATCATTACCTTGGGACACATTAATGCTTGTTGCCGGAGGTTTGGCTCTTGGTTTAGCCATTCAAGAACAAGGTTTGGCTGATTTTTTTATATCAAAAATCAGTTCCGTTGAATTGAACTTTTATATCTTACTATTGCTCTTTGCGTTGACTACGGTTATCTTGTCAAATTTTATGAGTAATACGGCCGCAACTACAATTTTAATTCCTGTTGCTATCTCATTGATGAGTATTACAGAAGGTTTTAATCCCGTCGTACTTCCTTTTGTTATTGGCTTGAGTGCTTCTTGTGCATTGCTTTTACCGGTTTCTACGCCACCAAATGCTATTGCTTACAGCACCGGAATGATTGAACAAAAAGAATTCAGAATTGGAGGTATTTTTATAGGTATTGCCGGTCCGATATTAATTATTTTGTGGACACTTTTAACCACAACATTCTTTTAATACTACAAATTCATCTGAGAAAGTTTTTTATTGTTTTTATGATAAAATTAATGGTCTAAAACTATAATAATCTTGAGCAATACTTTATTTTTGCCACATGGCAAGAAAAAAAACTGACAAGATTATTTTTGAGAACGTTACCGTTTTAGATGCCGGAGCTAAAGGTGTTTCTGTTGCAAAAGCAGATGATGGAAAAATAATTTTCATTCCGAATGTAGTTCCCGGTGATGTAGTAGATGTGCAAACTTTCAAAAAGCGAAAAGCATATTATGAAGGAAAAGCCATTCGTTTTCATAATCTTTCCTCGCATCGAGTAGAACCTGTTTGCGAACATTTTGGGGTTTGTGGTGGTTGCAAATGGCAAAACATGAAATACAGTCAACAATTGTTTTATAAAAACAATGAAGTTTTTAATAATCTAAAACGTATTGGCAAAATTGAACTTCCTGATTTTGAACCAATTTTAGGTTCAGATAAACAATTTTTCTATAGAAATAAAATGGAATTTTCGTTTTCTGACAGTCGTTGGCTAACCGAATCAGAAATTCAAAATGACGATGCTATCTCAAATCGAAACGCATTAGGTTTTCATATTCCGAAAATGTGGGATAAAATTTTAGATATTACAAAATGTCATCTTCAAGAAGACCCATCCAATGCGATTAGAAATGAAATTAAGGAATTTTCTACCAAACACGAAATTCCGTTTTTCAATGCAAGAAATCATGATGGTTTGTTGCGAACGTTGATGATTCGAACGGCTTCAACAGGAGAGTTGATGGTTTTAATTCAATTTTATAAGGAAGATAAAACAAAACGAGAGTTACTTTTGAATTTTGTAGCCGAACGTTTTCCGCAAATTACTTCCTTATTGTATGTAATTAATGGCAAAGCCAATGATACTTTGTATGACCAAAGCATTAAGTTGTTCAAAGGTCGTGACTATATTTTGGAATCAATGGAAGGCTTGCAGTTTTCTATAAATGCAAAATCATTTTATCAAACCAATTCAGAGCAAGCTTATGAATTGTATAAAATTACACGAGATTTTGCCGGATTAACCGGAAACGAATTGGTATATGATTTATATACCGGAACCGGAACAATTGCCCAATTTGTCTCTAAAAAAGCAAAAAAAGTAATTGGTGTTGAAGCCGTTCCTGAAGCAATTGCCGATGCCAAAGAAAATGCAAAACGAAACAACATTACTAACTGTGAGTTTTTTGTTGGTGATATGAAAGAAGTTTTTAATGCTGAATTTATTGCCACTCATGGCAAACCTGATGTAATCATCACCGATCCACCCCGAGATGGAATGCACGCTGCTGTTGTAGAACAAATTATGAAAATTGCTCCTGAAAAAGTAGTTTATGTAAGTTGTAATTCTGCCACACAAGCCAGAGATTTAGCTTTAATGGATTCATTATACAAAGTGACGCGTGTTCGTCCGGTTGATATGTTTCCACAAACGCATCATGTTGAAAATGTTGTACTTTTAGAAAAAAAATAAATGAATAGCTATTTTAAACTATTTTTAATTGTAAGTCTTACAACACTTTTTTCAGGTTGTGAAAAAGATGATATTTGTGCTCCGGGAACTCCAACTACTCCCCGATTAGTCATTGAATTTTACAACTATGAAAATCCGGCAATTTTGAGAAATGTAACTGATTTGCGAGTGAAAAATCCGACTCAAAATAATTTTATGACTTTCACTAATACAAGCAAAATTGAGATTCCTTTAAAAACATTTGAAGATGTAACCGTATATGAGTTTACATTAAATGCGAATGCTACTGATGTTAGCAACAATACTGACTTAATTGAAATTAATTACACTCGTGAAGCTATTTATGTATCCCGAGCATGTGGTTTTAAAACTCATTTTGAATTAAATCCGCTAGTAGGGTTTGAAATTGAAGATGTAGTGGACACCAATCTTTGGATTAAAGACAAAAACATACTAAAAACCAATATCGACTCCGAAAATGAAGTTCACATCAAATTATTTTTTTAGTATACTATTACTTTTTCTAACGGCAACAATTTTTGCACAAGAAACTAAAATTGATACCCTTCCTGTTAAAAGTGATCGATACGGACTTCGAGTGGGAGTTGATGTTTATCGCTTAACAAGAGCTTTTTATGATGATAACTATAAAGGATTGGAATTGGTTGGTGATTTCAGATTTTCAAAAAAAATATATTTGGCTGCCGAACTCGGAAATGAAAATTATACCAAACAAGATGATCGTTTAAATTTTACCACAAAAGGCAGCTATTTAAAAGCCGGTGCCGATTATAACGTTTATGAAAATTGGTTAGACATGGAAAATTTGATTTATATCGGTTTTCGGGTAGGTGTTAGCACATTCAGTCAAACTTTAAATTCATACACAGTTTACACACCAGATCCCTATTTTGGTGAATCGCCAACAATTCAATCAGGTGAGGAATTCAAGGGTTTAAATGCTCAATGGGGTGAATTTGTAATGGGAATTAAAGCAGAATTGTTTTCAAATTTATATGCCGGTTTTAGTATTCGATTTAATCGATTATTCAACAACACCAAACCAGCGGGATTTGATAATTTATACATTCCGGGATTCAATAGAACCTATGATGGAAATTTTGGTGTAGGGTTTAACTACACAGTTTCTTATTTCATTCCTATTTATAAAGTAAAAAAGGTAGCTGAAAAAGAATATAAATAATCATTTTAATTCTTTTACTCCTTTTATAAACAACCACTTCATATACAATTTCACTCCTTCATTTGTTTTAATGGCTTGAAATTTAGGTGCTAAAAGTAATGTTAGCATGAAAGCTCCGATAGAAACCCAAATAGTTTCCATTCCGGTTATATATCCAATTAAAATTCTAAAAGGAATAAAAAAAACTATGAAGGCCAATAATTGGTAAAAAAAAGCTTTTGTGTGTAAGTTCATCAGGTAAAATTTAATTCAAAAATACAAATTTAATAGGATTACTTAAAATCTATTTTGAAATTGCTTTTAAGATTAAAACTTTATTTTACATTTACGATTAAATATTTTTTTTGATTTTAAATGCCGTACAAATGCTTTATAAAAGTTTAAATAGTCAATCCCCCAAAGTTACTTTTCAAGAAGCTGTAACCTTGGGATTAGCTCCTGACAAAGGATTGTATTTTCCTGAGGAAATTCCAACTTTACCTATTGATTTCATTAATTCAATTGAAAAATTTTCAGATGATGAAATTGCTTTTACAGTAATCAAACCTTATATCAATAACGAAATTCCTGATGACGAATTAAAAAAAATAGTAACCGATACACTTTGCTTTGATTTCCCTTTAGTTGAAGTTGGAAAAAACTGCTATTCGCTTGAATTATTTCATGGCCCAACCATGGCATTCAAAGATGTTGGTGCTCGTTTTATGGCTCGATGTTTAGCTTATTTTAATAAAATAGAAAGCAATTCAAAAAACACTATTTTGGTTGCAACTTCCGGAGATACTGGCGGAGCTGTGGCAAGTGGTTTTCTTGATGTTTCAGGTGTTGATGTGGTTATTCTTTATCCTACGGGAAAAGTAAGTGAGGTTCAGGAAAAACAACTCACCACTTTAGGAAAAAATATTACAGCATTAGAGGTTGATGGCGTTTTTGACGATTGTCAAGATATGGTTAAAAAAGCATTTTTAGATGAAGATTTTAAACATTTAAACTTAACCTCGGCTAACTCAATTAATATTGCACGATGGCTACCTCAAATGTTTTATTATTTTTTTGCCTACAAAGCTTTAAAAAATAAAAGTGAGAAATTATACTTTTCTGTCCCGAGTGGCAACTTCGGGAATATTTGTTCGGGTATGCTCGCCAAAAAAATGGGTTTACCTATTGCCGGATTTATTGCCGCTACAAATAGCAACGACACCGTTCCGAGATATATGATTGACGCAAAGTACAATCCTAAACCTTCAATCGCAACAATATCTAATGCCATGGATGTTGGAAACCCAAGTAACTTTATTCGAATTATAGAAATTTACCACAATAATTTTTCTGAATTACAATCCGATTTACAAGCTATGAGTTTTTCAGATGCTGAAACAAAAGCAGCAATGAAATTCATCTATAAACATTACAAATATATAGCAGAACCACATGGTGCAGTGGGATATTTAGGTATTCAAAATAAATTAAAACAAAATGATAATGCCATTGGCGTTTTTTTTGAAACGGCCCATCCAATTAAGTTTTTGGAAACGGTTGAACCAACATTAAATTGTACTTTAGAAATTCCTGATGCAATCAAAGAAATACTTGCCAAAGAAAAGAAAAGTATCAAAATTGAAAATTATGAACAATTGAAATCTTATTTAATGTCTAATTAACTTTAAGTTTTAATAAAATTTACTGAAAACAAACTTATGCAGGAAATTTTTTTATATTTGAGTAATGAGAAGAAAGCCTAATATAATTACTTTTTTATTTATACTTATATCCCTATTCTTGGCAGTTATATGGCATAAAGCTTTATTGTTTAACACTCCCGATGTAAATAAGGAATTCGTTATTTATCATTTTCTAAAAGACATACTTTTTATTTTTTTTACTGGTTTTTTGCTTCGTTTTGTCATAGTCAACAATGATGTTAAAAACGAAAAAATAATGAAGCAGCTTCAAAAAAACAATCAAGAGATAAGTGATTCTATTGAACGCTATAATATTGTAGCCAAAGCTACTAGTGATACAATTTGGGATTGGAAAATACAAGAAGATGAATTTGTATGGAATAAAGGTATTCAAGGTGTTTACGGGTACAAAAGTGAAGAAGTTGGAACAACTTCAAATTGGTGGTTTGACCGAATTCACCCGGAAGACAGTTTGAAAATGTCTGTTAAACTTTATTCTTTTTTAGAACAAAAAACAGAACGATGGCAAGATGAATACCGATTTAGATGTGCGGATGGAACTTATAGATATGTTTTTGACAGGGGATTTTTAGTAAAAGATGAAACAGGCAAAGCCATCAGAATGATTGGAGCCATTCAGGATATCACTAAACAAAAAGAAGAAGAACAACGCTTGAAGCTCCTTGAAACAGTAATTACACAAACCAAAGATGCTGTTGTAATTACTGACACAGATATCACTGATAATGAATTGCCAAAAATCATTTTCGTGAACCCGGCATTTACCAAAATGACCGGCTATAAATCTAAAGAAGTTATTGGCAAGTCACCTTCGATGTTTATTGGACCAAAATCTGATGCGGCCGAATTGGATAAATTATTGAAATCTTTAAAATCTGTTTCTGAGTGTTTTATAGAAACAATTATTTACCGAAAAAACAATGAAGAATATTGGATTAACTTTTCAATGATTCCTATTTTTAACAAAGATGGCGAACATACCCATTGGATTTCTATTCAAAGAGACATTACCGAAGAAAAAAATCAAGAAAAAGAAAAAGAACAATTAATTAGAGAATTAACTCAAAACAATAAAGATTTAAAACAATTCTCTTATATTACATCACATAATTTCAGAGCACCACTTTCTAATTTAACCGGATTATTGAATTTATTGGAAGATATCCCAATTGAGAACGAAGAATTAAAAGAAATTTTAAACGGATTTAATAAATCAACAAAACTTCTAAACGATACTATTGAAGATTTAGTAAAAGTAGTAATCATTAAAGACAATCCTTCAATTCAAAAAGAAGAAGTTAAAGTAAATGAAGTTTTTGAAAATGTGTTTTTTCAATTAAACAATCAAATCAATCTTCATAAACCTAACCTTAAGATTGAAATCGATGAAAATGTAGTTTTACAAATTAACAAAGCTTATTTGGAAAGTATCATTCTCAATTTAGTGTCTAATGCAATTAAATATCGTTCAACAGAAAGGAAATTAAAAATTTCGATAAAAGTATTTGAAATTGACAGCAAAGTCCATTTAGAAATCGCTGATAACGGAATTGGAATTGATCTTGTCAAAAATGAAGATAAGATATTTGGACTTTACCAACGCTTTCACAATTATCCGGATAGCAAAGGACTTGGATTGTATTTAGTAAAATCTCAGGTAGAAGCCATGGGTGGAACAATCACCGTGAGTAGTGCTGTTAATAAAGGAACCACATTTAATATAATTTTTTAAAATCCAAAACCATGCTAGAAACAGTTTTGTGTGTAGATGATGATCCAATAACACTGATGCTATGCAAAAAGGTTATTGTGAAGGCTAATTTTGGCAAAGAAATAATTTTTGCTCAAAATGGTCAAGAAGCTTTAGACTTATTTGAAAAATTAAAAGATGACAACCTAAAGGATGGTGCTCAAGTTCCGCAATTGGTTTTTTTAGACCTCAACATGCCGGTAATGAATGGCTGGGATTTTATTGAAAAATTCTCTCTTGATACTAATTCTGCTTTTAAAAACACTAAGGTCATAATTCTATCATCAACAATAGACCCGGCCGATTTTAATCGGGCAAAACAATATAACGTTGTTTCTCATTTTCTTTCAAAACCAATTACAGTTGAAATGCTTGAAAAATTAAAAGAAATATATTCATAAAAAAAGCTTCGCAAATGCGAAGCTTTTTTAGTAGTTGAATAACTTAAACTTATTATAACTTAGCTACATGCTTAGTTAATTTTGATTTTAAGTTTGAAGCTTTATTATCATGAATGATATTTTTCTTAGCTAATTTGTCAATCATAGAGATAACAGCTGTTAATTTTGCAGTTGCCTCAGATTTATCACTAGACATTCTCAAAGCTTTGATTGCGTTACGAGTTGTTTTGTGTTGGTATCTGTTTAATACTCTTTTCTTTTCGTTGCTTCTTATTCTTTTTAAAGCTGACTTATGATTTGCCATTTTTTTAATTTTAGATGTAATAATTTATAAATACTAGTTAAAAAAGAAAAACCTCCCACAACTGCTTGAACAATCACTTTGGTTTTAACTAATAAAATAAAAATCGAGACACCAATTTTTATTTTATAAAACTAATTTACAACTAATTTGTAGTCCGTAGGGGAATCGAACCCCTGTTACCAGGATGAAAACCTGGCGTCCTAACCCCTAGACGAACGGACCATTGATTCCTCTAGTTTAAGCTTTTCAATCTATTCTTTGAACTTGTAGCCCGTGGGGGAATCGAACCCCCCTTACCAGGATGAAAACCTGGCGTCCTAACCGATAGACGAACGGGCCAATTGCTAATTGCGAGTGCAAAAATACAACTATTTTTTATACTCGCAATAGTTACAAAATATTTTTTTACTTTTTTTTAATATGCTTTAGCAAATAACACTCTTCCAACTGAAGGTTTTCCACTAAACATACAGCTTCCCGACTCTTCTTTTCTGTCCAAAGGAATACAACGAATTGTTGCTTTTGTCTGTTCTTTAATTTTTTCTTCAGTTTCAGATGTACCGTCCCAATGAGCCGAAAAGAAGCCTCCTTTAGTATCTAATAGTGACTTAAACTCTTCAAAACTATTTACTTCCGTGATGTGACTGTTTCTATATTCGAAAGCTCTATCGAACAAACTCTTTTGAATTGTATCCAATAAGTTTTCAATATATTTTTCAATACCTTCACTTGAAACTACCTCTTTGGTCAGTGTATCTCTTCGTGCTACCTCAAAAGTTTCATTTTCTAAATCTTTAGGACCAACAGCAATACGAATTGGCACTCCTTTTAATTCATATTCATTGAACTTAAATCCCGGTTTATGAGTTGTTCTGTTATCAAATTTTACAGAAATTTTTAATTTTCGTAGAGTTGAAACTAATTTTTCTACTTCAACAGAAATTGCTTCCAACTGTTCATCAGATTTGTAAATAGGCACTACAACCACTTGAATTGGAGCCAAATTTGGTGGTAATACTAATCCATTATCATCAGAATGAGTCATCACTAATGCTCCCATTAATCGTGTCGAAACACCCCATGATGTCCCCCAAACGTGTTCTTGCTTCCCTTCTGCATTTGCAAATTTTACATCAAATGCTTTTGCAAAATTCTGACCTAAAAAGTGCGAAGTTCCTGCTTGTAATGCTTTTCCGTCTTGCATTAAGGCTTCTATACAATACGTTTCAATTGCTCCTGCAAACCGTTCTGATTCTGTTTTAACTCCTTTAACAACAGGCATTGCCATAAAGTTTTCTGCAAATTCAGCATAAACATTCATCATTTTTACTGATTCTTCAATGGCTTCTGCTGGAGTTGAATGTGCAGTATGACCTTCTTGCCACAAAAATTCTGCTGTTCTTAAAAATAATCGAGTTCGCATTTCCCATCTAACTACATTGGCCCATTGATTAATTAACAAGGGTAAATCTCTGTAGGATTGAATCCAATTTTTATACGTACTCCAAATAATTGCTTCACTCGTTGGTCTTACAATCAACTCTTCCTCAAGTTTTGCATTGGGGTCAACCATTAATTTCCCTTTATTATCCGGATCATTTTTTAATCTGTAATGGGTAACTATCGCACATTCTTTTGCGAATCCTTCTGCATTTTTTTCTTCAGCTTCAAACATGCTTTTTGGAACAAACAATGGAAAATAGGCATTAGAATGTCCTGTTTCTTTAAACATCCTATCTAATTCTGCTTGCATTTTTTCCCATATTGCATAACCATATGGTTTGATAACCATACATCCTCTGACTCCTGAGTTCTCTGCTAAATCAGCTTTAACTACTAGTTCATTGTACCATTTTGAATAATCCTCGGCTCTTTGGGTAAGATTTTTGCTCATTTTGTGTGATTTGGCATAACTATTGTTGAATATTTTAACATAAATATTCAGCAAAACTAACTAATTTTGTTTTGAACAACAATAAAAATTTCTTGCTATGAAAAGTATTATGTTACACTCCAGATTTCTTGTAGGGTTTTCTTCATTGGGAATCTTAAGTTTACTATTAGTTTCTTGTGGTTCTTATCAAAACAGTTCCTACTATGAAAATGATGGTATTTATGGTTCTAACAGGACAGATAATCGAACTGTTAATCGAAATACTACCAACGGAAACGTCTATAGTGATTATTTCAAATCGAAACAATTGCAGTTACAAGATGAAGTATTTGTAGATGTAGATTCTTACACAACTGTTGGCGATTCAACAGTTACTGTAGAGGGTTATTCCAACAATGCTGCTTGGGGATCAAATCCTTCAACGGTAACTGTAAACTATTATGATACCGGATGGGGTATGAACTCTTGGTATGGTCCCGGTTGGGGATGGGGCTGGAATGCCGGATGGGGAATGGGTCTCGGATGGGGCTGGAACTCATGGTATGGCCCAGGATGGGGTTGGAATGCCGGATGGGGAATGGGTCTTGGATGGGGCTGGAATTCATGGTATGGTCCGGGATGGGGCTGGAATTCATGGGGACACCCAGGTCATGGAGGCTATTATGGTAACAATTATGCGTATAATAGAAGTAGAAGAGGTTCAAGTGCCTATTACAATGGAAACAATAGAGGTGTTTCAGCAAACAGAAGTGGTAGTACCTACGGTAGAAGAACAGTTGGAACAAATATACGATCAACTACTGCCCCAAGGAGTTCTAACTTCTCAAACCGAACAAATCAAAACAGAACCGACAGAGGTTCATATACTCCTTCTAGAAACAGAACAGATATGAACACTCCTAGAAACACAACTCAACCAAGAACAAATAATCAAAGTCAACCAAGATATAGCCCAAGTCCGGCAAGTTCAGGAGGTCGTGGCGGGTCATTTGGTGGTGGATCTGGTGGCGGCGGAGGTAGATCTGGCGGTGGCGGCGGAAGAGGTGGAAGAGGTTAATAACTTATAAAAAATATAAATGAAAAAGATATTTTACTTAGCATTTTTTGGAATTGTAAGTCTTTCCGTTAATGCACAAGAAATCCAAGATGCAATTAGGTATTCGCAACAAAATTTAACCGGTACGGCTCGCTTTAGAGCCATGGGTGGTGCTTTTGGAGCATTGGGTGGTGATTTATCCGCTATAACCATTAACCCTGCTAGTTCAGCTGTTTTTACATTCAATCAGTTTGGTGTAACTTTAAGCAATTTTGATATTAAAAATAAGTCAAACTATTTTGGCTCTTCTGCAACTGAAAGAGAAAACACATTTGATATCAATCAATTAGGTGCTGTATTTGTTTTTGAGGATTTTAGCACTAATCAAAGCTGGAAAAAAATTAGTCTAGGAATAAATTATGACAATACGAATAGTTTTAATAATGCATTCTTTTCTGCTGGTGTAAACCCTACTAACTCTGTAGATCAGTATTTTTTGAGTTATGCCAATGGTATACCTTTAAGTACTATTACCAACAATCCTTACAGTTTTTTAAATTACGCCGAACAACAAGCCTATATGGGGTTTGAGGGTTACATTATAGATCCTGCGAATGATAACGATCCTACTAGTAACCAATATATTTCAAATGTACCGGCCGGTGGTGATTATTACCAAGAAAATTTTGTTACTTCGAGAGGTATTAATGGTAAACTTAGTTTTAATGTTGCAGCTCAATATAAAGACAACGTTTATGTTGGACTTAATTTGAATGCACATTTTATTGATTATACTCAAAATTCAAGATTCTTTGAATCAAATACAAATGATGATCAAAACGGAGTGCAACGTCTTCGGTTTGAAAATAGTTTGTATACTTACGGAAATGGGTTTTCTTTTCAATTAGGAACAATTGTAAAAGTGACAGAAGAACTTCGTGCAGGTTTCACTTTTGAATCACCAACATGGTATTATTTAAATGATGAAACTTCTCAATTTCTTATAGCAGAAAATAGAGAAGCCGGTCAAAGTTTTACGGATATTGTTGATCCTCAAATTATTAATGTATTTCCAGCTTACCGATTACAAACTCCCGGAAAAATAACAGGTAGTTTAGCTTATGTTTTCTTAAAAAGAGGAATCATTAGCTTTGATTATAGTCTAAAAGATTACAGCAATATGAAATTTAGACCAACCGATGATTTGTATTTTAGTGATTTAAATAGAGAAATGGCTTCTATTTTAACCGTAAGTAATGAATTTAGAGTTGGAGCAGAATATAAAATCAAGCAATTGAGTTTAAGAGGAGGTTATCGTTTTGAAGAAAGTCCTTTTAAAAATTCCAATACATTAGGTAATCTCAGTAGCTTCTCAACCGGACTTGGTTATAACTTCGGAACTATAAAAGCTGATTTAGCCTACACAAATACAAAACAAAATAGAATGCAAGGTTTTTTTAGTCAAGGTTTAACTGATGCTGCTGCTATTAATTCCGTTAACAATACAATTACATTATCGTTGTTATTTGAATTGTAATAAGTAATAAACAAAATCTAAAACCACCCACAAGAGGTGGTTTTTTACTTATTGTAAAAATAAATGAATTTAAATAAGTAATTTTGCACCCGCAATTAACAAGGGTATTTATAAAATGAGAACAAAATCTACTAAGAAAAATAAAATAAATGTCATCACTTTAGGATGTTCAAAAAACGTTTACGACAGTGAAGTTTTGATGGGTCAACTTAAAGCAAATGGAAAAGATGTTGTTCATGAACAAGAGGGAAATATCATTGTTATCAACACTTGTGGTTTTATTGATAATGCCAAAGAAGAATCTGTCAATACAATTTTAGAGTATGTTGACAAAAAAGAACAAGGAATTGTAGATAAAGTTTTCGTAACCGGATGTTTATCTGAAAGATATAAACCGGATTTAGAAAAAGAAATTCCAAATGTAGATTCTTATTTTGGAACTTCTGATTTACCACTTTTATTAAAGGCTTTAGGAGCTGATTATAAACATGAATTATTAGGCGAACGATTAACTACAACTCCCAAAAATTATGCTTATTTAAAAATAGCAGAAGGCTGTGATCGTCCGTGTAGTTTTTGTGCGATCCCTTTGATGAGAGGGAAACACGTTTCGCAACCTATTGAAAAATTAGTTAATGAAGCTGAGAAATTAGCTAAAAATGGTGTTAAAGAATTAATTTTAATTGCACAAGATTTAACCTACTATGGTTTAGATTTATACAAAAAAAGAAACCTAGCAGAGCTTCTTGAAAATTTAGCAAAAGTTGAAGGTATTGAATGGATTCGTTTACATTACGCCTTCCCTACAGGTTTCCCTATGGATGTTTTGGAGTTGATGAAACGCGAACCAAAAATTTGTAACTACATTGATATCCCATTACAACATATTTCTGATTCGATTTTAAAATCTATGCGAAGAGGAACAACACAAGAAAAAACAACTTCTCTTTTAAAGGAATTCAGAAAAGCGGTGCCGGGAATTACAATCAGAACCACATTAATAGTTGGTTATCCGGGTGAAACTGAAGAAGATTTCCAAATTTTGAAAGATTGGGTACAAGAAATGCGATTTGAACGTTTAGGCTGTTTTGCTTATTCACACGAAGAAAACACGCATGCCTATTTGTTGGAAGATGATGTACCGGCAGAAGTAAAACAACAACGTGCCGCTGAAATAATGGAAATTCAATCACAAATTTCCTGGGATTTAAATCAAGAAAAAATTGGAAAATCTTTCAAATGTATCATTGACAGAAAAGAAGGTTTACATTTTATTGGAAGAACTGAATTTGATAGTCCTGATGTTGATAATGAAGTACTAATTGATGCTTCAAAATTTTATGTAAAAGTGGGTGATTTTACAACAGTAAAAATAATTGATGCTACCGAGTTTGATTTATATGGTGAGCCTGTTTAATAACATTTTTAAGCTTTAAACTATGAAAAATATAATCCTATCTTTTTTGTTCTTTCTGACACTTCAAGCTTCGGCTCAAGTTAACAGAATGATTCCTCAATCTAGAACACCTCCTCCTAAGCAAGCGACTACTGTTGATCATATTGAATATTCTGTAAATTATTTAACAAATGAGTTACAACTCGACTCTTTTCAATCTGCAGCAGTAAAATCCCATCTAACTGAAAACCAAAAAGAAGTAGAAAAGGTTCTTGAACTACAAATTAGTAGAGAAGAAAAAGAAGAAAAAATAAAAATTCTTCATGAAAAGCTTACAGCGGATATTTCTTCATTATTAAATGAGGAGCAAAAACAAAAGTTTGATGCTCTTCAACAAAAAAATAAAAAGAAAGAAAAAAAATCAAAGAAAAAAAGTTAAAAATTTTCTTTAAAGCGGAATGTTTCCATGCTTTCTGGTTGGTAAAATAACTTCTTTGTTTTCTAACATGCTAAAAGCTTTTATCAATTTTCTTCTCGTTTCATTTGGAAGGATTACCTCATCAATAAAACCACGTTGAGCTGCTAAAAATGGAGTGGCAAATTTTTCGGCATACTCGGTTTCTTTTTCAATCAATTTTGCAGCCGGGTCTTCTGCTTCAGCAATTTCTTTTTTGAATATAATCTCACTGGCTCCTTTGGCTCCCATTACAGCAATTTCTGCAGTTGGCCATGCAAAATTCATATCAGCACCAATGTGTTTAGAATTCATTACATCATAAGCACCACCATAGGCTTTTCTGGTAATAACAGTCACTCTTGGCACAGTTGCTTCACTTAAAGCATATAACAATTTAGCACCGTGAACAATGATTCCGTTCCACTCTTGGTCTGTTCCGGGTAAAAAACCTGGTACATCAACCAAAACGAGCAAAGGAATATTAAAACAATCACAAAAACGTGTAAATCGAGCTGCTTTTATTGAACTTTTAACATCTAGAACACCTGCTAAATAGAGCGGTTGATTGGCTACAATTCCGATACTTCTTCCGCCTAAACGAGCAAAACCTACTAAAATATTTTCTGCATAATTTTTATGTATTTCAAAAAAGGAATCCTCATCAATAATTCCCTGTATCACTTCATGCATATCATAAGGCTTGTTTGGATTATCCGGAATAACAGTCATGAGCTGCTCTCTAATTTCATCATTTAAAACATAAGGAATTTTAGGAGCCTTTTCTTTGTTGCTTTGAGGCAAATAACTCAATAGTTTTTTGACATCCTCCAAACATGACACATCATTTTCCGACGTTGTGTGAGCCACTCCTGATTTGCTGGAATGTGTACTTGCTCCACCTAATTCTTCAGAAGTAACGGTTTCATTAGTAACTGTTTTCACAACATTTGGCCCAGTTACAAACATATAACTGGTGTTTTCTACCATCATTGTAAAATCTGTCATTGCCGGAGAATATACCGCTCCACCAGCACAAGGTCCCATGATGGCAGAAATTTGAGGGATGATTCCACTTGATTTTACATTTCTATAAAAAATATCAGCATAACCACCCAGGGAACGAACTCCTTCTTGAATTCTCGCACCGCCAGAGTCATTCAAACCAATCATTGGTGCTCCTGTTTTGAGAGCCATGTCCATCACTTTACAAATTTTTTCGGCATGTGTTTCGGATAAAGCTCCTCCAAAAACAGTAAAATCTTGTGCAAATACAAAAACCAATCTACCATTAACAGTTCCATATCCGGTAATTACACCATCGCCATAATACTGTTCTTTTTCCATCCCAAAATCGGTAGTTCTATGTGTGACCAAAGCATCGATTTCTTCAAAAGAACCTTCGTCCATTAAATAGTTGACTCTTTCTCTGGCAGTTAATTTTTTCTTTGCGTGTTGTGTTTCAATACGTTTTTTTCCTCCGCCCAATTTTGCTTCGGCTAATTTATCTTGTACTAATTTTATCTTATTTTCCATGCTTATTGAATTGGTAATCGAACAATTTTTTGATCTTCTAGGTATTGCTTTAATGCAACCATAGCTGCAATCTGGGCTTCTTCACTTTCATTGGATTTGATTATTTCTGCGTTAAAATATTTTTTTACAAAATGCGTATCAAAATTTCCCGATTGAAAAGCTTCGTGTTCACAAACAAACCTTCCAAATGGCAAGGTGGTTTGCACTCCTTTGACTTTATAATTTTTAATTGCATGAATCATTAGTTGGATAGCCTCACTCCTATTTTTGCCATAGGTAATTAACTTGGCCAACATGGGATCATAATAAATTGGCACATCCATGCCTTGTTCAAAACCGTTATCTACACGAATTCCTTCGCCTTCAGGCAATTGATAAACCTTCAGATTACCAACACTCGGAAGAAAATCATTCAAAGGGTCTTCGGCATAAACTCTGAGTTCCAATGCATGTCCTTTAATTTGCAATTCTTCCTGCTTAACCTGTAATTTTTCGCCTTGAGCTACTAAAATTTGCATTTCTACCAAATCTAAACCCGTGATTAATTCCGTTACCGGATGCTCCACTTGAAGACGTGTGTTCATTTCAAGAAAGTAGAAATTATGATTTTCATCTAATAAAAATTCAACCGTTCCAGCTCCAAGATAATCACATGATTTGGCCACTAAAACGGCAGCTTCGCCCATTTTTTTCCGCAATTCCGGTGTTAAAACATCCGATGGTGCTTCTTCAACCACCTTTTGATGACGACGCTGAATACTACATTCTCTTTCAAATAAATATAAAATAGTTCCGTGAGCATCGGCCATCACTTGAATTTCAATATGTCTCGGTGAAGCAACATATTTTTCTATAAAAACAGAACCGTCTCCAAAAGCTGAAGTTGCTTCACTAATTGCTCGATTCATCTGTGATTCAAACTCCGTTTCATTTTCTACAACCCGCATTCCTTTTCCACCACCTCCGGCAGAAGCTTTGATTAAGATTGGGAAACCAATTTGACTAGCAATCTCTTTTGCTTTTGACACATCAGTTATAGCTTGGTCATATCCGGGAACCATAGGAATATCATAAGCTTTCACTGCTTCTTTGGCAGCTAACTTGCTTCCCATGATATGAATAGCTTTTGATTTTGGCCCGATAAAAATGATGTTATTTTTCTCTGCTTCTTCCGCAAAAGCAGCATTCTCACTTAAAAATCCGTAACCGGGATGAATGGCATCTGCACCCAACGATTTTGCAACTTCAATGATTTTGTTTCCTAATAAATAGGATTGATTCGAAGGGGATTCACCAATCCAAACTGCTTCATCAGCAAATTTTACATGAGATGCATTTCGGTCAATTGTAGAAAAAACGGCTACGGTTTTAATACCCATTTTTTTTGCCGTTTTCATTACTCTAATGGCAATTTCGCCCCGATTAGCAACTACTATTTTTGTTATTTTTTTCATTTAATCAGAATTTATCTAGTATTTCAACCCTAAATCTTGTCTTACTACTTACTACTATTATCTTAATACCTTTACTCAAACTCAACCAACAATTGTCCTTTATCAACAGTATCTCCTTTTTTGACAGCTATCGATTTAATGATTCCGTCTCTTGGGGAAGAAAAACTATTTTCCATTTTCATTGCTTCTAAAATCAATAAATTGTCATTTTCTTTAACTTCTTGACCAACTGAAACATTGATTTCTAAAATCAAACCTGGCATTGGAGCTTTTATTTCATTAACAAGTTTGGTGGCTTGTGATGCAAATCCCATGGCAGCAATTAACTGATCTAGTTCATTTTCAATAACAATTTCATATTCATTTTCATTGACTAAAACGGTATATCTTTTTTTCAAAAAATCAGTTTTGACAACATTAGCATGAAATGATTTGTGATTCTTCAACAAATGAAATGAATTGGAAGTTGAAACGCTATCTAAATTTTTAATAGCATCATGAGTTAATTCGAATTCTAAATTTGAATTGACCTTTACCTTGTACTTTTTATTCATAAGAGAAATTTGATAATTGTAAAATTATGAAAAAGAAAACGTTTTCGTAAACTAATCACACTATAAATTTGGTAATTTAATATAGTTATTTTTTGAGGATCATCACAATGTTTTATGACAATTATCATCCGTGAACACAAAAATATTTAGTAAATTAGTATTCGAAAATAATTCCTAACTAATTAAATATTTAAAGACATGATTAGTAAACATCCAATCCTCCAAGAATTTCCGGAACATTTAGAAAAAATTAAAGATTTATATCATCACAATGAAGAATTTCAAGTGCTTTTATCTTCTTATACTACTTTAGACGAAGAAATATTTGAAATTGAAAAAGGTGAAATTCCTGCCACCGATGATGTGCTTACTCACAAGAGAAAAGATCGCGTTTTTCTTAAAGACGAAATCTATTCTTATCTAACAAAAAATTAAATGAAAAACAGTTGGAAGTTGCTACTTTCAACTGTTTTTTTTATAGTTTTAAAAGTAAATTTGAATGTAAATTTCGCAAAGATTTTGAATACCAAAAAAGTTCAAAATCATCAAACTGTGTTTCATAATCAGATTTAATCTGAGAAAATGTTATGGATTGTAAATTAAAAACGGATAATTTTTGAAGCAATTCCACAAACCAAATAGCTTTTTCTTTTTCCAATGAAATTTCAACTGTTTCTATTTTGGAATGAAAAGTTAATTTCATCATTTCCCATGACTGCCCTTTTTTAGATTTGGTATAAAATTCAGTCGATGGCTTACCACCTATCCAAACGATTTTTGCTGTTGGTTTGGTAGTGAAAAGTTCTTCTTTTTCCAAACAAGAAATGATATAATCAGGAGCGACTTTTGTTTTTGGAATTTTAAAATCAAACCAATCTTGCAATTCATAATCAAAACAAATGCCGTGCATGTAATTAAAGAGTGATTTCTTTAGACCAAAACTGAATTTGTCATGATTGATTCCGGTTTTGTCTGTAAACTGAATATCGTTATTGGCAAAAGTAATTTCATTTTGCTGCGGAATAACGCCAAATTCTTCGGGAAACATGCCAACGGGACTGTGAGCCGTCATCGCAAATTGATGCCAAAAACCCGATTGTAAAATGCCTAATTCGAATAATTGCCGAACCATTTCGAGGCTATCAACCGTTTCTTGAATAGTTTGCGTTGGATATCCATACATCAAATAAGCATGTACCATGATACCGGATTCGGTAAAATTTCTTGTTACTTGTGCTACTTGTTCCACAGTAACACCTTTTTTGATGAGTTCTAATAATCTATCGGATGCCACTTCCAATCCGCCGGAAACAGCTATACAACCGGAAGCTTTTAATAGCTGACATAAATCAGCTGAAAAACTTTTTTCAAAGCGGATGTTTGTCCACCAACTTACCGTTAATTTTCGTCGCAATATTTCCAAAGCAACTTCTCGCATCAAAGCAGGTGGAGCCGCTTCATCCACAAAATGAAATCCATTTTCGCCGGTTTGAGCAATGAGTTCTTCCATTCGATCTACCAAAGTTTTGGCAGCGATGGGTTCATATAATTTGATATAATCAAGAGAAATATCGCAGAACGTACATTTTCCCCAATAGCAACCGTGAGCCATCGTGAGTTTATTCCAACGGCCATCGCTCCATAAACTGTGCATTGGATTAGCAATTTCGATGACGGAAATATAGTTATCCAATTTCAAATCGGAATAATCGGGTGTTCCGACTTCCGATTGTTTGTAGTCATGTTGGGTGGAATTGTTTTTGTAAACGACTTCATTGTTTTCGAGAAGGAAAGTTCTTTTATATTGGTCGGAAGATGGAAGATGGAGGCTGGAAGCCAAAAGCTCTATCGGCAATTCCCCATCATCTAACGTTATAAAATCGAAAAATTCGAAGACGCGTTTATCTTTTAAATCTCTTAATTCGGTATTGGGAAATCCACCTCCCATTGCCGTTTTTATGTGTGGAAAATTAGTTTTTATAAATTGAGCACATCGAAAAGCACTGTATAAATTTCCCGGAAACGGTACCGAAAAACATACTAATTTAGGTTGAATCTCAGTAAGTTTTTTATTTAAAAGTGAAAGCGTAATTTCATCAATATAAGTTGATTTTTGATTCAGTTGATGGTATAATTCGTCAAAGGAATTGGCACTTCGTCCTAATCGTTCGGCATATCGACTGAAACCGAAATTTTCATCGACGCAAGCCACGATATAATCGGATAAATCTTCGAGGTACAATGTGGCTAAATGTTTGGCTTTGTCTTGCATTCCCATTGTTCCGAAGGCATATTCCATATCATCCAACTGATCAAAACGAGAGGCTTCGGGTAGAAAATTTCCGGAACAAATTTGACGAGCTAGAGTTGGATTTTTCCCTTGAAGAAAAGCAATGACAGCATCGATTGTTTGAATGTAATCGTTTTGTAAAGCAATTATTCTTTCTATGTTGGGAGTTAGGAGTTGGGAGTTGGGAGTTTGGAAAATTCGCTCTAATCCTTTTTTTGAAAATAGTTCTAAAATCACTTCGATACCCAAATCCATCTGAAATGAGGAAATGTTTTTGGTATTCAGAAAACCTTTCAAATAAGCGGTGGCTGGATACGGCGTATTCAGTTGGGTGAAAGGTGGCGTGATGAGTAGGAGGTTTTTCAAAGGAAAAGCTTTTGGCAAAAATAGCTTTTTATCTCTTGATTATCTTTCTAAACTCAATTTCATTATCAACAGAAATAATTTTGCAAAAATAAATTCCTGATTTCAAATGTGATAAATTCACCTCAGCACTATCCGACTTTTGTTCTAAAATTTTTTTACCCAAACTATCATAAATTTCAATAGAGCTAATCTCTGAATTCAATAAATCAATTGTAATCATCCCATCTGTAGGATTTGGATATAAATTCACACTATTTCTTTCATACTGATTTGTGCTTAAAGTTGTGTCTAACATATAAGCTCCACCATTATTAGGCATGATATTACTGTTCCAATATTCTGAAGAATTACCAAACAAAACTTTATTGTCTTTGATTAGAGTAAAAAAACCAAAATTATCATTATTAATGTTGCTCATCCCTTTGTAAATATTGTGATAATTCCAATTTAAACCATTAAACTTGTAATGAAAAGCAGGGTTTTTACGCTCTACTTGAAGAATGTAAAAACCAATTGGCACAATAAACATATTATCTCCTTTCACTTTTACTTTATATTCGTAATAATCGCCTTCCAGAAACATAAAATTTTCACTAAAAATCCATTCTGATAAACTATCTGACCAATTGTAAATTTTAATCATTTTTTGACCTAAAATAGATTGATTATCCTCAATAATATCATACATGTACAGTTTATTATTTGAAAAACTTACACGGTAAGAATGAGGAACATTAATCTGACCATATTGAAATTCAAACGCAGGCATTTGAGTAGTATTGACTAATTGCCAATTAGAATTTACTTTTTTTAACGTATGAAAACTATCCACAGTCGAATTTCCTGAGGTTGTAACCATCATATCATTTTCAATTTCAACTGAAGACCCAAAAGCAAAATTCCCGGTTACTCCGGTTAAAATTTGTTGAAATGTAAAACTATCATTCGATTGATTATAAACATAAATAGCACCACTATTCACGGAGGGATTCCCATTTATATCATATCCATTAGCAGTTATAAACAACTGATTATCATGAAAAACAATGTTTGACCCAAAATAATCATTCTGAAATTGAACACTAGGCTGTATTTTAAGTAAGTAATTCCAATTATTATTCTCTTTTTTATACACATAAACAGCACCTCCATTCGCAACGTTAGTATTATTTGTAGTCGAACCTACAAACATATAATTATCAGTCATTTCAATACCACCTCCTAGTAACTGATTTGCTTCAGGAGATGGAATTAAACCATTAGACGTAATTCCTGAAGATGTATTAAAAAGATACAACCTCAAAACCCCATTGGGAGGCATCGCATCATATCCATAAACAGCTATTTCATTGCTATTAAAATTGCCGCTTACACCGAAAGCATAAACAGAAGTATAATTTTGAGGTTCAACCCTAACCAAACTTTGTCCTAAAGAACAAAAAGTAACGAAAAGTGCAAAAAGGTATAGCTTGTTCATGATGTTCTTTTTTAATTACTAAAATTAATAAAATTTAAGTTACATTCAAAATAATCTGATAAATGTTGTGTTATGCTAACCATTTGTTAAACAACTTTTGACTACTTTTATTTTCGTTATTTTTACGAAAACTTTAAAACTATGCCAACCGACTGTATCAGCTATCAAGAATCCGGATATTTTTCTTCGTTAATAAACGATTATCTGAATGAAAAACCGGAGTTGAAAGCCTTATATCATCGTTTTCCGAATATGGAAAATTTTAAATTACAGTTGGAAGAAAAAGGGAATAATTTCAATGGTAGTGGTAAATTAAAACGTGAAGTCTTGGTTTCTGTTTTGGAAAAACAATATGATTCGATAGTCACTTCTGAAACAACATTAAACAACATTAAACTTTTAAACAATTCAAACACGTTTACGGTTACAACCGGACATCAGTTGAATTTGTTCACGGGTCCGTTGTATTTTTTATATAAAATTGTTTCGACAATAAATTTGTGCAAGCAATTAAAAAAAGAATTTCCTGAAAACAATTTTGTACCTATCTATTGGATGGCAACCGAAGATCATGATTTTGAGGAAATCAACTATTTTTCCTTGCATGGAAAAAAAATAAGTTGGAATAAAAATACTTCAGGTCCTGTTGGTCGTTTGTCTACAGAAGGTTTAGAAAACGTTTTTGATGTTTTTGAGTTAGAAATCGGTCATGGTGACAATGCAAAATCCTTGAAAGAACTTTTCAAAAAAGCATATATAGAACATGCTACTTTAGCCTATGCCACCAGATATTTGGCCAACGAATTATTTAAGAACGAAGGTTTAGTTGTTATAGATGCCGATGATACTGATTTGAAAAAATCGTTTATTCCTTTTATTAAAAACGAATTGTTGCAGCAAACCGCATTTGCAAAAGTAAATGAAACGACTCCCTTGCTAGAATCGTATTCGGTTCAAGTGAATCCGAGGGAAATTAATTTGTTCTATATTGAAGATAATTTGCGGGAACGAATTGTTTTTGAAAACGGAAAATATAGCGTACTCAACACAAAACTGACATTTTCGGAACAGGAGATTTTGAAAGAAGTTGAAAATCATCCGGAAAAATTTAGTCCGAATGTGTTGTTGCGGCCGTTGTACCAAGAAGTGATTCTACCGAATTTATGCTACATTGGCGGCGGTGGCGAATTGGCGTATTGGTTGGAATTGAAATCGTTTTTTGAAAGTCAGCAAGTTACTTTTCCGATAGTGTTACTTCGTAATTCGGTTTTGTTAGCCACTGAAAAACAAGCTTCAAAAGCAGATAAATTGCAATTGACTTGGCGGGATTTATTTTTGAATCAACAAGAATTATTAAATCAGAAAACGAAATTACTGTCTGATTTTACGATTGATTTTTCAACTCAAAAAGAAGCTTTGAAAAAGCAATTTGAAGAGCTTCATAAATTGGCTCAAGCGACAGACAAATCATTTTTAGGAGCAGTAAAAGCTCAAGAAACTAAGCAAATTAAAGGGTTAGAAAACTTAGAGAAACGCTTGTTGAAGGCCGAAAAAAGAGTTCACCAAGAACAATTAAATCGAATTATTTCGTTGCAAAATGAATTATTTCCGAATCAAAGTTTACAAGAAAGAAAAGTAAATTTTTCTGAGTTTTATGTGGAGTTTGGGGTAGAATTAATTGAAAAATTATTGAACGAATTAAAACCTTTGGAAAAGGAATTTAAGGTGGTGGTTTTGTAGAGAAAACTTTTAAACTTTCAACCTTTAAACTTCAAACTAAAATCGTACCTTTGCACCCGAATTTAAACAAGCAAATTACAATGGCAACAAATAGAACTTTTACAATGATTAAGCCGGATGGCGTTGAAAACGGACACATCGGTGGGATTTTGAATATGATTACGGAAGGTGGTTTTCGTATCGTAGCAATGAAATTAACGCGATTAACTGTTGCTGATGCAAAGGCATTTTATGCTGTTCATGCTGAAAGACCTTTTTATGGCGAATTAGTAGATTTTATGACTCGTGGTCCTATTGTTGCTGCTATTTTGGAAAAAGAAAACGCTGTTGAAGACTTCAGAACTTTAATTGGTGCAACAAATCCGGCGAATGCTGCTGAAGGAACTATTCGTAAAAAATATGCTACTTCTATGGGTGAAAATGCGGTTCACGGTTCAGATTCTGATGAAAATGCAGCGATCGAAAGTGCTTTTCATTTTGCAGGAAGAGAGATGTTTTAGGTATCGGTTATCGGTTATCGGTTATCGGTTATCGGTTATCCGAAAAATACAAAAATCCCATTTCAAGTTGAAGTGGGATTTTTTATTTTTTGAAAACAAATGTTAGCATATATTTCGAAAAACAGACAACAGACTACTATCTCAACACCAACTCTTTCACTACATCCTTTCGTAGCTCTTCATTGAGCATTGTAATTATTTTTTGTTTTCCATAACTAAGTTCTTCACGCAAAACAGCCGAAGTTAAGGTGACGTAAAGTGTAGTTCCTTTCAAGATAACTTCTTTAGTATAAGTGTTTACGCCATTTCCCATGAGTTCTTTCCAAGCTTTTTCAACGTCGATTTTGTCCATACCGGATTGGAGTTTATTATTTTCAATAAACGCTTTGAGTACATCGGAAATCGGACTTTCGTTACTTAATCGCTTGGCCATTATTGGATAGAAATGGGTTTGAATCGTTTATAATGATATTCTAAATTTTGCTTGTTTTTGAGTACTAAAATACTATCGGATAACGATACGATTTCCTCGCTCCATTGGTCAAAATCAGTTTTATAATGAATTTGAAAAATATCGGAACTATCTTTAATTTGAATGGTTTCGAATTCATCATTTGTCAAAAACTTGCCATCAAATTGTGGTTTTACTTTTTTTCTGAAACCTTTTTCGTCATTCCATTCGATATAATCAACAGTTTCGTTTATTGAATACTCTTTTTCCTGACCATCAGGTAATTGTACTTTTTGAATTTCCCAATAACCATTTATTTTTGAAATAGAATCTGGAGAAACTTTTTCTTGACAAGAAATCAATACAATCAAAAAAAGAAGGGAATAAAAAAGTGGTTTCATCGTTTTAAAATAAAGTTTAAAATTACAATTATTTTGAAGTAATAAAAAGTAAATTTGACTAAACCTTTTTAAAAAGATTGAGTCTAAGTTGACATAAAATAGTAAATTATGAAGAACTTTTTTCCACTTATTTTGTTATCGTTTGTACTTTTGAATTGTTCTTCTGACTCTGCTTCGTCGGAAGACATTCCAACTGATACAATATATTTTCCACCAATTTCAGGAAATATTTGGGAAATCAAACCCATGAGTGAGTTAGGTTGGAATGAAAGTCAAGTACAACCTTTATTAACTTTTCTAGAAGAAAAACACACTAAAGGTTTCATTGTTTTAGTAAATGGTCGCATTGTGATGGAAAATTATTTCAACGGTCACACCGCAACTTCGCCATGGTATTGGGCAAGTGCCGGAAAAACATTAACTACTGCAACGGTTGGAATTGCTCAAAAAGAAGGTTTACTCGATAGAGATGATAAAGTTTCGGATTATTTGGGAACAGGTTGGACATCGGCACCTTTGGTTAAAGAAAATTTGATTACGAATTGGCATCTTTTAACGATGACATCCGGTTTAAATGAAACTTTGGGAGATGATGTTTCGCCAGCAAATCTACAATATGTTGCAGATGCAGGCTCTCGTTGGGCTTATCATAATGTATATGTGAAACTTCAAGATGTTGTTGCAGAAGCTTCAAATCAAACTTGGCCTTCTTATTTCAATAGTAAATTGAGAGATAAAATTGGCATGAGCGGCACTTGGATTCCATTAGGTGGATTGAGTGTTTATTGGAGTACAACCCGCAGTATGGCTCGTTTTGGACTACTATCGTTGAACAAAGGGAAATGGGAAAATGAAGTAATAATTCCCGAAACTTATATGACAAATGCAATTTCAACTTCTCAAAATTTAAACAAAGCCTATGGTTATATGTGGTGGTTAAACGGTAAAGAAAGTTATAGATTACCACAAACGCAATTTCAATTTTCCGGTAGTTTAATACCGAGTGCTCCGGCTGACATGGTTAGTGGTTTGGGGAAAAATGACCAAAAAATTTATGTTATTCCAAGTAAAAAAATGGTAGTTATCCGTTTAGGAGAAGTTGCCGATGAAGAAAATTTTGCTTTGTCTGATTTTGATAATCAATTATGGCAAAAAATTAATGCGGTGATTAATTAGCCTTTGTTTAAAATTTTATATTGATTGATTTGTCGCGATTGATTTGTTGTTTCTGCTCCATTCGCTCCACGAACCAACATACAATTTTGGAATTTCAAATCCAGCATAATCCATTGCTAAAAGTGTATGACATGCTGTAACACCAGAACCACAATGTACTATAATTTTATTTGAATTTTTATTTTCAAAGACATTACTATATTTTTCTTTCAGTAACTTAGGTGATAAGAAAAGGCCATTCTCATCTAAATTAGTTGAAAACGGAATATTGATTGCATTGGGAATGTGACCGGAAATTAAATCAATAGGTTCAAATCCACCATTGTATCGAGTAGCTTCACGAACGTCAATAATCAAATAATCTTGATTGTTTGACGCTTTTTCAACTTCATCAATGGTAGCCAATGGTAGTTTCCAATTTTCAATTTTGTATTCCTTAGTTGGGATAGAAAATTCTTCTTTAGAATTTGTTGGATAATTATGTCGTTCAGCTTCTTGCAAACCACCATTAAGCACTTGAACTTTTTTGTGTCCGATAGATTTTAACATCCACCACATTCGAGCAGCAGCATTTGAACCGTTTTTACCATCGTAAAGTACAATATGCTTTTCAGGTGTAATTCCTAAACTTGCAAGTAGTTTAGAAAAATATTCAACGGATGGCAAAGGATGTCTTCCTCCAATTGAAACATCCATTTTTATATGAGTAAGTTGTGAATTTAAATCTACGAAAATTGCTCCGTCTAAATGTTTCTTATTGTAATTGGATTTAGCATCTTTTCCGTTGCTTACATCAAGAATAACTAAATTTTCACTATTGCCGAGTTCTTTTAATTCATAAACTTGTATAAGCGGAGTGACTTTATTAAGCATTATTTTTTTAAATACTTTTTGAGTTAATTCCCGTATTTATCTTGTAAAAAATAAACCAAATCATATTCATAATAACGAACAGCTATAATGAGTGCTACAGTAATAATTGTAATTATCCAAGAATACTTTTTGTAAATAACTGTATATGCCGTTAAAATCCCCATGATGATGAAGGGAATGGCTAAAATAATATTAGGAATCATCCAAGCTCCTCGAATGATGGCTATTGATTTCAATAAAACAAAAAAGAAACTGTAGACAGAAACAATTTTGGTCAAGGACACCAAATACTTATTAAATACAACCGGTTCTTGATTTTCCATTAATTAAAAAAAGAGTCTACAAACTCATATTTGTTAAACACTTGAAGGTCTTCTATACCTTCACCTACACCAATATATTTTACAGGAATTTTAAATTGATCTGAAATTCCAATGACTACACCACCTTTTGCCGTTCCATCTAATTTGGTAACAGCTAAACAAGAAACTTCTGTAGCTGCAGTAAACTCTCTAGCTTGTTCGAATGCATTTTGACCAGTAGAACCATCCAAAACCAATAAAACATCGTGTGGAGCATCGCCAACCACTTTTTGCATCACACGTTTAACTTTAGTTAATTCATTCATTAAGTTAACTTTGTTGTGCAAACGTCCTGCTGTATCAATAATAACTACATCTGCATTTTGAGTAACCGCACTTTGTAAGGTATCAAATGCAACAGATGCAGGATCACTTCCCATTTGTTGTTTTACGATTGGAACACCTACTCTATCAGCCCAAATTTGCAATTGATCAATAGCAGCAGCTCTGAAAGTATCAGCAGCACCTAAAACCACCTTGTGACCTGCTTTTTTGAATTGATAGGCTAATTTTCCAATTGTTGTAGTTTTACCAACTCCATTCACACCAACAACCATAATTACATAAGGTTTTTTGTTTACTGGAACTTCAAATTCTGTTGCTTCACCTGAATTTGTTTCTGACAACAAACCTGAGATTTCTTCACGAAGAATTTTATTGAGCTCATCTGTCCCCAAATACTTGTCTCTAGCGACACGTTCTTCAATACGATCAATTATTTTTAAAGTAGTTTTAACGCCAACATCTGAAGAAATTAATACTTCTTCTAAATTATCCAATACATCTTCATCTACGGTTGACTTTCCCGCAACTGCTTTTGTTAATTTAGAAAAAAATGATGTTTTAGTTTGTTCTAATCCTTTATCTAAAGTTTCCTTTTTTTCGGAAGAAAATATTCGTTTGAAAAAACTCATATTTTTAATTTTAATGGTTGAATTTCTGTGGCAAATATAAAAATAAAAAAGCTACTTTCAACGAAAGTAGCTTTGCTATATAGTCTTAAATGCAGATTATTTCTTTTTCAAGAAACCATCTACAAGTTCTGGTGCCATTACTGATTCTACAAAAGTATAAGCTCCTGTTTTTGGAGATTTTACCATTTTAATGGCTTTAGTTAATCTTTTTGACGCTGTTTGTAACGTTGCTACGGTTTTCTTTGCCATTTCTTATCTTATTTAATTTCTTTATGAACAGTTACTTTTTTCAAGATTGGATTAAACTTTTTAATCTCTAATCTATCAGGTGTATTTTTTTTGTTTTTAGTAGTGATATAACGAGACGTTCCAGGAACTCCTGAAGTTTTGTGCTCTGTACACTCTAAAATTACTTGGATTCTATTGCCTTTCTTTGCCATTTTTCTGTATATTTAATAGGGTAAAATTACGAAATAAATCCGTTTGCTTTTGCATCTTTCAATACAGCGGCTAACCCTTTTTTATTAATTGTTTTAATAGTAGATGCAGCTACTCGTAACGTAATCCATCTGTCTTCTTCAGCAAGATAGAAACGTTTTTTAACTAAGTTTACAGAAAATTTTCTCTTAGTTTTGTTCATCGCGTGAGAAACATTGTTTCCTACCATCGCTCTTTTACCTGTAAGGTCACAAACTCTTGACATTATGCTTATCTTTTATCGTTATTCAAAATCAGGGTGCAAAGAAACAAAAAACTAATCTATTACACAAACAAATTTTAGTAGTTTTTTAAAATTTCTTTTAAAAGCAACTCAAGTCCCTTATTTACTGATCTTTCTATCACTTTTTGACGGGGCTGACCAAAATAAAAAGCTTCCGAAAAAACACCTTTTGGTGTAGCTATGGCAATACAAACCGTTCCCAAATCTGCCTGAGCTTCTCCTTTTGCAGGTCCTGCGTTTCCAGTAGTTGCAATGGCAAAATCGGAATTTAAAATTTTTTGAACACCAAGTGCCATTTCTTCTGCAACTTCTTTGCTTACAACTGAAAATGCTTCTATTGTTGATTCATTTACTCCAAGCAAAGCTACTTTTGTATCGGTGGCATAGGTGACAACGCCTCCTCTAAAATAATCTGACGAACCCGGAATTGCAGTAATGGTTTCTGAAATCTTTCCTCCAGTACAGCTTTCTGCAGTTGACAGCGTAAATCCTTTTTTACTAAGTAACTTTCCTAAAACAACTTCTATACTTTCATCCTCTTCAAATCCAACAATAATATCACCTATCAATTCGTGAAGTTGTAACACTAACTCATTTATGGTTTTTATAAGAAGGTCTTCATCCAATCCTCGTGTTGTTAATCGCAATCGAACTCTACCCGGACTCGGCAAATAGGCTAATTTTACAAAACTTGGCAAATTATCTTCAAATGACTCAATGCGTTCTGCTACAATACTTTCTCCTTGTCCGTAAGTTAAAATAGTTTTATGCAGAACATAGGGACGCTTGAACTCACTAACTATTTTTGGAATTAGATGATTTGCAACAATTGCTTTCATTTCATAAGGAACTCCGGGCAATGACACAAAAACTGTTTTCCCCTTTTGCATCCACATTCCTGGTGCCGTTCCATAATCATTTTGTAAAACCACACATTTTGAAGGCACTAATGCTTGATCAAGATTGACTTGCGAAACTCTGAAATTTAATTTTTCAAATAAAGCAACAATGTGATTTTCTACTTGCAGATTTTTAACCAATATATCTTCAAAATAAGTACAAAAAGTAAGCTTAGTCAAATCATCTTTTGTTGGCCCCAAACCTCCGGTAATGATAACAAAATCAATTTGGTCTTGTACTTTAGAAAAAGTTTCTAAAATATGTGATTTTTCATCACTAATAGATACCATTTCGTGAACCTGAATTCCGATTTTATCTAATGATTTTGCAATATAGCCGGAATTGGTATCAGTGATTTGTCCGATAAGAATTTCATCACCAATTGTGATAATGGTTGCTTTCATTGTAGAAGTTTCTGAGGTGCTGAGTTTCTGAGATATTATTTGCTAAACTTAGCAACTATTCTAACCCAAACCATGCATTAAGCTGGCAGATAAAAAGTAAAAAGCGTAACTAAAAAACCAATTTTTTTGACAAAAAAGGCATCCGGATATACCAATAACTATCGAAATTGCAATAAACCTGACTGCATTTTACTTATAGTCAAAATAAATCCTTATAGATCGAAATCTTTGTGAATTTCTTTGACCGCTTTGTCAATTTGATCTTCAATACTTTTGAAAACCTCTTTTATCTCTTTACGTTTACCCTCTCTTTTGGTCCATTCCATCACCAAAAGGTTCTCTTCGTAGGCCACGTTTAATCCTAATAAATCAAGAGTTGGTTTTATTTTATGAGCATAGCTGTAAGCTAATTTATGGTCTTTATCTTCAATACCCTTTTTGATAAATTTTAAATCTTCAGGAACTTCATTTACAAAAAGTGTGATGATTTGATATACAAATTCAGGATCATTGTCTGAAAGTGCATAAACCTTGGCCAAATTATAATGTAATGCCATTTTTTATTTTACTTGTATTCGAAATAATTTTTGTTCTTCTATAAATCCTTCAAGGATATCGTTTGGTTTTACTTTTGCCACACCCTCAGGTGTTCCGGTAAAAATAATGTCGCCAATTTTGAGTGTAAAAAATTGTGAAACATAAGAAATAAGTTCATCAATTTTCCATAACATATGGCTGGTATTGCCTTTTTGTACTACATTACCGTTATTTCTCAGTTCAAAATTAATGTTTTCTATGGAATTGAAATTTTTTCTCGATAAAAAGCTACCAATTACCGCTGAACCGTCAAATGCTTTTGCTTTTTCCCAAGGCAATCCTTTTTCTTTTAATTTAGCTTGTAAATCGCGAGCTGTAAAATCAATTCCTAAACCTATCTCATCATAATAATTCGAAGCAAACTTAGCATCGATGTACTTTCCAACTTTATTAATTCTCACTAATAGTTCCACTTCATGATGAATATCATCACTAAATTCGGGAATCACAAACGGATGTTGTTTGAGTAAAACCGCACTATCTGGTTTTAAAAACACCACAGGCTCATCAGGTCGCTCGTTTTGAAGCTCTTCGATGTGTTTGGTGTAATTTCTTCCAATGCAGATTATTTTCATTTTTAAGGTGCTGAGGCTCTAAGGTTCTGAGAAACTGAGGGTTATTAGGTTAACTTATTATTCAATTTTCTTAATTTAATAGCAGTGAGGACTTTTTTGGTATATAATGGAAAATCGGCATTTTGAATCCAACCGAAATAGCCGGGTTCTTCTTCTAATACTTTTTCAACTAAAGCTCCTTTATGTTTTCCAAAGGAAAAAACTTCCTGTCCATTATCGTTAAGTGCTATGAATCCGGCAAAATCGACTGATTTTTTTCGGGTAGTAAACTCAGAAAGCATTTTCATATCGTTTTCTAATTCAGGATAACGTTCTAACTGAGCTTTTAAAATTTCATAAGTGGCCATAGTGTCAGCTTCTGCAGAATGAGCATTTTCCAAACTTTTACCACAATAAAATTTATATCCTGCACTAAGAGTCCGTTCTTCCATTTTATGAAAAATGGTTTGAACATCAACTGATACTCTGTTTTTCATATCAAAATCAACTCCGGCACGCAATAATTCTTCTGCTAATAATGGAATATCAAATCGGTCGGAATTAAAACCGGCTAAATCTGAATCTTTAATCATGTTGTAAACCTGACCGGAAAGTTCTTTAAAAGTGGGTTCATTCGCTACTTTTTCATCTGTAATTCCGTGAACTTGTGTGGACAAAAAAGGAATTTTCATTTCCGGATTAACCAACCATGTTTTACTTTCCTTATTTCCATTTGGAAAAACTTTGAAAATGGAGATTTCAACAATTCTGTCTTTAGCAACATCAACTCCCGTTGTTTCAAGGTCAAAAAAGCAAATTGGTCTGTTTAATTTAAGTTCCATTTATAAATTTTAGAAAGGCAAATATAAGAGTTTGACTTTACCTTTGAACGATTGGTTTCTTTTTTTTAGGAGTTTTTTAAGTTTTTTAAAAGTAAAAACCCTTTCAACTTTTTAATCGTGAAAGGGTTTTAAATATGGTTTTGTTATGCTTTAAAATTCTCTGTTCTCGCTAAAACCTTCAAGATAATCGGCTACTCGTTTCACGAATTGTCCTCCTAATGAACCATCTACCACACGATGATCATAACTGTGTGATAAGAACATTTTGTGACGAATACCTATATAATCCCCAGTTGGAGTTTCAATAACAGCCGGAACTTTTCTGATGGCTCCCAAGGCTAAAATCGCTACTTGCGGTTGATTGATAATTGGTGTTCCGAAAACGCTACCAAAAGTTCCCACATTGGTAACTGTATACGTTCCGCCTTGAATTTCGTCAGGTTTCAATTGGTTATTTCGAGCACGGTTGGCTAAATCGTTTACTGTTTTTGTTAAACCGACAAGGTTAAGCATATCTGCATTTTTGATTACAGGAACAATTAAGTTTCCGTTTGGTAATGCAGCAGCCATTCCTAAATTGATGTTTTTCTTTTTGATGATATAATCGCCTTCAACAGAAATATTAATCATCGGGAAGTCTTTAATGGCTTTTGCCACGGCTTCCATGAATATTGGTGTAAAAGTTAACTTCTCGCCTTCTCTTTTTTCAAAAGCATCTTTCACTTTATTTCTCCAGTTTACAATATTAGTGACATCTACTTCAATAAACGACTGCACGTGAGCAGAAGTTTGCTTGGATGTGGTCATATATCCGGAAATCAATTTTCTCATACGATCCATTTCGATGATTTCGTCTTGACCGTTTACGGAAACCGGAATTTTTTTCTCTGGAGTTGATTCTGCTTTTGGAGTTTCTGTTTTAGATGTTTCAACTTTTACTTCCGATTTTGGAGTTTCGGCAATAGCAGCTGCTGGTTTTGGAGCCGCAACAAGTTGATTAGCTCTATCTTTTACGTAAGACAAAATATCATCTTTGGTTACACGACCTTCTTTTCCTGAACCGTTTATTTTTTCTAATTCGGAGATGGAAACACCTTCTTCTTTAGCAATATTTTTTACTAATGGCGAAAAGAATTTTTCTGATGAAGAAAAATCCACTGCCGCCGGCTCAACGGGTTGTACAATTTCGTTGGCAACTTCAATTGTTTTCTCGATTTCTTTAACCACTTCAACAATTGGAGTTTCTTCAACAACTGGCGATGCTACCGGAGCATTACCTCCTTCTGTATCAATAATAGCAATAGTTTGCCCTACTTGAACAACATCATCCACCTGAAATAGAATCTCCACCAATGTACCTGAAACTTCAGATGGAACTTCGCTATCAACTTTGTCAGTAGCTATTTCCAAGACAGCTTCATCGGCTTCGATTTTCTCTCCAACTTTTTTAAGCCAATTGGTAATTGTTGCTTCGGCAACACTTTCACCCATTTTGGGCAATTTCAATTCAAATTTTGCCATATCTTTAACCTAAAGGTTTATTTCTTGTTTCAGTTTGCGAAATTACTAAAAAAAGGATTGATTTTTATAATTATCAATAATTTTATTCAACTTCAAAAGTCAATTGCAATGTCAATGTCAAAAGTCAATTACAATATCAAATTCAAAAATCAAATTCTGCAATCTTCAATCTTCATAACTTCTCCCCTGTCGTTGCTGCTGTTGCTTCCAATCATAAAATTACTTTGATTGGGGATAATTTTGAATGTTACTTTTTCACTTTTACATGATTCCATTACGGAAATGATTTTTGAATAAGGTATATCGTTCTGATCAAAAATGATTTCAATGTTTGAATTTATTCCTTTTAAAAGCGAAGGTAATTCATTTTTAAAGGAGGTTGTAAGCTGTTTGATATTTTTTCCTAACAATTTTTCAAGTTTTTCTTTTAATAACTCATTTTGAGATATTAAAAAATAATTCTCAATTCGTCTTTTTGATTCTGATGTTTTATTTTTCTTTAAAAAAGCAAAAAAGAAACTGCCAACTTTCATAAAAACACTAAAAAAAGCTGATTTTTTGAAATGTTTGGTATAAAAATAATCCATTGCCTCTTGAAATCGTTTCATATAGGTTTCGTCTTTCACGGTACTTTCGCCTTTGTAATGAATGACGGTGGTTTCGGCAAAATAATAATTGGTTTTATTTTTTTTCAACACCATATAACTCAAATCAATATCATCGGAATACATAAAACAATTTTCATCAAATCCGCCTACTTCATTGTATAAATCACGTTTCATTAGCATAAAAGCTCCCACCAAAATTTCTACTTTTCCGGATTGATTTTCAGTTAAATGCTGAGCATAATATTGATTAAATAATTGAGCTTTCGGAAAAATTTTATACAACCCGAAGATTTTTGTAAACGCCACCCAAGGTGTTGGAATGCCGCGTTTGCTCTCGGGGAGGAAATTTCCGGTGCCGTCAATTAACTTACAACCGATTATTCCGAGTTGCGGGTTGCGGATTGCGGGTTGAGAGTTCAGAATTTTGGTAAAAGTATCTTCTGCCACTACGGTGTCGGGATTGAGAATGCAGAGGTATTCGCCTTTTGCTTCGGCTACTCCTATGTTATTTCCTTTTGGAAAACCGGTGTTTTCTTTGTTTTCAATGAGTTTGATGTGTGGAAAACGGGTTTTCATCATTTGACAACTATCGTCGGATGAATTGTTATCAATCACAATTATTTCGCCGTCAACGTGTTGCAAAGCGTCTTGAACACTGAGCACACATTGTTCGAGGAAATAGCGAACATTGTAATTAAGGATGATGACGGATAGTTGCATAGGGCAAATTTACAGCATCTTATTTAAATCTATCGGATTTTTTATATTGTTCAAAAAAACAAATAATAAAATGATATTTATTCATCGCTATGTTAATTTCATCTATTTAAAATTGTAAGTCCATGGCAACTCCATAGTAATCCCATAGTAATCCCATAGTAATCCCATAGTAAAGCCATAGTTGTGGTACCCCCACCCTTCATCCAACCACTAACACAAAGAGAATGAAAATTGAAATACATATATAATGTTTGGATAATGAAAAAACATTCATAAAATTACAAAAAAAGAGAGCTATTTATAGTTTGCATTTTAAAAACATTGTCCGTGTGAAGGTAAAAAACTACTTTTGCCTTTTAAAAACCTCTGATTAATTGGCAAAATGCCACATCCTCACATTTCATGAATTACCTTTCAGTAGAAAATATATCTAAATCCTTCGGCGAACGCGTGTTGTTTGACAATATTTCGTTTGGCATTAACAAAGACCAGAAAATTGCTTTTATTGCAAAAAATGGTTCGGGAAAAACAACCATTATGAACATCATTAATGGTTTTGATGAACCGGATACAGGTCAGGTTGTGGTTCGAAAAAATATCCGAATGGCTTTTCTATCGCAAAAAAATGAGTTGCAAGATGAGTTGACGATTGAAGAAAGCATTTTTGCCAGCGATAATGAAACGTTGAAAGTGATTGAGCAGTATGAAAAAGCGTTGGAAAACCCTGAAAATGAAGAAGCGTATCAAAAAGCGTTTGATTTAATGGACCAACACAATGCCTGGGATTTTGAAACACAATTCAAGCAAATTTTGTTTAAATTGAAGTTGGAAGATTTTAAATTGAAAGTCAAAAGTCTTTCGGGTGGACAGAAAAAAAGACTTTCCTTGGCGATAATTTTGATTAATCGACCGGATTTGTTAATTCTGGATGAGCCTACAAACCACTTAGATTTGGAGATGATTGAATGGTTGGAAAGTTATTTTGCCAAAGAAAATATCACGTTGTTTATGGTAACTCACGACCGTTTCTTTTTGGAACGTGTTTGTAATGAAATCATCGAATTAGACAACGGAAAATTATATCAATACAAAGGAAATTATTCCTATTATTTAGAGAAAAAAGAAGAACGAATTGCTTCTGAAAATGCAAGTATTGACAAAGCACAGAATCTTTTTGTGAAAGAATTAGCTTGGATGCGTCGTCAACCGAAGGCGAGAACTACCAAATCGAAATCTCGTCAGGATGATTTTTATGTGATTAAGGAAAAAGCCGAGAGTCGCCGAAAAGAAAATGTGGTCGAGCTTGAAATCAATATGGAAAGAATGGGAAGCAAGATTATTGAGCTTCATAAACTATATAAAAAATTCAAAGACCGAGTGATTCTTGAGAATTTTTCGTATGATTTTCAGCGTGGCGAACGCATTGGAATTATTGGAAAAAACGGAACAGGAAAATCGACTTTTTTAAACATTTTGACCAAAACGATGTTGCCCGATGCCGGAAAAGTGGTGATTGGCGAAACGATTAAAGTTGGTTATTATACACAAAGCGGCATCAACCCAAAACCAGGTCAGAAAGTAATTGATATTATTAAGGAGTACGGTGAATATATTCCGCTCACGAAAGGGAAAATTATTTCGGCTTCACAATTGCTGGAACGTTTTCTTTTTGATGCGAAAAAGCAATATGATTTTGTAGAAAAATTGAGTGGTGGCGAATTAAAACGCCTGTATTTATGTACGGTTTTGATTCAGAATCCGAACTTTTTGATTTTGGATGAGCCAACGAATGATTTAGACATCGTAACGTTGAATGTTTTGGAAAGCTTTTTACTGGATTTTCCCGGATGTTTGCTAGTGGTTTCTCATGATCGTTATTTTATGGATAAAATCGTAGATCATTTATTTGTATTTAGAGGCGAAGGTGAAATTGAAGATTTTCCAGGTAATTATTCCGATTTCAGAGCGTATGAAGACAGTGCCGATGTTGCCTTGAAAGAAGAAAACAAAGCCGATAAAAAAGCTTGGAAACAAAATAATCCGGTTGGAAATTTATCGTTTAACGAACAAAAAGAATTTCAGAAAATTGAACGAGAAATCAAAGATTTGGAATTTGAGAAAAAGCAAATCGAACAATTATTTGCTGATGGAAAAGTAACTGATGATGCAATTGAGAAAAAAGCGAATGAGTTGCAAGTGATTATAAAGAAATTGGAAGAAAAGGAAGAACGGTGGTTTGAACTTTCTTCGAAAATTGAGTAATTTAGCTCGCAAAGACGAAGAGTCGCCAAGAAAAACTGCGTCTTTGCGACTTTGCGAGAAATGATACAAATTATAAAATCATACCTGAATTTCCTATGGAACTCCAAAAATCAACACGGAGTTCACTCTCCATTTGTATTTGATTTGGTGACGAAATGTTTTTATGATGAAAAGAAATATCCCGAATATTCCATTTTACAAGATTATCGAAATTCACTTTTAGCAAACAAAAACACGATTGAAGTAACCGATTTTGGTGTCGGTTCACGAGTATTTAAAAGCAATAAAAGAGCCATCAATCAAATTGCAAAAAATGCCGGAATTTCTCCGAAAAGAGCAGAATTAATGTTTAGAATTACGAACTATTTTCAACCGGAAAGTGTTTTAGAAATAGGAACTTCGTTGGGATTGGCTACAATTGCTCTTTCGTTGGGAAATAAAAATTCGAAAATAATTACGTTAGAAGGATGTCCACAAACAATGGCAATTGCAAAAAATCAATGTCAATTACAAAATTTAAATAATGTTGAATTTGTAAACACAAAATTTGAAGACTTTTTGACAACTGATAACCGACAACCAACAACTTACAACTTTATTTACTTTGACGGAAATCATTCTAAAAAAGCAACCTTAGACTACTTTGAACGTTTATTACCAACCATTTTAAACAATTCGGTATGGATTTTCGATGACATTCATTGGTCAAAAGACATGGAGGAAGCTTGGGAAATAATTAAAAGTCATCCAAAAGTTACCGTTACAATTGATACCTTTCAATGGGGGATTGTATTTTTTAGAAAAGAACAAGTGAAAGAGCATTTCATCATCAACCCAAATAAAAACATCAGTTCTTATATTTTTGAACGAATTAGGATTTAATTTGTAACAAAGTCCGATTTTTTTCTACTTATAAGAAAATTATAATTTCTGAATTCAAATTTCTAAATTCTCAATTAAACATGGCAAATCCATTAATTAAAATAACCAATCTAAAACGAGACTTTGTTTTGGGAAGTGAAATCATTTATGTTTTAAAAGGCATTGATTTAGAAATTAATAAAGGGGAATATGTGGCGTTAATGGGTCCATCGGGATCAGGAAAGTCAACGTTAATGAATCTTTTAGGTTGTTTGGATACACCAACTTCCGGATCTTATATTTTGAATGGAAAAGATGTGAGCCAAATGGATGATGATGAACTGGCAGATATCCGAAATACAGAAATTGGTTTTGTTTTTCAAACTTTTAATTTAATGCCAAGAACAACAGCATTAGACAATGTAGCTTTACCTATGGTTTATGCCGGATTTTCAAAATCAGATAGAAATATAAGAGCCACTGAGGTACTAACTCAAGTTGGACTTTCGGACAGAATGGATCACAAACCCAACGAATTATCAGGTGGTCAAAGACAACGTGTTGCTGTTGCAAGAGCGTTAGTAAACAAACCTTCTATTATTCTTGCTGATGAACCAACCGGTAATTTAGATAGCAAAACATCCGAAGAAATCATGAATTTATTTAATGAAATTCATGCTAACGGAAACACTGTCATTGTTGTAACACACGAAGAAGATATTGCTGCTCATGCCCACAGAATTATTAGATTGCGTGATGGGTTGGTTGAAAAAGATGAAAAAGTAAAATAATAAACTTCCATTTTTGTAACTTTGTTTACATCGTTACAATCCAATTATGAAAACCTTAATTATAGCAATAGTTGTGCTTTTTGCAGCAGTAGTTCTTGTTTCAAGAATGGCGAATAAACAAAGAAACAATCGCCGAAATAAAAATTTCAAAACCAATTATTACTCCAAAAAGAAACAAGACTTAAAATGAAAATAGGCATTTTAACCTGTGCTCGTTTACCTGAACTTTTAGAATCAGATCAAAAATTAATTCCATTATTTGCTCAATATTCCATACAGGCTAAAGCTGTTGTTTGGGATGATGAATCAATTGATTGGACGGAATTTGATTACCTCATTTTCAGAAACACCTGGGATTATTATCAAAAAGAAATTACTTTTAATTTATGGTTGGATAAAATCAAATCATTAGGAATCAAGACATTCAACCCGATCTCCGTCATTCAAAAAAACAAACATAAATTTTATTTAAAAGAATTAGTAAAAGATGGAATTTCAATACTTCCAACGATTTTTTTAGAAAAAAATTCAACTCAAAATTTACGGAATTTAATTCCCGAGAATTGGGAGAAAATTGTAATTAAACCAGCGTTTTCAGCTGGAAGTTATTTGACCAAATTAATTGATCGAAGTGAATTAGAATCGATTCAAGAAGAATTCAACGAACATTTTGAAACCAAAGATTTTCTTTTACAAGAATTTCGTCCGGAAATAAAAGATATAGGTGAATCATCTTTCATCTTTTTTAATGGGAAATTTTCGCACGCTGTCAACAAAAAACCTGTTAAAAATGATTTTAGAGTTCAAATTCAATACGGTGGAAAATACAGTTTAATTCAGCCTAATGATGATTTATTGCAACAAGCAGAATTAGTTGTATCAAAAATTCCTGAAAAATTACTTTATGCTCGTGTTGATGGCATTGTTATCGAAAATAAACTTCACTTGATGGAAATCGAACTCATTGAACCCGATTTGTATTTTGATTTGGCCGATGGAGCGAGAGAGCGATTTGTGGAAGGGTTTTTAAGAGTTACTTAGTTAAAAAAAAATATTGGATAGTATATTTGATAATCAAATTGTAAAAATGAAACCACTAATTTTACTATTATTATATATTTCATCACTTGGAATTTGTTATTCACAACAAGGTGAAAACTACCTGTCAATAATGAACAATTTAAAAGCCTTAGATTCTATAACTGAAACTTCTTCTTATAAAAATGGAAAAATTGAATATAGTTTCAAAAGAATAATTTATAAATATAATAACGAAGAAATATCAATACCCGCGGGTAAAAGCGTTTACCATTATAAAAACGGAAAACATATTCAAACAATTTATAATCCTTATGGTTTACCATTAGTCACAAAACATTTTGATAAGTCTAATAACCTTATTTCATGCACTAAATTGGAATATTTTGAAACAAATGCTAAAACTATTGAAGATTTTATAAAATACAAAAAAGACCATATTTATGAAATTGAAATTAAGGACTACAAAATTTTAAAAAACCATAAAAAAACTTATCTCTATTCTAGTGAGAAAAGAAGAAATGGTAAAAAAATAGGAACATGGATTTATTATGATCAAAATGGCAAAATAAAAAAGCAAAAAACACACTGATAACACAAAGTATTATCAATTTTGAAATTAAAGATTAAATAAAAATAAACTCAGTATCTTAGCAACTCAGAACCTCAGCTACTTATAAAATGAAAATATACACCAAAACCGGCGACAGCGGAACCACTGCACTTTTTGGCGGAACACGTGTTCCCAAAAACCACATACGTATTGAAAGCTACGGAACGGTGGACGAATTGAATTCACACATTGGATTGATTCGGGATCAAAACATCAATCAATTGTATAAAAATGTTTTAATTGAAGTGCAAGACCGACTTTTTACCGTTGGAGCAATTTTAGCTACTCCTCCGGAAAAAGAAATTTTAAAAAATGGGCAACCGCGATTAAACATCAATAGAATTTCTGAAGAAGACATTCAATTATTAGAAAATGAAATTGATTCGATGAACGATTCATTGCCTCAAATGACGCATTTTGTCCTTCCTGGCGGACATACAACTGTGTCATATTGTCATATTGCAAGATGTGTTTGCCGAAGAGCGGAACGCCTATCAGTGCACCTTCACGAATTAGAACCGACAGATGAGCAGGTTTTAAAATACTTAAATCGCCTTTCTGATTATCTTTTTGTGTTGGCACGAAAGTTGTCACATGACTTAAAAGCGGATGAAGTAAAATGGATTCCGAGAAAATAAAAATTAGGGGTCAGATTATGATTTAAAATTGATAATAATCACCCAAAAATTGAACAAAAAAAACACGTTCTTAACTTTTACAGTAAAATAAACCAATTTTTACTTGACTATTTCAGTAATAAATTTATTTTTGCATAAAATTAAACCGCTAGCAGATGTATTGGACATTAGAATTGGCATCGTATTTAAGTGATGCACCGTGGCCAGCCACTAAAGATGAATTGATTGATTATGCCATCCGAACCGGTGCTCCATTGGAGGTGGTTGAAAATCTTCAATCTATTGAAGACGAAGGTGAAGTATATGAATCAATGGAAGAAATTTGGCCGGATTATCCAACTGACGAAGATTATCTTTGGAATGAGGATGAATATTAAAAATAAAAACTAACCCGAAAAAGTCTCATTAGAGGCTTTTTTTTTGTATAAATTTGCATTCAATAATAAAAAAATATGAGCATTTTAAATAGTATACTAAAGGCTTTTGTAGGAGACAAATCAGAAAAAGATGTCAAAGCAATTCAGCCGTTGATCTCAAAAATAAAAACTTTTGAAGCCAACTTAGGTTCTCTTTCTCATGATGAACTTAGAGCAAAAACGGCTTACTTTAAAGAAAAAATTAAATCGTCTCGATCTACTCAAGATGAAAAAATTGCAGCTTTGAAGCAAGAAGTTGAATCTGTTTCAGATTTTGACAAAAGAGAAGATCTCTATGTTTTAATTGATAACTTAGAAAAAGAAGCTTACGATAATTCTGAAAAAACATTATTAGAAATTCTTCCTGAAGCTTTTGCTGTTGTAAAAGAAACTGCAAAACGATTTAAAGACAACACACAAGTTGTTGTAAAAGCAACGCCAAAAGATATTGAACTTTCTGCTACAAAATCCTATATTTCTATTGAAGGTGACAACGCTGTTTGGTTAAATTCATGGAACGCCGCAGGTAAAGAAATTACGTGGGACATGATTCATTATGATGTCCAGTTGATCGGTGGTGTGGTTTTACATCAAGGTAAAATTGCCGAGATGCAAACAGGTGAAGGAAAAACTTTAGTAGCCACGCTTCCACTCTATTTGAATGCTCTTACCGGAAACGGAGTTCACTTGGTTACTGTTAATGATTATTTAGCAAAACGTGATAGCACATGGAAAGCTCCTATTTTTGAATTTCATGGCTTAACAGTTGATTGTATTGATAATCATCAACCAAACACTGAAGCAAGAAGAAAAGCTTATGAAGCTGATATTACTTATGGAACTAACAACGAGTTTGGCTTTGATTATTTAAGGGATAATATGGCTCATTCTCCTGAAGATTTGGTACAACGCAAGCACAATTATGCCATTGTCGATGAGGTCGATTCGGTTTTAATTGATGATGCCAGAACGCCATTAATTATTTCGGGTCCGGTACCGCAAGGAGACAGACATGAATTTAATGAATTGAAACCAAAAGTTGACAACTTAGTAACACTTCAACGAAATTTAGCTACTGGATTTTTAACTGAAGCCAAAAAACTCATTAAAGAAGGTAACACAAAAGAAGGCGGATTTAGTTTATTAAGAGCTTATCGTGCACTTCCAAAAAATAAAGCACTTATAAAATTTTTGAGTGAAGAAGGAATTAAACAATTACTTCAAAAAACTGAAAATTTTTATATGCAAGATAACAATCGCGAAATGCCAAAAGTTGATGAAGCTTTGTATTTTGTGATTGAAGAGAAAAACAACCAAGTTGAATTAACCGATAACGGTGTTAAATTCTTATCAAAAGATACAGACGAAAGTTTCTTTATACTTCCTGACATTGGTACTGAAATTGCCCGTATCGAAAAAATGAAATTAGAAAAAGATGCTGAAGCTGAAGAAAAAGAAAAACTTTTTCAAGACTTTGGAATTAAATCTGAACGCATTCATACGCTAACGCAATTATTGAAAGCATATACCCTTTTTGAAAAAGATGTGGAATATGTAATCATGGACAATAAAATCATGATTGTTGATGAACAAACCGGACGTATCATGGACGGTCGTCGTTATTCAGACGGTTTACATCAAGCAATTGAAGCCAAAGAAAATGTAAAAATTGAAGCAGCAACACAAACATTTGCTACGGTTACGCTTCAAAATTATTTCCGTATGTATAGCAAACTTGCCGGTATGACCGGTACTGCTGTAACTGAAGCGGGAGAGCTTTGGCAAATATATAAATTGGATGTGGTAGAAATTCCAACCAACCGTCCGATGGCAAGAAAAGATCAAGAAGATTTGATTTATAAAACCACTCGTGAAAAATTCAATGCTGTAATTGAAGATGTAACAAAATTATCTCAAGCCGGAAGACCTGTTTTAATTGGAACAACTTCAGTTGAAATTTCAGAATTATTGAGTAGAATGTTGAAAATGCGTAACATTCCACACAATGTCTTGAATGCGAAAATGCATAAAAAAGAAGCTGAAATTGTAGCCGAAGCAGGAAATCCGGGAGTTGTAACCATTGCAACCAACATGGCAGGCCGTGGAACCGATATTAAATTATCTGCTGAAGTAAAAGCAGCCGGTGGTTTGGCCATTATCGGAACAGAACGTCATGATTCCAGACGTGTAGACAGACAGTTACGTGGTCGTGCCGGTCGTCAAGGAGATCCGGGAAGTTCACAGTTTTATGTTTCGTTAGAAGATAATTTAATGCGTTTGTTTGGTTCAGAACGAGTTGCAAAAGTTATGGATAGAATGGGATTGAAAGAAGGTGAAGTAATTCAACATTCAATGATGACCAAGTCTATTGAAAGAGCTCAGAAAAAAGTAGAAGAAAACAATTTTGGTGTTCGTAAACGTTTATTAGAATATGATGACGTTATGAATGCTCAAAGAGAAGTAGTCTACAAAAGAAGAAGACATGCTCTTCACGGGGAACGTTTGAAAGTAGATATTGCAAACATGCTTTATGACACTTGCGAAAATATTATTACTGCAAATAAATTATCAAACGATTTCAAGAATTTTGAATTTGAATTAATACGCTATTTTTCAATCACTTCTCCGGTTTCAGAAAGTGAATTCAATAAATTAACTGAAATCGAATTAACCGGAAAAGTTTATAAAGCGGCATTAAATTATTATCAAGAGAAAAACGGTCGTGATGCCAGAGAAGCTTATCCGATTATTAAAAATGTTTTTGAAAATCCAAACAACCAATACGAAAGAATTGTTGTTCCGTTTACTGATGGTAGCAAAACTTTGAACGTTGTTACCGATTTGAAAAAAGCATATGAATCAGAAGGTCGTCAATTGGTTACTGATTTTGAAAAAAACATCACTTTAGCCATTGTTGATGAAGCTTGGAAAAAGCATCTTCGCAAAATGGATGAATTGAAGCAATCTGTTCAATTAGCGGTTCACGAACAAAAAGATCCTTTACTAATTTATAAGTTTGAAGCATTCAATTTATTCAAAGCCATGTTGGATAATGTGAATAAAGAAGTTATTTCATTCTTATTTAAAGGCGATTTACCAAATCAAAATGCTAATATTAGTGAAGCTAGGGAAGTTCGTCAAAAAGAAAACTACAAAACATCTAAAGACGAAATACCAAACAGTGACACATTAGCAGCTCAAAATCGTGAAGCAGGTCAAACACAACGTCAACATGTAACTGAGACTATAGTTAGAGATGCTCCAAAGATTAATAGAAACGATACTGTTACTATAAAACATGTAATGAGTGGCAAAACTGAAACCATGAAATTTAAAAAAGCTGAAAGCATGATTGCCGGTGGCGAATGGGTTTTGGTTCACTAAACTAAAGTAATTCAAAAATGTAATCCTCAATTGTTTTTCAATTGGGGATTTTTTTTGTTAGTTCATTCATATATTAATCATGTAATTATAAAACAAAGTTATGTAACACTTTCCATGTTGAATTTTTTCACCTTTACATCATCCAAATTTTATAAATTTTATCCTTAAAATCGAAATTGTAAATAAGATAGTATAAAAAGAATTCAACTATGAGGAATGACATTGCAAATGCATCGATTACTAAAACTAAAGGACGAATTATCGCTTTAAGTGAAAAATCTATAGCTAAAAAGGAAGAAGCTTTTTCCTTTTTTTCTAAAATATCCGATGTTACCCTTTTTTTGATTTTAGTTTTCAAGGAAACCTTTTCGCGTGATTTTGAATTCAAAGAGTTTATAAAACAATGTTATCAAATAGGTTATAAAACGCTACCACTTATTTCAATTACAGGAACAATTATGGGTTTGGTGCTTACTATCCAATCACGACCTGTTTTATTAAAATTTGGAGCAGAAACGATGTTACCAAGTATGGTTGCTCTTTCTATTATTCGTGAAATGGGTCCCGTTATTACGGCTTTGATTTGTGCCGGAAAAATTGGTTCAGGTATTGGAGCAGAATTAGGTTCCATGAAAGTAACTGAACAAATTGATGCCATGGAAGTTTCTTCTACCAATCCCGTTCGATTTCTTATAGTAACTCGAGTTTTAGCAGCAACATTGATGATTCCGTTGTTGGTTTTATATGCAGATGCTTTAGGAATTTTGGGAAGTTGGCTTGGTGCAAATATCAAAGGTGATGTTTCATTTGTTTTGTTTTTTTCACAAGCTTTTAGACATGTTGAATTCATCGATTTATTTCCAGCCATAATCAAAACTTTCTTTTTTGGAGCAGCTATTGGTTTGGTGGGTTGTTATAAAGGATTTAATGCAGGAAGAGGTACAGAAAGTGTTGGAAAAGCAGCAAATTCTGCTGTTGTTCTAGCCTCTTTATTAGTAATCATAATTGATATGATTGCTGTTCAAATTACTGATATGATTATATGATGACCGAAAATACAAATAGAAAAAAAGTGGTTGAAATCTCAAATCTCAAAAAATCATTTGGTGCCGATTTGATTTTGAAAGACGTTTCATTGTCATTATTTGAAGGTGAAAATTTAGTTGTTCTCGGTAAATCAGGAACAGGAAAATCCGTTTTAATAAAGTGTCTCGTCGGATTATTACCAACTGATAGTGGTTCAATAACCGTGTTTGATGAAAATATGACTTCTGCTTCGGGTGAAAAACTAGCTTTGATTAGAGAAAAAATGGGCTTTCTGTTTCAAGGAGGAGCTTTATATGATTCGATGACAGTTAAAGAAAACATCGAATTTCCATTACGTAGAATAAAAAAAGAGTTAACCGAAAGTCAAATAGAAGAAAAAGTAAAAGAAGTGCTTGAAAATGTTGGTCTGGCCGATGCAATCAACAAAATGCCTTCTGAACTTTCGGGTGGAATGAGAAAAAGAATTAGTCTTGCAAGAACTTTAGTTATTGATCCAAAAATTATGTTGTATGATGAACCTACAACCGGACTTGATCCTGTTACATCAAACGAAATTAGTGAGTTGATTGTAGAGGTTCAAAAAAAATATAAAACAGCATCGATAATTATTACTCACGACATTAAATGTGCTCAAAAAACAGCCAACCGAATCATAATGTTAAACGATGGTTTGGTTTTTAAAGAAGGTACATTAAATGAATTCGAAGCATCTAACGAACAATTAATCCAATCATTTTTTAATTAAAATAATATGAAAGAGCATTCACAAAATTTCAAAATACGATTAGGCCTTTTTATAGCGATTGGCATCTTCATCTTTGTTGTAGCAATATTTTTAATTGGTAAACAAAAAAACTTATTTAATCCGGTTTATTCACTAACCACCACTTTTTATAATGTAAGTGGGTTACAGGTTGGAAACAAAGTCCGCTTTTCAGGAATTAATGTTGGAACAGTAGATGCGGTAACAATTATTAATGACTCAACCGTTAGTGTTACAATGTTTATTAAAAATGATGTTCAAAAATTCATTAAATCAAACAGCGAAGTAAGTATTGGATCTGAAGGGTTAATTGGCGACAAACTACTTCAAATATCACAAGGAACCAGTAATGCAAACTTTGCTAAAGATGGTGATGCACTTGTTTCGAATGAGCCCATTGAACTTGATGAAATAATTGCTAGTTTAAAAGTTACTGCCGAAAATGCAGAAATAATTTCAGATGAATTAGCAGAAATTATGATCACAATAAATGAAGGAGAAGGAACTCTAGGTAGATTGATCAATGATACAAAAATCGCAGAAAACTTAAGCCAAACTATGTCAAACCTTGAAAGTAGTTCAAAAGGTTTAGATGAAAACATGGAAGCTGCCAAAGAAAATTTTTTACTAAGAGGATTTTTTAAACGAAAAGAAAGAGCCGCTCTAAAAGCAAAAAAAGCTGCTGAAGAAAAAAAGGAAAAAGAAAGAAAAATTGAAGAAGAAAAAAAGAAAGCAGCATTAAATAAAAATTAACACTTCTTTTCGTAAAGATGCTTATTTTTGAAAAAAAACTTTGTCATGAAATCAATAATAGCTTTCCTTTTAATTACAACATTTTCAATTGCACAATCTGTAGATGATTTAAAAAGAGACAGCAAATCAATGTATGATGCCTCTTATAATATGGATTTTGAGAAAGTTTTAGACTTTACTTATCCTAAAATATTTGAAGTTGTATCCAAAGAAGTTTTATTGAAAAGCATGGATGAGGCCTTTCAAAATGACGTTTTACGCATCAGACTTGTTTTTCCTGATCCAAAATTTTCATTTTCTGAAATAAAAAAAATAGAAAACAAAACATTTTGTGTTATAACCTATAACAGTGCGATGCGAATTATTTTTGAAGAACCGTTATCGACAGAACAAATTACTCAAATGACCAATACCTTCACTGAAAATATGAAAAATAAGAAAGTTACTTTTGAAAAATCAAGAAATGGATTTTATTTAGAAGGTGAAGAAATCATGATTGCAGTAACTGATGAATTGACTAACAACGTGTGGAAATTTATCAATTATGACCGTAGTCAAAGTAGGATTTTTGAAATGATTTTTAATGAATCTATAAAAAAAGAACTCGGATTGAATTAAAACATCATACCTTTACTGAATAGATTATAAAAACAAATCTCATGGCTAAAGGAAAAGACGTTCGGAAAACAGTTAAAAAAGAACCTCTTAAAACTCCAAAAGAAAAAAAAGAGGAGAAAAGAGAAAAGAAAAATAAACGGGATTAACTCGGCAAAATCTTGCCTGGATTTAAAATTCCATTCGGATCAAAAACAAATTTTATTCGTTCCATTAATTCCAAATGAGTTTTACTAAAAGCAATACTCATATAATCTTTTTGCACATATCCAATACCATGTTCTCCTGAAAGTGTGCCTTTTAATGAAACCGTTAATTCAAAAATATCTTTAATTCCTTTTGGCACTTCTGTTTGCCAATTTTCATCTGACATATTTCCTTTTATAATATTCACATGCAAATTTCCATCGCCAGCATGACCATAACAAACGGATTTAAAACCATATTTTTTTCCGATGGATTTAATTCCATCTAATAATTTTGGTAATTCATAACGCGGCACAACCGTATCTTCTTCCTTATAAATTGAATTCGATTTGACCGCTTCTGCAATACTTCGCCGCATTTTCCACAAGGCATTTTTTTCGTCTTCGGTATCGGCAAAAAGAATGTCATCAATTTGAAATTGTTCCACCACTGTCATTATTTTTTCGGCTTCAGCCAACAAAATTTCAGGATAATTTCCATCTACTTCAATGAGTAAATGAGCTTGAATTTCATTTTTCACTTGCACATTCAATCCATCAATGTATTCTACTGCCCAATCAATGGCATCGCGTTCCATAAACTCTAATGCACTAGGTACAATTCCTGCTCTAAAAATGGCAGAAACCGCTTCACAAGCCTCATTAGCTTTATAAAACGGAACTAACATCAATACGTTATGCGTGTTTTTGGAAAGTAACTTCAAAACAATTTTAGTGACAATTCCCAGCGTTCCTTCGCTCCCAACTATCAATTGAGTCAGGTTGTATCCTGTTGAATTTTTCAATGTATTGGCTCCGGTCCAAATAATATCTCCGGTTGGCAAAACCACTTCTAAATTCAAAACATAATCTTTGGTAACACCATATTTTACAGCTCTCGCTCCACCGGAATTTTCGGCAACATTTCCGCCAATGAAACAACTTCCCATACTACTGGGGTCAACCGGATAAAAAAGTCCTTTTTCAGAAACAGCTTCGCGTAACACTTGTGTAATCACACCGGGTTCGGTAATCACTTGTAGATTTTGTTCATCAATGGATATAATTTTATTAAATCGTTCCATCGATAGTCCGATTCCACCTTGAATAGATAATGCTCCGCCACTCAACCCTGTTCTACCGCCAATGGGAACTACAGGAATTTTATATTGATTGGCTATTTTTAAAATCTCAGAAATTTCAGTTGCGTTTGAAGGTTTCACCACAACATTTGGCGGAAAAACATAATCTTCCGTTTCATCATGACCATAGTGATTTCGTGTTTCTACATCAGTAAAAACAAACGATTGACCGACAATAATTTCTAATTTTTTGAGAATATCTTGTGTAAGTTGCATGCTTTAAATTTAACCCAATAAAGGTAAAAAAATTATATCATTGTTAATACCCAATACCAAAAAGCTAGCGTTAAAAAAGATAATGGAATACCAACGCCAACCATCATACTACTTAGTTTAGGTTTTAATCCATATGTTGAAGCCAAAATTGACCCGGTTATCATCGGTGCCATGGCAGATTGCATGATGGAAACATCAATTTGAACGCCATCTGCACCTAAAATTATTTTATATAAAAGCAAGAAAAAAGCAGGCATTAAGAACAATTTAAAAAATAATCCTAGAGTTAAAAAATTCCAGTGTTGACTATTTTTATCAATTTTTAATTGCAATCCAACTGCAACTAAAGCAATAGCAGTCACTGTACTTCCTAATTTTAGAAAAACAGTTTGCATTAATTCGGGGAAATCGGTTTGAAATAGATTTAAAAAACAAGCAATTAAAAAGGATATGAAAGGTGGAAATAATAGAATTTTTGAAACTATTGATTTTGTATTTGTTTCTCCTTTTGAAAAATAAACAGCAGCCGCTACAGCCAAAGTGGCCGTTACCACAAATGACCCCGGTTGATCAACAAAAATGGCAGTTTGTAATCCTTCTTGACCATATAATGCTTCCGATACAGGATAACCAATAAAAGCAGTATTTGATAATCCGCCTGTAATGACAAGACAGCCCGTTAATTTTTTTGACCATCCTAGCCATTTTTGTAAAATTGAAAAAAACAAAAATGACAATGCAAATCCGAGCCAAGCTATTCCTAACGGAAATAATAATTTTGAAGAAATTTCAATTTTTGGAATGTAATACAACGCCAATGAAGGCAAAGAAATATAAATTACGAAATGGTTTAAAGCAATATGACCGTTTATTGGAAAAGATTTGATATATCGCAAACCAACTCCTAAAGCCAAACAAAGAAAAAGCAAGATTATATTTTCCATAATTGAAATTGGAATGTAAAAATACCATTATAAAATTGTTCTTTCAATTTTTGGTACTTTTTTTAATCACTTGAATCTCTTGTTGATTTTACTTACTTTTACTACTTGAAATTAATTTTGTGAAAAAAACAAATCCAAATAAATCCGCTTTAAGCGAAAAAGAAGGTGTTCCTCAACCGGAATTCATCAGTGATTTGGTTGTGAAAAACATTAAGCAATTTCGAAAAATTCAACCGTCTTCTGATGAATTGATTGATGGAATTTTAAAAGGCAACATTTCCGACTTAAGTCGTGCCATTACTTTAGTAGAAAGTACAAATCCCGATCATTTAAACAAAGCAAATGAAATTATTGCCGCTTGTTTACCCCATTCAAATGAATCTATTAGAATAGGAATAACAGGCGTTCCGGGAGTTGGTAAAAGTACATTTATTGAAGCTTTTGGAAAACACTTGACTTCATTAGGTAAAAAAGTAGCTGTTTTGGCTGTTGATCCAAGTAGCACCATTTCTCACGGTAGTATTCTTGGAGATAAAACCCGAATGGAAGAATTGGTTAAAGATAAAAATGCCTACATCAGACCTTCTGCATCGGGTGAAACTTTAGGTGGTGTTGCCAGAAAAACACGTGAAACTATCATTCTTTGTGAAGCCGCCGGATTTGATACCATCATTATTGAAACCGTTGGTGTGGGTCAAAGTGAAACGGCCGTTCACAGTATGGTTGATTTCTTTTTGTTATTAAAAATTTCAGGTGCCGGCGATGAATTGCAAGGAATCAAACGAGGAATCATGGAAATGGCCGATGCCATCGTAATCAATAAAGCTGATGGCGATAACATCAAAAGAGCAAAACTAGCCAAAACAGAATTCAATCGAGCATTACACTTATTTCCGGCAAAAAAATCAGGTTGGATGCCTACAGTTTCTACTTGTAGTGCCATTACCAAAGAAGGAATTGATGCCGTTTGGAAAATCATATCTGATTATTTAGAATTGACACAATCCAATACTTATTTTCAAGATAAAAGAAAAGAGCAAAATCAATATTGGATGATGGAAACCATTAATGAACAATTGAAAAATCATTTTTACAATCATCCTGAAATTATTCATTTATTGGATAAAAAGAAAAAATCGGTTCAAAATAATGAAATTTCACCTTTTGCAGCAGCTTTAGAATTGCTTTCTACTTACTACAAATAATTTTTTTATACCCTATCTAATTCATTTTTAATAAAATATCAATTATTATATCCAAAAAGGTATAAAATATTGATAAAATTTAAAAATACACCTTTTATGGTGTGATTTTTCGATATTTTTGTATATTTGTAGTTTAAAAGGTATAAATATGCGAGAAAATTTAACTGATTTAAGTAAGCACATCAAACTAAAACGCAAGCAAAATAAGCTTACACAGCCAGAACTAGCTTTAAAAGCTGGAGTTGGTTTGCGATTTGTTCGAGATTTAGAACAAGGAAAAAGCACTTTAAGAATGGATAAAGTGAATGATGTATTACGCTTATTTGGAGAGACATTAGGACCGGTTCCAATGGATCGAGATAAATTGATAACAAATGAATAGAAGCGGAAAAGTATATATGAAAAATGAGTATTGCGGAACAGTTTTAGAAACTGATCATGGTTATTTATTTCAATATGATACCGAATATTTAAAAAAAGAAAATGCTCAAGCAGTAAGTCTAACATTGCCACTTACTGAAAAACCATTTCAAAGTAAAACCCTTTTTGCATTTTTTGATGGATTAATTCCGGAAGGTTGGTTGTTAGACATCGCAGAGAAAAATTGGAAAATTAATTACAAAGACAGAATGGGTTTGCTCCTCACCTGCTGCAAAGATTGTATTGGAGCTGTAAGTGTTCAAAGAAATGAAGAACTATAAAAAAAAATATTTAGCACGATTAGAACAAACTACCAGAGAAGTTCAGGAACCTGAAACTTTTTATGGTAGAAGATGTTTGTATTGCTATGAACCACTTTTTGATAGTACTTCTGATTTTCATGAAGCCTGCAACAAACGCTTTTTTGGTCAATTAAAAACGCCACAACTTAATTATAACTTGGAAAATCTGCAAGAATTAGCATCAAAAGTTATCCAAAGTCAGATGGCGGTAACAGGAGTACAAGCGAAAGTGTCATTGAGTTTATTTAGAAAAAAAGAAAAAAATTTAACAAAAAAGCTCACCATCGTAGGGCTTTATGGTGATTATATACTCAAACCACCTTCGGAACATTATGAACAATTACCTGAATTGGAAAGTGCTACCATGCATATGGCAGATGTTTGTGGAATAAAAGTTGTGCCTCATAGTTTAGTAAAGTTACAAGATGAAACCCTTTGTTACATCACAAAACGTGTGGATAGAACCAGAAAAACCAAACTCCACATGGAAGACATGTGTCAATTAAGCGAACGATTAACCGAAGATAAATACAAAGGAAGTCACGAGCAAGTGGCTAAATTGGTGTTGAAATTTTCAAGTACACCGTTATTGGATGTGAGTAACTTTTATGAGCAAGTGCTATTTAGTTTTTTTACCGGAAACTCCGATATGCATTTGAAGAATTTTTCCTTACTGGAAAAAGAAGGGCAAGGTTTAAGTTTGTGTCCGGCTTATGATTTAGTGCCAACAGCATTAGTAAATCCGGCAGATACCGAAGAATTGGCCTTGACTTTGAATGCAAAAAAAAGAAAACTAAAATATATAGATTTTTTATCCGCTTATGAAAATGGTGGTTTGAATAAGAAAGTTTTAGATAATACCTTAGAACTTTTTGTCTATGCCAAACCCGAAATAGAAGCCGTTTTAGAAAAGAGTTTTGTGAGTGATGAATACAAATCAAAATATTATTCTCTAATTGATAGCAGATATAAGCAATTAAATTTGATATAAATTGATATACAAAAAAAGCCGTTTTAATTTTATTTGAAACGGCTTAAATTTTAAAAATTATTCTTCGTAACGTTCCATTTCTCTATCATAAAAAGCACCGGCTAACTCAATTAATTTTTCTAATTCAGTTTCCAATTCTTTTTCATCTTCAACATCAACCTCTTCGATGATTTCAACTTCGTCATCTTTTAAATTGATTATAAAACGAGGATATTCTAAATGAATGATAAATATATCTTCAGGAAAATCAGTGTTGTCAGCTAAAACGAATTTTGGTAAGTCCATTTTTTTTTGGTAATTGGTTATTGGTAATAGGTTAAAGGTAAATGAATTAGTATTCAAATGTACCAAATTCACTGGTAATAGTTAATTTTTTATTATCGGATGCTTCTACTCTACCTACAATCTGAGCATCAACATTAAATGATTTTGAAATTTCGATAATGTCGTTGGCAATTTCTGAAGGAACATATAATTCCATTCGGTGACCGCAATTGAACACTTGATACATTTCTTTCCAGTCGGTTTTTGATTGTTCTTGAATCAGTTTAAACAAAGGTGGAATCGGAAATAAATTATCTTTTATAATATGTAAATTATCAACAAAATGTAGAATTTTTGTTTGAGCTCCACCACTACAATGCACCATTCCGTGAATGTCTTTTGGTGTGTACTTTTCCAAAATCTTTTTGATAATCGGAGCATATGTTCGTGTTGGAGAAAGGACTAGTTTTCCAGCATCAATTGGACTATTTTCAACCGAATCAGTCAACTTCACTTGACCTGAATATACCAAATCACTTGGTACTTCAGCATTAAAAGTTTCAGGATATTTATCTGCTAAATATTTTGAAAAAACATCATGACGAGCAGAAGTCAATCCATTGCTTCCCATACCTCCATTATATTCTTTTTCATAAGTAGCTTGACCAAAGGAGGCCAAACCAACAATTACATCACCGGGTTTAATGTTAGCATTATCAATCACATCGCTGCGTTTCATTCGAGCTGTAACGGTTGAATCTACAATGATTGTTCGAACTAAATCACCAACATCTGCTGTTTCGCCACCAGTTGAATGAATGGTTACGCCAAACGAATTTAACTCTTGAATTAATTCCTCGGTTCCGTTAATTATGGCAGAAATCACTTCAGCTGGAATTTTATTTTTATTTCTTCCAATGGTTGAAGAAAGTAAAATATTATCGGTTGCTCCAACACAAAGTAAATCATCAATATTCATGATTAAAGCATCTTGAGCAATGCCTTTCCAAACAGAAATATCTCCTGTTTCTTTCCAATACGCATATGCCAAAGACGATTTCGTTCCTGCTCCATCAGCATGCATTAACAAGCAATAATCGGAATCATTTGTCAAATAATCCGGAACTATTTTGCAAAACGCTTTTGGAAACAAGCCTTTGTCAATATTTTTAATGGCATTATGTACGTCTTCTTTTTCGGCAGAAACACCTCGAAGTTTATAGCGATTACTGGTATCAGAACTCATAAAAAAATGTGTGTTGTTGTTTGGCAAAGATACATTTAATGTAATTAAGTCACAAAGTGAAAAGTGATGAAAAAAGGAAAATTAGTTTTCCATAATTTCTATTTCAACTCTTCTGTTTTTTGCCCGTTCCTCTTCATTTTTTTCAGGGATGGTAAAGATTGGTTTAGAAGTTCCAAATCCTTTATAGGAAATTCGTTTTTTTTCAATTCCTTTCAAAACTAAATAACGATAAATAAAACGAGAGCGTTGGATTGAAAGCTGCAACTCTCTGGTATTTTCATTGCAACACATGTGACCTTGAATTTCAATTTTCAAATTCGGATTGTCATTCAAAACTTCAACTAATTCGTCCAAACTTGGTTCTGATTCTTTAACTACTCGAAACGTGTTAAAATGAAAATTTATTCCTTCCAATCTTATTCTATCACCTTTTTTAACTCTTGCTATTTTTTCTCTCAAAGGAATTAATGGATCGTCAAACAACAACGGACTTCGATTTGCCCAAACATTTGCTTTTGATTTATCCTCTGAATCAACATTTAAATTTCTATAAAAAACAACTACTTTTCTGTTTTCAGCTTGAATTTTTGATTGCTTAAAATTTTTACCGTAGGGTATTTTTTGCAATCCTTCGTTAATTTGAATTGCATTATTTTTTAGAATTTGCAAAACTTCATTAATTCTTTTTTGAGATAAAATTAAATTATATTTTTGGGTGTCAACGCTATCACAATGACCGTGAAGCTCTAAGATTTCTGCATTTTTGTTATTTTGCATCCATTTTTCAAAATAGGTTAACGAAACCTGATTTGGGATTGAAGCATTGAAATCAAAGAATATTTCAAATTTTTCTTGAGCAGAAATGTTGTTTCCGAAAAGGAGAGAAAATGCTATGAAAAATAGTTGTTTCAATTTTTTATAATTTCAATTTCTACTCTTCGGTTTGCAGCTCGCTCTTCTTCATTTTTTTCAGGTAATGTAAAAATGGGTTGAGAGCTTCCAAAACCTTGATAAGACAACCGGGATTTTTCAATTCCGTTAAAAATTAAAAACTGTTGGATTGCTTTTGCCCGTTGGGTTGACAAATTATTTCGATCTGTTGGCATACAACAAAGATGTCCTTGAATATTAATCTCTAAATTTGGATTTTGCTGCATTACTAGTAACAATTCATATAATTTACCACGACTTTCATTTACAATTGCGAAGGTATTTAAATGAAAATTTAAATTGTCAATTTTTAATTTTTCACCAGGTTTAGATTCGTCAATTTTTTGCATGAACTCGCGATTCAATTCGTATTCTGATACTGAACCGTTTGGGTTTTTAATTTGAATTATTTCAGGGAAAATTCGTTTTGGTTTTTGAATTGGAGTTTTTTCAATTGGTTTGATTCCTAAAATTTCGTCTTCTCTATGTAAATCTTTTTCTTCAATAAAATAAACTGTTACTCTTCTGTTTTTTGATTTGTCTTCACTTTGTTGGTGTTGTTTGCCATAGCTTCGAGTTTTGAAATCCGAACGAATAGCTACTTTATTTCCAATTTCATTAAACACAAAATTTACTCTTTTTTGAGCTAAAGTATCATTAAAGCCAACCGAACCATCTTCATCGGCATAGCCATTTATAGCAACAATTTTAACTTTAGTATTTTCATTAATCCAGTCATTGAGTCTTGCTAATTCTGATTTTTTTAATTCAAATTTATTGCTATCAAAATAAAATGATTCTTGTTCTTGAGCATTTAAAAGAAAAGCCAGAAAAAAAATAGAGAATTGTAAAAATCGAAACATTTTAATGGTATTTTAATAGATAACGAATATAATGAAAATTAATTTTGAATAACTATTAAAATCAAAAAGGGATGACGTTAATCATCCCTTTTTTTGGTGGTAATTTTTTGGAAATTTAGTTAATGTTTTGTTATGAGGTTCTCTTATTACTATAAGTTTGAATCATTATACGGTGCTAAAATAAATAATTATTTTTATAAAAAAACATTTTATTCTACAAAAGTTTACAATTTATTTACATTGAAGAGATAAAAAAAAACCACTCTGTTGATTGAGTGGTTTTCAAATTAATTATTTTGTAAATAATAACTCTCTATATTTTGTTAGTGTCCAAATTTCATCATCTACTAACAATTCCAATTTATCAGAATGATATCTAATTTCTTCAAAAAACGGCTTTACTTTATCACAATAAGCGGCAGCCATTTTTTCAGCATTAGTAAGTGTGTTTGCTTTTTTACGTTCTTCAGTCATTTTACCAACTTTCAGATTGATACCTTCAATATGCTCTGAAATTTCTTTGATTAAACTGATTTGTTCTTTAGCAATTTTTTCAAAATCTTTTCCAAAAATTTCTTTTAAACCTCTAACATTTTCAATCAAAATATTTTGATATCTAATTGCTGTTGGCACCACATGATTTCTGGCAATATCACCTAAAACACGACCTTCAATTTGAATTTTCTTGGTATATTCTTCCAATTCAATTTCATATCGAGCTTCCACTTCTACATGATTCATTACATTCAATTCTTCAAAAAGAGCAATTGCTTTTTTAGAAACTTTTGCCTTTAAAGCTTCCGGAGTTGTTTTGTGATTGCTTAAACCTCTTTTTTTAGCTTCTTTTTCCCACGCCTCACTATAACCATCTCCTTCAAAAAGGATGGCTTTTGTTTGTTTGATATATTCTCTTAAAACATTGAAAATTGCTTCATCTTTTTTCAAATCATTTTTTTCAATCAACGTGTCTACTTCAGCTTTGAAATCTTTTAATTGTTTGGCAACAATACTATTTAAAGTTGTCATTGCATTAGCACAATTGGCTGATGAACCCACAGCTCTAAATTCGAATTTATTACCTGTAAATGCAAATGGAGATGTTCTGTTTCTATCGGTGTTATCCAAAAGAACATCCGGAATTTTGCCCACTACATTCAGTTTTAAATCTGTTTTTTCTTCCGGAGAAAGTTTTCCTGTTGACACTCCTTCCAATTCTTCTAAAACTTTTGTCAACTGTTGACCAATAAACACAGAAATAATTGCAGGAGGAGCTTCGTTAGCACCTAATCTGTGATCATTACTTGCAGAAGCAATTGCAGCACGAAGTAATTCTTCATAAACATTCACTGCTTTTATAGTATTGATGAAGAAAGTCAAAAATTGTAAGTTACTCATTGGTGTTTTGCCCGGACTTAATAAGTTAATACCCGTGTCTGTAGCTAACGACCAGTTGTTGTGTTTACCTGAACCATTCACTCCTTTGAAAGGTTTTTCATGGAATAAAACCCTGAACTCATGACGCTCTGCTACTTTTTGCATTACATCCATCAACAGAGAATTATGATCTACTGCCAAATTGGTTTCTTCAAAAATTGGAGCTAATTCAAATTGATTTGGTGCAACTTCATTATGTCTTGTTTTAACAGGAATTCCCAAAAGCATACATTCATTTTCAAGATCTCTCATATAATTTAATACACGAGTTGGAATTGACCCAAAATAATGATCTTCTAATTGTTGTCCTTTTGCAGATGTATGACCTAACAACGTTCTTCCTGTTGCTAAAATATCGGGTCTGGAATTTGCTAAAGCGGTATCAATTAGAAAATATTCTTGTTCCCAACCTAAAGTTGGCGTCACTTTTTTTACATTTTTATCAAAATATTTACATACTTCTGTTGCCGCTTCATCAATTGCATGTAAAGCTCTCAAAAGTGGTGTTTTATAATCTAATGCTTCTCCAGTATAAGAAACAAAAACCGTTGGAATACATAGCGTTGTTCCGTAAATGAAAGCAGGTGAAGTTGGATCCCAAGCGGTGTAACCTCTTGCTTCAAAAGTATTACGAATCCCTCCATTTGGAAAACTGGAAGCGTCTGGTTCTTGTTGAGCTAATTGATCGCCTCCAAATTTTTCAACCGGATCGCTACCGTCAAAAGAAGTTTCAAAAAAGGCATCGTGCTTTTCTGCAGTAGCTCCTGTTAAAGGTTGAAACCAATGCGTATAATGGGTTACTCCTTTAGTTAATGCCCATTCTTTCATTCCCATTGCGATGTAATCTGCCAATTTTCTGTCGATTTTTATTCCGTGTTGCACAGCGTTTTTTACAGCTTTGTATGCATCAGGAGTTAAAAACTTCCGCATTGATTTGTCATTAAAGACATTAGTTCCAAAAATTTCGGATTTTTTTCCAATTTCTTCCACTTTTACAGGTTTTCTACCTAAAGTTTCTTTTAATGCTTGAAAACGAATTGTTGACATAGATGATAATTTGAAGGATTACTATTTTTTACGTTGCAAATTTAATACTTTTTAGATATAAAACAATTAACCCCCTATTTTTTTAGGGGGTTAATTAAAAAAAATAATATAATAATTCAAAATACCTACAAAAAATAGGGTTGATACATTTTATATAAAAGTTAAATAAATAAAAGCACCATAAGCTATCACTAAAACAAAACCTGCTTTTCTATCCAAATACCCTTTTTTAGGAAGCATAACTAATGGAATTAAAATAAAAGAAAATGCCAGCATCCAAATAATATCAAAGGACATTAATCTATTATCAACCAGCTTTACAGGATGGATAATAGCAGTTAACCCTAAAACTGACAGAATATTAAAGATATTAGAGCCAATTATATTTCCAATTGAGATGGAGCTTTCCTTTTTTAAAGCAGCAATAATTGAAGCAGCAAGTTCCGGGATGCTTGTTCCAATTGCAACAACAGTAACTGCAATGACCCGATCAGAAACGCCATAGGCTTCTGCTAAGTTGACAGCCCCTTTTATTAATAACTCAGAACCACCCCATAATCCTAAACCACCTAGTACTAAGAAGAGTATAACTTGATACATAGGCATTGCTTTTTCAAGAGGAATTTCGACTTCTGATGTAGTTTTCTTTTGGAATTTGATTAGATATATTACAAAACAAATCAAAAGCAAAAACAAAATAATTCCTTCTATTCTGCTTATTTCACCATCATAGTATAAAATTCCAAACAACAAAACAGAAGAAATCATCATTGCCGGCCAATCTGTTTTAAAAAATGACTCATCCACTTTCATAGCATTGATAATCATAACAATTCCGAGAATTAACCCAATATTAGCAATGTTAGAACCAATTACATTCCCTAAAGCGATATCGGGAAAACCTGCCATTGCAGACTTAATACTAACTATTAATTCCGGTGCAGAAGTGGCAAAAGAAACCACTGTCATTCCTATAATAATTTTTGAAATGTTTAATCTTAAGGACATTCCAACAGCCGATTTCAATAACCAATCGCCTCCCAAGACTAACAAAACTAAACCCGCAATAATGAAAACAAAATCCATCTAATTTATTTTTTTACGAAAGTATAAAACCTTACTGATAAATAAATCATACTTCTAACCCTTTTATTATAATTATAAAAAAAATATTTTTCTTTATACTAAAATTGAGAAATTATGAGATGCCCATAATAAATAGGATAGCCGTTCTAACTTATCCTGAAATGACTATACGGATTACTAAACACATCCTATTATAGTTCTACAACTATAACTTACTTTGGGTTTGCATTGTGCTATTTGCTTCTATCTTTAAATTATGATATATGTTAAAATCTGTCACCATTGATGGCTTACCTATGGCTTATCTATGACTTATCTATGGCTTATCTATGGCTTTGACCCGTCCTAAAATAACTATACCGATTTTTAAATAAATCCTATACTAGTTATACAACTATATTTCTTCATCCTAAACTTACTATACAACTATTTTAATCTCACCATTGCCCGACCCCTCTCCAAAGGGAATGGAGATAAAAATGAGTTGATGGAGATTTGTTAAAATCTGTCACCGTTAGTGCTTTATTCTAGCTTTATTTAGGCATTATACATGCTTTAACTATACCGTTGACCCCTCTGAGCGTGGTAAATGACCCGTCCTAAAATAACTATAGAGGTTATTAAATAAATCCTATACTAGTTATACAACTATACTCCTTAATCCTAAACTTATTATACAACTGTTTTTTTTTATTGTAATCACTTTTAATATAATTCCGGGAGTATCACAACGATTTTTGATTTACGAAAATTTTCGTCAAACTAAAGTCAAAGTATCGTCGGAGTATCTATGGAGTATCTATGGAGTTGACCCGTCCTAAAAAAGCTTATGAGGTTGTGCTTTGAAAACAACCAAACAAGGGGGTTTTACCAGATAGAGCAAAAAAAAGGGGTGCTTTTAAGCACCCCTTTAGTTAATTAAGTTAAACTAAGATTATCTTAAACCAGATATAACCTTTTTAATTTCACTAGCTTGATCAGTAGTGATTTTAATAAAGTACACTTGGCCTGACTCATTCAAGAAGCTAACATCAAGTTTTACTTCTTTTTTGTAATATGAGCTATCATCTTTAAATGTTCTAATCAATGAACCTCTGATGTCAAAGAATTCAATTGTTACATCAGACTTATAATCAAATTCATATCTGATAGTCAATTCATCAACAAACGGTACCGGATAAGCTTCAAATGAAGCTACTGCAGCTACTTTAGCTTTTGTAGCCGGACTACCTCCTAACGGACAACCTGTATTATTCAATTGATCTAATTGAGATGCAAGTTGACCCGGTGCATTACCTCCTGCAATGAATGCAGCATTTACAGCATTTATAATTGATTGAACAGTACTATAAGGTGTTGGATAGTTAATATCCGCATGACACGCATTTAATAAAGCTGCAACCGATTGTCTGCCAAGGTTATTAACACCTCCGCCACCTAAGTTCACCACTTGAAGTAATGTTTTGTTAGCCAAACCATTTGGAGCGTTAACAAACACACTTCCGTATAATGTTGTTGTTGAATAAGTAGCACACCATCTGTCGGTATGATTTTTCCAGTATCCAATTGTACATCCGTCGAAACATTCCGGTGTTGTAAAGGTAACAACACGTGTTTCAGTTGATCCACATTCGTCAGTAACTACAAATGTAACTGTTATTGTTTGTCCCGGTTCAGGTAAAACAAATCCGGTTAAGTCTGTAGCGGTTAATTCTCCACAACCTCCATCATAAGAGAATGAAGCAATCCACTGAGCAAATGCTACATCAAGATCAGCATCACAATCAGGACTTACATTAGCCGGAACACTTACATTGATTCCAACAGTGTTAATAGTAAATGTAGCTGTTGTGCTCGATGCGTTTCCAGAACAATCAGTAGCTGTAAAAGTTACAGTTACAGCACCACATGTTCCATCAAATCCATCAAAGCTATCAGACCATGTTACATCACTACAAGAATCTGTAGCCGATGCTCCACCATTAGATGCTAACCATAAGGCTAACTCATCTAAGTTGCCATTACCATCACAATTAACTGATTGATTTGCTGCAGGCGTTACAACAGGAGCTGTTGTATCTTGCACTGTAATCATTTGTTTGTGAATTGTAAAGTTTTTACAACTATCTGTAGCTTTCCATATACGGTCAATGATATAACTACCAGGACAGTCACCAGGAATAATTGCTTCATAGAAGATTACTGTAGCTGTACCACAATTATCTATTGCAGTCAATACTTCCGGTGTTGGGATGTTATCACACTCTACAGTTAAACTGTTTGGAGGCAACTGACCAACAAAGGTTGGAGCAATTGTATCTTCCACATTGATTTTCTGAGTATGTGAAACACTATTTCCAGCACAGTCTGTTGCTGTCCATGTTCTGGTTACTAAATATTTACCAGGACAATCTCCAGGTGTAACTACTTCAGAAAACTCAACTTCTACTTCACTACAATTATCCGTTGCAGTTATTACCGCTGCTTCCGGAACATCACATTGAACATTTACATTTCCTGGTAAGTCACCAACAAATACCGGTGCTGTAGTATCCTCGATAGTAATCGTTTGTGAAGCAGAGCTAGAATTACCTGCACAGTCTGTTGCTGTCCATGTTCTAGTTTTTGTTCCTAAACCACACTCATCTAAGTCTGAACTATCAGCATAAGTAATTGTTACTTTACTATCACAATCATCCAAAGCAATTGGTGCACTAAACACTATAGGCTCTGAACATTCTACTGTGTAGTCTGCTCCAACTCCTGAGAAAACAGGTGCTGTTGTGTCTTCGATAGTAATCGTTTGAGACGCTGAACTTGAGTTACCTGCACAGTCTGTTGCTGTCCATGTTCTAGTTACAGTTCCTAAACCACACTCATCTAAGTCTGAGCTATCCACATACGTTAAGCTTACTTCGCTATCACAAGTATCCGCTGCACTTGGCATGCTGAATACTGCTTCTGTTGGACATTCTACTGTATAAGCTGCTCCAACTCCTGAGATAACAGGTGCTGTAGTATCTTCGATGGTGATCGTTTGAGACGCTGAACTTGAGTTACCTGCACAGTCTGTTGCTGTCCATGTTCTAGTTACAGTTCCTAAACCACACTCATCTAAGTCTGAGCTATCCACATATGTTAAGCTTACTTGGCTGTCACATGCATCAGAAGCACTTGGTGTGCTGAATACTGCTGCTGTTGGACATTCTACTGTGTAAGCTGCTCCAACTCCTGAAATTACAGGTGCTGTAGTATCTTCGATAGTAATCGTTTGTGAAGCTGAACTTGAGTTACCTGCACAGTCTGTTGCTGTCCATGTTCTAGTTACAGTTCCTAAACCACACTCATCTAAGTCTGAGCTATCCACATATGTTAAGCTTACTTCGCTATCACAAGTATCCGCTGCACTTGGCATGCTGAATACTGCTGCTGTTGGACATTCTACTGTGTAAGCTTCACCAACTCCTGAGAATACAGGTGCTGTAGTGTCTTCGATAGTAATCGTTTGAGACGCTGAACTAGAGTTACCTGCACAGTCTGTTGCTGTCCATGTTCTAGTTACAGTTCCTAAACCACACTCATCTAAGTCTGAGCTATCCACATACGTTAAGCTTACTTCGCTATCACAAGTATCCGCTGCACTTGGCATGCTGAATACTGCTTCTGTTGGACATTCTACTGTATAAGCTGCTCCAACTCCTGAGATAACAGGTGCTGTAGTATCTTCGATGGTGATCGTTTGAGACGCTGAACTTGAGTTACCTGCACAGTCTGTTGCTGTCCATGTTCTAGTTACAGTTCCTAAACCACACTCATCTAAGTCTGAGCTATCCACATATGTTACGCTTACTTCGTTATCACAAGTATCCGCTGCACTTGGTATGCTGAATACTGCTTCTGTAGGGCATTCCACTGTATAAGCTGCTCCAACTCCTGAGATAACAGGTGCTGTAGTATCTTCGATAGTAATTGTTTGAGACGCTGAACTTGAGTTACCTGCACAGTCTGTTGCTGTCCATGTTCTAGTTACAGTTCCTAAACCACACTCATCTAAGTCTGAGCTGTCCACATATGTTAAGCTAACTTGGCTGTCACATACATCAGTAGCACTTGGTGTGCTGAATACCGGTGTTGTTGGACATTCTACTGTATAAGCCTCTCCAACTCCTGAGATAACAGGTGCTGTTGTGTCTTGAACAGTAATAATTTGTACATGAGAAATTGCATTATCACACTCATCAGTTGCAGTCCATGTTCTAGTTATAGTATAAACACTTTCGCAATCTGTTGGATTTACTACTTCAGCAAATACTACTGTAGCATCGCCACAATTATCTGTTGCACTTAATACATCCGCTTCCGGTATATCATTACATTCAACTGTCAAATCTTGAGGCAATCCATTTGAGGATGCTCCTACGAATGACGGAACGAAAGTTGTGAAAACAGGAGGTGTTGTATCTTGAACAGTAATTGTTTGTGTATGAGTTCTTACGTTACCACATTCATCTACAGCTGTCCAAGTTCTTACTAATGTATAGTTACCTACACAATTACCATCCACTCTTGCTTCTGCAAATGTTACGTTTGCATTACTACATTTATCCAATGCAGTTAATACCTCAGCAACCGGAACATCATCACATTCTCTTGTCATATCGGCAGGTAAATCCTCAACAAAGTCTGGTGCTGTTGTATCTTCAACAGTAACAATTTGTGTATGAGAAGTTGTATTACCTGCACAGTCAGTAACTGTCCATGTTCTTGTTAAAGTATAATTACCTACACAATCACCAGCTTCAGACTGCTCACTAAAGATTACAGTTACTTCACCACAATTATCAGTTGCAGTTACAACTGTAGGCTCAGGTACAACATCACATTCAACAGTCATATTGGCCGGTAAATTACCAACAAATACAGGTGCTGTTGTGTCTTCGATAGTAATCGTTTGAGACGCTGAACTTGAGTTACCTGAACAATCTGTTGCTGTCCATGTTCTTGTTACAGTTCCTAAACCACACTCATCTAAGTCTGAGCTGTCCACATATGTTAAGCTTACTTCACTTTCACAATTATCATTTGCCATTGGCGAACTGAAATCAGCTTCTGTTGGACATTCTACTGTAAAGTCTTCACCAACTCCTGAAATAACAGGTGCTGTTGTGTCGATTACTGTTATAATTTGTTTGTGAATCGTAAAGTTTTTACAACTATCTGTTGCTTTCCACAAACGATCTATTGTATAGCTTCCTTCACAATCTCCCGGAATAATAGCTTCAAAGAAGATTACTGTAGCTGTACCACAATTATCTATTGCAGTTAATACTTCCGGTGTTGGGATGTTATCACATTCCACTGTTAAACTACTTGGAGGTAATTGACCAACAAAGGTTGGAGCGATTGTATCCTCTACATTAATTTTTTGCGTATGTGAAACACTATTTCCTGCACAGTCTGTTGCTGTCCATGTTCTGGTTACTAAATATTTACCAGGACAGTCTCCAGGAGTTATTACTTCTGTAAATTCAACTGTAGCCTCACTACAATTGTCCGTTGCAGTTAACACTGCTGCTGCCGGAACATCAACATCACATTGTACATTTAAGTTACCCGGTAAGTTACCTACAAATACCGGTGCAGTTGTATCTTCGAGAGTAATCGTTTGTGAAGCAGAGCTAGAATTTCCTGCACAGTCTGTTGCTGTCCATGTTCTAGTTACAGTTCCTAAACCACACTCATCTAAGTCTGAACTATCAGCATAAGTAATTGTTACTTTACTATCACAATCATCCAAAGCAATTGGTGCACTAAACACTACAGGCTCTGAACATTCTACTGTGTAGTCTGCTCCAACTCCTGAGAATACAGGTGCTGTTGTGTCGTCGATGGTAATCGTTTGTGACGCTGAACTTGAGTTACCTGCACAGTCTGTTGCTGTCCATGTTCTTGTTACAGTTCCTAAACCACACTCATCTAAGTCTGAGCTATCCACATATGTTAAGCTAACTTGGCTGTCACATACATCAGAAGCACTAGGTGTGCTGAATACCGGTGCTGTTGGACATTCTACTGTGTAAGCTTCACCAACTCCTGAGATAACAGGTGCTGTTGTGTCTTCGATAGTAATCGTTTGAGACGCTGAACTAGCATTACCTGCACAGTCTGTTGCTGTCCATGTTCTAGTTACAGTTCCTAAACCACACTCATCTAAGTCTGAGCTATCCACATATGTTAAGCTAACTTGGCTGTCACATGCATCAGAAGCACTTGGTGTGC
>NZ_BMFG01000005.1:0-234085 GCF_014638005.1 Flavobacterium orientale
TCATGGTAGCTAATGGTCGAAGTCGCTGCTCCTCCCGTTACTTGGTTAGCAACACTTGTTAAATCAAAGATACCAACATTGTCATTGTTCGGATCACAGTAGGTTAACGGCGTTGGGGTGTTGGCAACCGGTCCAGGTACAACATTAAGTTCTAAGGTGGTGGTGGTAAAACATCCGGTGTCATTATTCTCTACTCTCACATACACCACTTGTCCATTAACGGTGTTGGTATAGGGTATCGGCAGGGCATCAATTTCTTGCTCAGCATCACTTAATGTCAAGTGATAACTCACCGTAAATCCGGATAAAGCCCCTGTGATTTGGTTGTTTCTGATAGTTAAATCAAAAGGTCCTGTTTCGGTGTTGCTACCTTCGCTACAAATAAATAATGGATCCGGTGCAAAAACCGTTGGTAACGGATTTACCACCACTTCAAATTGTGTAGTTGTGGTACATCCAAAATTATTCTCTGCAGTAACAAAAATAGTTTGTTGACCTGGAGTAGTATTTTCAAAACTTGTTGGCGTAGCAATAGTGGTTAAAACACCTCCATTGTCATAAGCATACGTTAAGAGTAATCCCGGTTGGTTGTTGGTAATCTGATCATACATAGTTGTTAAATCAAACACCTCTAATCCGTCTCCTGAATTGTTATAATCACAAAGCTCATAATCTGGAATGGCATTGTTTAATTCCGGTCTTGGGTTGACAATTAAAGTTAGCGTTGTAAAGGCAGAACAATCTGAAGCTCCCGCTCCGGTTTCTTTTACATTAATATAAATGATTTGTGTGTTAGGAGTAATCATCGGATAAGCCGATGGAGTGCCAATTGGCGTTACACCTAACAACGCGTCAGTTTCTGTTTCATGGAAGGTAACCACTAAATTAGGTTGACCTCCGGTGATTTCAGCAATGGCTTGTGTTAAATCAAACGTGGCAAAACCATTGTTATCATCATCACACAATACCAAATCACTAGGATCAAATATCGTAGGTGGTACAACTATAGTTACCGTGAAAACATGCTCGGTAAAACAATTTGGAGTAGTCCCCGTTTCTGCATAGATATACAAAGTGGTAGTAGTCGCAATGGAATCTCCTGCTGCATATTGCATACCACCTCCCGAAGGAGCAGCATAATAATTACCAACTAATAAACTTGGTAATTCATAAGGTCCGCAAGAAACCACATCAGCAGGTGTTGAAACCTGTGGTGTATCGTTTACCGTTACTGTAAAACTTGTCTCAGCAAAACAATTAGGTGTTGTTCCCGTTTCGGCATAAATATACAATTGTGTAGTGGTGGTTATAGGATCTCCTGCATTTAAAGGTGCTCCTAATCCATTCGGACTTGTAAAATAATTACCAACCGTTAAAGCAGGTAAAAGATACGAATCACAAACTGTTACATCGGGTAAAGTATCTGGGGTGGGAACAGGAATTACTGTTAAGGTAATTTGAGTTGTGCCATTAATTGCAGCATTATTATTGTTCTGTACTCTGATGTAAATAACCTCACCATCTGTACCATTATAAGTAGTTGGATTAGCAATAAATGGAGTACCTGTACTAGCAGCGGCAAATGTGGTATGATAAGTTACTGTATATTCTGAAGCTGGTAATCCATTTAGGGCATTAGCATCTGCTTGGGTTAAATCAAAAATCTCAAAACCGTCACCATTAGTATCACATAAACCGGGAATATCAGTAGGCTGAGGATCTAATGTACAATCCAAAATTATCAAATCAAACGAAGAAGTTACAATACAAGGGTCTCCATCAATTTGAATAGCAGCATATATTGTTTGACCGTTACTGGAGTAATTAGAAGCACCACCAATTGGAGCCGCTCCAATTTGTGCGTCCTCAAGCGTTAAATGATAGGTAACATCACCAAACAAACCATTTAATAAAATTCCTGAATTAGAATTAAGATTGAAAATTCCGGGACCGGGACCACAAAATTCTAAATCATTTGGAGTACCAATATTAGATGCGGGGGGGTCCATCAATACGACAGAGTCTGTTGCATTTGCAACACAACCCGGTTTATTTACAACTACAGAGTAAGTTCCAATTTGTGTAGCAATATAAGACTGACCGGTTGCAGTGGGTATTAAAACACCATCCAAAAACCAAGCATAACTTGCAGCATCAGCGATTGTAGCTTCTAAAAACACGGCACCACCTGGACATAAAATTTGGTCTTCTCCTAAAGTTAACGGACAAACAATATTACAATCTGTTGTGCCTGCATTGGGAGCCAGAGTATTGGTCTGTGTCATAGTTATTTGACCGGGAGCTCCATTAAAATTAGTAATTAATACTACATAAATTTCGCCTGCCTGAGCACCGGTAATAGTCATAGTTTCTACAGGTTGACCGGAATAACTACAATCTACTATATTACCGTTAGGATAAAAATTAGGATTAGAAGTGTTGTTCGGACATGAAGATGGAGCACAATTCGTTTGCAAAACTGGACAAAAATCAGCCGGACTTGTTCCTGGAGGAAAAGGTCCCCAAGCTATAAAGTCAACATCAATTGGAGTTCCTGTATTACTGGTTTGTGAAATTTGAAAATTCAAATTACCTCCTTGACTAATTTGCATATAAAACCAAGCCGGATTAGGAGTGGTTCCATTACAACCAATTGTTCCTAAACTTGGCACACCGGTTTGATTATTAAATGTTAGTGAACTACCACCGGCACAAAAAGGTTCCACAGTTGGACATGTGGCTCCTTGACCATAGAACACTACAGTTAATAATAAAAAAGATAAGGTTACTAGTAGTTTTTTCATAGCTAGTTTAAAATATTAAAAGATAAAGGGGGTAAAATTCCAATTTGATTCCGTAGTACAAGATTTCCCTGAAGCATCACTTTTTCCAATAAGAATTCTCCATTTGAAGCACTTTCTGTTTACCGTAGTTAACATGCCTAATTTAATTGCAACTTGATTTTTATTTAAATCAAGTATATCGTACATAATAGGATCAAACAAAGTTTCACCTGAAATATCGTTCATACAATCATTTAAGGGTTGTATTTCTAAAATTACTTTATCTAAAGTTTTAAAAGAATTGCTTTCATTCCATGATAATTCCACTGCCGCATATTCAGCAGGAGTAGCTTCTACCGCTCTGGTTGAAATTTCAATTGACGCATTACATTCCTCATTAAAAGTTACTTTTGTAACCTGAGCTTGCATTAAATTGGTACCGGCAAGTATCAAAAAAATAATCTTCTTAATCATTTGTTTACTTTTTTTAAATGTTTTAGGGGCGGAAATTTACATAAATTTAAGAAATTATTGTCTTAAAATTTTAAAGATTTTAAATGAATTGCTGTTTACATTAAATTCCTATTATTTATTTATCTTTGCACACCATTATAAATTAACAGTAATAGTCGATATTAATGAATACAGATAACGATACTTTTGACGAAGCCGGAGATGATCATTTTTTTAATTCAGTAAACAATCCCATTAGAGAAGATGCCTTTGATTTGAGCGACGATCAAAAAATTGAATTGATAAAAAAAGATGTGGCTTCCATTTTAACTACTTTGGGAATGGATTTGACCGATGACAGTATGAAAGGCACCCCTAATCGAGTGGCTAAAATGTTTGTAAAAGAACTTTTTGGAGGCTTAAATCCGTCAAAAAAGCCAAGTTCATCTACTTTTGAAAATCATTATAAATATGGCGAAATGCTTGTTGAAAAAAACATTACGGTTTATTCAACATGTGAACATCATTTGTTACCAATTGTTGGAAGAGCTCACGTGGCTTATATCTCTAGCGGAAAAGTAATTGGTCTTTCTAAAATGAATCGTATTGTGGATCATTTTGCAAGAAGACCACAAGTTCAGGAACGTTTGACGATGCAAATTGTAAAAGAATTACAACATGCTTTAAACACAGAAGATGTGGCTTGCGTTATTGATGCCAAACATTTGTGTGTTAATTCAAGAGGAATCAAAGATATTGAAAGCAGCACTGTCACTTCTGAATTTGGTGGGAAATTTAAAGAAGAACAAGTAAGAAGAGAGTTTTTAGAATACATTAAATTAGACACTAAATTTTAATAGTCCGGCTAAATTTTTTTTATGGAACTTTATAAAACAAATTCACTAAAAATATACAATTCACTATCCGGTGAAAAAGAAGTTTTCATTCCAATTCATCCCGGAAACGTGGGAATGTATGTTTGTGGACCAACCGTTTACAGCAATGTGCATTTAGGTAACGTTAGAACTTTTATGAGTTTTGATGTGGTGTATCGGTATTTTAAACATTTGGGATATAAAGTTCGTTATGTAAGAAACATTACCGATGTGGGTCATATTGTTGACGATATTGATGAAGGAGAAGATAAAATTGCCAGAATGGCTCGCATTGAAAAAGTGGAACCCATGGAAATTGTGCAGCGATATACTGTAGATTTTCATACCATTTTACATGAATTGAATTTCCTTCCACCAAGTATTGAACCTACAGCAACTGGACATATTATTGAACAAATTGAAATCATCAAACAAATTATTACCAACGGGTTTGCATATGAATCCAATGGTTCTGTTTATTTCGATGTAGTAAAATTTAATGAAACCAATAACTACGGCAAGTTAAGCGGTCGTAATATTGAAGACATGATTGCCAATACTCGTGATTTAGACGGACAATCAGACAAAAAAAACAGTCAGGATTTTGCCTTGTGGAAAAAAGCAGAACCCCAACATATAATGCGTTGGCCTTCGCCTTGGAGTGATGGTTTTCCGGGCTGGCATTTGGAATGTACAGCCATGAGTACAAAATATCTAGGTAATCATTTTGATATTCACGGTGGTGGAATGGATTTAAAATTTCCACACCACGAATGTGAGATTGCTCAAAACGAAGCTTGCACAGGTCAATCACCCGTTAATATTTGGATGCATGCCAACATGCTTACCTTGAACGGTAAGAAAATGGCAAAATCTACAGGAAATAATATTTTACCGGGAGAGATTTTTTCAGGAGATACACCCCATTTAACTAAAGCCTTCTCCCCTTCTGTGGTGCGATTTTTTATGTTACAAGCTCATTATAGAAGCATTTTGGATTTTTCAAATGATGCGATTTTGGCTTCCGAAAAAGGATTTATGCGACTGATTGATACCATCGATTTGATTCCGGCAATCCCAACATCAACTTCATCAAGTTTGGATGTTGCCACTTGGAAGCAAAATTGTTATGACGCCATGAACGATGATTTTAATACCCCAATTTTAATTGCTCATTTGTTTGAAGGTGTTCGCTTTATCAATTTAGCTAAAGAAAAAACAGAAACACTAACGGCTGACGATTTACAATTAATCAAACAAACGTTGCATTCGTTTGTTTTTGATGTTTTAGGATTGACCAATGCTTCTAAAAACAACAACCAAAGCGACAAGCTTGAAGGTGTTGTGCATTTATTAATCAATATGCGTGAAGAAGCACGAGCTAATAAAAACTTTGCTCTTTCTGATCAAATCAGAGATCAGTTGTTAGCACTCGGAATTCAATTAAAAGACGGCAAAGAAGGTACACAGTTTACAGTTTCAAACTAATTTCATGTTAAAAAAAATCCTAATAGCTCCGTTTATAATTCTAGTAAGAGCCTATCAGGTTTTAATTTCTCCGTTAACCCCGGCAGTCTGTAGGTTTGAGCCTACTTGTTCGCATTATACTATAGATGCTTTTAAAAAATATGGTGTTCTGAAAGGTTTTTGGTTGGCTGCAAAAAGAATAAGCAGCTGTCATCCTTGGGGAAGAAGCGGTTATGACCCTGTTCCCTAACCACCTAAAAACATAAAAACAAAATTTAACCTTTTTGAAATCTTAATGGTTTTAAAAAGGTTTTGTTTGTTGTTATAATTTCAATTACTTTTACTGATGCTAAGAAATTTCTAACTATGATTTTACACTCCTTGCAGTTTGTTTGGAATCCTTCTGAAGGTTTCGATTTAGGTGTTTTTATGATTCGCTTTTACAGCTTAACATGGGTAATTGCTTTTATTTTAGGATGGTATATTACTAAAAAAATATTCATTCGTGAAAATGAACCCATTGAAAAATTAGATTCTTTATTTATTTATACTGTACTAGCCACCATGCTAGGAGCTCGATTGGGACACGTTTTGTTTTATGAATCTAAACTGTTTTATGAAGATCCTTTGAGTATTTTACTTCCCATCAGAACCGTACCGGAATTTGAATTTACCGGATTTTCAGGGTTAGCCAGTCATGGAGCTGCCATTGCTATCATTATAACTATGATTTATTTCAGTAAAAAAATCATGCTACGTCCTTTGCTTTGGGTTTTGGATCGCATTGTAATTGCTGTAGCTAGCGGTGCTGTTTTTATTCGATTGGGTAACTTTTTTAATTCTGAAATTGTAGGTCACGAAACTACTTCATCTTTTGGCGTGAAATTTATTCAAGATTTTTATGGTAAACGAGATGCAGTTATGGCAACAAAAATTGCTGAACCAAAAGAAGCTTATAAAGCAATCACCAATAATCCTGAATTTGCCCAATTGGCCGAGGTAGTTCCTTACAAACATCCGGCTCAATTATATGAAGCAATTGGTTATGTTTTTGTCTTTATGATTTTGTACTTTTTATATTGGAAAACTGAAGCCCGACTGAAACAAGGATTTTTATTTGGTTTGTTTCTTATTCTTTTATGGAGTATTCGTTTTGCAGTTGAATATGTAAAAGAAAGTCAAGGAGGTTTTGAAACCTATACTATATTTAATGCCTTATCAACCGGTCAATGGTTGAGTATTCCGTTTATTTTAATTGGTTTGTATTTTGTAATTAAAGCTAAAAAAACGACGTAATTCACTTTTTTATATACAATAAAAACCGACTTTATTTGAGGTCGGTTTTTTTGTTATTACCACATTATATTTTTTTTATTTGTTAGATGATGTAAGTTTAGATTATTGTTTTAAAGCTCTCAAAAAGGTAAAAAAAGGAAATTAAATAGCTCACAGAAAACAAAGAAAACGCAGAAGAAAAAAGATATAATTAATACCCTTAAACTTTTAAACTTTTTTAAACTATTGTCTATTACCTATAACTCATTACCAAAAAAAAAGACCCGATTGCTCAGGTCTTTTTATACTATAAATTGAGAACAAATTATTCTTGTTCAAATGCTTTTTTTCTAGCTTCTTGCTTATTGATTGTATCAACCATTAAAGGAGTTGCTATAAATAAGGAAGAATATGTACCCACTAAGATACCAACAAGAATTGCGAATACAAATCCTCTGATTGTTTCACCACCTAAGATGAAAATAGAGAACAATACAATTAATGTAGTGAATGAGGTATTAATAGTTCTACTGATAGTAGTATTTAACGCTTTATTCACCACCTCGTTGAATGTACCGGTTGTATGCTCTGATAAAAACTCACGAACTCTGTCAAATACAATTACCGTATCGTTTAACGAATATCCAATTACGGTTAGAATAGCCGCGATAAACGCTTGGTCAATCTCCATGTTGAATGGTAAATATTTAAAACCAATTGAATAGATTCCCAAAACAATAATCACATCGTGGAAAACAGCACCAACTGCTCCTAAAGAGAATTGCCATCTTCTGAAACTGATTAATAAGTAAAGGAAAACTACCAATAACGATCCTAATACTGCCCAATATGCATTGGTTTTAATATCTTCTGCAATAGTAGGACCTACTTTAGTTGCTTGAAGAATACCCACCGTTTTATCATCAGAATTGGTTACAAATTGCTCATAAGTCATTGTTACCGGTAGATAAGGTTTTAAATTATCAAATAACAGTTGATTTACTTCTGAATCAATACCTTCACCTTCTTCGTTAACTTTATATTTTGTTGTAATTTTTAACTGATTATTAGTTCCAAAAGTCTTAGCTTCTACATTAGTTCCAAAACCTTTGGTTAAAGCAGAACCAACTTCATTGGCTGAAACTTCTTTATCAAAACGTACTTGGAAAGTTCTTCCTCCAACAAAATCAACCCCTTGGTTTAATCCGTTAATAAAGAATAACGATACTAACGAAGCGATAACTAAAACTGAAGAGATAGCATAAGCTACTTTTCTTTTGCTTAAGAAATCAATATTCATATTCTGAAACCAATTTTTGGACATTGGTGTAGAGAATGTTAAGTTTTGTGTTTTACTCAAACTCCAATCTAACAAAATTCTTGTAATAAAGATAGAAGTGAATAATGAAGTTCCAATACCAATTAATAAGGTAGTTGCGAAACCTTTAATTGGTCCCGTTCCAAAAACTAAAAGGATTAAAGCAGTTAACGCTGTAGTAATGTTAGCATCAAAAATAGATGACATTGCTCCTTTCCATGTAAATGCATAATTTACAGATTCTTCTAGAGTTTTGCCCATGTCTAATTCTTCTTTGGCTCTTTCAAAGATAATAACGTTAGCATCCACTGCCATACCTATCGTAAGAACGATACCGGCAATACCAGGCAAAGTTAATACAGCACCTAAACTGGCTAAGATTCCGAAGATGAAAAGAATATTTACAATAAGTGAAATATTAGCAAAAACACCGGCTTTTCCGTAGTATAAAATCATCCAAACCACTACTAATAACATACCAATTATAAATGATAAAATACCATTATCAATAGCTTCCTGACCCAATGATGGACCAACAACATCCGACTGAACAATATCTGCAGCAGCAGGAAGTTTACCGGCTTTTAATACGTTTGCTAAATCTTGCGTTTCTTCAACTGTAAAGCTACCTGTAATTTCTGAACGACCACCGGAAATGGCACCGCTTGAAACTCCTGGAGCAGAATAAACAATATCATCTAAAACAATAGCAATTGCATTTTTTTGTTGGCTAACTTTACCTGTTAACTCTTCCCATTGTTTGGCTCCTTTTCCGTTCATTTGCATGGTTACGGCCGGTTTACCAATTTGATCAAAAGTTGCAGCAGCATCAACAACAACACCACCACTAATTGGAGCTTGTTTGTTACGGTCTGCTTTTAAAGCATATAATTCTACAGCACTTACTTGTTCTTTCTTATCGTTTTCAATTGTAGTTGGTTTACCCCAAACTAACTTTGCATAACGTAATTCAGGTGTACGCAAAGATTTAATACTTTCTCTTTTGAAATAATTATTGATTGTTGCTGTATCTCTTGGAGAAAAATAAGCAACAACAGGTCCGAAACCTCTTGAAAGCATCTTGTCTAATAACGGATTATTAGTATCCACTTTTGCACTATCTGTAGTATTATCTGTCAACAACGATTCGATTTCAGTTTTAACTGAATCTTTTACTTCAGTACTTGCTACCTCTTCACTTTTTACTTCAGTTGCTTTTAAAGCATCATTTACAGCAAACAAATAATTCATTACTTGATCTGACTGTAAAGTTTCCCAAAATTCTAATTGAGCAGTACTTTGTAATAATTTCTTAGCACGATCGATATCCTTAGCTCCAGGTAATTCTACTAGAATTCTTCCTGATTCTCCTAGACGCTGAATGTTAGGTTGGGTTACTCCAAATTTATCAATACGCTTTCTCAATACTTCAAAAGCACTCACAATTGACTCGTCAACTTTTCTTCTGATAACAGGTTTAACCTGATCATCGGTCATTTTTAACGTAATTTCGTTTTCTAAGTTTTTGTTTAAGAAAATTTCAGGTGATGCTAATTTAGTTTTAGAATCTTTAGCAGCGACATCATACGCTTCAAAAAAAGCATCTAAATAAGTTTGATTTCCTCTTTGGTTTACTTTTGCATCAGCCAAAGCTTTGTTGAAAGTAGCATCTTGTGTGTTGTTCGCCAAACCTTTCAAAATATCTCTTACAGAAATTTCTAAGATAACGTTGATACCTCCTTCAAGGTCAAGACCTTTGTTGATTTGGTTGTCTTTTACGAAATCATAAGTAAAAGCATTTAAAAATACTTTCTCATTTTTAATCGAATCCAAGTATTTCAACTCCAATCGATTTAAATCAAGATTTTCAAGTGCTCCCGGATCATCAGCTAATAATCCTTTCTCTTTTTTATCAGTTAATTTTTTAAACTCCGCTGTAGCATATGCCTTGGCATCATTTTTTACTTTATTTGCTACAAAAGTGAATGAAAGTTGGTAAATACATACCAACGCTAAAATGATTGCGATAAATTTAATCAGTCCTTTATTCTGCATTATTACTAAAAATTAATTACTATTTAATTGGTAAAGTTTTGATTGTAAATCAGATAGAAACCAGAGTCGCTCTAATCTTTTTCTGAAAACGTGCAAATATATAATTATGGTTAGGATTAACCAATTAATTTATGGTTAATCTCAAAAAAAAGACTGCAAAAATGCAGTCTTTTTTATTATATATCTACTAAATTATGCTAAAACCGATTTCAAATCGCCGTTCATTGCTCTAACAGCATCTGCACTTTTAGCAAATAATGCTTTTTCATCGGCATTTAACTCCAAATCCACAATTTTTTCGATTCCGTTTTTACCGATAATACATGGCACTCCGATACAAATATCGTTTTGTCCGTATTCCCCTTCTAAAAATACCGAACATGGTATCATTTTTTTCTGATCGTTCAAGATACTATCCACCAAATAAGCTACAGAAGCTCCTGGTGCATACCAAGCAGAAGTTCCTAATAAGGCTGTAAGTGTTGCTCCACCAACCATCGTACTTGAAGCTACTTTACTTAATTCTTCTTCAGATAAAAATTCTGAAACAGGAACACCGTTATAAGCTGCTAAACGGGTTAATGGAATCATGGTAGTATCACCGTGACCGCCAATTACCATTCCGTGAATGTCATTTGCCGGTTTGTCTAACGCTTGTGATAAATACGTTTTGAAACGTGAGCTATCCAAAGCACCACCCATTCCAATCACTCTGTTTTTTGGTAATCCGGTGGCTTTTAAAGTTAAGTAAGTCATAGTATCCATTGGATTTGAAACTACTACAACAATTGCATTTGGAGAATGTTGTAATAAATTTTCGGCAACCGACTTCACAATTCCTGCATTGATTCCGATTAACTCTTCACGAGTCATTCCCGGTTTTCTTGGAATTCCTGAAGTGATAACTACTACATCGCTATTTGCTGTTTTTGCATAATCATTAGTGCTTCCCGAAACTTTTGTATTAAAACCTAAAGTAGTTTGCGTTTGCATGATGTCTAACGCTTTTCCTTCAGCAAAACCTTCTCTAATATCTAACAATACGATTTCACTCGCAATTCTTCTGTAAGCGATAGCATCGGCACATGTTGCACCTACGTTTCCTGCTCCTACAATTGTAACTTTCATTGTGTGTATAAATTTATAGTTATTTTTTTATTTACTTATGCATCAATCTTGGCATAAACTGCGTTCTTTTCAATAAATTCTCTTCTTGGCGGTACTTCATCTCCCATTAACATAGAAAAGATACGATCTGCTTCTGCCAAACTATCAATAGTTACTTGACGAAGCGTTCTGAAATCAGGATTCAAAGTGGTTTCCCAAAGTTGTTCCGCATTCATCTCTCCTAAACCTTTGTAACGTTGAATTGCTGCAGAACCTCCTAACTTTAAGTTGATCATATCGCGTTGGTCATCATTCCAAGCATATTCTTTTTTATTTCCTTTTTTCACTAAATATAAAGGTGGTGTGGCAATGTAAACGTGACCACCCTCAATCAATTCTTTCATGAAACGGAAAAAGAACGTTAATATTAAGGTAGAAATATGACTACCATCCACATCGGCATCACACATGATGACTACTTTGTGGTATCTCAATTTTTCTAAATTCAATGCTTTTGAATCTTCGGCTGTTCCGATGGTAACTCCTAAAGCAGTGAAAATATTACGAATTTCTTCGTTTTCAAAGACTTTATGGTGCATAGCTTTCTCCACATTCAAAATTTTACCACGAAGCGGTAAAATAGCTTGAAAACCACGATCACGACCTTGTTTTGCCGTTCCACCTGCCGAATCTCCCTCGACTAAGAAAATCTCACATTTTTGTGGGTCTTGTTCTGAACAATCAGAAAGTTTTCCCGGTAATCCGCCACCGCCTAAAACGGTTTTACGTTGCACCATTTCACGAGCTTTTTTGGCAGCGTGACGGGCTTGAGCAGCTAAAATTACTTTTTGTACAATAATCTTAGCATCATTTGGATTTTCTTCCAAATAATTCTCCAACATTTCTGCAACAGATTGACTTACCGGAGAAACAACCTCACGGTTTCCAAGTTTGGTTTTGGTTTGTCCTTCGAATTGTGGTTCTTGAACTTTTACCGAAATAATTGCTGTTAAACCTTCACGGAAGTCATCTCCAGAAATTTCAAATTTCAATTTATCTAATAACCCTGAACTGTCTGCATATTTTTTCAACGTACGTGTCAATCCCATTCGGAAACCTTGCAAATGCGTTCCTCCTTCGTGGGTATTGATATTGTTTACATAAGAAAAGATATTTTCTGAATAACTGGTGTTGTAAACCAACGCCACCTCAACCGGAATTTCACCTTTTTCATTATCCATGCTAATCACATGAGATATGATTGGTTCACGGTTACCATCCAAGAACTTAACGAATTCTTTCAATCCTTCTTTCGAATGGAAAGTTTCAGTAACTAATTCGCCTTTTTCATCCAAATGCCTTTTATCACACATTGTAATGGTGATTCCTTTATTTAAAAAGGACAATTCACGCATACGAGCGGCCAACGTATCATACGAAAACTCAATCGTTTGTGTAAAAATAGTCGTGTCCGGCTTAAATGTAACCATCGTTCCACGTTTGGTCGTTTCACCAATTTGCTTCACAGGATACATTGCTTTTCCGCGTTCGTATTCTTGTTCGTATATTTTACCGTCTCTATAAACTGTCGCTCTTAAATGGTCAGAAAGTGCGTTTACACACGAAACTCCAACACCGTGAAGACCTCCGGAAACTTTATACGAATCTTTATCAAACTTACCTCCTGCTCCAATTTTTGTCATTACTACTTCAAGAGCAGAAACACCTTCCTTTTTGTGAATATCGACCGGAATTCCACGTCCGTTATCTTCTACAGATACAGAATTATCTGCATTTATAAAAACTGTAATGGTATCACAGTGTCCTGCCAACGCCTCGTCAATGGAGTTATCAACAACCTCATAAACCAAGTGATGCAAACCTCTAACACCTGTATCTCCAATATACATGGAAGGACGCATTCTTACGTGCTCCATTCCTTCTAAAGCCTGAATACTATCCGCTGAATAACTATTCTTTTTAATTTCGTCGCTCATAAATTTTTATACTAAAAATGCATTTTTTGTCAAACATGCAAATATAGCAAAAATTAGCCGATTTTCCTTGGCAACCCTTACGTCAAAAGTCATAAGTTATTAACAAAAAGTACGAGTTTTTCACTATTTTGGAAAGATTATACTCCTAGGGGTCGTTTGCATTTTAAATTTAGAAAGTCGCAATTAAATAACCATATAAGTCATTGAAGTTTTAATAGCTTGATTTACTTCCGTAGTAAGAGTTCATATAAGTAATGAAAAAAAAGATATAAAAAAACGCCCCGATAAATCAGGACGCCTTTAACAAACAAACTAAACTTTCATCTGAAAAATTTACACTATTAAGGATTCTTTGGCAATTGTTGTATCTGCTTTTACGTGAGCAGCATTTGCTCTTCCACTTGGATCTTGGTTTTCTTGCCACTTTGGAATCCATTTGCGAACGGTTTGAGCGGCTGCATGTTGCGGAAAATGTTTATGAAATAGCGTTCTGTAATAAAATGCTTCTTTGGTTGCAGGTGTATTGTATGGAAATAATGTTGCAGCTTTTGCAAAATCTTCATCCGATACTTGAGAAGAACAATAATCAATTAACGTATCAATCCAATTGTAGCCCACTCCGTCTGAAAACTGTTCTTTTTGACGCCATAATACTTCCTGTGGTAAATAAGGTTGTTCAGGCGTATCAAATGCTTTTCGTAAAATATATTTTTCTACACCATCATACGTCTGTGGCATTTTTTCTTCGGGTTTTATTTTAATGGATAATTCCAAAAAGGCTTTGTCTAAGAAGGGTACTCTGGCTTCTAAACCATGAGCCATTGTTGATTTGTCTGCACGAAGCAAATCGGCCGTGAAAAGCTTTTGAACTCGTTCGATTGTTTCTTTATGAAAATCCATTACGGATGGTGCATTTCTAAAATAAAGATAACCTCCAAATATTTCATCGGCTCCTTCACCTGATAAAACTACTTTTATACCTTTTTCTGTAATGGCTTTTGATAAGAAATACATGGGCGTACTTGCTCTCACCGAAGTGACATCATAGGTTTCTAAATGCCAAATCAATTTATCAATAATTTCAATACCTTGCTCTATCGTAAAATGAATTTCGTGGTGTTCTGTTCCTAAAAACTCCGCAACTTTTCGTGCTGCTTTTGCATCAGGGGCTTCTTGGTCTAATCCAATTGAAAAAGAATGTAAGGTTTTGCCTTTCTCTTTCATCATACGAGCGGCGATTGAAGAAGTTAATGAAGAATCCAAACCTCCGGATAATAATACACCAATCGGCACATCGCTCATCAATCGTTTTTCTACTGCCTTTGATAAGGCTACACGGATTGCAGCTAAATCCAACTCCTCTACTCCAGCTTCAGGATTTTCCCATTTTGGTTGGTAATATTTTACAAATCCTGTTTCGGGCGTATAATAATGTCCCGGAGGAAAGGTTGAAAAAGTTTTACATTGGTCAGCTATGGATTTCATTTCTGATGCAAAATACATGCGTCCACGTTCGTCTAAACCATAATATAATGGTTTAACTCCAAGTGGGTCGCGACCAGCAATGTAATCATCGCCATCAATAACAACAAAAGCAAACATACCGTCAAGTAAATGGCAAAAATCGTATCCGAATTTTTCATACAAATGCACGATGACTTCCGAATCAGACGTACTTCTGAAAGTATGATCTTTTAAAATGGTATCCCGCAATTCTTGGTGGTTGTAGATTTCGCCATTGTGCACCATCCAAGCGGTATCGCATCCTTGAATGGGTTGCTTTCCGGTATGTAAGTCGATAATTGACAAACGTTCATGGGATAGAAAATGACCTTTCTCAGTAATGTGCACATCACTTTCATCCGGACCGCGATGCGACATTCGTTTCGATAATTGTTTCACTAAGGCTTCGTCTTTTCCTTTTCCTATAATGGCTAATATTCCACACATATATTTTTTACTTTTCAGATTATTATTTATTTGATAAAGCAAAAGTGAGTATTTGGTTTATATTTATGAAACAATATCAATTTTTTGATTACAATTTAAAACTATAAACTCATAATAACATCATAAATGAAACTTAAAATCTAATAAATTGAAGTAACTGATTATAAATTGTAATTTCAAATAAAAAAAACTCCTTTCTGTGACAAAAGGAGTTTCAGGTATATTGTAGTTTTCTTTACTTTTTTATGATTTTTTCAGTTTGAGAAAACTGTTCGTTTTTAACTTTTAAAAAATAAATACCATTTGAGCAAAAGCAGAAAAACCAAAAATGCAAAAGATAAAAAGAACAATTTTTTTCATATTTTTAAACTTAGACAATCAAAGTTACTAAAAAATACTTATGATACTATAATTCTTACCGTTAAAAGTGATGCTTTCATTTATTTCTCTTCCCATAAACAATTCACCCAAAGGTGATTGCGGAGACATTCCAAAAACAGATTTGCCCTCTACTTCAATTTTAGGTAAAGCAACTGCCATCAAAAAAAAGGTGTCGTTTGCTTGAACTAAACTTCCTAAAACTACCTGATTTGATGAAATAGTATAATCAATTTTCAAGAATTTATGTTGCGTAGCCAAAACCTCTGATAGCTTTTGATTCAGTTTTTCCTGTTCTAAATGCATCATCGCCAAACCGGTTTCATGTTTGTCACCGGCAGAACCTTTGGCATCATTTTTTGAGTCTTCGGTTAAGCCAACAATCATTTCACGTAAGGAAGTGATGCGGTCGTTAAGGTATTGATTGTAATGTTGGATAATTTGTTGTTTCATTTTAGAGGTGCTGAGTTGCTAAGATGCTGAGTTAAAAAAATCCGCAAGGCTTACTAAACTTTGCGGACTTTTTAAAATCTTTGTATGCGGTTAGATAAATTTAAAAATCAAACTTATAATTGGCTCCTAGCACCACTTGAAACTGTTGTGCTGGAAAATTAAACCATTTCTCATACGATTGATTCAAAATATTATTCAAGCGTAAGAAACCTGTTAAACGTTCGTTATGTTTGTAACCGATATTGGTGTTCAAATCAAAATAACTGTTTAATGTTGCTTTGTTTCTGTCTAAAAATAGTGGGTCATTTGCTACTGTTAAATATTCATCATAACGCTGTCCGACAAAAAAGGCTTCCACACCACCAAACCATTTTTCAGTGAAGGTTACATTCAAATTACTTCCTACTGTAACGGCCGGTAAGTTCCATGCTTCTTGTTCAAAGTTGGTAGTGTAACTATTTAAAGTAGCATTAATTCCAAAAGATACATTCTTTGAAAAATCAGCTTTTAATTCCCCTGAAAAAGCAATAGTTTTCACATCATCATACACCACACCAAAGGAATTGCCATTACCGTATGCTTTGTTACTCGGATCCATAGAGGTGAATGATTCCAAGCTATTGTATTTAAACAACGCTTTGGCTTTTTCATTCGTATAAGAACCTCGAACGTTATAACTGATATTCCCGGCCAATTTCCCTTTTAGACCGGCAAAAATATCATATTGTCTATCCGTAGGCGTCATAAATTGAGTTGGCGACAAAAACGGATTGCTATTAGTAAATTCTCTGTAACTGTTTTGTTGTAATGATCCTTCTGCACCTGCATAAAAAATCATTAAATCACCCACCACTTTGTAGGCTGCTGTAATTTGCGGATATACAAATAAGTTGTTGTCACCTTCGCTGGCAATACTGTAGAAAAAAGCAGCTCCGATATTCATGGACAAATCATCTTGATTGTAAACAAAACTTGGATGAATTCCCACATTGGTAAATCCGTAATCTATTTTATTTGAATCGAAATAACTTCTTTCAAAAGAACCGCTTACATTGTCAACAATTACTTTGGTATTGATTTGAAAATCATTAATGGCAAATTCAAAAGTTGGTTTCAAAATCAATCTGTTTTCTGCCGAATTATAGGCATCCCAAAAACGATTGTATTTGATACTTGCTCCTTTGAAAAAACTGTCTTCCATGCTTAACTTTCCACCTACATAAAAATTGTGATAGGTTTGTTGTGGGTCAATTCCGTTCAAAAACAAATCGCGGTCTTCTTGTGATAGTGAACCAATTAAATAATCAGGAGTTCCATACCAATTGTAAATTTGATGTTGGTAACCCAAATCTGCATTCCAAGACATGTCTTTGTTTTGATTTCCATAAGTTAAATCCAATGACGTGTTATAGAATTTATCATCCAATAATGCTTCTTCGATTCCTCCTTGAGAAGAGTGATGACGAAACATTCCGCCAACATATTCATTGCGATTGAGTTGTTGTGTTACAAATAATTCGCCAATAATTGTGCCGTAATTTCCAAAACCTAAAGTGGCATAATTTGAAAATAATTTTTCTTTTTTTGCTTTATCAACTCCGGCCGCTTTTCCTTTGGCAGGTGTAAATGTTGACGCTACGGGAAAAGAAAAAATATTGTATTGAATGTCTTCTTTTTTAGAATTGTCTTCGTCATCCAACGAAGGTGTTTCTTTTACTTTAAAAGCATCTGAAATAGTTGCCGTATAAGGTTTTACTACATTCACCACTTCGGTTCCTATGTTTTCATCTTTCTTTTGAGCTAATGTTGTCTGAGCAACAATCAGCAATAAGATTAAAAGGTATTTTGGGTTGCTTTGCATAATTTACTTTTTTAAAAACTGCTTACTTTTTAATTAATTCTGAATCGATGAGTTGCGTTTGGCTTCTTCACCTTTGATAATGGCCAACTCTTTTTGTGCCTCTTCCACTACATCGGGATATTCTTTGAAGTTTGCAATCAAACTATCCAAGATGTAAGTAGCTTGAAAACTGTCTTTTAACCCATAAAAATTCTTAGCCATTACTACTAATCCTTTGGCTCCATAATATCGGTAACCGGAATAATCTTTGGTTAATTTTTGAACGGCAATATTCGATGCTTCAAACTTATTTTCTTTGTTTTTAAAATACGCATCATAATACAATGCTTCGGCAGCCAATTCGCCTTTGGCAATGGTCATTAACGTTGCATAAGCCGTTTTTGCTTTGGCTTCATCTTTCGTTTTCATGGCAGAACGTGCCACAATCATATAAGCATCACTTTTGATTCGATCATCAACTTTAGCATTGTTCAACACTTTATCAGCATAAACTACGGCATTGGCATAATCTTCTTGTTCGTAATACGCTTTCATCAAATTGGATTGAGCAAAGGTGATGTTTTGAGGGAAATCTGCTTCTACTTCCAAGCGTTTCAAAGCCGGAATTGCTTTTGCGTAATCTTTTTTCTTTAAATGAATTTCAGTCAATCTGGCTAAAGCTTGTTCCGTATATTCACTTCTTGATTTAGAAGCTACAAATTCATAATGCGGAATGGCATTGGTTTCCAATCCATCTGCAAAATACAATTGAGCCAAATAGAAATTGGCTTTTAAAGCATGAATTCCATTTGGAAATTTGGAAACATAACTACTAAAACCTGCAATCGCACCTTTGGCATTGTTTTGCAAATACATTTTTTCTGCCGATTCATACGACGTATTATCAATATCCGCATTGGATACTTCTACATAATCTAAGGTTTTTACCCAAGTGGCATATTCATCTACTTTGCCGGTATCCACATAAATTTGTCTGGCCGTTGTAACCGCTTCCATAGCTTCAGTAGTTCTAGGATAATCGGCTGCCACTTTTTTGAATTTTGTCAACGCCAATTGCAGTTTATCATCATTGTAATAAATCAATCCCTGACGCAAAATTGCTCTTGCGGCAAAAGAACCGTTTTTATATTCTGAAATTAATTGGTCATAAATTTTTAATGCCAAATCGGATTTATTTTCATTGGTATACGTGTTACCTAACTCAAACAAAGCATCGTCACGGAATTGTGATTTTGGATAATTTTTCAAAAACAGATGTAAGTCTTCAATCTTTTTTTCGTTTCTGGCAACAAATCCATAGCTGATGGCTTTTTGGTAAGCCGCATAATCGGAATCAACCACTTTTAATTCGATGGCTTTGTTGTATGCTTCCATGGCCGGCCAATATTTTGCGGATACAAAATGACTGTCGCCCAAACGCAAATAACTATCATTCAGCCTTGTTTTGTCTTCTTTCGCTACATCAATTTGTTTTTGAAAAAATGCAGCTGCTTGTTCGTATTCTTTCAATTTGAAATGCGTGTAAGCCAAATTGTAATTAATGTTTTTATATTCAGGAGTAGTTTTGGCTTCCGGATAACCTAAAAACTGTTTAAAACTTAACAAAGCTTCTCCAAAATTGTCTAAAGTATATTCGCTTTCCCCTTTCCAAAACATGGCACGAGCTGTAAATTTTGGGTCACGAGGTTCTGCCAATGATTTTTTGAACATTGCCAAAGCCTCTTGGTTATTTCCGTCAGTATATAACTCTAAACCTCTGTAGAAGGTTACTTTTTGATAAGCCTGTTTGTTTTCAAAACTTTTATTTTTTTCTAATAAAACCAGAGCTTCCTTGTAGTTTTTTGAAGTGATGTAAGAGTTAATTAAAAGTGTTTCCACTTCTTGCTTGTTTGGCGTATTGGGATATTTATTTAAAAAAGCCACCATCACATCCGGAACACTCTGATAAGGATTTCCAATATCATAACTTAATTTGGCATAGTTATAAAAAGCATCTTCTTGAATTTTTAAATCAAAATCCATCTCAGAAGCATTTTTAAAAGCATTCAACGCTTGTTGTTTTTTGTTGGATTTCAAATAACTTTCACCCAAATGATAATAAGCATTTTGAGCCACACCATCTTTTCCTTCAATGATTTTATTAAATTGAGCAATCGCATTTTCATAATCACCTTGCTTGTAATAGGAGTAACCAAACAGGTAAAAATCTGTGTTGCTCCATTTTCCTTTTTTACCTTTATATTCTTTTAGGTAAGGAATTGCTTTGTCGTATTGTTTTAAATTAAAGTAGCTTTCGCCAATAATTTTATTCAATTCTGATTTTTCGGTAGCATCTGATTTTGGCATCGCAGCAATTCCTAAATCAATAGCTTTTTGAAAATTTCCTAATTTAAAATTCATGTCAGCCTGATAATAGGACATTTTTTCTTTGTATTTCTTTTCGTCTTCAACTTGTTCAAAATATTCATTTGCTTGCGTATAATTGTCTGATTCATAAGACATATAACCCAAATAATATTTTGCTTGTGAGCCAAATTCTTTTGAATTTTCTACACGTTTGAAATAATTGGAAGCTTCTTTCTTTTTATTTCCAGAAAACAAAGCGTATCCTTTTTGAAAATTGAATTTTTCTTTTTCGTCATTTGTCAAATTGCTTTCATCCACTTTATCAAACCATTGCAAAGCTTGTGGAAATTTATTCTCATCGAAATAATAATGAGCCACTTCAATATACGCTTGATTGTGCTTGGAACTGGTAGGATAACGCTGTACGAAATCTTCCATCAATACATCACCATTGGCTTGATTTAAACGAATGGCACAATTTGCAATATAGTAGGCACAATCGGATTGCACTTCATAATTATCTTGTGAATCTTTTACTTTTTTGAATAAAATTTGAGCAGATTGGTATTGTTTATCTTTATACAATTGAAGGGCTCGATTGTATTCCTCTAACGGATTGGTGTAGACTTCAGTTCGTTGAGCCTGAACCGAAAAACAAATTACTGTCAAACAGACAGCAAACAAATAGGTTAATTGACGCATATTTATTGGGTTTTTATGAACTATTCAAAGGTAACATTTACCTATGCATGTAACGAGTTAATGATTGTGTTTATTATGAACAAGGTTTTAAACATTTTTTGAGTTGCTGAGATGCTGAATGGTTGAGAACATTAATTAAAATAAAATTTTGATAACCTTCGTTAAGTTACTACTTTTACCCTTCAAATATCATACCTATGTCAGATTCCATTTTAGAATTAAAAAATGTTACTATTTATCAAGAAAAAAACATGGTACTTCAAAACGTTTCGTTGGAAGTGAAACGCGGTGATTTTCTGTACATTATTGGTAAAACGGGTTCCGGGAAAAGTAGTTTGATGAAAACGCTTTATGCTGATTTACCTTTAACGGAAGGTGAAGGAACTATCGTTGATTTTGATTTAGCCAAATTGAAAGAAAGTGACATTCCTTATTTAAGACGAAAAATTGGAATCGTTTTTCAAGATTTTAAATTACTACCCGATCGTAGCATTTTTGACAATTTGGATTTTGTTTTAAAAGCCACAGGTTGGAAAGAAACAGAAGAACGCAAACATCAAATTGATGAAGTTTTAGATAAAGTAGGCATGAAATCTATGGCTTTTAAAATGCCACACCAACTTTCAGGTGGTGAGCAACAAAGGGTTGCCATTGCCAGAGCTTTATTAAACAATCCGGAATTAATTTTAGCCGATGAGCCAACCGGAAACCTTGACCCGCAAACTAGCGTGGAAGTCATGGGTGTTTTAAAAAAAATCAACGAAAACGGAAAAACCATCATTATGTCTACACATGATTATGCGTTAATTATGAAATTCCCATCAAAAACGTTGAAATGCGAAGACAGCACTTTGTTTGAAGTGGTGCAACGAACGGTGTAAGTCATGACAAATTCTACCAATGCATTGTTGATTATTCCTTTTTATAATGAAGGAAACCGAATGATTGGTGAAGAATTATCTTTAGCATTTGAAACACATCCTAATCTTGATTTTTTATTGGTTGATGACGGAAGTACAGATACTACTGCATCACTTTTATTGCAATTTGAAAAGAAACATTCAAATGTAGCTTCACTTTTATTGTCCAAAAACTCGGGCAAAGCCGAAGCAATTCGAAACGGCGTAAAGACTTCTGAAGGTAAGAAATATGATTTTATTGGTTATTTAGATGCCGATTTGGCAACACCTATTTCTGAAATGAATCACCTTTTGTATTTCGCAAAACAACATACAAACTATTCTTTTCTGATGGGAAGTCGTATAAAAAGATTGGGCTCCAAAATTGAACGTTACTCTTACCGCCATTATATTGGTCGTGTTTTTGCAACCATAATAAGTGGCGTTATTCTCAAAACGCCAATTTATGACACACAATGTGGAGCAAAAATCATGAAGCAAGAACTAGCTTTTGCTTTATTTGAAAAGCCTTTTTTGACCCGATGGTTATTTGATGTAGAACTTTTACTTCGAATGAAGCAATTAAATTCCGATTTTTACAAAGAAGTTTATGAATATCCATTGGAAACATGGATTGAAAAAGGAAACAGCAAAATCAGAATTAAAGACATGTTAGCTCTTCCTTTTCAGTTAATAAAGATTTACAGGGCTTATGTTTGAAAAACTAATTAATCACAAATGGTTTCGATTTGTAGAAAGTAGAGAAATTAGGATTCTGATACTTTTTGGTTTACTTTTTCGAATACTGCTTTCGTTATTTTATTTAAATATTTCTCAATTTCCTGACTCCAGTAGTTTTATGGTTTTAGCCAATAGAATGTTGGAATTCAATTTGATTGATTACACCGGAGAAAGAAGTCCGGGATATCCCTTGCTTATTTTTTTAGCTTTTGGGTTCAAACCTTTAGTGGTTTTATATCAGTTTGTTATTGGAATACTAACTACTGTTGTTTGGTTTAAAACTCTTATGAATTTTGGCTTTAACAACAGACAATCTCTTTGGATTGCATTTTTTTTGCAGAGTTTCATACATGTCTATTTTTATGAAACCTCAATTTTAATTGAGTCGTTGGCTTTGTTTTTAATTTCATTGATTTTTTACCAACTTACCACCAAATATTTAGAGGAAAAGAATTTCAAAAAAGACTTACTGATTGGATTATTGTTAGGTTTTTTAGTATTAGTAAAACCATTTTTTGCATATATTCCTTTTATAATTTATGCGTTTAGTGTTTTAAAGTCATTTTCATTTAAAAATTTTATTTCTTCAAAAATTCTTATTTTATTTTTTCCTTTGATAGCTTATTTTGGTTGGTCATATATAAACAAAGTGAATACCGGATATTTTGTATCTACAACATATTTTGGTTTAAACTTATCGCAAAACTGTGTGCATTTTGCTGAAAAAGCTCCCGACGAATTTGCAACAATCAGAACCATTTACATTAAAAATCGTGAAGCCGCTCTAGCTGAAAATAGTGATGTAGCAATGGCTATTTGGCGAGCTGAACAAGAATTGATAGAAGCTACAGGTTTAACTTACTTTCCTGATTTATCAAATGAATTAGGTCGCTTTGCCAAAGCCACCGTTGGCAATGCTCCCAAAGAATATTGTTACCAAGTCGTTTTTGTTTCATGGATTGATTTTTGGAAAACCTATATCTGTTGGAATCCTGAAAAGTTTAAAATTTCGGAAATAAGAATTTTTTTTGAATTTATTTGGGTAATTCAAGCTCCGATACTTTTACTCTTTAAATTACTTTTTATAGGTTTGTTACCTATTTACATCATTCGATTTTTTAAAACCAAACAATTGACAACTGAAATTTTACTTTATAAAATTATTTTTGCTTCGTCCATTTTACAAGCAATTGTGACTTATGGAACCAATGCAAAATACAGTTATCCGTTTGAATATATGATGGTGATTTTGGTGTTGCTTGAATTGAAAAGAAATACGATGCTTTTTAAAACAAAAACTAACTAATGCTTTCTATACTGATTCCAACATATAACTACAATGTTCAACCATTGGTTTTAGAGCTTCAAAAACAAGCGGAAGCACTAAGCTTTGTTTATGAAATTATAGTATGTGATGACGCAAGTAATACAAGTCAAAATATCACAATTGATTCAAATCAGTCCATACATTTTATAAAAAATGAAACCAATTTAGGTCGAACTCAAACCAGACAAAAATTAGCTTTGAAAGCTAAATTTGAAAATTTACTATTTTTAGATGCAGATGTTCTGCCTAAAACTACCACTTTTGTAAAGGAATATTTTACTATTTTAAGTCAATCTTATGAAGTAATATGTGGAGGTTGTACTTATGAAAAAAATGAACCATCAAAAAAATGCATACTTCGATGGAAGTATGGAAAAAATCGTGAGGAAAAGAGTGCTTTGCAAAGAAATATAAAACCATATAGTGCTGTTTTCTCAGGAAATTTGCTCATCAAGAAAAGTGTTTTTTTGAAGTATAATTTTAATGAAAATACCAATTTTTATGGAATGGATATTTACTTTGCTTATCAACTTTTTTTCCATGCTGTTTCTGTAAAACATTATGATGTTGATGTGATTCATTTGGGATTAGAATCCAATGAAGTCTTCTTTAAAAAATCTTTAGAATCAGTTGTTTCACGAAACACATTTCTAATTGACAAACCAAAAATTGAAGAAATTAATTCCTTAATTAAACACTACAAAACATTAAAAAAATTCAAACTTGACTTCGTTTTTTCTGTAAAATTTAAACTTTTTAAATCACTTTTAGAAAAGAATATTTTAGGAAACAACCCAAACTTGTTTTTGTTTGACCTCTATCGTTTAGGTTATTTGTGTAGTTTACAAGCTAGTAAATAACTGATGCCATTGTTCCATAATTGTAGATAATTGGAATTTATGAATGCTTTTTTGAGCATTGTTCCCAAGTTGCTGACGAAGTGTATCATCTTCAATTAAATGGTTTATTTTTTTGGCATAAGCATCTAAATCAAAAGGGGGAATTAAATAACCATTTACACCTTGAGAAATCAATTCCGCCGGACCGGTGGGACAATCAAAAGCAACACATGGTAGTCCGCAAGCCATGGCTTCAATCAAAACCATTCCAAAACCTTCATGTCGAGAAGTCATTAAGTAAATTGAGGCATTAGAATAGGCTTTTTCAATAGATAAAGTGGGTCCATGAAAAGCAACATTTTGTTCTAAATTTAATTGTTGTACTAAATTGTTCAACTTTAAATCCGGATTATGATCACTGTAAATATGTAATTTCCAATCAGAATGTTTTTGTATCACTTTTTCCCAAATGGGCAATAATAAATCAATTCCTTTTACAAATTCTTGTCGGCCAACGAAGATAACATTTTTGTTTTTTAATGAGTTTTCAGGAACATTTTCAATCCATAATGGGTTTGGGATAACTTGGCAACTTTTCACTTGCCATTCCAATTTACTAGCTTGGGTTAAAACCACAAACTCATCTACAAAAGAAGTGGTGTAATCTATAATTTTATTTTTAACTGAAACATTTAATTTTTCAAAGAAAGATAGCTTTTTTTCTATGGCTTCATAAAATCGAAAACCATGTTGTTCAAATACAATTTTTACATCTGATTTCCGTAAAAAAAATGGCAATAAAAAACCTTTTAAACCATTGTCAGTAATAATAACAACATCAGGCTTTTCATTTTTGATAGTAGTTTTTACCGTTTTTATATAATTTAATAAATAAAATGGACCCCAACCCGTTAGTTGTTCATTCAATAGTTTATGCTTAGAAAAATCAAAAAAAGGTTGTGGTGTTTTTGCATTGGTAGTTACGATAACAACATCATAATTGTAATGTTCTTGAAGATAATTGGTCTTAATGGAAAACACGCGTTGTAAACCACCAATTCCATCAACTCTATGTGTAATATACAACAGTTTTTTCATTTAGAATGGTATTAAAACGCAAACATTTTTTAAGTTTTACTTTTTTTGAATAACTCAAAATCTCGTATGTAATCGCTTTCATCAAAAACATCTTCAGCAATCACCAAACAAACTGCACCTGACGAGAAATTTTGCAGTTCACGCCATAATCCCGGAACAATCTGTAATCCAATATTAGGTTTGTTTAAAAGAATTCTTTTTTCATTTTTACCATCATAAATAACTACTTCAAAACTGCCGCTTAACGCAATTAAAATCTGATTTTGATTGATATGAGAATGGCCCCCTCGCTGAGAAGTACTCGGAACGTCAAACAAATAATAGACGCGTTTAAAATGAAAAGGCAAAACATCATTTTGAATATAAGCCAGATTCCCACGAGAATCTTCAACCACGGGAAGTTTGATAAATTGTATGTCGTTTATTGTGGTCATGTTACTTTTTTAAAAAATCGGTTCTGCCGGATTTAAAGTTTTGAAAGGCTAATTTAAATTCTTTTGTTGAAAGTTTACCTTGTTTCCAATCAAAAAACACTTTCAACAGCAACCAAAAACGATAAAAATTTGGAAATAAAGCAGTTAAAACGGCTCCTTGAATATAATATTTTTGCTCAATCGAAATTTTATAATTGGTGGTTGGTTGTGGATGAACAACTAAAACCTGTGGTTCAAAGCTCATTTTTAGACCTGCCTTATTAATTGCTGTCAAAAAAACCTGCTCCTCACCTGCTCCAAATGTACTTCCCAAACCAAAACGTTCGTCAAATTTTATTTGATTGCTTGTTAATTGCTTTCGATTTACAACTATTTCAAAGGAAATAGTGTTTAAAATATCAAACCAATTAAGCGTTTCTTTTCTTATTTTAGGATATTTGTGTGTTGCAACATTTTCATCTTTCTCAGAACAAAATTTCACCATCGCCGGATTTTGAAAATGATTGAAAGCAGCAATAATTTTAGATTCAAAATCGGATTTATAAATCACATCATCATCTGTAATGACTAAAAGTTCTTTAGTGGCATTAGCTAAAGCTAGATTTCTGCTTTTAGAAAGTCCAAATTCTTGACTATTAATTACTTTAACATTTTCATGTTGAGAAACTAACGGACTTCCTTTTGTTTGATGTACAATTACCAATGAAAAATCCCAATAATTAGCAAATGGAAACATCGGTGTCAAAAAATCAAAATTGTCCCGATTCATCGTGGCTATTAAAATTTCAATATCCGATTTTGTATACTTTGATTCCAAATGTTTTTTATATTTGAACAAATATAGTAATTCCATTTTATGAAAATCCTTCTTTTAGGTGAATACAGCCGTCTACATAATTCGTTGAAAGAAGGACTTTTGGCTTTAGGTCATGAAGTTACATTGGTTGGAACAGGCGATTCATTTAAAAATTTTCCAGTTGATTTATCTTTTGAACCTAAACTAACTACCAAGAATTGGTTTTTTACCTTCCTGAAAAAAGTAGTTTTCAAATTGACAAACCTCAACTTAGAAGAAACCGAAAAAGGTATTCGATTTTATTTTCTTTTGCCAAAACTAAAAAATTATGATGTAGTGCAATTGATAAATTCCAACGCTATTGAAACCCATCCAAGTTGGAGCATCAAGTTACTAAACAAACTTTTTTCAAAAAATAAAAATTGGATACTTTTAATTTGTGGTGATGAAACTTCTGTAGTTGATGCTCTTCTCGATAAAAAACTATCCTATTCGATACTTACGCCTTATTTTGAAAAACAAGTTCCTGCAAACTATTTTGATTATTCATTAAAGTATACAAAACCAAACTACCGAAAGTTATATGCTTTTGTGAGTCAAAATGTTTCTCAGATCATCACTTCTGATTTTGATTATAAATTACCTTTGGATAGTTTGAATATAAAAAACACGTTCCTTCCAAATCCAATAAATACCGATTTAATCGACTATGTTGAACCTGCAATACACGAAAAAGCACTAATTTTTTTAGGTATAAATAAAAAAAATGCTTTCAAAAAAGGGATTCCGTTTTTTGAAAAAGCAGTTGAAATTATAAAACAAAAATATCCTTCAAAAGTTGAAATTATAATCACTGAAAACGTTCCCTATCAAGAATACATTCAATTATACAATCAAGCTCATATTGTTTTGGATATGGTCTACGCTTATGACCAAGGCTACAACGCTCTTGAAGCTATGGTAAAAGGAAAAGTGGTTTTTACCGGTGCAGAAAAAGAATTTATGGAGTATTATCAGTTAACCGAGAGAGTTTGTGTAAACGCTTTACCTGATGTGGACTATTTGGTTCAGGAATTATCCTTTTTGATTGAAAACCCAGAAGAAATTATCAACATTAGCAAAAGAGCCCGAGCTTTTATAGAAAAGGAACATCATTATGTAACCATTGCACAAAAATATGTTGATGTTTGGTCTAAAAAGTAAGGTTTGAAATTTCTTTTTTTGAAGTTTCAAAATCCGAAATAATTTCAGCTATAATTTCTTTTACAGGCTTAATTTCATGAATCAAACCGGCAATTTGACCAATCTCTAATTCGCCTTCAATTAAATCACCTTCAAACATCCCTCGTTTTGCTCTAGCCCGACCCAATAATTCTTTTAATTGATCTGTTGTGGGACATGTAGCATACAATTCTTGAACATCGTTATAGAACTTATTTTTAACCAACCGAACGGGGGCTAATTCTTTTAAAGTCACTTGCGTATCGCCTTCTTTTACATCCAAAATCGTTTGCTTAAAATTATCATGAGCAGAACTTTCAACAGAAGCTGCAAAACGACTGCCCATTTGAACACCATCTGCTCCTAAAATCATTGCGGCCAACATGCCTTTCCCGTTGGCAATTCCACCTGCTGCAATTAATGGAATCGTGATATTCTCCCGAACCATAGGAATTAAAGTAAATGTTGTGGTTTCTTCTCTTCCGTTATGACCTCCGGCTTCAAATCCTTCGGCTACCACAGCATCAACGCCGGCTTCTTGTGCTTTTAACGCAAACTTTGAACTGCTGACAACATGAACTATGGTTATCCCCTTTTCTTTTAAAAATGCCGTCCAGGTCTTTGGATTTCCTGCAGAAGTAAAAACAATCTTCACACCTTCTTCCACAATGATTTGCATGATTTCCTCTAAATTGGGATACAACATAGGAACGTTTACACCAAAAGGTTTATCTGTTGCTTTTTTACATTTTTGAATGTGTTCCCGTAAAACTTCAGGATACATGGAACCGGCTCCAATAAGTCCTAAACCGCCTGCATTGCTAACTGCACTGGCCAATTTGTAGCCACTGTTCCAAATCATGCCGCCTTGAATAATGGGATATTGAATGTTGAAGAGTTGGGTAATTCTGTTCATGAATTATTTTTTAATGAGTTTGCCTTTTCTATGTTCTGATGGAGTTTGAAACGAATAAAAATACAATCCCGATTGTAACTGTGATAACGAAAGTATCTGATTGGCCTGAATAGTTTGTTGTTGAACCACTCGTCCTGTTGCGTTGTAAAGTATAAAATTACCGCTTTCAAACTCATTTGAAAACGCGATTGTTATTTCATTTTCAAATGGATTTGGATATATCGTAAACACATTGGAGGAAATGGTTTCTGTTGAAAGCAACAAACCGTTTTGATAAGCTGCATAAAAATTAGGAATACCATAACCCAATTGTGCTGTTGGAGTGGTATAAATCGAAGCAGATTCTCTAATTAATTGAAGAATTTCTGCATTGGTAAGATTGGGCAAACTTTGCCACAAACAAGCCACTAAACCTGCCGTTATCGGACTTGAAAATGACGTGCCGTTAGCTCCTCCGATTGTTCCGGTTGATGAAGCAACTATGGCTCCAACTCCTTGGGCTACAACATCGGGTTTTATTCTGTTATCCGCTGAAGGACCAATAGAACTGAATGAGGCATAATTACCTTCAGAATTAACAGCTCCAACGGTCAAAGTATTCAAAGCATCGCCGGGAGTAGTAATGTATTGCCAAGCACTATTTCCTGAATTTCCGGCGGAAGTCACACAAATCATCCCCCGGGTAAAAGCAATTGCAGCTCCTCGAGCAATGAAAGTTGTGGTTCCGTTCATCGCATCATAATTATAATTATAAGCCGGATTATCAAAAGTGGAATAACCCAACGAAGTATTGATAATATCGACACCCAAACTATCGGCTAATTCGGCTGCCTCAACCCAGATCGATTCTTCCAATGGATTTTCATAGGTATTAGATTCTGTAACAAACAAATAATACTGAGAATCAGGAGCACTTCCAATTAATTGGTTTTCTACAAAAGCTCCCATGGTGGATAACACTAAAGTTCCGTGTGAACCACCACTATATATGGCATCATTTCGCAACACAAAATTATAGCCTCCAAGTAATAAATTATTATCAAACAAGCGTTGAAAAGGTGCTGTTGTATTCACTCCGGTAAAACCATTATCCATTACAGCAATGATTTTTCCGGTTCCTGTAAAATCATTTTGATGTAACAAATGGCCATTCATCATAGTTACTTGATTGGCAGAATTTCCATATTGATAGGTAACTTGCGTTTCCAAGTTTTTTTCTACAGAAGCAATTTGTTGAAATCGTCCGAAAGCGTTTGTATTCAATTCCGCATTAGCAAATTGAATTTGTGTTACAAAAGAAATAGTATCTAAAAATTGAATAGCCTGTTGACTTCCACGAACATGAACCGCATTAAGCCATTTAGATTGTGCCAAAACGGTAACTCCATTATTTGAGGCTACTTGAGTTACATAAGGCTGATGAATCGGAACATCCAAATTGTCCAAAGCAATAGACTGAGCAGAACGTCGGTCTAAAGCTCTTTGCGAAAGCATTTCTAAAGGATTGGATAAATAATAAACCGCATCAGGTTTGTTTGAAAAATAAACCCATGCGTCTTCTTGTGAAAAACAAAACGATATACTTATTAAAAAGAAAAACAGTATTGATTTTCTCATACTTTCAATTTTTTGAAAGCTAAGTTACGAAATTACTCCGGAACCTAACAATTCTTCACCCAAATGCCAAGATACAAACTGACCCGGTGTTATGGCTGATTGAGGTTCGTCAAATACGACATACAAACCGTCTTTTGTATGATGTAAAGTGGCATTTTGAAGCGGTTGTCGATAGCGAATGCGAGCCATAACTTTCATGGTCTCATTGGTTTTCAAGCGTAAATCTTCGCGAATCCAATGTACTTCATGCGACATTATTTTCAATACCTTTCTAAACAAACCGGGATGCGAAGCACCTTGTCCCGTGTAAATTATATTGTTCTCAACATCCGTTGCAATAATAAACAAACCCTCTTTGGTGCCGCCAACATTCAAACCTTTACGTTGACCAATAGTAAAATAATGGGCTCCTTGATGTTTGCCTACTATTTTTCCCATGGAGGAAGTATAACTTAAAGGTTGTGCTTCAAATTCCAGTTGGTCTTCTTTTAATTCGAATTTTGGTTTTGGCAAACTATAAATAGAATCATCTGCTGCGATTTCAATAATAATTCCTTCTTTGGGTTGCAATTGTTGTTGCAAAAATTCAGGTAAGCGTACTTTCCCAATGAAACACAAACCTTGAGAATCTTTCTTTTCTGCGGTTACCAAGTCCATTTGAGCGGCAATTTCTCTAACTTGTGGTTTGGTCAACTCCCCAATCGGGAATAATGATTTGGCCAACTGCTCTTGAGAAAGCTGACATAAAAAATAAGATTGATCTTTATTCCCGTCAACACCTGCTAATAATTGATAGATTTCTTTTCCGTCTTTTTCTAGAGTTCCTTTTCTGCAATAATGTCCGGTAGCAACATAATCAGCTCCTAAACTCAATGCAATTTTCATGAATACATCAAACTTGATTTCGCGATTGCACAACACATCCGGATTGGGGGTTCGACCGTTTTTGTATTCATTGAACATATAATCAACAATACGTTCTTTATATTGTTCACTTAAATCAACAGTTTGAAATGGAATACCTAATTTTTCAGCTACCAAAAGTGCATCATTAGAATCTTCTAACCACGGACATTCATCAGAAATAGTTACAGAATCATCGTGCCAGTTTTTCATAAACAACCCGATAACTTCATAACCTTGTTCTTTAAGCAAATAAGCGGCTACACTTGAATCTACTCCTCCCGAAAGTCCTACTACTACTCTTTTCATTAACCTAATTCTAATTTAGCTGCAAAAATACTACTTATTCCGGTTATAGTTTTCGCTCTTTAACTTTTCTTTTAGTTGCCGTCGGATCGGGGTTAGCTGCTTCTTTTGGTCGTTTGGTTCGAAATAATTCCTTTCTTTCAGTTCTTACCAATTTACCTTTTTCATAATACTTCCATTCGCCAACAGATAATCCATTTTTATATTGACCTGTGATGCTTATCGTTCCATCTGTTTCTTTATAAATTGCAGGACCGTGAAAGAGGTCGTTCTTATAATTTAATTCTTCCATCACTACGCCATTTTCAGCATATTTTTTATAAACACCATCTCTTTTTCCTTCTTTATAATTAGCCTCTTCTGCTATTTCGCCACTTTTATAAAATACTTTTCGAATTCCATCTAACTTTCCTTTTTTGTAATTCTCCAAAGTCATGATTTGATCCATGTCTAAATGGTAATATTTCCACTCTCCTTCATATAACTTGTTAACCACTTTTCCTTCACTTACTTTAAATTTACCTTTGTAAAATATGGTGTAAGCAGAATTATCTTTTGAATCAAACTCACGGGTAGCAACAACTCTTTTTGTTTTTGTATTGTCATAAAAAGTAAAAACACCAATCTCTTTACCATTTTCAAAAGTCCCTTCATATTTTAAATTTTTGGTATCGTCATAATACCCCTTCCAAAGACCATGCTTTTGCCCTTTTGCATTCAATTGATTAAAATCTGACTGCGAAAACACAGAAAATCCACATAAAAAATAAAATAAAAGTAACGGCATTAATTTCATTTGAAACTATTTTTAAGATTAACATTCAAATAGGATAAACAACAAAGTGTTTGATTTAGTATGTAATGTTTGAAATTCAGAACTAAATAAGTAACTTTGGTTTAATTGAATTAAAAAGCAAAAATAAACATTTATTTTTATGAGAAAATATTACTTTTTACTGGGATTATTTTTACCACTGATTGGTTTTAGCCAAGTTACACTTCGAGTCACATCAATTCCAACTAATACACCTGCAGGAGCTTCAATCTATTTTGCAGGGGCAACTAATGGTTGGAATGCCGGAGATCCAAATGCTGTTCTTCAACCTGATGGTTTTGGGGCTTATGAAATTACAATTCCTCAAGGAACTGGAACAGTTGAATATAAATTTACACGTGGCAGTTGGCCTACTGTTGAAGGTAATGCTTCAGGTGGCTTTTTACCGAACCGTTCCTTTACTTTTACAGATTCACCACAAACCATTAACTTAACGATTCAATCTTGGGAAGATATTTCAGGAAGTGGTTCCAACAGCACTGCTGCTGCAAATGTTCAGATTTTAAGTCCATCATTTTTTATTCCACAATTAAATCGCAACAGAAGAATTTGGTTGTATTTGCCACCGGATTATCATACCACAACCAAAACGTATCCGGTTTTGTATATGAAAGATGGTCAAAATTTGTTTGACAATGCCACTTCCTTTGCCGGAGAATGGCAGATTGACGAAACTTTAAATACGCTGCATGCTCAAGGAGATTATGGAGCAATTGTTGTTGGAATTGACAACGGCGGAGTGCACCGATTAGATGAATATTCTCCTTGGGTCAACGCACAATATGGTGGTGGTGAAGGTGCTGCTTACATGAATTTTATCGCTCAAACGTTGAAACCTTATATTGATTTAAATTTCAGAACCAAACCACAACCGGAATTTAATGCGTTGATTGGGAGTTCCATGGGAGCATTAATTGCAACTTATGGTGCAGTGGAACATGGTATGCATTTTAAAAAAGTAGGTTCATTTAGTCCCGCATATTGGTTTGCTTTGAGCGATTTAAACACTTACGTGAACGCTACTTCAACTGTACTAACCAATCACAGAATGTATTTTGTTGCGGGTCAAAATGAATCTGCAACAATGGTTACTAATCTAAACACGGTTAGAAATAATTTAATTGCAAAAGGATTACCAACTGCAGAAACTTTTACCAAGATTGATTCTTATGGTACACATACTGAAAACTATTGGAAAGGTGAATTTGCAGCTGCTTATCAATGGTTGTTTTTAACTACTACCTTATCAAATGATGGCTTCGTTCCAACAAAACCAATGGTTTACCAAATGACTTCATCAAAATTGTTTGTTGAAGGAATGGAAACTGAAACCATTTTTTCTCTATTTTCAATAACCGGACAAAAAGTTGGAACCATCAAATTATCTAACGGAGTTCATGATTTAGATAACGCATTGGCATCAGGGATTTACTTTTTGAAAGCTGCTGATTTTGCTTTTAAAATTTTCAAAAATTAAAAAAGTAGCTCATAGTATTGTTTATTAAATTTTTGTTAAAGTTAAACAAATTTTATTTTCATAATAATTCGCTAAGACCAAATAAATAAGGTTATAGCGAATTTTTTATTTTTTTAAGCTCTAATTTTGTTTACTCTATTTGATTTTAAGTTAAACAAGTTTGAAATATTTTACTATATTTGCTTAAACAAATATTAAAAACAATTACTATGAAAAATTTTAAAACCATCAAACTTTATGCTCTTGCAGCATTCATTTCATTTGGATTAGTTTCATGTTCAAGTGATGACGAAACGGGTACTGTACAATTAGACACCATTGCGGGAATTGCAAGTGATAATGCTAATTTGTCTATTTTAGTTCAAGCTTTAGTAAAAGCGGATCTTGTTGGTGTGTTGGACAGTCCTGGAAATTACACCGTTTTTGCTCCAACAAACGCAGCATTTACCAACTTTTTAAGTGCTAACGGTTTTGCCAATTTGGATGCAGTTCCGGTTCCGTTACTTACTGAAGTTTTATTGAACCATGTTGTTTCAGGAACATTGCAGTCTTCACAACTAAATACAGGTTATATCAAAACTTTAGGAAAAGGTTCGGCTTCATCATCAAACACTTTAAGTATGTATGTTGCAGCAAGTTCTACAGGAGTACGTTTAAACAACCAGTCTAATGTTGTTTTGACGAGTGCTAACATTCTTGCGTCAAATGGAATTATTCATGTTGTTGATGCTGTTATTGGTTTACCAACTGTGGTGACTTTTGCTACTGCTGATCCAAACTTCTCCTCTTTAGTCGGAGCTCTAACAAGTCCTGGACAACCTGACTTTGTAACTATTTTATCAGGAAACGGACCATTTACAGTATTTGCACCAACGAATGAAGCATTTACAGCTTTAAACGCTGAATTAGCAGCCATTCCATTGACACCAACTGCCGAACAATTAACTGCGGTTTTACAATACCATGTTGTATCTGGCAATGTATTATCAACCACTTTAACTAACAATCAAGTTGTTCCAACATTAGAAGGGGGTTCATTTACTATTGGTTTAACTGGTGGTGCTACTATTACCGATGCAAACAGTAGAGTAAGTAATATTGTTGCCGTAGATGTTCAAGCAGCAAATGGTGTAATTCATGTTTTAGATAAAGTGCTTTTACCTACTTTATAATTTTAGGTTTAAATACGAAAAAGCCACGCAATTGCGTGGCTTTTTTTATGAATAGAAATTTATTTATTTCTTTAAGTTCTTTTGCTTTTCAGCTTCTTCCATCATTTCCTGCATTTTGCGTTGGAAACGATTCATTGTTTTTGGCTTTGTTTTATTTTCTTGAATTTTAGCATGAATCTTTTTCTCATCAATAATGAAATTCTTAATTACTAACATAATTCCAATTGTAATAGTATTGGATACAAAATAATACAAACTCAATCCGGAAGCGAAGTTGTTAAAGAAAAACAACATCATGATAGGTGAAATATAAATCATAATCTTCATGATTTTACCCATATCCGGCATACCTTCTTGTGGTGGTGCACTCATGGCTTGATCACCTGTTGTCATTTTCATATAAAAGAAAATAGCAATAGAAGCCAAAATAGGAAACAAACTCACGTGATTTCCATAAATTGGAATAGAAAATGGCAATTGTAAAATGGAGTCAAAAGAAGATAAATCATCAGCCCAAAGGAAATTTTTCTGTCTCAATTCTATCGCAGAAGGAAAGAAACTAAACAACGCATAAAACACCGGAATTTGCAACAACGCAGGTACACAACCCGCCATCGGGTTAACTCCGGCTTTGCTGTATAACTTCATGGTTTCTTGTTGCTTTTTCATTGGGTCTTTTGCAAATTTTGTACCCAATTCCATAATCTCCGGACGCAATACTTTCATTTTTGCTTGTGACAAATAGGATTTATACGTTACCGGAGACATCGCGATCCTAACTAAAATAGTCAAAATAATAATTGCAATTCCATAAGGAAAAAAGCCCACTAATAAATCGAAAGTTGGTATAAAAACATAACGATTAATCCATCCGAAAATTCCCCATCCTAAAGGAACTACCTCATCTAAATTACGGTCATATTTTTTAAGAATATGATAATCTGTCGGACCATAATACCAATTCATAGCGTGGTTTAATTCGCCATTTTTGAAAGCTAACGGTAAACTTGCTTTAAAGTTTTTGGTAAAAACAGTATCTATTTTATCATCATCAACCAAGTTTTCTGAAGTAACAATAGCTTTTTCAAAAGGAGTATCTGTCAATAATATCGAGGAAAAGAAATGTTGTTTAAAGGCAACATAGGTAACATTCTTAACCTCATCTGAAGTCGATTTTCCTTGACCTAAATAATCGTCTTTACCACCTTCGTATTCAAAAATCAATTCCGTATACCGATTTTCATAGGTTACGCTTTTTTCATTTCTGAAAGCTTTCAATTGCCACTCAAGATTCAACGGATTTGAAGTATTGATAATATTGTCTAAGCCTTGCGAACGAATTCCAAAATCCAACATATAGTCGTTTGGTTTCAACACATAGCGATATTCCAAAAACTGAGTGGGAGAAGCTTTCAATTTTAAACTCAAAACCTGATTACCATTTTCTTCGGTCAACTTGGGTTCAAAAAATAGGTCTTTAGTTTGAAGGGTTCTGTTATCTGACGTTTTTAGTTCAATAGAAAAATTGGCGTTATTTTCCTTGATGATTTGAACATTTTGAGCCGATCCTTTTTGAAATTGCTCAAATTGCTTCATTTCTGCTTCAACAATATAACCTCCTTTGTTGGCAATTTTTAAACGAACTAAATCATTCTCTAAAACAGTAAACGCTGCTTCAGTAGCACTAGGTAACGCCGCAGAATAAGCAAACGAACCAAGGCTGTTTTGTAATTTTAAGGTTTGGATAGAATCGGAAACAGTAGAATCAATAACTGTAGCTACCGTTTCTTTTTTGGGAACTTCGGTAGTTGACGTTGTAGTTGGTGCTACTTTTTCAGTCTCCTGTTTTTTTGTTTGTTCTTCTAATTCTTTTTGTTGACTGTTGTACATAACCCAAATCAGGATTATAAATATCAAGCCAAAGCCAATTATGGAGTTTAAGTCTAATTTTTTTTCTTCCATGTAAAATTTAATTAATTAGTGCTTTCAAATTGTTTTGAAATCAACGATTTTTATATTGAACAGCGGCAGCCACAAAGCTAACAAAAATTGGATGCGGATTGGCAACCGTACTTTTATATTCAGGATGGTATTGCACACCAATAAAAAACGGATGGTCAGCAATTTCTATAATTTCTACCAATCCGGTATCAGGATTAATTCCGGATGCTTTTAGTCCGTTATTTTCCAGTTGTGAAAGATACGCACTGTTGAACTCGTAACGATGGCGGTGTCTTTCTGAAATTTCATTTTTACCATAAATAGCATGAGCCAAAGTGTTGGGTTCTAAATCACATTTCCAAGCACCCAAACGCATTGTTCCGCCTTTATGAGTCACATTTTTTTGTTCTTCCATCAAACTGATAACCGGATTTGTGGTGTCGGCATTCATTTCGGTTGAATTGGCATCAGACAAACCTAAAACCGTTCTTGAAAATTCAATTACCGCCATTTGCATTCCCAAACAAATACCAAAGAATGGAATTTTATTTTCTCTAGCAAATCGTACGGTTTCAATTTTTCCTTCGATGCCGCGTTCACCAAATCCCGGAGCTACAAGTATTCCGTCCAAACCTCTTAATTTTTCTGCCACAGAATTGACATCAACATATTCTGAATGAACGCTTATTACATTTACTTTTGTTTCATTAGCAGCCCCTGCGTGAATAAAAGCTTCTAATATTGATTTATAAGAATCTTGTAGTTCTACATATTTCCCAACCAAACCAATATTAATAGTGTGCTTCGGATTTTTTAACTTTCGTAAAAAGTCATTCCAATGCTCCAAATTAGGAGTCGCTTTTTCAGGTAATGCTAATTTTTTCAAAGCAACAATATCCAAACCTTCTTCCAACATTAAGTTAGGAACATCATATATGGTTTTGGCATCGATAGATTGAATGACTGCCTCACGTTTCACATTGCAAAACAAGGCTAATTTTTGACGTAACTCGTCTGACAATTCATGTTCGGTTCTACAAACTAAAATATCCGCTTTGATTCCACTTTCCATCAATGTTTTAACGGAATGTTGTGTGGGCTTTGTTTTTAATTCTCCGGCTGCTGCCAAATAAGGAACTAACGTTAAATGTATCACTATTCCATTATTTTCGCCTAATTCCCAAACCAATTGACGAACTGACTCAATATAGGGTAACGATTCAATATCACCAACCGTTCCTCCTATTTCTGTGATTACAATATCAAAATCACCTGTCTTTCCAAGCAATTGCATGCGTTCTTTAATCTCATTGGTAATATGTGGAACCACTTGAACCGTTTTTCCTAAAAACTCTCCACGTCGTTCTTTTTCTATTACTGAAAGATAAACTCTACCGGTTGTTACATTATTTGCTTGAGAAGTTGGAACGTTCAGAAATCGTTCGTAGTGACCTAAATCCAAATCGGTTTCGGCACCATCATCCGTAACATAACATTCGCCATGTTCATAAGGATTTAGTGTTCCCGGGTCAACATTAATATAAGGGTCAAATTTTTGAATGGTGGTTCGATAACCTCTGGCTTGCAATAATTTTGCTAACGAGGCTGCAATAATTCCTTTTCCTAAAGAAGAAGTTACACCTCCTGTTACAAAAATATACTTTGTTTGATTCATTGTGTTGTGGTTGTAGTTGTTGTTGTTATTTCAAATAGCAATTTGTTTTCTATTCAAAACGGTGCAAAAATACGATTAAAATAATCAATGTGAAAATGAAATTGAAGGGTAAATGGGATACAATTTTAAATTTAAGAGTATTTTAAAAAGGATGGCGTCGCAATAGTGATTCTTTGAAATAAAACTGAACACAAAACACTGTAAATCGGTGAGTTATTATTTTGATTTAGGATATTGTTTTTTAATGGTTCGGACAATTTCTTCCAACCCATTTAATTTTAATTCATAAATCAATTGCAATTGTTCTCCTAATTTGCCTTTTGGGAAACCTTTTCTGTGGTACCAAACCACATAATATTCTGGTAAGTCAATTAAAAAACGACCTTCATACTTTCCAAAAGGCATTTTAGTATGAGCCAATTCAATAAGTAATTGTTGTTGAAAATTCATGAAGATTTTTAGCGTAACCGCTTTTTAAAATGAAGATTACTTCCAATGAAACGTAATAATTTTTTCAATATCCGGATGCAAACTCAAGTAAACGGGACAGGTAAGTGCCGCACGTTCTAGTACTGTTTTTGTTTTCTCATCTGCAGCAATCGCCATTTCAAAAATGATTTCAATTCGAGCAATTTTTCTGGGTTCCGATTGCATGATTTTAGTAACTATTGCCGTTGATTCACTTAAATCGATTTCTAAATCTCTGGCTTTTATTCCCATGATAGAAAACATGCAGGTAGCTAATGAATTGGCTACTAAATCTGTGGGTGAAAAAGCTTCACCTTTGCCATGATTATCTTTTGGTGCATCAGACAAAATTTGGGTACCCGATTGAAGATGAATCGATGTGGTTCTTAATTCTCCGTTATAAATTACTCTTGATGTCATTTAATCTAATTCAATTATAGAATAATCTTCTTGATATTGCATGATAAAAACCCCTTTGTTAGAATAACCGGAATCATTTCTGTCAAAGTAATCAAACTTATTTTCCAATTGCACCGTGGATGTGGTTTGAACGGAACTTTCAAATCCTTCAGGAAGTAACACACGTTGCATCACATCAAATGTGACATCAAAACCACGAATGGCAAATTGATTTGGAAACACATTATTTTTTTTGCGATAGGAATTGGAAAAGTTTGAAAACTCCAACGTTTCCTCAAATTTTGTCATCGAAGGAAAAATAATTTTTTGCTTTATTAATCGCTGAAAAATTTCGTCAGTTTCAAAAGTATCATTTATTTCCAAAACAACCAATTCTACTTTATAACCATTGCTTCTGGCTTTATTGCATTGATTTAATGCTGATAAAATCATACCTGTACTACCTGTATCCAAAATAAAATAATTGGTTTTATTCTTTTGCAACCTCGGAGTAATACTGTCTCCAATAAAACCTCCTTTTTCACCCAAGGGAGTTATATAAATTGATTTGTGTTCTGTCTCTAATAGTTTACGGGTGGCATTCCTTTTGTTATCAATCAATGCAATGATGTTACCATTTTTTGCATAAAGGTAATCTAACATCGTATTTTTCACAAAATCACCGGAAGGCATAGATTGATATAAATTTTCATAGGAAGTAGATGTTTCACGTAAAGGCGAAATTACCGGTACATTTGATTCGCTTAATAATTGGGCTACTTTTTCAACATATTGCGGATAAAACGGCCCAATAACAATATCGGAATTCTTTAAATTTTCTGAATGTACCAGAGAAACTACGTTCGAACTATTCCGTGTTTCTTTAGAATCTAAAAATTTTATTTTTAACGGCATACCTAAACGTCTGGCTGAATCAACAGCCATTAATGCTCCTGAATAAAAATCCAAGGTCATATTTAAAAAGCTATCTCTTTTTAAACGAGCTTGCATTGATAAAGTAGTATCGGAAGCTATACTCGATACATTAAACGGTAATAAAAAAACAATCTCTTTTGTTTCTTTAACTCGAACCGATTTTGATAAATCTCTATATGTTGTTTTAGCTATTGGAATCGTGTTTGTTTTGATTTGAGTTTTTGGAACACGTAATGTCATTCCTTCCTGCAGACCATTTTCTAATTCCGGATTTAATTTTACTAATTCCACTTGACTTAAACCGAATTCTTTTGAAATTCCGAAAAGTGTTTCTTTTGGCTTAACTACATAAGTTTTGAAATCAGTTGAATTAGTTTCTGAAACAACTACTTTATTATTCGGATTACTTTCAGCTTCTACTTTAACATTAGCTTTCTTTTTTATTACCAATTGATAACCAACAGGCAGATTGGAAACTACATCAGGATTGAGCTGTTCTAATTCAGAAACACTCATATCATAGAGTCTTGAAATGCTATAAAAAGTCTCTTTAGGTTGTACTTCGTGAAAGGTTTTTGTTTCGTTAGTTTTATTACCATTAGATGTAACGCCGTTTGAAGTTAGCTGTAATTGTTGTCCAATGATCAAATTAAATTTATCAATCGACGGATTGGCTTTTTCTAACTGTTCATTAGTCAAATTATATTTTTTAGCAATACTGTAAAATGTATCTCCCGGTTTTACTTCATGCACTTTTGCTGATGCTCCGGTCGCTTTTGGAATAAGTAAAATCGTATTTTCCTTGATACCCAATTTGGCATCGGGATTTAATTGATAGATATCAAAAGGCGTTACTTTATAAAATTGTGCAATTTGAGCAACTGTTTCACCTTTTGCCACAGTGTGTTTTTTTAATTCACCGGGTTGTGCACTACTTAAACAGAAGAAAAGTAAAAAACTAATGTAAACTATTTTATTCATAAAGGGTCTTTAATCAATTGGTTTGAATTAAAATAACTTGACCTATTTGCAAACCATTCCGCAACGTTTTTTCATTTAATGATTGAATCTCGGCAACGGTTACACCATATCTTTTAGACAAACCATATAACGTTTCTTTTGGTTGTACAGTATGTTTTATTAAGATATTTTTTGGCACTTCAATTGGTTTTTCAATAACTGTGCCATTTGAAGGAATTGTAATGATTTGTCCAATTTGTAATCCTTTTTTTAAAAGTTCCGAATTATTTTGTTGAAGAGCTGTAACGGTTACTTGGTATTGTTTAGAAAGTCCGTATAAAGTTTCTCCGGTCTTTACTTTGTGTTTGATGGCAGCAGTACGAACTTCTGGAATTGATGTTTTTACCACTTCCACCTCTTTTTCAGTACTAATTGGTATTTTAGTTTCAATCCTTTCAGTGGATTTTATAGGTTCAGATACAACAGTGATACTTTTAGGAGTTTTTATTTTTTTATAGCCTGAAAATTTCAATTCCATACCTTCCGAAACACCTTCAATTGCAAAACGATTTTCACGGTAAATAACAGAGGGATCTACCGAATAATCGGTTGCTATTTTTAGAATCGTTTCTCCGTTAGCTACGACATGATGAATAGAAGACAATACACCATTATCTTGTGTTGCCTGGCTAAAGGACAAATGAAAACTTAGGACGAAAAGAAATAAAAACTGTTTCATAACAACCCTACAAAATTTAATGGTAAAAACTTAAACATAAGAAATACAACTAAAATTTAGTAACGTCTAAACTAGTTTTATTCCCATTCTATAGTGGCGGGTGGTTTTGAACTAATATCATAAACCACGCGATTTACTCCTCTTACTTTATTTATAATTTCGTTTGAAATGGTCATCAAAAACGAGTACGGTAAATGTACCCAATCTGCCGTCATCCCATCGGTTGATTCTACGGCTCGTAAAGCAACTACTTTTTCATAGGTACGCTCATCTCCCATTACACCTACACTATTGACAGGGAGCAAAATAGCTCCTGCTTGCCATACTTGATCATACAATCCGTGCGACTTTAAACCTTCAATAAAAATAGCATCAACTTCTTGCAATATACGAACTTTTTCTTTTGTAATTGCACCTAAAATTCGGATAGATAAACCTGGTCCTGGGAATGGATGTCTTCCCAATAATTCATCGTCAATTCCTAAAGTTTTTCCAACTCGACGCACTTCATCTTTAAAAAGCATTCGTAGCGGTTCAACCACTTTAAGTTTCATAAAATCTGGTAATCCGCCAACATTATGGTGTGATTTTATAGTTGCTGATGGTCCTTTTACCGAAACCGATTCAATAACATCAGGATAAATTGTACCTTGAGCCAACCATTTTACTTCTTCAATTTGGTGAGCTTCATCATCAAATACTTCAATAAATACTCTTCCAATTGCTTTTCGCTTAGCTTCAGGTTCGTCAATGTTTTCAAGCTGATCTAAAAAGCGATCTGCCGCATCTACTCCTTTTACATTTAACCCCATTCCTTTGTATTGATCTAATACGTTTTGGAATTCATTTTTACGAAGTAATCCGTTATTCACAAAAATACAATACAAATTAGGTCCTATGGCTTTATTCAATAAAACAGCAGCAACTGTAGAATCTACCCCACCGGACAATCCTAAAACTACTCTGTCATTTTGTAATTTTTCTTTTAACTCAGCTACAATTTCTTCAACGAAAGCATTGGGCGTAAAATTCTGTGGTACTTCTGCAATTTTAACCAAGAAGTTTTCCAAAATTTGCTTTCCGTCAATAGAATGATAGACTTCCGGATGAAATTGTATGGCATAAGTATTCTCACCTTCAATTCGGTACGCGGCATTTTCAACGTCTTTTGTACTTGCCAGTAAAACCCCGTTTGTTGGAAGTTTTTTGATGGTATCACTATGACTCATCCAAACTTGGCTGTTTAAAGCTACTTCGTCAAAGAAATGTTCGTCATCTTTTACAAAACTCAAATTAGCTCTTCCATACTCTCTGGTATTGGAAGGAGCTACTTCGCCACCATCAAAATGAGCTAAATATTGAGCACCATAACAAACCGCCAATAAAGGCATTTTACCTCTAATTTGCGATAAATCAGGATGTGGAGCATCTTCAGCTCGAACAGAGAATGGACTTCCCGATAAAATCGTAGCTTTAAAAGAAGATAAATCTGTTGGAATGTTGTTATAAGGAAAAATTTCGCAGAAAATATTTAATTCCCGCACTCTTCTCGCAATAAGTTGTGTGTATTGCGAACCGAAATCTAAAATTAGTACATTGTGTTGCATGGGCAAAAATAGTCAATATCTTGAGAACAAAAAATAGCTTGTGATGAATTATTTTAAAAGTCGCAGTTTACCAATTCCATTATTTTCATGTAAACCTGCTTTTTCTTAAAAACCTTTTTGAAGTTTCTGTTTTGATATACTAATTCCATAAAAAAAGTCCCAACTAAGGGACTTTTTTATTAATCGTTCATGGAGATTAAAAATTCTTCATTATTTCTGGTTTTCTTAAAGCGATCATTGATAAAATCCATCGCTTCTACCGGATTCATATCTGCTAAATATTTTCGCATAATCCACATTCTGTGAATAGTGTTACTATCTAAAAGTAAATCATCTCTACGGGTACTAGACGACGTTAAATCAATTGCTGGGAATATTCGTTTGTTAGAAATTTTACGATCCAACTGCAACTCCATATTACCGGTACCTTTAAATTCTTCAAAGATGACCTCGTCCATTTTCGAACCGGTTTCTGTTAAAGCTGTTGCAATAATACTCAGCGAACCGCCATTCTCGATATTTCGAGCCGCTCCAAAGAAACGTTTTGGTTTTTGTAACGCGTTGGCATCAACACCACCACTCAACACCTTACCTGATGCAGGTTGAACGGTGTTATAGGCTCTGGCTAATCGTGTAATGGAATCCAATAAAATCACAACATCATGACCACATTCCACCAAACGTTTTGCTTTTTCAAGCACAATGTTTGCCACTTTTACATGGCGGTCAGCAGGCTCATCAAAAGTGGAAGCAATAACTTCACCTCTAACATTTCGTTGCATATCGGTAACCTCTTCAGGACGTTCGTCAATCAGCAATACAATTAAGTAAACTTCAGGATGATTAGCAGCAATAGTGTTGGCAATATCCTTTAATAACATCGTTTTACCTGTCTTTGGTTGAGCTACAATCATACCGCGTTGTCCTTTTCCAATCGGAGAAAACAAATCGATAATTCGGGTTGAAATGGTAGCTTGCTTTTCCGCTAGTTTAAATTTTTCATCCGGGAAAACCGGAGTCAAATGTTCAAAGGAAATTCGATCACGAACCACTTGAGGGTCATGTCCGTTTATTTTTAAAACTTTTACCAATGGAAAAAATTTCTCACCTTCCTTAGGAGGTCTAACTACTCCTTTTACAGTATCTCCGGTTTTTAATCCAAATAAACGGATTTGAGAAGTTGATAAATAAATATCATCCGGAGAAGCTAAATAATTATAATCTGAAGAACGTAAAAAACCATAACCATCAGGCATCATTTCTAAAACACCTTCACTTTCAATGATGCCGTCAAATTCATAATCAGCATCTCTAAAGTTTGGTTTTTTATTTTTTTGATTGGGGTGTTGATTCCCGTTGCCGTTTTGATTTTTTTGAAATTGCTGTGGGTTCTGATTTTTGGCAGGAGCGTTTTCTGAAGGTTGAATTGGTTCCGTTGGATCAATTGGAATTTCTATTGATTGTTCAGTTGCGGGCGTTTCTTGAAACAAAGTTTCTTGAGAAGGTTCCTGTTTTCGTTTTTCAAATTTTGGCTTTATTCTTTTTTCAAACGGTTGAGTTTGTTCTTCCTGTTTAGTTTCTTTTACATCAACAGACGCTTCATTGATATCCTCAGCTATGGTCACTTTTTCATCTGGTGCTTTTACCTCCTTATTGGGAACAATTCTATTGCGTTTGGATTTTAGTTTTAAGAGGTCTTCAGAAGGAGTTTCTTCCACAGACACAGCAGCTTCCTGTTTGCTAACAATATTTTTAATTAATTCGTCTTTTTTGACTCCGTTAAACTTGATATTGGCAATTTTGGCTATTTCTTGAAGCTCAGCAAGCTTCATTTCTTTTAAAGCAGAAATTTGAAACATGTATGTTTTTTAAAATTTAAATTAATTTTTTCGGTAAAATGTGAAGTGTAATTTTATTGAAAATATGCCGAAGGTTTAGGGGCATTCGGAAATACAAGGCAATAATACAACTATTTTTTTTACTAAACAATAGTTCAATTTAAAAAGAAAAATTATTTTTGTGCATTAATATTTTATAATGTTTCAAAGAATTCAAACAGTTTATCTAATTGCGGCTATTATCAGTTCAGGAATATTGCCTTTTTTCTTGCCTTTGTGGCATGATTCTAATAGGTTTCCTATTTACTTTGACAATTTCTTAGGTATTGCCATACTTTTTATATTTAGTGCTGTTTTATCAGTTATTGCCATTAATTTATATAAGAAAAGACGCATTCAGTCGGTTCTTTGCTTATTAAATATAGTATTAAATTTAATTTTATTAGGATTATTGTTATTCTATTCGTTAAATGTATCCGGAGATATTGATATATCTGAGAAGGGTATTGGGTTAGGTCTTCCTGTTCTTTCTATCGTAGTTCTGGCATTGGCCAACAATGCTATTAAAAAGGATGAAAAGCTCGTAAAATCTTCGAACAGAATTAGATAAACCTATAAACTTAGTTTATTATAGTGCGTAAGAAACCCGAACCAATGGTTCGGGTTTTTTTGTTGTTTTACATAAATTAAACAATTTCTAATAATATTTTACAATTTGTATTTATTTCTTTACATTTGATTTGTTAAAATCAATATGGAACCCAAAATAAAAATTTATCTAGCAGACGATCATCAAGTATTGATTGATGGAATGTTGGCTGTTTTAAAAACAAATGCACTATTTGAAGTAGTTGGACATGCTTTAAACGGTGAAGATATTATTGAAAAAGTGTGTGCCGTAAAAGCGGATATATTAATTATGGATATCAACATGCCAATCCGCGACGGCATTGAAGTATTAAAAGAATTTTCGGTTAAAGGATATTGTTGTAAGGTTATCGTATTATCAAGTTATGATGATTATAAACTCGTTAAAGAAGTTATCAAACTTGGAGCCAGTGGCTATTTATCTAAAGAATGTGCCGGAGAGAATATTATTGAAGCTATAACTACTGTAGCAAATGGAACTCCTTATTATTCCCAAAACATTAGAGATAAAATTGTAAATTCTATGACTAACAATGGAGACTCTAATTCAATGTTAGGTGTGCCCTTAACAAACCGAGAAATTGAAATTTTGAAACTTATTTCACAAGAATACAGTGGGAAAGAAATTGGGGAAGAACTTTTTATTAGTGCTAGTACCGTGGAGACACATAGAAAAAATTTAATAAAAAAACTCAATGTAAAAAACACTATAGGTTTAGTAAAATACGCTTTGAAACACAACCTGATAAACCCTTAAACAACTATACAAATGGAACTAGTAGGCAAAATTAATATTGAAAGAATCTCTACTGAAGAATACGCTGTAATTTTCGACATTCCGGATAACTGTGACTTTGTTTTAGAAGATGACTCCAGAGGGAGTTATAATATTATTGTTACTTTAATCCCACCGGCAACAAGTCCGTCTTCAACTTATAACACGCACATTTTTGACTCCAGAGCTTATGAAGGCAACATTGTTATCAGCTTTGATCAACAAGATTATCAAGTCAATTTAGTGGATCGAAAAGTTAAGCCCGTTATTCGTATAGCTACAATTGAATGATGAAAATTGTGGTTCTTTATATAGTGTTGTTTTTAAGTTGCAATTTTGTTTTGGCTCAAAATGCAACAAAAGATTCTATTGACTATTACATAGAGCATAATGAATTAATCAAAGGGCTAAACTATGCAAAAAAAAAAACAGACCTATACATTAAAACAAAACAATTCAAAAAACTCAAAGAAACAAGTATAAAGAAATCCAATATTTTTACTAAACTAAATGAAAATGATAAAGCAATTCAAATAATTTACGAGGCAATTATACACATAGAAAAAAACAAGGCAACAATTCCTATTTCAGAACTGTATTTAGAGTTAGGTAGAAAGTATTCTATCATCAGAGATACCACAATGTCGCTGAAAAGCTATCACAAAGGAATGAAACTGGCAAAAGAAATCAATGACTCGATTCGCCTAAAAAATGCATATCAGAATTTATTCCGATTACATATATATACCAATCTTGATAGTTCCTATTACTACATGAAAAAGAAATTTGCATTGGACAAAATACATAAAAAGAATGCAGGTTTAGCTTCCAGTTACAACAATCATTTCGCCTATTATTCGATGAAAAATCAATATGATATGGCCAAAAAATATTTAGACTCTTGCTATACAACTTCAATGAAAGGCAATTCAATAGAATTGAAAATTTCTGCCTTAAGCAATTTGGGTTATTATTATATGGTTCACGAAGAAGATTTCAAACGCGGTGCAGACTATTACCATGAAACATTAGATAAGTTTGAAAAAGAGATGACAGATAACGAACTGGTAGATGTTTATCTTAATTTAACTTATGCATATGAGAATTTAAAAGATTACCAACAAGCCAATACGTATTTGAATATTGCTTATGAACTGAAAGATAAAGTAATCAACACCGACATTAACGATGCGGTTAAAAAAGTGGAAACCCGATATCAAATTAAAAAACTCGAAAATGAGTTTGACCAAATAAGCAAAAACATGCAGGAAAAGCAATCAAGAAACAAAAAAATTATAATAGTTTTTGCCTCCCTTTTTGCTTTTAGCTGTATTTTATTCTACTTTTTTTATCAAAATTTACAACTCAAACAACGTAACAAATTAAAGGAAATTGATAGCAATATTCAAGAAAACATTATCAATGCTTCTATCGATGGTCAAGAGTTGGAACGCAAAAAATTAGCAGAAACACTACATGATAATATTAGTGCTTTACTGTCATCTGCCGGATTGCATTTGTCAGCTTACATTGCCAATAAAACCGAAGAACCTGCCGAAGAAATTCGTAAAGCACGATCACTTTTAAAAGATGCTCACGATAGAGTTCGAGATTTGTCTCATGAACTTGTACCTCCGGTCTTGGCTAAATTAGGATTGGTTTATGCTTTACAGGATTTGTGTGAAAAAAATTCGAATTCTGCAATTCAATTTCATTTAATAACAGAACTTTCCACTCAAAAAAAATACAATACTGATTTTGAAATAAAAATATATTTCATTGTAACAGAATTGTTTAACAACATCATTAAACATAGTAAAGCTTCAGAAGCCAACTTAATCTTAGAAGAAAATAAAAATCAATTGCTTATTAATTTAAAAGACAATGGCAAAGGTTTTGACACTACAAAGTCGATAACATCTGATGGATTTGGTTTAACACAAATTAAATCACGCATCAAAGGTTTAAAAGGTAAAATTCAAATTACCTCAAAAAATAAAGAGGGAACAACTGTTGATATAAAAGTGCCACTACCAATGACTACTCCCGTTTGATTTCAATTATTTCTAAGTTTTTTATCGCTTCTTTATCTATCACGAATCGTAACATTGTACGAACAGTATGAAATCCGTGTTTTCCGACAGCTCCCGGATTCATATGTAATAAATTGTGCTTTGAATCAAACTGCACTTTCAAAATATGGGAATGACCACAAATAAATAGTTTTGGCGGATTCGTTTGCAACTCCTTCAACACTGCCGGATTATACCTTCCCGGATAACCACCAATATGGGTAATCCAAACCGCCACTTCTTCACATAAAAATCGATTGTGAAGTGGAAATTCCATTCTAGCTTCCTTAGTATCAATGTTGCCGTAAACGGCACGCAAAGGTTTTAAATATTTTATAGTATCCGTAACCTCTAAATCGCCAATATCTCCGGCATGCCATACTTCATCTGCCCAATTGATATGTTTAATCATGGCTTCATCTATGTGACTATGAGTGTCAGACAACAAAAGAATCTTTTTCAAAATAACTAATTTTTCACAAAAATAAACCATTTCAAAACAGTTAAAAAGTTTAACGCAAAATTATAGTCATGCCATCAAGTAAATTCTTCATTTCCGCTATCTTTGCTTTTTGATTATGAGGTACTTTATTCAATTAGCATATAACGGAAGTAACTTTAACGGGTGGCAATCGCAACCCAACGCTGTTACCGTTCAGGAGACTTTAGAAAAAGCACTTTCGTTGTTGCTAAAAACACCAATAGCAATTGTTGGTGCCGGTAGAACGGATAGCGGCGTTCATGCCAAACAAATGTTGGCTCATTTTGATTATGATGCGACCTTAGAGGTTGCTTTTTGGTTACCTAAATTAAACTCCTTCCTGCCAAAATCGATTGTTATTTATGATTTAATCCCGGTTGCTGATGAGGCTCATGCTCGTTTTGATGCTACTTCAAGAACTTATGAATACCATATTCATACTTTTAAAGATGCTTTTATAAACGAATTAAGTTGGTATTATGCACAACCGTTGGATATTGACAAAATGAATTTAGCAGCGGCTATTTTAATGAATTATACCGATTTTGAATGTTTTTCAAAAACAAATACCGACGTGTTCACTTTTAATTGCAAAATAACACAAGCCCATTGGAAGAAAACCAATACTAGTTTACAATTTACAATTACTGCCGATCGTTTTCTTCGCAATATGGTTCGGGCTATTGTGGGAACCTTAGTAAACATTGGTCAAGGCAAAATTGAAGTAGAAGAATTACATAACATTATTCAAAGTAAGAACAGAAGTAAAGCTGGTTTCTCAGTTCCGGCTCACGGTTTGTATTTAACCAAAATTGACTATCCATATATTCCAAACAAAAGTGACCTATGAAAGCCTTTGACACTTCCTTATTCAAACGGATTTTAGAGTATTCCAAACCTTATCAATGGCGTTTTAACAGCGTAGTGGTTTGGGCTGTTTCACTTTCTATTTTCGCTGCCCTTCGCCCCTATTTATTAAAAGAAACGGTTGACGGCTACATCAACACTAAAGATGCTTCGGGCTTGTTATTTTATATTTCTCTAATGGGATTTGTATTGTTACTGGAGGTGGTTTCACAATTTTATTTTGTGTATTGGGCCAATTGGTTAGGACAAGATATTGTTCGTGATATTCGAACCAAATTATTTCAGCACATTGTGCGGTTTAAAATGACTTATTTTGATCATTCTCCCGTCGGACAACTTGTTACCCGTTCAGTTTCTGATATGGAAGCCATTGCCCGAATTTTTAGTCAAGGTTTATTTATGATTATCAGTGATGTGTTGAAAATGATTGTAGTCATGGCTTTTATGCTCTACATGAATTGGAAGCTATCCATGATTGTAATTCTGGCCATGCCGCTATTGGTTTATGCTACCCGAATTTTTCAAATTAAAATGAAAGGAGCTTTTGAAGAAGTTAGAACCCAAGTGGCAAACCTCAACACTTTTGTTCAAGAACGTGTAACCGGTATGAAGATTGTACAGCTTTTTTCAAGAGAAAAAATTGAATATGAAAAGTTTAAAGTCATCAATGATAAACACAATAAAGCGTGGATAAAAACGGTGTGGTACAACTCTATTTTTTTTCCAATTGCTGATATTATTTCTTCATTTACGTTAGGTTTGATAGTCTGGTATGGTGGATTAGCCATGATTGGTGGCGATTCGCAAACAACTATTGGAGATTTGTTTACCTATACCATGTTAATCAGTATGTTGTTCAACCCATTGCGTCAAATTGCAGATAAATTTAATGAACTACAAATGGGGATGATTGCTGCCAACAGGGTTTTTGCCATTTTAGATACTTCAAAAGAAATTCAAAAGGAAGGTACGCTACCTACTCCACGTTTTAAAGGCGAGATTCTTATAGACAATTTACATTTTGGTTATACCGAAAATGAAAAAGTGCTAAAAGGCATTTCACTTCAAATCAATGCCGGACAAACCATTGCCATTGTTGGAGCCACCGGAGCCGGAAAATCAACCATCATCAATTTGCTCAATCGGTTTTATGATATTGACGAAGGTAGTATCTTAATTGATGGTGAAAACATCAATTCGTTCGAATTGACTTCGCTTAGGAAACAAATTGCAGTGGTATTACAAGATGTATTTCTGTTTGCCGATACCATTTATAACAACATTACACTTTATAATCCTGCTATCACAAAAGAACAAGTAATTGATGCTGCACAAAAAATTGGCGTTCACGACTTTATTATGAGCTTACCAAATGGTTATGATTACAATGTAAAAGAACGCGGGGTAATGCTATCATCCGGTCAGCGACAATTGATTGCCTTTTTAAGAGCATACATGAGTGAGCCTAGCATTTTAATTTTAGATGAAGCTACTTCGTCTATTGATACCTATTCTGAGGAATTGATTCAAAAAGCGACCGAAAGAATCACCCAAGGACGCACCTCGATAATAATTGCACACCGATTAGCAACTGTTATAAATGCCAATCAAATCATTGTAATGGATGCCGGAATGATTGTAGAACAAGGCACTCATTTTGAATTAGTGCAAAAAGAAAATGGTTATTACAAAAACCTATACGATTCGCAATTTGTGACAGTACTTTAGAAAAAAATGAGGATAAGCTTTCAAAACAAACAAACGCTTAGCATTTGATAGCTTCAAACAACTGACAACAAAAAAACTTTTTAAAGACATAATTAATCCTTAATTTCGCATTCTGATAATTAGCAAAAATATAAAATATGAACTACGATATTATAGTTTTAGGTAGTGGACCCGGTGGTTATGTAACAGCCATTCGTGCTTCGCAATTGGGTTTCAAAGTAGCCGTTATTGAAAAAGAAAACTTAGGTGGTGTTTGTTTGAACTGGGGATGTATTCCAACCAAAGCTCTTTTAAAATCGGCTCAAGTGTTTGAATACCTAAAACATGCCTCTGATTACGGATTAACAGTTGCTTCATTTGATAAAGATTTTGGTGCCGTAATCAACCGAAGCCGCAATGTCGCTGACGGAATGAGCAAAGGTGTTCAGTTTTTAATGAAAAAAAATAAAATTGACGTAATTGAAGGTTTTGGTAAATTAAAACCTGGCAAAAAAGTAGCGGTTACAGCTGCAGATGGTAAAGTAACAGAATACAGTGCTGATCACATCATTATTGCAACCGGAGCCCGTTCGCGTGAATTGCCAAACTTACCTCAAGACGGTAAAAAGGTAATTGGTTACCGTCAAGCGATGACAATGCCATCGCAACCTAAAAAAATGATTGTGGTAGGTTCAGGTGCTATTGGGGTTGAATTTGCCAGCTTTTATAACGCTATGGGAACAGAAGTAACCATCGTTGAATTCATGCCCAATGTAGTTCCCGTTGAAGATGAAGATATCTCCAAACAATTTGAACGTTCGTTGAAGAAATCAGGAATTACAGTAATGACCAATTCCTCTGTGGAACGCATTGACACTAGTGGTTCAGGCGTAAAAGCGTTTGTAAAAACAGCCAAAGGAGAAGAGGTTTTAGAAGCAGACATTTTACTTTCGGCAGTAGGAATAAAAACCAATATTGAAAACATCGGTTTAGAAGACGTGGGTATTGCTACCGACCGTGATAAAATCTTAGTTAACGATTATTGTCAAACCAATATTCCTGGTTATTATGCTATTGGAGATGTGACACCAGGACAGGCCTTGGCTCACGTTGCTTCTGCAGAAGGAATCTTGTGTGTAGAAAAAATAAAAGGTTTGCATGTTGAACCTATCGACTACGGAAACGTTCCGGGTTGTACCTATGCAACTCCCGAAATTGCATCGGTTGGAATGACTGAAAAGCAAGCTAAAGAAAAAGGATACGAATTGAAAATCGGAAAGTTCCCTTTTAGTGCTTCCGGAAAAGCAAAAGCAGCAGGAACTCCTGACGGTTTTGTGAAAGTAATCTTTGATGCCAAATATGGCGAATGGTTGGGTTGCCACATGATTGGAGCAGGTGTAACCGATATGATTGCAGAAGCAGTAGTTGCTCGTAAATTAGAAACTACAGGTCACGAAATATTAAAAGCCATTCACCCTCATCCAACGATGAGCGAAGCGGTAATGGAAGCTGTAGCAGATGCTTATGGTGAAGTGATTCACTTATAAGAAATAAATAGAAACACGGAGAAGCTGTCTTTAAAAAAGGCAGCTTTTTTTTATTTTATTTGTTGATATTCCACATGTTTTAAATAGGTCTCTTATGCTTTTGTTTATTTAAAAACCATTGTTTTACTTACTATATGATTTCTCTGGAATATATAAAACCTTAAAGAGCCTACCCTGGCGGTTAATGGACTTGTACCATTCACTCCCTACTCCAAACTCCCCACTTCTTTCCTTCCGTTTCCTTTCAACAAATAATACCCAAATACTCCTGCTATCGAGGACGCAGCCAAAATACCGAGTTTGGCTTGTTTGATGAGCTGTTCGTCTTTGAATGCTAAATCTGTGATGAACACTGACATGGTAAATCCAATAGCGGCAAGCAATCCCACACCCATTATCTTAGGCCAGTCAACCCCGTGAGGCAAATGGCAAATACGCAACTTGACCATAATGAAAGTGAACAAGGTGATACCAACAACTTTTCCAACTATGAGTCCGCTAACCACTCCCAAAGTCACAGAGCTCATGAGTTGTTGATAGACATCAGAGCCTAGAACAACACCGGCATTGGCGAAGGCGAAAACAGGTAACACCACAAAACTAACAAAGCTATTGAAACTGTGTTCTAAACGATGTAAAGGCGGTGAAGCATCATAGGTCAACAAAGTAATTTTCTCAATCTCGGAACTGAGTTTACTTTTATTAAGTGGCATAGTATCGTGTTGATGTCCAATTTTAAAGGCCATCAATCTAATCTTTCTCAAAAAGAGTCCGGTGTGTACTTTGCGATTGGCGGGTATCGTAAAGGCCACCAATACGGCAGCAATGGTAGCATGCACTCCGGAAAGCAATATCGCTAGCCATACCCCACCGATGCCAAAAAGGGCATAGTATAACGTATTTCTAATACCTAATATATTTCCAATGATGAGGAAGACCATGAATGAAGCTCCCAAGTACAGGTTTTGAACAGCAATTTCTTCTGTATAAAATAGGGCAATGACCAGTATTGCTCCTATGTCGTCGACAATAGCGACAGCCGTTAGAAATACTTTTAGTGATAAAGGTACCTTGTCTCCAAGTAAGTATAATATCCCTAAAGCAAAAGCAATATCCGTTGCCATCGGAATACCCCAACCATTAGCACCGGGAGTACCATGATTGATTAGCGTATAGATTAATGCCGGAACCAACATACCACCAAGAGCAGCAAAAGCAGGCAATAGCGAATCACGAAAAGAAGAAAGTTCACCTTCTAAAATTTCACGTTTTAACTCTAAACCTACTAGGAAGAAAAACATCGACATAAGTCCGTCATTAATCCAATGCAAAATGTTTTTTTTAATTTGGAAATTATGCACCCCAAAGGAAATATACTTGTCTAAAAATGAAAAATAATAAGTAGATAGACTTGAGTTTGCCACCACCATTGCCAACATCGCGGCGAGGAATAAAACGATTCCAACAGATGTTTTTTTCTCAATAAAATTTTGGATGGGCTTTAGAAAAAAAAGATCTAATTTAGACTTTCTCATGGTCGCTATTTTTGAAATTAAGAGACTTTATAAGTTGAACGTTACTTACAAAAGTAAACTATTTAAATAAAAAAGAAGGTGAATTCTAAAATCTTATTTCGTTACTTTTGTTTTAAAATTACAGTTATTGAAAATAAACACTTGTCTATTAGAAACAAAATTACCTAACAAAACAACAAGTATCTTATACTATGAAAATAACTCCCGAACATAACGAACGAATGGCAAAAATGACTTTTGCATCCGTTTATCCGCACTACGTTACTAAAGTGGAAGGCAAAGGCAGAACAAAAGAAGAATTACACGAAGTCATAACTTGGTTAACCGGTTTTGATGATAAAAAACTACAAGAATTGATTGAAGAAAAAGTCACTTTTGAAACTTTCTTCAACAGAGCAAATTTAAACCCTTTGGCCAATTTGATTAAAGGTGTTATCTGTGGTTATCGAATTGAAGAAATTGACAATCCTCTAACTAAACAAGTGCGATATCTTGACAAACTGGTTGATGAATTAGCCAAAGGCAAAAAAATGGAGAAGATTTTACGGACTTCTTAAATAAATTAACGAAACTCTTACTTTGATTGTATCGTATTATTTAAAGTAAAAAATACGGCCATGGTAAATTAAACCATTTCCAAGTTTAAAAGTCAAATACAAATACTTTAATGAAATGAAACTACTCGTCATTTTGTCTTTATTCCTGCTTTCCTGTCAAAAAGACGATACGATTGCAACACCCAATCCATCGTCTGACGCTTATAGAATAACCAAAAGCATTTCTTATAACGACGTGAATGTTGATGTTGTCATTGACAAACCGACAAATAATGAAGTAGATGTATTGATTCTGTATCATGGTACTGTTTCCTATGACAGTGCAATTCTCAATGCTGCCAATACTACCTTAAATAATTTTAAAAACATTCTCAACAGAAACGATATGATGCTTGTGAGTGTGGCATATCCCGAAGAAAATTTATTACTAGGTGACAACATACTTCAAGCAGAAGCAGCTTTACTATGGGTAAAAAACAACGCCAATCAAGAACTTGGTATAACCGTAGGTAAACTATTTTTAGCAGGTCATTCCCAAGGAGGTTATTTAGTAACACGACTAAATACAATGCATGAGACCAATGGCGTTATTGCCAATGCTCCCGGTCCGTTAAATCTGGTCTACCGATGCAGCCTGGAAGAAAATGGTCAAATTCAAACAAGCCTGGTTTGCACACAACTCAAAAACACCTTCGGAACAACAAACAGTAATCCAAACGCCTATTTTGATCGATCGCTTTTAAATTTTACTAGTGGATTTAAATCTGATATTCTCTTTGTTCAAGGACTGAACGATTCCCCTATTCAGATGTATTCTTGGCCCATTTTCAAACAAGAGGTTTTAAATTGTTCAAATTGCCAAAACAATCAGTTTCTCGAAATTCAAGGCCAAGGTCATACCGCACTGTTTACAAGTGCAACAGCAAAAGCAACTTTTAATAATTTTATAGCAACCAGATAATTCTGAATACGCATCTAGCCATTGAGAATGATTATAAATGTTAAAATTTTGATTCAATCTCTTACTCACACTATTAAAACCGAAACTAGAAGTTAGAATCTAAATAATTTCGAAACATTTAAATCCCAAAATTTCTTCTACTTTTTTAAATAAATTTAACTACTTTCGTCTCAAAAATGCAACTCGTTTTCGCCTCAAACAACCCCAACAAAGTAAAAGAAATACAACTACTTTTACCAAAAACCATAACCCTTCAAAGTTTGGAAGCTATTGGTTGTAACGAAGAAATTCCGGAAACAGCCCAAACTATCGAAGGCAACGCCATTCAAAAAGCCAATTACATTACCCAAAACTACAACTTAAATTGTTTTGCTGATGACACAGGGCTTGAGGTGGAAGCTCTCAACGGCGAACCAGGTGTTTACTCCGCCCGTTATGCCGGAAGTCAAAGAGATGCAAATGACAACATGGATAAACTTTTGGTAAACCTCTCCGATAAAACAAACCGAAAAGCACAATTCAAAACTACCATTTGCCTGAACATAGATGGCAAACAACACCTTTTTGAAGGTAGTATCAAAGGAACGATTACCACAGAAAAAAAAGGAAATCAAGGCTTCGGCTACGACCCCATTTTCATTCCTCATGGATATAATCGAACCTTTGCAGAAATGACTTTAGAAGAAAAATCAAAAATCAGTCACCGCGGTTTGGCAATTACACAATTAGTCAATTTTTTAAAAAAACAATAAAACAAGTCAATAACCTATATATATCGTACTTATAGCGTACTTATAGCGTAGTCATAGCGTATTTATAGCGTATAAAAGCTATAGATAAGCCATACCAAAGCCCACCTTGTGGTACCCCTACTCTAATTAAAATACTAATTTAAAATAACTAAGTTAGGAGTAAACTTGCTAGTTCAAGGTAACAATAGATGGAGCTGGGAAATTGATGGTAGTAAAGAAAGTGACAGCAATAAAAGTAACGAATACTACTGTGTTTTAATCACTTTGAAACAACATTAGTAAGTTATTTATCGCATCCTCCCCTTTGAGTAAGTAATCATAGTTGTCAACTAATTAAAAATCAATAACTAACACCATTAGTTTTTATGATTTTTAAACCTTACCTTTGCACCCAATTTAAAATTATATATGAACAAATTTGAACAATTAGGATTGAGTGAATCGCTACAGCGTGCGATTATCGATCTAGGATTTGAAAATCCGACCGAAGTACAGGAAAAAGCGATTCCCCTATTATTGGAACAAGAAACAGATTTAGTTGCGTTGGCTCAAACAGGGACAGGGAAAACGGCAGCATTTGGTTTCCCGCTTATCCAAAAAATTGATGCGAACAATAGAAATACGCAGGCCTTAATTTTATCTCCTACTCGCGAACTGTGTTTGCAGATTACGAATGAAATTAAATTGTACTCTAAGTACGAAAAAGGAATTAATGTGGTAGCTGTTTATGGAGGTGCAAGCATCTCCGAACAAGCTCGTGAAGTAAAAAGAGGAGCTCAAATTATTGTAGCAACCCCGGGTAGAATGCAAGATATGATTAACAGAGGTTATGTAAACATCTCTGAAATCAACTATTGTATCCTTGATGAAGCCGATGAAATGTTAAACATGGGATTCTATGAAGACATCGTTAGCATTTTATCTACAACCCCTGATGAAAAAAGCACTTGGTTGTTCTCAGCCACAATGCCTCAGGAAGTAGCTCGTATTGCTAAAAAATTCATGCATGAACCACAGGAAATTACTGTAGGTGCTAAAAACTCAGGTTCTGCAACAGTATCTCATGAGTTTTATTTAGTGAATGCTCGCGATCGTTATGAAGCTTTAAAACGTTTAGCAGATGCCAATCCGGATATCTTTTCGGTAGTGTTTTGTAGAACAAAAAGAGACACACAAGCAGTAGCTGAAAAGTTAATTGAAGATGGTTATAATGCAGCAGCGTTGCATGGCGATTTATCGCAAGCTCAACGTGATTCTGTAATGAAATCATTCCGTGGTCGTCAAATTCAAATGCTGGTTGCAACCGATGTTGCCGCTCGTGGTATTGATGTTGACAATATTACTCACGTAGTAAACTACCAATTACCTGATGAAATTGAAACCTACAATCACCGTTCAGGTCGTACGGGTCGTGCAGGTAAATTAGGAACTTCAATCGTAATTGTTACAAAAAGTGAATTGCGTAAAATTTCTGCTATTGAAAGAATCATCAAACAGAAATTTGAAGAGAAAACAATCCCATCAGGAATTGAAATCTGTGAAATCCAATTATTACACTTAGCTACAAAAATTAAAGATACCGAAGTAGATCACGAAATTGACAACTACCTTCCGGCAATCAATGAAGTTTTAGAAGGATTAAGCAAAGAAGAATTGATTAAGAAAATGGTATCGGTTGAATTCAACCGATTCATCAATTACTATAAGAAAACAAGAGATTTATCCTCACAATCATCAGGTTCTGAAAGACGTGACGAAAGAGAACCTAGAGAAAACAATAGCGGAGCAACTCGTTTCTTCGTTAACATTGGTTCAAGAGATAATTTTGATTGGATGCAACTAAAAGACTTCTTGCGTGATACGTTAGAATTAGGTCGCGAAGACGTTTACAAAGTAGATGTTAAAGAAGGTTTCTCTTTCTTCAACACCGATATCGAACACACAGATAAAGTAATGGATGTGTTAAACGGTATGCAATTGGAAGGTCGTAAAATCAACGTAGAAATCTCTAAAAATGATGGTGGCGGAAGACGTGACCATAATGGCAGAAGTTCGGGTGGTTTTAGAGGCGAAAGAAGCTCAGGCTCAAGAGGCGGAGGAAGTTTCGGCCCAAGAAAAGAAGGTGGAGCTCCAAGAAGCGACAGAAAAGAAGGCGGATTTAGACCAAGAACCGAAAGTGGTTCTTCAGAAAGACCAGCCAGACGTTCAGATGATTCTCGTAGTGAAAGACCGGCCGGCCGTTCATTTGAAGCCGCAAAAAATAGAAGACCAAGAAGAAGTTAATACATTTTAACACCCTTTTTTGGGTTTGAAATTGTTAATTTTCTGATAATAGACTAAAAACTGTAAAAAATCTCAAAGCGAATGCTTACTTTTAAACCGTTAAATCAGTTTATGAGATTTTTTACAGTTTTATTATTTATTTTAGTTTCTTTTGCCTCCTTTTCGCAAAAGACCTTCCCTGATATGGTTAAGGTGAATGGCGTTATCAAAGACGACAATTCACTTAAACTATTGAGTAATGTACATATCATCAATTTTAACACCGTAAAAGGTACCATCACAAATGAAAAAGGTTATTTTGAAATTGATGCACAAGTAAATGATACACTGCACATTTCCATATTAGGTTACCAATCCATTAGAGTTCGGGTTACTAATGACTGGATCAATTCAAAATCAACAGAAATAAAACTTACAGAAAAAGCCTATGCCTTAGAAGAAGTTGTGGTGACGCCTTATACTTTAACCGGTTACTTGGAAATTGATGCTAAAATAATTCCGATTCCTGAAAACTATCGTTATGGCATTTCCGGACTTTCTTATGGCTATGAAGCGGGAAGTAAATCACCTAACGCAATAAGTCGTGTGGTAAGTTCACTATTTAATCCTGCAGATTTACTCTATAATTTCTTTGGAAAAAAACCAAATGAATTAAAGAAGTTAAAAGAAATGAAAAAAGACGATACGGTTAGATCCATGCTCGAAAACAAATTTGATCGTGAAACCATTTCTATCATGTTAGGTGTTGACAAAAAAGAAATACCTGAAATCCTTCATCGTTGTAATTATTCTGAGACTTTTATCAAAACGGCAAACGACTTACAAGTACTTGATGCCATTAGCGATTGTTACGAAGAATATAAAATTCTAAAAAAGAAATAATAATCCTAATTTGAATTTTCTTCAATAAATCGTTCCGTGATTTTCACATAATCTTTTATGGATTTTTGTGCCCAATCAATTTTCTTTAAAAGAATTTCCTGAGGTGTCAATCGCCAATCGATGGTTGATTTTCGTAATCGATCAGATAAATGTTGTAATAAAATTGCCGCAGAGACTGAAATGTTCAAACTTTCTGTAAATCCCACCATAGGAATATGAATCATCCCATCAGCTTCTTGTAAAACTTCTTCCGAAAGTCCGTCTTTTTCAGTACCAAAAAAAAGAGCAGAAGGTTTTGTGATAGCAAAAGAAGTCAAATCAGTAGATTGATCATGTGGAGTTGTAGCTATGATTTGATACCCTTTCTTTCGCATGGCTTTCATACAAGAGGTGGAATTTTCAAACCGATAAATATCCACCCATTTTTGAGCACCTAAAGCAATTTCAGAATCAATTTGTTTTCCAAACTTTTGTTCAATCACTTGTATCTCTTGAATTCCAAACACTTCACAACTTCGCATAACGGCACTGGTGTTGTGCAATTGGTACACATCTTCCACTACTACAGTAAAATGTTTTGTTCGTGAATGCAATACATCATCAATGCGTTTTTTTCTGTTTTCAGTAATAAAACTTTCTAAAAATTCGAGGTATTCTTTGGTTTGTAATAATTCATTCATCAACAATTGGTTTTATTTCAGTAAATTCATATCTTGGCAACACTAAAAAATAACTATGACACAAGAAGAGTTGTTACCGCTAATTTATAAAAAAGAAGAAGGTGCTTTCACTATTTTGTATGACATGTATTCTAAAAGTTTATTTGGTGTTATTTCTAATTTAATAAAAGATAGAGAAGAAGCCGAAGATGTCCTTCAAGATGTTTTTGTAAAAATATGGAAAAATATAGATACCTATGCTGAAAACAAAGGTCGTTTTTACACTTGGATAGTTAACATAGCTCGAAACACAGCCATTGACAAACTACGTTCAAAAGGATTTAACAACAGTCAAAAAAACCTTTCAGCTGACAATTTCGTACATCTATTGGAAGACAGTTCAAGAATGACAAATAGAATCGATGCTATTGGAATTCAGGAATTTGTTAAAAAACTAAAACCCAAATGTATTAAATTAATTGACCTGCTGTTTTTCAAAGGCTACACGCAACAAGAGGCTTCGGATGAACTCGAAATTCCACTGGGAACCGTAAAAACCCAAAACAGAAACTGCATCACTGATTTAAGAAACTTATTACAAGTAGCATGAGTACACAAGAATACATAGAATCAGGCATTTTAGAACTGTATGTTTACGGTAAACTTTCGGAAGCTGAAATGGAAGAAGTTTTCAAAATGGCCGAACAGCATATCGAAATCAAAGAAGAAATCATTGCCATTGAACGTGCCGTTTTGTTTTTGTCAAGTAGTGTTTCGCCAAGATTATCAGGCAAAAATTATGAAGACATTAAAAAACAGATTTTTGGAGAAGCCGAAGCTCCTAAAGTAGTTGAAATCAAACCAAAATCAAATTGGTCCAACTATTTAGGATGGGCTGCAGCACTTGTTTTCTTAGTCGGTGGTTATTATTATCACATGCAAAAACAAGAAGAAGCAACCAATCAAATTGTTACGGTTGAAAATGAAAAATCTGAATTGCAAAAAAACATTGTAGATTTAGAATTAACCAACTCTGAAAATCAAGAATTAATAGCTATCATCCGTGATACAAAAAACATTGTAGTTCCTTTGTTAGGTCAGGATGTTGCTCCAAAATCGTATGCAAAAATTTATTGGAATCAGGACACCAAGAAAGTATATGTAGACGGTTTAGGATTACCAAATCCTCCTGAAGGAATGGTCTATCAAGTATGGTCCTTAAAATTAAATCCTTTAACTCCTGAAAGTATCGGATTGATTGAAAACTTTGGCACTTCTAAAAAACGTTTCTTTGAAATGAATGCTTCTTATGATTCTGAAGCATTTGGAATCACTTTAGAACCTGCCGGCGGAAGTCCAACACCTACACTAGAACAATTGTTCACTTTAGGAAAAGTGTAAATAATAATTAAATTTTAAAAATCCTTTCATCGTTGCGATTGAAAGGATTTTTTTATACTATGAAAAACTTAGTTGTACTTACAGGAGCCGGAATGAGTACTGAAAGTGGCATAAAAACCTTTAGAGATGCCGATGGTCTTTGGGAAGGTCACGATGTTATGGAAGTAGCTTCACCCGAAGGTTGGTATAAAAACCCGGAACTTGTTCTCGATTTTTATAACAAACGTAGACAACAATTGCACGAAGTAACGCCCAACCAAGGTCATTTTCTATTGGCTGAATTAGAAGCGTTTTTCAACGTTTCCATTATCACTCAAAATGTTGACAATTTGCATGAAAAAGCAGGTAGCTCATCGATTCTTCACCTTCATGGCGAATTGACAAAAGTGAGAAGTACCAAAAATGAAAACTATATCTTAGACTGGACATCCGATTTGAATTGGGGCGACACAGATAATCATGGCAATCAACTTCGCCCTCACATTGTATGGTTTGGTGAAGCCGTCCCCGCCATTGAAGAAGCCATTACAATTGTTGAAAAAGCTGATTTTATTGCCATTATAGGAACTTCCATGCAGGTATATCCTGCAGCTGGATTGGTGCATTATGCAAAACCAAACTGTCCCATTTTTTATGTAGACCCAAAACCGGCAACAATACATCAACTCAACCAACCTTTGGAAGTTATCCCAAAAGGAGCTTCTGAAGGAGTGGCTTTGTTGAAAAATAAATTGTTGGCTATTTTAAAATGAAAATAGTCTTCCATTTTGGATAATAAAAAACGATAATTAAAATTGTGATGGCTAAAGGAATACCCGTTTCAACCAATTCATGTGGTCGGTTATCTAAGAAATAATGCAATAAAAAGATATTGAAAATAATGGGTAATAAAACTATCGCTCCTATCAAACGAGTTCTCGGAATTACCAATAAAATTCCCGACAAAACTTGAAAGAATCCAATCACAACCAACATTCCAGAATTACACATTCCTGAAATAACTTGTTGGTATTCCAACGGAATGGTACTTTCCGGCCCATAAACTTTACATGGCGATAAAAAGTGTTTGTTGATGCCTTTATAAATAAAAAACAACCCCAAAGCGATACTCAAAACTACAATTGTTACTTGGAAAAAACGTTTCATACTATTTTGTTATTTATATTAATTCTAAATTGCAATAGTACTACATTTTTTGGATAAAACCATAAAATACAAAATAAATTTGCTTTTACTTTTTGAAGTTTAGAGCTATCTTTGCACTTCGACACAAACACACAACTCATGACATTTTTAAACGAATTAAATGCCATATCTCCAATAGATGGAAGATACCGATCTAAAACAGTTTCACTTGCACCTTATTTTTCTGAAGAAGCCTTAATACGCTACCGCGTATTGATTGAAATTGAATATTTTATATCGCTATGTCAAATTCCGTTACCACAATTAAAAGAGGTTCCTTCCGGCAAGTTTGAAGCTTTGAGAAATTGCTATAAAAATTTCACATCAGAAGATGCTCTTGCTATCAAAGAAATTGAAAAAACAACCAATCACGATGTAAAAGCGGTTGAATATTTTATCAAAAATGCTTTTGATGCATTGGGATTAGAAGCTTTTAAAGAGTTCATTCACTTCGGGTTAACATCACAAGATATAAATAACACGGCCATTCCGCTTTCTACAAAAGAAGCTTTTGAAAATGTTTACCTACCACTTTTAATTGGTGTAATTTCCAAATTAAAAGATTTAAGTCAGGAATGGGCAAACATCCCAATGTTAGCCAGAACACATGGTCAACCGGCCTCTCCTACCCGATTAGGAAAAGAAATTGGTGTTTTTGTAGAACGTTTAGAAGAACAAATGCGATTGTTATTCAATACGCCTTTTGCAGCTAAATTTGGTGGAGCAACAGGGAATTACAATGCCCATCATGTGGCGTATCCAAACATTGACTGGAAAAAATTTGGTAATGAATTTGTTGAAGATACGTTAGGTTTGCACCACTCCTTTCCAACAACTCAAATAGAACATTACGATCATTTTGCTGCATTTTTCGATGCGTTAAAACGCATAAATACAATCATAATAGATTTAGACAGAGACATTTGGACGTATGTTTCGATGGATTATTTCAAACAGAAAATTAAAGCCGGAGAAATTGGTTCAAGTGCCATGCCGCACAAAGTTAACCCTATTGACTTTGAAAATTCTGAAGGAAATTTAGGGATTGCCAACGCCATTTTTGAGCATTTAGCCGCCAAATTGCCATTGTCTCGACTTCAAAGAGATTTGACAGATAGTACGGTTTTAAGAAACATTGGTGTGCCAATCGGACATACCTTAATTGGTTTTGAAGCCACTTTAAAAGGGTTGAATAAACTATTGATCAACGAACCAAAATTTGCTGAAGATTTAGAAAAAAATTGGGCTGTAGTTGCAGAGGCTATTCAAACTATTTTGAGACGTGAAGGTTATCCAAATCCGTATGAAGCACTGAAAGGCTTAACAAGAACCAATGAGGCTATTGATAAAAATGCCATTCATACGTTCATTCATTCTTTGACAGTTTCAGAAGAAATCAAAACGGAACTTCTGGCAATAACCCCATCCAATTATTTAGGAATATAATTGCTTTTTTTAAATCCGATAGGAATTGGTTTTTAAATCGGAATTTAGTACCTTGTCTCAATTGAAAAAAAATAACCAATTGATGACAACTAACGCTGTATGGATACTTTATGACTACAAATAAAATTTTAATCTTATTTGCTCATCCTTTGTTTGAGAAATCCATGATAAATAGGATTTTAATTGAGTATTTGCTGGATTCTCCCAACGTTACTTTACACGATTTATACGAAGAATACCCTGAATTTGATATTGACATCAAAAGAGAACAAGATTTACTGATGGAGCATGATATCATTATTTGGCACCACCCTTTTTATTGGTACAGTTGTCCGCCTTTATTAAAGCAATGGATAGATTTAGTTTTAGAGTACAATTGGGCGTATGGCAAATCAGGAAATGCTTTAAAAGACAAAATCATTTTTCAAGCGATAACTACAGGTGGAAGTGAAGAAAATTATTGTTCGGAAGGAAGAGACCGTTTCACAATTTCTGAACTCTTAGAACCTTTCAATCAAACGGCGATGGTTTGTAAAATGAACTACCTTCCGCCATTTGTTATTCACGGAACACATAAAATGAATTCGAAAGAAGCTCTTGATAAGAGTAGAATGTACAATAAATTACTTCAGCATTTAATCGAAAATGGAATTGGAAAGGAAACTTTTGAAAACTATCCTTATTTAAATCAATGGATTCAAACAAAACAATAAAACATGGATAACGGATTCTTTGTTCAAGCCATAATTTATTTATCCGCAGCTGTGGTATTTGTTCCTATTGCAAAAAAAATAGGTCTGAGTTCTATTTTGGGGTATCTTTTTGCCGGTATCATTATTGGTCCGTTTGTGTTAGGACTTATTGGTCAAAGAGGTGAAGATATTATGCACTTTGCTGAATTTGGAGTTGTAATGATGCTTTTTCTTATTGGACTTGAATTAGACCCCCATAAGTTCTGGAAAATGCGAAAGTTTATTCTGGGAATGGGTTCGCTACAAGTAATTGGAACTTCCATCTTATTATTTCTTTTAGGTGTAATTTTATATGATTGGTCTTGGCAAGTAGCATTGATAATTGCAATGGCTTTAGCCTTATCATCAACCGCTATTGTATTGCAAACTTTGAAAGAAAAAAGTTTATCTCAAACGTCAATGGGTCGGGCTTCTTTTGCGGTATTGTTATTTCAAGATATAGCCGTAATTCCAATATTAGCTGTAATTCCGCTTTTGGTGTCTGCCAATGCAAGCATTCCACTCGAAGATTTAAATCAATCCATCATATCAGATTTTGCTGCTTGGATTCAAACCTTAATTGTTATTGGTGCCATTCTAGCTGTTTATTTTGCCGGGCGATATATTTTTGTTCCGCTCTTGCATGTGGTGGCAAAAACAAGGCTTCAAGAACTTTTTACGGCTTCTGCTCTGTTATTGGTTGTTGCGGTTTCTTACTTAATGCAACTGGTAGGTTTAAGCCCTGCTCTTGGTGCGTTTATGGCTGGTGTCGTTTTAGCCAATTCTGAATTTCGTCATGAACTCGAGGGAGATATTGCACCCTTCAAAGGATTACTTTTAGGTTTGTTTTTTATTGGCGTAGGAGCCTCAATCAATTTTCAATTAATTATTGATGACCCGATTTTTATTTTAGTTTTTGGATTGACATTAATTACTATTAAATTTTTAGTATTATTTGGCATTGGAATACTTTATAAAAAACAATCCGACCAAAATTTTCTTTTTTCATTTGGACTTAGTCAAGCAGGGGAATTTGGATTTGTCATCATGAGTTTTTCCATGCAATTAAATATCATTCCAAATATGTTGGCCAATCAAATATTAGCCATAATTGCATTGAGTATGCTATCCACACCTTTTCTGTTGTTAATCAACGAAAAATGGATTGACCCTTATTTTGGCGTTAAAGAAAAAGCAGATAAAAAAGCAGACACCATAGAAGAGCAACACGAAGTTATTATTGCAGGATTTGGACATTTTGGTAGTACTATTGGTCGACTTCTGAGAGCAAATGGAGTGAAAGCTACCATTCTTGATCATGATTCAGAACGAGTTGATTTACTTCGTAAAATGGGATTTAAAGTATATTATGGTGATGCCACCCGATTGGAGTTATTAAAAGCAGCAGGTGCAGAAGACGCAAAACTTTTTATTGCAGCCATTGATAATCCTTCGGTGAATTTAAATGTGGTTGAAATCATCCGTAAAAACTTTCCAAACCTTAAGATTCTTACCCGAGCTCGAAACAGGATTGATGCATATGAACTCATTGATCACGGAGTGGAAAACATTTATCGTGAGACATTATATACGGCGGTTCATTTGGGTGTTGATGCGTTAACTCAATTGGGACACAGAAAATATTCTGCCACAAGACAAGGCCAACGTTTTATAAAATATGACGAAGCCTCCATAAGAGAATTGGCAGCCAAACGTCATGATAAAATGGCTTATTTAGTAACGGCTCAAGAACAAATTGAATTACAGGAACAAATTTTAAAAAATGACTTGTACACCAATTTCGAAGCTAAAGATCATGCATGGGATAGTGCCTTTTTGAAAAGAGAAATCAACAACGATGACAAATAAAAAAGACGTCAAATTTGACGTCTTTTCTACTTATTTAGTTTTAAAACTTATCTCGAATAATTCGGAGCTTCTTTGGTAATCGTTACATTATGAGGATGACTTTCGCCAATGCCACTGGCTGTAATTCTAACAAAACGACCGGTATCTTGTAAAGTAGGAATATCTTTTGCTCCGCAATAACCCATTCCGGCACGAAGTCCGCCAATGAATTGCTGCATACTTTCATTTAATTCCCCTTTATAAGGAACACGACCCACAATTCCTTCCGGAACAAGTTTCTTCACATCGTCTTCCACATCCTGAAAATAACGGTCTTTTGAACCTTCTTGCATGGCTTCCACAGAACCCATTCCACGATAGGATTTGAATTTTCTTCCTTCAAAAATAATCGTCTCACCCGGTGATTCTTTAGTTCCTGCTAAAAGCGAACCTAACATCACACAATCAGCTCCTGCTGCGATTGCTTTTGGAATATCACCTGTATATCGAATACCACCATCAGCAATTACCGGAACACCACTACCTTTAATAGCAGCAGCAACTTCCAACACCGCAGAAAATTGTGGAAAACCAACTCCGGCAACCACACGAGTAGTACAAATTGAACCGGGTCCGATTCCTACTTTCACCGCATCAGCTCCATTTTCAACTAAATATTTGGCAGCTTCGGCTGTGGCAATATTTCCAACTACTACATCCAAATGAGGGAATTTGGCTTTCACTTCTTTTAAAACAGTAACCACCCCTTTGGTATGACCGTGAGCCGTATCAATAATCACTGCATCAACACCTGCATTTACTAAAGCCGTTGCTCTTTCTAACGCATCAGGAGTAACTCCTAAAGCAGCAGCAACACGCAAACGACCAAATTTATCTTTGTTGGCTATTGGTTTTTGAGTCAGTTTTGTAATATCTCTGAAGGTAATTAATCCAACCAATTTGTAGTTTTTATCAATAACCGGAAGTTTTTCAATTTTGTTTTTTTGCAAAATTCCTTCTGCTTGTTGCAAAGTCGTTCCTTCTTCAGCGGTAATTAAATTTTCAGCCGTCATAACTTCCAAAATCGAACGGGAATTTATTTTCTCAAATCGCAAATCACGGTTGGTTACAATACCTTTTAGAATACCGTTTTCATCTACCACAGGAATTCCACCAATACTAAATTCACGCATGGCTGCTTTTGCATCACCAACATTTGCTGTTAAAGGTAAAGTTACAGGATCCAAAATCATTCCGGCTTCCGCCCGTTTTACTTTACGAACTTTAGCAGCTTGTTGTTCAATGGTCATGTTTTTGTGCAAAACACCAATGCCGCCTTCTTGAGCCATGGCAATTGCCATCGAACTTTCGGTAACAGTATCCATCGCAGCCGAGATTATTGGGACGTTTAACGTGATATTTCGAGAAAATTTAGATTGAATGCTTACGTCGCGTGGTAAAACTTCTGAGTAGTTGGGAATCAACAGAACATCGTCATAGGTTAAACCCTCTCCAACGATTTTTGTTTCATGTGCTTTCATGGTTGCAATTTGTAGTTAAATTGCGTGCAAATATACGCTTTTTTTTGATTGGAAGCAATTACGATTTCTAACATTTTAAGTATCCCCTAAATTGAAAATACACAACAGTATCTAGAAGTAAGTATAAAAATGTTTGTTGTGTTATATTTATTATTTCAACACAATTTCTTTACATATATATCCTTTACTTTCAAAAAATCCTTTGGGAAAAGCCATTAAATAATTCCCACGATATTCCCATAATATTAATGTACCATCTTTAAGAAAAATCCATCTAGAAAAGCTTGTTTCAGTATCTCTATTTTCTGTTAACTCATAGAAAATGGCGTCCTTATATCTACCGTTATATTTATTTTTATCAATACCATTATCGGCTAAATCTTCTTTAAAAGAATTTTCTGCTTCTTTACTCAAAGATTTAGAATTAACCCAATGTATTTCTCCGAGGCAATTATCGCATTTTAAAGTATAATTATAGACTGGATTTAATTTTAATCGATTAATCAATTTGTCTTTTTTATAAAGAATTGTCTTAGGCGAGTTCATAATCTTATTTGTTCCGAAAATTGTATAAAATTCAATTTTTTTTGAAACTATAGAATCCTTTAAAGACATTTCAAGACAACGCCTACCAAAATCTCCGCCCCATTCAATTGAAGACATATCTACAATCTCAGCTCTCTTAATTTCAAATTCTTTTTCTAATAATTTAAAAGTTCTCGAATATTTATTTCTTGCCTCTAAGTAATTTTCTTTGTCATTAATAAATTCTCGATAAAATTCATTAATAAAATGATAATTGAAATTTTTACCACTTAATCGTTCTTTATTGGTTGGAACTTTATCTGGTAATAATTCAGCAATTAATTCAGACAATCTAGAATTATAAACTTTATGTTTTTTGATGTGCCAAGGCAACATATATGGGTATTGCCCATTTGAAGATGCAGATAAAGTATCATTTTTATTAATTAATTGGATAAAAACAAATGGATAATCATCCGTCCTATTCGAACCTTGAAGTGATATTGCTATTTTGTTTGCTTTTCTAACATCTTTTATTGCACCGATTGCAATTGAATCTATTTCCTTTGTCGTTTTCCAGTTTTTCCTATATTCTTTCCATAATTTTGCAGCATTCTGATCAAGCCATAATGAATCTTTTTCAAAAAAGCTCATTGACTCTTTTGATAAATCTGATTCACCATTATTCTGTAGTAGACCGACTATTTCATTAATTAATTTAGGATCAACTTTTTTGATAATCGAGTCGGGTTTTTCTAAAGAAGTAAGTAATAAATCTTCCTTTTCAATTTGAAATTTGTTGTCAAAATATGACCAACCCACATAAACATCGTGTATCACAATTTTATCCCAATTATTAATAATAATATCATTTTGCCCAATAACATTTTGGATACAAATGAGTGTAATTAATATGATAGGAATAAGTTTATTCATAATTATTCATAACTTAAATATCAACTATAATTTCCAACTTTCTAATCCTTTAAAAAAATACATATTTCATAAACTATTAATCAAAATCAAACCATCACTTCTTATAATCTCCAATCATTCCCAAAAAATCATTTTCACTAATAATCGGAACTTTAAGTTGTGATGCTTTTTCCAATTTTGCCGGTCCCATATTATCACCTGCAATTACAAAATTCGTTTTTGCTGAAATGGAACTGCCTACTTTTCCTCCATGATCTTCAATGGCTTTCTTTAAATCATCACGAGAAAATTTTTCAAACACACCTGAAACTACAAACGTTTTTCCTTCTAAAACATTACTAACTACTGTTGATTTCGATTCGTCCAAAGTTAATTGAACTCCCACATTTTTAAGTCGCTCCACAGTGATTCTGTTTTCAGGATTCTCAAAAAACTCAATCACACTTTGAGCAATTTTATCGCCAATTTCATCCACTAAAATCAAATCCATCAAACTGGCATTCGCAATAGCATCTATATTTTTATAATGTTTGGCTAATTTTTTAGCGACAGTTTCGCCAACATACCGAATTCCCAACGCATACAAAACCCGTTCAAACGGAACTTCTTTCGATTTTTCAATTCCGTTGATTAAATTCTCCGCACTTTTTTGAGCCATTCGTTCCAACGGAAGAATTTGTTCGATCTTTAAATCATACAAATCGGCATAATTTTTCACTAAACCATTTTGATAGAGCAACGCCACCGTTTCGCCACCTAAACCTTCAATATCCATTGCTTTTCGGGTAATGTAGTGTTGAATGCGACCTATAATCTGTGGCGGACAACCATAAAAATTCGGACAATAATGATTGGCTTCGCCTTCTTTTCGCTCTAAAGCGGTTTGACATTCGGGACAATTAGTAATGTAAACCGTTGGAAAAGATTCGCTTCCTCTTTCGGCAACGGCTATAATTTTTGGAATAATTTCGCCGCCTTTTTCAACAAAAACTTTATCACCAATACGAATATCTAATTTTTCAATTTGATCGGCGTTGTGCAACGAAGCTCTTTTAACAATGGTTCCCGCCAATTGCACTGGTTCTAAATTGGCAACAGGCGTAATCGCTCCCGTTCTTCCCACTTGATAGGAAATGGAATTTAATCGGGTGGAAACTTGTTCCGATTTGAATTTATATGCCATTGCCCAACGAGGCGATTTGGACGTATAACCTAATTCGTCCTGATGTTGCAAACTGTTAACTTTGATTACAACCCCATCTGTTTCATAAGGTAAGTCGTGTCGATGTACATCCCAATAGGTAATGAATTCCAACACTTCTTGCATATTCTTCGCCAATTTTGCTTGAGATGGCACTTTGAACCCCCAGTTTCTAGCCGTTTCCAAACCTTCAAATTGTGTTTTAAAAGGAAGATTATTTCCCACAATAAAATACAACAAACAATCCAACGGACGTTTGGCAACCTCAGCACTATCTTGTAATTTTAAACTTCCGGAAGCGGTGTTTCTTGGATTGGAATAAGGTGTTTCACCAATTTCAATCAACTCCTGATTCATCTTTTCAAATCCGGCAAATGGTAGAATTATTTCACCTCGAATATCGAACTTCGGTGGATAATTTCCTTTTAATTGCAATGGAATAGACCGAATGGTTTTGATATTATTCGTCACTTCATCACCTTGAAAACCATCGCCACGCGTCACGGCTTTTTTTAACTTTCCGTTTTCATAAGTGATGCTGATTGAAGCTCCGTCGTATTTTAATTCACACGTATAGTCCAAATCAACATTTCCTAATATTTTTTGAATTCGAACTTCCCAATCCATCAGATCTTCGGTGGAATACGAATTATCTAACGAATACATTCGATGTTCGTGAGCCACCGTATTAAAATTCTTAGTGATGCTTCCTCCTACGCGTTGCGTGGGTGAATTTTCATCAAAAAACTCCGGATGTTGCGTTTCCAACTCTTGTAATTGTTTCAATAATTGATCAAATTCAAAATCGGAAATGGTGGGTTTGTCCAACACATAATAGTTGTGGTTGTGTTGGTTGAGTTCGTCACGAAGGGTTTGAATTTTGGTTGGGATATCCATTTTTTTGAGGTACTAAGGTTCTGAGGTGCTAAGGTGCTAAGGTTTTGCGTTGACTATTTTATCAATTTGCTGGTACAATTGTCCGTCACTTAAAATCGCTCCTTGTTGGATAATGTCAAAAATAGCAGCATTGCGTTCACCTTGGTATTCTTTTCGTCCCACATGAATGTCAATTGCATCGGTAAACAAATTATTGACCATCCATTCCAATCCTTTGGAAGTCATGAAATCAACTTCGAGTTCTAGTGTTTTTAAAACAATCGATTTTACTTCGGTTTCCAAACAATGAAACAAGAAGATATGGTTCTTTGAAAAATGTTCTAAATAATTGGTCTGACTCAAAACACCTTCCCAAATTAAATCAGAGAAAACATCTAATTCTTGCTCCGCTACTTCGGGCTTGTTAATCTTGATTTCATCCCATTCTTTTTTGTCAATGGATTGTGTGGCTAAAAAATTAGCGAATTCTTGGTGGAGGGCTTCGAATTGTTCTTTGGTTAGTCTTGAATATTTCATTTTAAAGGTACTGAGGTACTAAGGTGCTAAGGCACTAAGGTTTTTATTACTATTTAATTTTAATTTTTTCAATTGCAGGTCTTGTTAAGGTTACATCAGGATGTGAGTTATTGGTTGATTACTGAGGTTCCAAAACTCGCAACCCGCAACCCGCAACTTCTAACCAATGACATCCAACTTCGCAAACCGCAACAACAACTTCTTAATCCCACCCACATCAAATTTAATTTCGGCTTTTTTGTCGGCTCCTACTCCTTCTAAGTTTAACACTTCCCCTTTTCCAAAACGTTCATGCATGACGATGTTACCGGGAACTAACTTTGAATCAAACAAATTCGCACTTGCGGGAGCATTTCCTGTCACGGGTTTTAATTTTCGAATGGTAGAAGACGGTTCTTCGCCATACCGCTTCGGTGGAGTTCCGTTAGTCGGTTTTGCTAATCGCAATTTGGATTTGTCCACATCGCCAAAAATATCCATATCCATCATTGGTTTGTAACGGTAACCCGTTTCGGTGTGACTGATGTATTCCAAATATTGGTCGTCAATTTCTTCTATAAAACGCGAAGGCTCGCTGTCCATTAATTTTCCCCAACGGTAACGCGATTGAGCATAAGTCAAATAGGCTTGGTGTTCGGCTCTGGTTAGTGCGACATAAAACAAACGGCGTTCTTCTTCCAACTCACTACGGGTGTTTAAACTCATGGCACTCGGAAACAAATCTTCTTCCATTCCTACTACAAAAACAGTGGGGAATTCCAACCCTTTTGCCAAGTGAATTGTCATTAAAGCCACGCGATCATCATCGCCGGTATCTTTATCCAAATCGGTTGCCAGAGCTACATCTTCCAAGAATTCCGATAAGGCTCCTCGAGCTCCGTCAATTTCTTTTTGACCTTCGGTGAAGTCTTTGATACCGTTTAATAATTCTTCGATATTTTCAATTCGGGCAATTCCTTCCGGGGTGCCGTCTTTTTTTAATTCTTGAATCAAGCCTGTTTTCTTGGATACATGTTCGGCAAGAAAAAAGGCATCTTGATTTTCGTTAATGACTTGAAAACTTTTAATCATCATCACAAAATCTTCCAACTTTCGTTTGGTTCCTGAATTGAGTTTGAGGTCAATCTTATCAATATTTTCCATGACTTCAAAAATGGAACGCTTGTAATGATTGGCTGCAACGGTTAATTTCTCCACCGTACTATCACCAATTCCACGTGCCGGATAATTGATGACACGGACTAACGCTTCTTCGTCTTTTGGATTGATGACCAAACGCAAATAACACAACACATCCTTAATTTCTTTGCGTTGGTAAAACGATAATCCACCGTAAATGCGATACGGAATATCGCGTTTTCGCAACGCATCTTCCATCGCACGGGACTGAGCATTGGTGCGATACAAAATAGCAAACTCGCCATTTTTCATTTGGTTTCGCATCTTTTCTTCAAAAATGGTGGAAGCTACAAATCGACCTTCTTCTCCGTCGGTGATGCTGCGGTTCACTTTTATTTTGGGTCCGTCCTGATTATGCGTCCAAACGACTTTTTCTAATTTGGTTTTGTTTTTATCGATGATGGAATTCGCAGCTTGTACAATATTTTTGGTGGAACGGTAATTTTGTTCCAAGCGAAAGGTTTGCACATCCGCATAATCTTTCTGAAAATTCAAGATATTATTGATGTTAGCTCCACGAAATGCATAAATACTTTGGGCATCATCACCTACCACACAAATATTCTGAAAACGATCAGACAAAGCTCGTACAATTAAATATTGCGAATGATTGGTATCTTGGTACTCATCCACCAAAATGTATCGAAAACGGTCTTGGTATTTGGCCAACACATCCGGAAAACGATTTAATAATTCATTGGTTTTTAATAACAAATCATCAAAATCCATCGCTCCCGATTTGAAACAACGTTCCACATAATTATTGTAAATTTCACCAATTCGCGGTTTTTTGCTCATGGCATCTTGTTCCTGCAATTCGGGATTATTGAAATAGGCTTTTACGGTTATCAGTGAGTTTTTATAAGACGAAATACGACTAAAAACCTGTTTGGGTTTGTAAATATCTTTGTCGAGTTGCATTTCTTTGATAATGGCACCGATTAAACGTACACTATCCTGAGCGTCATAAATAGTAAAATTGCTTGGATACCCTAATTTCTCCGCTTCGATGCGAAGGATTTTCGCAAAAACGGAGTGAAACGTACCCATCCATAGGTTTTTCGCTTCATTACTTCCCACGATATCAGAAATACGTTTCTTCATTTCGCGAGCGGCTTTGTTGGTAAAAGTGAGCGACAAAATATTGAACGCATCAACTCCCAAGCTCATTAAATAAGCAATCCGCATCGTAAGAACCCTTGTTTTTCCTGAACCTGCTCCTGCGATTACAATCATTGGACCGTCTTTTTGGAGTACGGGTGCACGTTGGGCTTCGTTGAGTTGATTAATATATTCGTTTATCATAGTGTTTTTAGCAAAGTTCAAAAATAAGCTTACTTATGATTTATTACAATTAAAATTGTAACGAATTATCAACTAAAATTCTATTTTTGCAGTAAACGTTTTTATGATAACTCAAATTTGATTTTATCATATAAGTCATATAAGCATTTAAAACTTTTATGACTTATATGGTAAAAAAAGATAAAGTAAGTTTGAATGTAGCTCCAAATTAAAAAATACAAACTATGGAATCAATTAAATGGATTGAACTTTTATCGTATACTTTACCGGCAATTATAACGGGAATTGTGGCCTATTCTTTTTTTCATTTGAATTTAAAAAATGACTCTGACAAAAGAAAATATTTGTTGCTAAAGGAATTGCACAAAGTAGCTTTACCCATGCGTTTGCAAGCCTATGAACGGATGGTTTTGTATTTGGAACGCATCAATCCGGCCAAATTACTGATTAGAATTGCACCGCTTTCTGATGACAAAACTGCTTATGAAAACTTATTAATTCAACAAATTGAGCAAGAATTTGAACACAATTTAACCCAACAAATTTATATTACGGAAGATTGTTGGACGGTTATTTCAACAGCCAAAAACACCATCATTCAAAACATTAGAAAAGCGGCAATGAGTGAGAAAGTGGAAACTTCTAACAAATTACGCGAAGTCATTTTGAGTGATTTGTTGGAAAAACCTTCGCCAAGTTATGTAGCTATCAGCTATTTGAAAGCTGAAGTGATTAATTTGATGAGTTAGTTTTCCAACAATCGTTTCAACTGACTTTGTTCCGCAGCGTTTAAATTAGGAAGCATTTCTTCAAAATACTTTTTGTGACGTTCCGTTTTGATTAATTCCCGAATTTGATTCCTGGCAAAAAGCGTAAACTGCCATTTGTGATGCGTGGTGGCATTGACTAAATTTTTCAAAATATTATGATCGTTCGGATTCAGAAACAACAAATTGGTTAACGCATTCTGTCGAATGGAACTTTCAAATTTAGGCGAACTGTAGGACATTAATTCGTCATAAAATTGCACTTTATTTTCGTTTTGATAGTCTTTCGTCATCAACGCTAATGTGAGCCAAAGTATGCGTAAGTTTTTATCATTAAACCCAATCCAATCTTTAGATTGGTTTAAATAATCTACTTGTTTTTCGGGGAATAAATTCCACAAAGTGCCTAATGCAATTTCTTTGGTGATATAGGATGCATCTTCTAAAAGTGATTCATAAGGGGATTGAAAAGGGATTGGTATTTCCACCATAATTCGGGCGATGGCTTGACGTACTTTTACATTATTTCCATCCAATGCTATTGTAAGTAAGGCTTCTTTTTCTTCAAAAGGCACTTCGGCCAATTGAAAAACCACTTCTTCTTTGAGCGGATAAAAAGCGTCACTTTTTAAAAGGTTTTCTAACGTAGTTTTCTTTTCCGAAAAAGGTTTGGATTGTAATTCTACCAATTCCAAATAGGATGTCATGAACTTGTTTTTCCGAAGTAAAGCCAAAGCCTGGTTGACTTCAAAACCGGATTGTTCCAACCAAATGTGTTTGAAAGCAGCAGTATCAAAAGAGGAAACCGCTTTAACTTCGGTTAGAAAATCATCCGTATTCACGTTTTTGAAACTGTATTTTTTCAGGTAATTTTTTACTGCTTTTTGAAAATTAGCAGCTCCGATTGTTTCTCTTAAATAATGCAAAGCCCAAGCTCCTTTTTGGTAAAAGGTTAGCGAACTGGCTTTTTCGTTGAGCAACGGAATCGTATCTGTTTTGGAATTTTGCTGCAAACGCTCGGCCATTTCGTATAATTCCCATTGAAAATGATCATCGCCAAAAAGTTCTTTTTCGGCCAATAACGCATAATATGTAGCAAAACCTTCCTGCAACCAATGGTGTTTTCCCGTTTCTGCTGTGATTAAATTGCCAAACCATTGATGAGCTAATTCGTGAGCGTTGACGTTGATGTACGTTTTGTCATTAAACCCTATTTTATCCACCACAAAATCCTGAGCAAAAATGGTAGCAGTGGTGTTTTCCATTCCGGAGTACAAAAAATCACGAACAGGCACTTGACGGTAGATTTCCCAAGGGTACTTCACGCCTATTTCTTGTTCAAAAAAATCGAAAATTTGCGTGGTGTATTGATAAGTGGTTTCAAATTTATCGACATCTTTTTGATCCAAATAAAATTCTAAAGGTGTGCCGGATTTGGTTTTCGTGGTTTGCTTTGCAAATTTTCCAATGGTCATCATCACTAAATAGGATGACATCGGTTTTGTCATTTGATAATGCCAAATTATATTAGGATATGAAAGTGGCGGATAAACAGTTGTTCCGTCAAGCTTACCATTAGAAAGGACTTCAAATGAGGTATCAAATGCGATTGACAAATTAAAAATAACTTTCTCATTCACATCATCAAAACTGGGTAACCAATGACTGGTGTATTTTCCTTGTCCTTGTGTCCAGATTTGTAAATCTTCTCCTTCTCCAATAAAATAAAGCGTTTGTTTGGGAGTGGCTGTATAAGTAAACGTTAACGTGTTTTTACCCTTTTTAAAGCCTTCGAATAATTGGAGTTTTTTAGTTGTATTTTTAAAGTTGATGGATTTACCATTTATTTTTACGTTAGTAAAATCCATTTTAATAGCGTCGATGGCAATGGTGTCAATCGCATTTAAAACTTCAAATTGATAGTTAACTTGACCGGAAATGGATTTCTCAGTGGCATTTGGAACCAACCTGGCGTTCATTGTTTTAAAATCAACTTTTGAGGTTTGTTGAGCAAAGGAAAAAGAGAAAAGGAATAAGAATAGGTATCGCATGGTTGTTTCACAGAGTTTCACAAAGTTATACAAAGATACGCAAAGATTTGAACGCGGATGAAACAGATTGGCTTCGCCAAACGCAGATTAGAACGGATTTTATCATACACTAGAATCAATCTTAATGAACCTTAATTCCTTAATGGTTTAAGAAATGTAGTTACTTCAATTTTTAAATACCTTCCAAAAAAACTATCTTCGCTTTTAATTGCTCCTGTCATTGACATTGCAATTGCCATTGAAAATGAACGACATCCTACAAACACCAATCGAATACCTCAAAGGCGTGGGTCCTTCCCGTGGCGAAATGCTGCGAAAGGAACTCAGCATTCATCGGTATGGTGATTTATTGACGTTGTTTCCCAACAGGTATATCGACCGAACTCGGTATTATAAAATCAATGAGTTGCAAGCCGGAAATACAGAAGTGCAAATTGTCGGCAAAATCATTCACATTAAAACGGTTGAACAAAAAATAGGCCGAGGTCGTCTGGTGGCTACTTTTGTAGACGAAACCGGCGAAATGGAATTAGTTTGGTTTCAAGGTCAAAAATGGATTCGTGAAACCTTAAAACTCAACACGCCTTATGTTGCTTTTGGAAAAGTCACCCCTTTTTCGGGACAGTTTAACATGGCTCATCCGGAATTGGAACTTTTGGAAGAACACAAGCAAAGTCTGCGTTCGGCCATGCAACCCGTGTATCCTTCTACAGAAAAGTTGACACAAAAAGGGATTTCCAATCGCTCCATCAACAAAATGATGCAGCAATTGTTTGTGGAAACACAAGCCCGTTTTTTAGAAACTTTACCTGCTTATTTACTGGATGAATTGAAACTGATTCCCAAAAATGCCGCGTTGTTTAACATTCATTTTCCGAAAAGTCAAGAGCTATTGGCTAAAGCCCAATTTCGTTTAAAATTTGAGGAATTGTTTTTTATTCAACTGCAATTAATCACGAAGAATCTTATTCGGAAACAGAAGATTAAAGGCTATCCATTTGAAAAAATTGGCGATTATTTTAACGATTTCTATCAAAATCATTTGCCGTTTGAATTGACCAATGCTCAGAAAAAAGTGTTGAAGGAGATTCGCAACGACTTAGGCAGCAATGCCCAAATGAACCGATTGTTACAAGGTGATGTGGGTTCAGGAAAAACCATTGTAGCCTTACTTTGTATGTTGATTGCTTTAGACAATGGTTTTCAAAGTTGTTTGATGGCTCCAACGGAAATTCTGGCAACACAACATTTTAATGGGTTAACGGAACTAGCCAAAGATTTGAATATCAACATCAAACTATTGACCGGTTCTTCCAAAACATCGGAACGTAAAATCATTCATGAACAATTGGAATCAGGCGAATTGCATATCATTATTGGAACTCACGCGTTGTTGGAAGATAAAGTACAATTTCAAAATTTGGGATTGGCAATCATTGATGAACAACATCGATTTGGTGTGGAACAACGCTCGAAATTATGGAAGAAAAATGATATTCCACCCCATGTTTTGGTCATGACAGCTACGCCTATTCCGCGAACGTTAGCAATGAGTTTGTATGGCGATTTGGATATTTCAGTGATTGACGAACTACCACCGGGACGAAAACCAATTCAAACCGTGCATCGCTATGATTCCAACCGATTGAAAGTTTGGAAATTTTTAAAAGATGAAATTGCCAAAGGCCGTCAAATTTATATCGTTTATCCCTTGATTAATGAAAGTGAAAAAATGGATTATAAAGATTTGATGGATGGTTACGAAAGTATTTCAAGGGATTTTCCGTTGCCGCATTATAGTGTTTCTATGGTTCACGGACAAATGAAAGCGGCGGATAAAGAAGCTGAAATGCAACGTTTCGCTGCCGGAAAAACCAATATTATGATCGCAACTACCGTGATTGAAGTGGGCGTTAACGTCCCCAACGCCAGTGTGATGGTCATTGAAAGTGCGGAACGTTTTGGTTTATCGCAACTACACCAACTTCGCGGTCGTGTAGGTCGAGGTGCCGAACAGAGTTATTGCATTTTGATGACGGGTCACAAACTGAGTAACGATAGCAAAATCCGATTGGAAACCATGTGTCGAACCAACGACGGTTTTGAAATTGCCGAAGTCGATTTAAAACTTCGCGGACCGGGAGATTTAATGGGAACACAACAAAGTGGTGTATTGAATCTACAAATTGCTGATTTGGTGCGTGATCGTGATATTCTGCAAATTGCCCGACATGAAGCGATGAAACTCCTGAAAAAAGATGCTTCAATGACCTTACCGGAACATCAAACCTTGCGAATGGTCTTTATAAAAATGAGCAAAAAGAAGACTATTTGGAATTATATTAGTTAGGAATTTGAAGTTTAAAATGGTTTAAGTTGGTTTACTTTAGTTTTTTTTTGTCTTGAATTGATTTTCATCATTTATAAACATATTTTTCGATTCAATCATTTAATTTTTCACTAGATTTATGGCTTTTATTTTAAAAACCCTTTACATGAGAAATTTTATTCACGTGTTTTTTATCTTGTTTGTAATACCAATTTTTGCACAAGACTATTTCCCAAAAAATGACGGTGTTCGTCAAAATTTCAAATCGCAAATTGCTATTACTAATGCAACTGTTTATGTTTCGCCAACTCAAAAAGTGGAAAAAGCAACTATTTTGCTGGAAGGTGATCGTATTTTAGACATTGGCACCAACATCACTATCCCTAAAAATGTAACCGTTATTGATGCTTCAGGAAAAACCATCTATCCGTCATTTATTGATTTGTATAGTGAATTTGGTATTTCGAAAGCTCCGGCTACACCACGTGGCGGAGGAATGAACACACCCTCTTACGAACCTTCCCGACAAGGTTATTATTGGAATGACCATATCAAACCCGAATACCAAGCCTTTGAAAACGTTACTTACGATGCCAAATCAGCTGCCGGACTTCGTGAAATTGGTTTTGGAACGGTTGTAAGTCACAATAGCGATGGCATCATTGCCGGAACGGGTTTACTTTGGACGTTAAACGACGCGAATAATAATGCAACGCGTATTTTAAATCAAAAAGTATCGCAACATTTTACCTTCAGACGTAGTAGAAATTCCCGTCAGGCGTATCCATCATCTTTGATGGGCAGTATGGCGTTACTTCGTCAGGTCTATCACGATGCAGAATGGTATGAAAAAGGGAATTCAAAAACTGTTGATTTGTCTTTGGATGCTTTCAATCAAAATAAAAAATTGCTCCAAATTTTTAATGCAGGCGATAAACTGAATGCCTTGCGAGCAGCAACAATTGGTAAAGAATTTGGCGTCAACTACCTCATCAAAGGAAGTGGAAACGAATTTGAACGTATTGAAGAAATTAAAAAAACAGGAGCCACTTATATTATTCCATTAGAATTTCCGGAAGCTTATGATGTTTCCAACTCTTTTTTGGCCTATCAAGTGAGTTTAACCGATATGAAATTTTGGAACCAAGCTCCGTTCAATCTAAAAATACTGGCAGAAAACAATATCAATTTTATTTTAACGGCTTCCGATTTAAAAAATCAAAAAGAATTTTTAACGCAATTGCGAAAAGCTGTGGCTTATGGATTGCCGAAAGAAAAAGCGTTGGCTGCATTAACCACAATTCCTGCACAATTATTGAATCAATCCGCTAATTTAGGAAGTTTAAAGAAAGGAAGCTTAGCCAATTTCATTATAACCTCCGGTGATTTATTTGAATCGAAAACCATTCTTCACGAAAATTGGGTACAAGGCAACCGAACCATCCTGTCAAAATTTGATGGATTGGATAGCAGAGGAACCTATGACTTAGTGGTCAATCAAATAAACTATGAATTAAAAATTGAAGGGGAAGCGTCAAAACCTGAAGCCAAAATAACGAAAGACAGTATTTCGTTTGATACCAAAACACAATTCAATGACCCTTGGATTAATTTGTTGGTAAAAAGCAAAGACTCCACGGCAAAAGGTTACATGCGATTAAACGGTGTTTTTGATAATGCCGCTTTCAAAGGAACCGCAACTTTAGAAGATGGTAGGGTAATCCCTTGGACAGCTCAATTAAAAGAACCCAATAAGGTAAAAGAAAAACCGACAGAAGAAATTGTGGTTCCTGAAATGGTACCTATCGCCTATCCTAATGTGGCCTTTGGTAACAAAGAAAAACCAAAACAAGAAACCCTTTTATTTAAAAATGCAACGGTTTGGACCGGTGAATCGGAAGGGATTTTAAAAGAAACCGATGTTTTAATTCAAAACGGTAAAATCATCCGAATTGGAAAAAACATTAGCGGTGCAAATGCCAAAACCATTGATGCAACCGGAAAACACTTAACGGCGGGTATTATTGACGAACATTCACACATTGCCATTTCAAGTGGCGTAAACGAAGGCGGTCAAAATTCATCTGCTGAAGTAACCATTGAAGATGTAATCAACTCCGAAGACATCAACATTTATAGAAATTTATCAGGCGGTGTGACCTCCGCTAATTTATTACACGGTTCTGCGAATCCAATTGGAGGAAGAGCTGCTTTTATCAAACTAAAATGGGGCTATTCACCGGAAGAAATGTTAGTGAAAGAGGCTCCAAAATACATCAAATTTGCTTTGGGAGAAAATGTAAAACAATCCAATTGGGGAACTGGAGGCTCGCGTTTTCCGCAATCAAGAATGGGCGTTGAACAAGTCTATGAAGATTATTTTACCCAAGCTTTAGCGTATGAAAAAGAATGGAAAACCTATAACGCTTCCAAAAGCAAAACCAAAATAAAACCAAGATATGATATTGAAATGGAAGTTTTGGTTGAGATTTTAAACAAAAAAAGGTTTATTACCTGCCATTCTTATGTGCAATCTGAGATTAACATGTTGATGAAATTGGCCGACAGGTACCAATTTAAAATTCAAACCTTTACTCACATTTTAGAAGGCTATAAAGTGGCCGATAAAATGGCGGCTCATGGCGTTGGAGGTTCCACTTTTTCTGATTGGTGGGGATATAAATTCGAAGTAAAAGATGCTATTCCACACAATGCTGCCTTGATGCAAGGCGAAGGTGTTTTGGTTTCTATAAATTCTGACGATGCTGAAATGTCACGTAGGTTGAATCAAGAAGCGGCAAAAACTGTGAAATACGGGAATGTTTCTGAAGAAGAAGCTTGGAATTTTGTCACTTTAAATCCGGCACGATTACTTCAGGTTGACAACCGATTGGGAAGCATAAAAGTAGGCAAAGATGCCGATGTGGTGCTATGGTCCGAAAGTCCGCTTTCCATTTATGCCAAAGTGGAAAAAACAATTATTGACGGCATTGTCTTTTATGATTTAGAACAATCAGAAGCGATCATTGAAAACATTCAAAAAGAGCGTAACTTGATGATCAATCAGTTGCTTGACGCTAAAAACAAAGGCAGTAAAACGCAAACCCCAAAACGAAGAGAAGTGAAACATTACCATTGTGACACGCTACTTGAAGAATTTTAATTTTTATACTCATGAAAAAATACACACTATATATCTCGTTAGTATTGGTTTCGCTTAGTTGGGGACAACAAACTCCGGCCGCAAAACAGAACCAATCCATTTTAATTATTGGCGGTACGGCTCATATTGGAAATGGAACCACTCAAGAACACAGCATGATTTCCATTATTGACGGAAAAATTCAATATGTTGTTGATGGCAGGTTAGCCAAACCGGCCAAACATGATGTTGTAATTACAGTCAATGAAAATCACCATATTTATCCGGGTTTTATTGCTCCTAATTCAACTTTAGGATTGGTAGAAATTGATGCTGTAAAAGCAAGTGATGATGTGAGAGAAATGGGCGAAATGAATCCGCACATTCGAAGCATCATTGCATATAATGCAGAATCATTAATCACGGAAACCACACGTCCGAATGGCGTTTTGTTAGCTCAAATCACACCTCGTGGCGGACGAATTTCCGGAACTTCTTCTGTGGTGCAATTGGACGCCTGGAATTGGGAAGATGCTGTCGTAAAAGCCGACGAAGGGATTCATTTAAATTGGCCACGAAGTTATGTCAGAACCGGATGGTGGGCTGAACCGGGTGGCATTGAAGCCAATAAAGAGTATGAAAATCAAATAAAAGCGATTCAAGACTTCTTTTCGCTTTCCTCCAATTATTTGAGTGGTGATAGAAAAAATAAAGATATTTCACTGGAAGCGATGAACGGTTTGCAAGCCGGAACAAAAAAACTGTATGTTCACGCTGATGGCGAAAAAGAAATACGCGATGCTCTTTTATTTAAACAAAAAAACAAAATCGCTAAAATGGTGATTGTGGGTGGGTATTATGCTTTTAAAGTGGCAGATGATTTAAAACAAAATCAAGTAAGCGTTTTATTAAAACGTGTTCATGATTTGCCGCTACTGGAAGATGAAGATGTTAATTTACCTTATAAAAATGCTGCTTTATTGGTCAAAAAAGGGGTTTTAACAGCTCTTCAAAACCAAGGTGACATGGAACGCATGCAAACCAGAAACTTGCCTTTTTATGCAGGAACTTGTGCGGCTTGGGGTTTAACCAAAGAAGAAGCGTTACAATTAATCACTTCAAATGCGGCAGAAATACTGGGAATTTCAGAAAATTACGGAACTTTAGAACATAACAAAAGTGCCACACTTTTTATTTCAGAAGGTGATGCTTTAGACATGAAAACCAACAAAGTAACGCATGCTTTTATTGACGGCAGAGGGATCAGTTTAGACAGTCGTCAAGATGAATTGTATGAGCGTTATAAAGGCAAATTTGAACAACAGAAGAAATAAAACACCATAGTTCATTAAAATTAAAACTGATAGGTAACCGGAAATTGATTTAGAAATGATTTTATAGTTATGGCAACACTACATTTTTTGCGTATAATAATTATAATCTTTTAAAAGCGTTCGAATAAAATCGGTGTCATTTCCTGACGTATTTTTAATTCCGGTTACCTCTTCTATTTTGGTTCGCAATCTAATCAAAGTTGCATAATCTCTTATGGCAACAGCCGTATTGAAAGTTTCTTTAATAATTCGGGCATCGTTGTCATTTAGTTTAATCACTAAAGGATAAGTAGGCACATAAGCCTCATCAATTTCTTCTAAAATAGTATGATTGATTGATATGTTGTTTTTCAAACTTATTACGGCCGTACCCGCTGTGATATCACCTAAACGCTGCGTTTTTTTGCTTATAATCATAGTAATTAATCCTATTATACCACTACTAATATTTACATCTACAAGTCTAAAAATCCAGCGAATAATATAATCGCCAAACGATGCTTGATAGCCATCAATCTTAACTACTTTGGTTTTCATCAATCGTTTTCCAATAGTTTGACCTTCAAAAAGACTCTCCAGAACTAAGGAATAAAAAATTATAGGGGAATAAACTAAAACATAAATAGCCGCTTGTGACCAATAATCCATCGCTGCCATTTTTTCATTGATTCGCAACCAATAAAAAAAGATGCCGAAGACACTAATAGCATAGGCTATTTTAACCAGCAAATCAAGCATATAGCCAAACATTCTATCGGCTACAGTAGCCGCAGTAAAATTAATTGTCACATTTTGTGTTGTGGTTATCGATAATTCTGACATATTTTATATTTTAGCAAACCATGAGAGAAGTTGCATTCATAAAGCAAAATAAAGAAAAATGGCTCGAATTTGAGCAAGCTATTTTTGGTAAAGCTAAAAAAAATCCTGATGAAATGGCTAGTTTATATATCCATTTAGTCAACGATTTATCGTATGCACAAACCTACTACCCTAAAAGCAAGACAGTTGTCTACTTAAATTATTTGGCTTCGCAAATTTACCAGAAGATATACAAGACGAAAAGAACGGAACAAAACAGATTAATTTACTTCTTTTCTACAGAAGTTCCCTTGATTGTTTACCAATACCGTCGTTATTTGGTCTATGCTTTTGTTCTCTTTTTTGCTTGTACTGCCATTGGGGTTTTATCTGCAAAATATGATACCGATTTTGTGCGATTGATTTTAGGCGATCATTACGTAAACATGACGTTAGAAAATATTAAAGAAGGTAATCCGGTAGCCGTTTACAAATCAGGAAGCAACTGGGGTGGTTTTATTGCGATAACTATGAATAACCTCTACGTAGGTTTGCGGTGTTTTCTATACGGTATATTTGGTGGTATTGGCACGTTTTGGATCATGCTGCAAAATTGTATTATGTTGGGTGCTTTTCAATATATGTTTTATCAAGAAGGTGTTTTTTGGGAAAGTGTTCGCGGTATTTGGATTCACGGTTCAATGGAGATTTTTGCCATTGTTATCGAAACAGCAGCGGGATTTATTTTAGGGGCTTCTATTCTGTTTCCTAAAACCTATTCTCGATTTGTTTCGTTTAAAATGGGTTTTAAAAACGGATTAAAAATATTCTTAAGTACCATGCCATTCACAATTGCAGCAGGATTCTTAGAAGGTTTCATCACACGCTATTCGTTAGAAATGCCAAATTGGTTAAATGTCTTCATCATCCTTTCAACGCTCGCGATGATTTCTTTTTACTTTTTAGTTTTTCCATTTATAGTGAATGCCAAATTTAATAACCAACTACAAAAAACGTAAGCTATGTTTCAACTATTTAAAACCCGAAATTTCAGCGATTACATTTCAGATACTTTTTCCTTTTTTAAAGTAACCGGTAGACATTATTTTTCAAATTATTTCATCATTAATGGTGGATTCCTATTACTGCTTTCGGTGCTTTTTTACTTAGCTTTTAAAGTTTATTTTGAACTTATTTTTTCAGCTATTGCTCCTGCTAATCAAGATTTTGGAATAATCGAAAGTTATTTTACAGACAACTTAGGATTAATTATAGGTCTGATTATCATTTCCGTTATTTTAATCATTTTTGTTTCTATTATAAATTTCACCTACCCAATTATCTACTTAAATTTATACCACAAAAACAAAGGTGATTCGTTTACAACTGCAACGATTATCCAAGAATTGAAAAATAACTTTGGAAAAATTCTGCTTTACATTTTCAAATTATTTTTAATTTCTATTCCGTTAATTTTACTACTCGGACTTGTAATGTTTGTATTGACGATAATCATTATTGGAATTCCTTTAATTTTGATTATTGTTCCGGCCTACTTAGCTTGGATGAATATAAGTTTATATGTTTATCTAAATTCTGATAGCGGATTTTTAAATGCTCTTGGTAAAGGATTTACTATAATAAAAAACAAATTTTGGCCCATAGTTGGTGCTAGTTTAGTGATGCTCGTCATCATACAAGTAATATTGACAGTTTTAACAATGATACCTTATGTTTTCGGAGTGGCATCCATTTTTACTTCTGCTCAAAACTCCGGTTTTGATGATAACAACCCTTTTTCGTTTATGTCAATTATTTTGTCTATCGTTTTTGTTGCATCAGTAATTTTAAATTATGTATTAAACAACATTCAATTGATAAATAGTGGTATCATTTATTACAGTTCCTGTGAAGAAGAGGAAAACAACCAACCAAAAAATGCTATCGAAATGATTGGAAGTGATCATGAATAAAATAGTCCTTCTTTTTTTATCCTTCATAACGCTAATGGGTTTTGCTCAGAATGATTCGTTGTCTATGGCTATAACTGAAAATAAAATAGACACCATCGCTATTGAAGAGCTACAATTTGAAACAGGTTTTAAAGAAAAATACAGCGATGATGCTTTTATTTATGAAGCCAAAGCAAAAAAAGTAAATGCTTGGGATCGTTTTAAAGAATCGCTATTTGATTTTTTTGAACGAATTTTCAATTCCAGTAGCCGAGAGAACACTGAAAATGTGGTAGAAATCATTTTAAAAGTACTTGCTGCTGCTTTACTCATTTTTGTCATTTATTTAATTGTAAAAGCAATTATGAATGGCGAAGGAACCTGGGTTTTTGGAAAATCATCGGATAAAAAAGTAATCAATTATGAAGAAATTGAAAAAAACATTCACTTAGTTGATTTTGAAAAACTGATCAAAGCGACGCTGAAAAATGGTGAAAACCGCTTGGCTATTCGCTACTATTATTTATGGTTGCTAAAAATAATGTCGGCCAAACAATTCATTGAATGGGATGTTGAAAAAACCAATTCTGATTATTTGTATGAAATAAATAATACAGCTATCAAAAACCAATTTGAATATGTCTCCTATTTGTACAATTACATTTGGTATGGCGAATTTGAATTGGACGAAGTAACCTTTATAAAAGCCAAAAAAGCTTTTGATAACTTAATCAATTCTTTAGGCTAATGAATTGCACCTTAAAAATATACATTTTCCTTTTACTCCTGATTATTGCGGGAATCATTTTAATGGATGCCAATCGACCTAAACCAATTGATTGGCGACCCACCTACAAAGTGAGTGCTAAAACGCCATTGGGACTTTATGTGCTGGATAATGAAATCGAAACGTTGTTTTCTAAAGATAAAATAGAGCGATTCAAAAACACGCCTTATGAGTTTTTTGATGGTCATTACGATTATGACACCTTGGTAAATACCTATGACATCAACGGTACGTTCCTTTCAATAACCGAAGAAAATACCATCGATGAAGAGTCTATCCTGGAACTGCTTTATTTTGTAGGTCACGGTAATCAGGCTTTTTTGAGCATGAAATATTTTTCAGAAGGATTAGCGGATTCTTTACAATTCAAAATTGAAAATCAATATTACTATAAAGATACCCTTCAAAATTACCTGACCCATCAAAAATTCAGTGCCTCAAAATACAACATGAGTGGCGGTGTTTCAGGTTTTTATTTTGGAGAAATGGATAGTTTAAAAACTACAATTTTAGGCTATCACAAAATCGGCGACAAAAGCTATCCCAATTTTATAAAAGTTGATTACAAAAAAGGCTCCTTTTTACTTCATACGCAACCTGCCGCTTTTTCAAATTTTCACTTATTAAAAGATAATCATTCGGAATATGCTCAAAAACTTTTGTCGTATATTCCTAATCAACCTGTGTATTGGTATCAAAAAAACCTAACTGCCGATAATATATCACAATCGCCGTTGCGTTTTGTGTTTGCAAATCCGGCGTTAAAATGGGCTTGGTATTTCTTTTTATTTGGAATGATTTTGTTTATTTTGTTCAATGCCAAACGAAAGCAACGTATTGTTCCCATCATAAAACCTTTAGAAAATACTACGGTAGATTTTACAAAAACAATTGGCAATTTGTATTTTCAAGAAGGAAATCACGGCAATCTGATTGACAAAAAAATCATTTTCTTTTTAGAGAAAATCAGAACAGATTATATGATTGATACCTCAAAACTGGACGATGCTTTTGTGAAAAAATTGCATTTAAAATCAGGTAAAGACCTACTGGTAATTGACAAAGCCGTACGTTTGATTCACAAACATCACAGAAGGTATCAAAGTACCGAAGAAGATTTAATTGAAATTAATACTATACTGGAAAAAATAATATAGCACTTCTCCTTTTTTAAAGGAATGGGGCTTTAAATAAATATCAAAATTATGGAAGAAAATAGCACAAATAATCCGATAGATGAAAATGTAAATTTTGAATCGCGAATCGATTTAAAACCGTTGCAAGACAGTCTAACTGAAATTAGAAATGAATTAGGAAAAGTAATTGTGGGACAATCAAAAATGATTGATCAATTACTGGTATCTATTTTATCCAACGGACATGTTTTATTAGAAGGTGTTCCGGGTGTTGCTAAAACAATTACGGCTAAATTACTGGCTAAAACTATGAATATTGGTTTCAGCAGAATTCAATTTACGCCCGATTTAATGCCGTCTGATATTTTAGGAACTTCCATTTTTGACTTAAAGAAATCAGAATTCGAATTTAAAAAAGGACCTATTTTTTCGAATCTGATTTTAATTGACGAAATCAACCGTGCTCCCGCAAAAACACAAGCAGCTTTGTTTGAAGTAATGGAAGAACGCCAAATTACAATGGATGGAACTACCTATCAGTTAGCAACACCGTTTTTAGTAATTGCGACTCAAAATCCTATCGAACAAGAAGGAACCTATCGTTTGCCGGAAGCTCAATTGGACCGATTTTTATTTAAAATAAACATCGATTATCCAAATTTGACCGAAGAAATTGAAATCATCCAACGGGAACATACGTTACAGGATTCAGGTAAATTAGACCAAATCAAAACTTTTTTAACAGCCGAAGACATTAACAAATTCCAAAGTTTGGTAAAACAGATTATTGTTGAACCACAATTGTTAGAATATATTGCCAAGTTGGTAATTAACACTAGAGAAAATGCCTTTTTATATCTGGGAGCTTCTCCCCGAGCCTCAATCGCCATTTTAAATGCTTCCAAAGGATTTGCAGCATTACGAGGTCGTGATTTTGTAACGCCCGAAGATATTAAAGATGCCGCTATTCCGGTTTTACAACACCGGGTGATTGTCACTCCCGAACGTGAAATGGAAGGGATTTCCGGTAAAGAAATCATTCGTCAAATTATTGAAACCATCGAAATTCCAAGATAAGAAACTTTGAAACGACTATTGCAACAACTGTACCTCAATAACTTATTTTTCTATGCTTTGCTTGGAATAATAACGTTGTTTGCTTGTGCCTTCTTTTTTCCGTTTTTATACTCGGCTACATGGTATGTGTTTATCATTTTGATGGTGTTTTTAGTTTTAGATATACTAACTCTTTTCTTAGCAAAAACAGGAATTGAAGGAAGTAGAACGATGGCTGAAAAACTATCTAATGGTGATGATAACAAAATTGTTGTGAGTATTAAAAATTATTACACTTTTTCCATACAGGTAAAGATTATCGATGAAATTCCTTTTCAATTTCAAGTAAGAAATTTTGAAATTTACAGAAAAATAAAAGCTTCTGCCACAGATGCGATCCAGTATTATGTAAGACCAACAGAACGTGGCGAATACCATTTTGGAAAACTTAATATTTATGTTACTTCTCCGCTACGGTTAATTTCCAGAAGATTCATGTTTGAAAACGGACACATGGTGCCCACCTACCCGTCTTATATTCAGCTTCGTAAATATGATTTAATGGCTTTTTCAAACAATCTGTTTCAATATGGGGTTAAAAAAATCAGACGAATTGGGCACACCATTGAATTTGAACAAATTAAAGAATATGTTCAAGGCGACGACATCAGAACCTTAAACTGGAAAGCAACCGCCAAGAAAAATTCGTTGATGGTCAATCAGTTTCAAGATGAAAAATCGCAGTCGGTTTATATGGTTATCGACAAAGGCAGGACGATGAAAATGCCTTTTAACCAATTGAGTTTATTAGATTATGCAATTAATGCTACGTTGGTTTTATCAAATGTAATCTTGAAAAAACACGATAAGGCCGGAATGTTTACCTTTTCTAAAAAAGTAGAAAATAGAGTAATGGCCGAAAAAAGAGCGTCGCAAATGCAACTTATTTTAGACGCACTTTATAATGTAAAAACCGATTTTTTTGAAAGTGATTATGGCAGGCTGTATGTAGATATTAAGAAAAATATCAATCACAGAAGTTTGATTTTGTTGTATACTAATTTTGAAACTTTGGATGGTTTACAGCGACAACTTCCTTATCTAAAAGGGATTGCAAAAAATCATTTATTGGTGGTTATCTTTTTTCAAAATACCGAACTCAATGAAATCATTCATAAAAAATCAGAAACCGTTCAGGAAGTGTATGATAAAGTGATTGCTGAAAAGTTTGCTTTCGAAAAACGATTAATCGTGAACGAACTCAAAAAATATGGTATCTATTCTGTTTTGACACAACCGGAAAACCTGACATTAGACACGATAAATAAATATTTGGAAATCAAAGCTCGCGGGATTTTATAAAAAAGACTGTACCTTAGCAACACCGAAAAACAGCATCTTGAAACAAATCACTTCCATACAAAACCCCTTCATTAAATCCTTAGTCCAATTGCAGGAAAAATCAAAAACCCGCAAACAAACCGGCACGTTTTTAATGGAAGGCAAACGGGAAATTGAATTGGCACTAAAAGGCGGTTACGAACTGGAAACAGTTTTGTTTTTGCCGGAATTTGTTTCAGATAAAGAACTAAAAAAATTTAGCGGTAGTGAATGTATTGAAATAACAAGAGAGGTCTATCAAAAATTAGCCTATCGAGACACTACAGAAGGTGTTTTGGCTGTAGCCAAATCAAAAAAACACCGGTTAACCGATTTAAAACTTTCCGAAAATCCCTTACTTTTGGTTGCAGAAGGCATTGAAAAACCGGGAAATTTAGGTGCTTTGCTCCGAACTGCCGATGCGGCAAAAATAGATGCTGTGATTATTGCCAATCCAAAAAGTGATTTATACAATCCAAATATCATTCGTTCCGGTGTGGGATGTGTATTCACAAATCAAATAGCCGTTGGTTCTACCGATGAAGTTATTTCGTATCTGAAATCGAACAAAATCGCCATTTTTTCGGCAACCTTACAAAATGCTAACAGCTATCATTTAGAAAATTATACAACGCCCACTGCTCTTGTTGTGGGTACAGAAGCAACCGGTTTAAGCGAACTTTGGCGTACAGAAAGCACACAAAACATTATCATTCCTATGCAGGGAGAAATTGACTCCATGAATGTATCCGTTGCGGCCGCTATTTTATTGTTTGAAGCAAAAAGACAAAGGGGTTTCTAATTTTTTAAAAAATTGTACTCCTAATTTTAGTACAGTAATGTAGTAAAAAACGTTCTGTTTTCCATTTGCATATTTAAAAACTTTGTCCTACTTTTAGTAACAGATAGAGATTGATATGACAGAGATTGATATAGAACAAGAAAACAAGGCTATTGCAAAGGAATATAAAGAGTTACTTCGCATAAGTTATCAAACATTAACTGCTGAGGATAAAAAAATTATAAGAAAGGCATTTGATGTGGCTGTTGATGCTCATAAAGAGCAACGACGCAAATCAGGTGAGGCTTATATTTTTCATCCTATTGCTGTCGCAAAAATTGTGGCTTCAGAAATTGGATTAGGTGCCACCGCTATTGCAGCAGCTCTGATGCATGATGTTGCGGAAGATACAGACATTACCATTGCGGAAATTGAAAAAATGTTCAATCCCAAAATTGCACAACTGGTTGATGGTTTAACAAAAATTGCCAAAGTTAAAACCGATCAGGAAATTTCCATGCAAGCAGAGAATTTTAGAAAAATGCTGCTCACCTTAAATGATGATGTTCGCGTAATTCTTATCAAATTGGCCGATCGCTTGCATAACATGCAAACCATGGAATCCATGGTGGATTATAAACAAGCCAAAATTGCATCGGAAACCTTATACATTTATGCTCCTCTTGCCCATCGATTGGGACTTTATAACATCAAATCGCAATTGGAGGATTTGGGTTTAAAGTATACAGAACCCGATGTGTACCATGACATTCTCAGTAAATTAAAAGAAAGCCGACAAGAACAAGAAGCTTATATTGCCTCTATTTCTGACGTCCTCAAAAAAGCTCTGGATGAAGAAGGAATTGAATATACCTTAAAAGGGCGTTCAAAATCGATCTACTCTATCCGAAGAAAAATGCTCGCTCAAGGTGTTTCATTTGATGAAGTCTACGACAAATTTGCTTTGCGTATCGTCTATAAATCCAACCAACACGATGAAAAGTTTTTGGCTTGGAAAATCTATTCTATAGTAACCGATCATTATCGCCCGAGTCCGAGTCGTTTGCGTGATTGGATTTCATCACCAAAATCTACCGGTTATGAAGCCCTTCATATTACCGTTATGGGACCAAAAGGCCGATGGGTGGAAATTCAAGTGCGAAGTGAACGAATGGATGAAATTGCAGAAAAAGGCTATGCTGCCCATTATAAATACAAACAAGGGTTGAGTGAAGAAAATAGTCTCGACACGTGGTTGAATTTGTTGAAAGAAGCTCTGGAAAATTCAGCTTCTAATGCGGTCGATTTTGTTGAAGATTTCAAATTGAACCTTTATTCAAAAGAAATATATGTTTTTACACCCAAAGGGGAAATAAAAAGTTTGCCCAAAGGAGCTACCTCCTTGGATTTTGCCTTTAGTATTCACTCCGAAATTGGAGTCAGAACCCGCGGCACAAGAGTAAATGGAAAGTTAGTTCCTTTAAATCACGTATTAAACAGTGGTGATCAGGTGGAAGTGATTACTTCGGCCAATCAAAAACCCAATTTTCACTGGTTGGATTATGTAACGACTTCAAGAGCCAAAAACAAAATTAAAAACGTTTTAAACGAAGATACCAAAAAAATTGCCGAAGACGGAAAGGAATTACTAACCAGAAAGTTGCGTCATTTAAAAGTGACACTTAACGAAACTACGGTCAACGAATTGGTCAATTATTTCCATTTAAAAACGAGTTTGGATTTATTTTACCGAGTTGGAATTGGCACCATTGACAACCAGCAATTAAAAGATTTTGCTTCGCAAAAGAGCAACACGCTTATAAATTTCTTCAAGAAAATAAAGCGTTCGCCTTCTGTTAATCAGGAACAAATTCAAAAAAATGAAATCAGCAAAAATTTTGACATGCTGGTTTTTGGTTCGGAACAAGATAAATTGGATTACAAATTATCTTCCTGCTGTAACCCTATTCCCGGCGACGATGTTTTTGGATTTTTAACCATCAACGATGGCATAAAAGTACACCGCAAAGATTGCCCTAACGCCATAAGTTTACAGTCCAATTATGCCTATCGCATTATCACTGCCAAATGGATTGATTCCTCTCAAGAAGAATTTAAAGCCGTCTTGAATATTACGGGTATGGATACGTTGGGATTAACTAATGAATTGACAAAAGTTATTTCAAACCAAATGCATGTGAACATTCAAAGTATTTCCTTGAGTGGTGACGCCGGAATTTTCAACGGGCAAGTGACTGTTGTCGTACAAAACAATACCATTTTAAAACGTTTGATTGAAAACATCAAAAAAATTGACGGCATCGACAAAGTGACTCGAATTCACACAAGAAACTAAAAAATGGGTTAGGATGATTGGCCAAAACAGCTATTTTACTGGCATTTTTGACAGTATAAAAAATAGTAAATCGCAATAAATTCTAATCCTAAAAATATCCTTATCTTTGCCACAATTGATAGAATTCTTCTATGGACAACACAAAAAACAACCAGGATATAGTAAAAAATGTATTTACAAAATACCTTGAAGAAAAAGGGCACCGTAAAACACCGGAACGTTATGCTATTCTTCAGGAAATCTATGATAGTTTAGAACATTTTGATATCGAATCTTTGTATATCAAAATGAAAAATAAAAACTATCGTGTCAGTAGAGCTACGCTGTATAATACTATAGAACTTTTATTGGAATGTGGATTAGTGAGAAGACATCAATTTGGTCAAAATCAAGCTCACTATGAGAAATCGTATTTTGACAAACAACACGATCATATCATTATGACTGATACCGGTGAAGTGATTGAGTTTTGTGACCCAAGAATTCAGCAAATCAAAAAAACGATTGAAGAGATTTTTGGTATTGAAATCCACCACCATTCCCTTTATATGTATGGAAATAAAAAAGCAACTACTGAATAATAGGTTATTCAAATTATACTAACTATAACTAAACAACAAACAACAAAAAGATGACCGTAGATTTACTGTTAGGACTACAATGGGGCGACGAAGGAAAAGGAAAAATTGTCGACGTTCTTACTTCAAACTATGATATAATTGCTCGTTTTCAAGGTGGTCCAAATGCGGGACATACATTGGAATTTGACGGAATTAAACATGTATTACGCACCATTCCATCCGGAATTTTTCATAAAAATGCCATCAACATTATTGGAAATGGTGTAGTGATAGACCCGGTTGTTTTTCAAAAAGAATTGGAAGGATTGGAGAAATTCAATTTAAACATCAGTTCAAAATTATTTCTTTCCAGAAAAGCCCATTTAATTTTACCCACACATCGATTGCTTGATGCCGCTTCGGAAGCAGCAAAAGGAAAAGCAAAAATTGGTTCTACACTAAAAGGAATTGGCCCAACCTACATGGACAAAACCGGTAGAAACGGAATCCGAATTGGCGATATTGAAATGGCTGATTTTAAAGAACGATATAGAGCCTTGGCCGATAAACACGAAGCCATGATTGCGTTTTATGATGTAAATCTACAATATGATTTAAAAGAAATGGAAGATGAGTTTTTTGCTTCCATAGAAGTTTTAAAAACACTCCAATTTATTGATAGCGAAGCTTTTTTAAACAACGCACTGAAAGAAGGGAAATCGATTTTAGCGGAAGGAGCTCAAGGTTCGTTATTAGATATTGACTTTGGAACCTATCCTTTTGTTACCTCATCCAATACAACAGCTGCAGGAGCTTGCACCGGTTTAGGGATTGCTCCAAACAAAGTAAAAGAGGTATTCGGAATTTTCAAAGCCTATACTACTCGTGTGGGTAGCGGCCCATTTCCTACGGAACTGTTTGATGAAGACGGAGCTACAATGGCCCGTGTTGGAAATGAATTTGGTTCGGTTACGGGAAGAGCTCGCCGTTGCGGGTGGTTGGATTTAGTAGCTTTAAAGTATGCCGTTCAAGTGAATGGGGTCACCCAATTATACATGATGAAAGGCGATGTACTTTCCGGTTTTGAAACGTTGAAAGTTTGTACCGCTTATGCGTATAAAGGAGAAATCATCAACCACTTCCCTTATAACATTGAACCGGAAAATGTAACGCCGGTTTTTGTTGAGAAAAAAGGATGGAAAGCTGACTTAACGGGTTTAACTTCTTATGAGGCATTGCCGGAAGAATTTAAAGACTATGTAGCTTTTATAGAAAAAGAATTGGAAGTGCCAATCAAAGTTGTTTCTGTAGGACCCGACAGAACACAAACTATTATAAAATAAAGTACTACCGTTTATAAAAAACAACAATCCCATCAGTTATTGATGGGATTATTTTTTTAACTAACTCCTATAAAAACAAAACTACTTTATTTACTTTTTAAAAGTTGCACCGCTTCAGTTGCATTAGAATGCTCCGCATATTGTAAAGCAGTATAACCATTTTTACATTTTGCTTTAACATCGGCACCTTTTTCTAATAAGAAAGTAATAATTTCGGTTTGATTATAACGAGCGGCATACATTAAAGGGGTCATACCGTTTGTTTTCTCGTTAATATCTGCTCCATAAGAAACCATTTTTTTAACTAAGTCCACTTCGCCTTTGCTAATTGCAATACACAAGGGTGTCGCATAATATTTTGCATACACAAATGTTTCGGCTTCACTACGAGTAAAAGTAGTGTCGTTGGAAGCTAAAGTAACATTACTAAAAGCCAATAAGGCTAAACCTAAAATACTGATCGTTTTTTTCATGATGATTGATTTAATGATTAATGATTGATTACTTTAATAGACGACAAAAATTCATAAACGTTACAAAATGAATTCTTTGTAACAAAACTTTAACATTTGGGTATAAAAAAACCACGCAATGGCGTGGCTTTAAAAATTTGATTAACGAAGTGTTATAATGAGGCTAAATAGCGAACTACATTGGTTTCTATTCGTTCTTGTATATTTGAAATATCAGCTTTGATAAAGGGTTCGCCTAAAATATTTTCATACAATTCAATATAGCGTTCCGAAACGGTGTGGATATAGTCTTCTGTCATATTTGGAATTTGTTGGCCTTCTTTTCCTTGAAAACCATTGGCAATTAACCATTGTCTGACAAATTCTTTTGACAATTGTTTTTGAGCTTCTCCTTTATCTTGTCGTTCCTGATAACCGTCTGCATAGAAATAACGTGAAGAATCAGGGGTGTGAATTTCATCGATCAGCACAATCTTTCCTTCTTTTGTTTTTCCGAATTCATATTTCGTATCTACTAAAATCAAACCTTTTGAAGCAGCTATTTCAGTACCTCTTTGATATAAGGCCCGGGTGTATTTTTCAAGAACTAAATAGTCAGCTTCCGAAACAATGCCTTTTTCTAAAATGGCTTCACGAGAAATATCTTCATCATGCGAACCGTTATCCGCTTTGGTAGTAGGTGTGATTATTGGCTTTGGAAAACGATCGTTTTCTTTCAATCCTTCCGGCATCGTAACACCACAAAGTAAACGTCTTCCTGCCGTATATTCTCTGGCAGCATGTCCGGACAAATAACCTCTAATCACCATTTCCACTTTAAAAGGTTCGCATAAATGCCCCACAGCAACGTTGGGATCAGGTGTAGCAATCAACCAATTGGGAACGATATCTTCCGTAAGTTGCATGAATTTCGTAGCAATCTGATTTAAGATTTGACCTTTATACGGAATCCCTTTTGGCATCACTACATCAAAAGCGGACAATCTATCGGTGGCAATCATAACTAAAATTTCATCATTGATGGAATATACTTCTCTTACTTTGCCTCGATAAACCGATTTTTGATTGGGAAAATTAAAATTTGTGGTGGTTATTGTGTTCATAGTTGTGTGTTGTTGTGAACTGCAAAAGTAAAAATTTAAACTAACTTTTAAAGTATCCACTACTAATATAATAGACAAAAAAAAAGGATAGCAGTGAGCTATCCTTTTTAATAATGTTTTACTTTTTAATTAGAACATGATGTTATACGTAACACCTACTCCTACAACTTGTAAGTCGATATCGTTTTGAGCAAAAGTATGTTGGTAAAAACCATAGATATTCCATTTTTCGTTATGGAATCCAATTTGAGGATTAATATATAAACCTCCTGAATTGTTGTCTGCATTGGTTAAAAATCCGTATCCTAAATCAGTTCCAAAAAATAAACCTTTTGGTTGGAAATAGTAACGAACAAATCCGGCTAATGGAATTAATCCCAAATCTTGAAAATCATCTTTACCAAAAAAGTGATTGTATCCGGAAGCTACACCAATTCCAAAACTAGGTGATACAAGGTGTTGTGCTCTAAAATCGGCTCCTACGGTAAGTGAAGCAAAATCAGCTGTATCCCCAAGTGGCAAACCTACATTTACTCCTGCTTTAAACCAAGAATTTTCCGGAGTAATAACTAGATCTTGAGCATAAGTAAAACTTACTGCTACCAAACTCAATGCTAAAATAATTTTTTTCATTTTCTTTTTTAAATGTTATACTTCCTAGTAGACAATTATCGTGCCGAAAAGTCAGATTATTCAACAGTACTGAACGCTAGACGCTTATAACAGCAAAAACTGACAAATTATTTTTTGAATCGTACAAGAAAAGTAAAAAGCAGCAGCAAAATGCTATAAATTAAATAAATCAATCCAAAAAACAACAGCAAAAATGCGAGAATCAGCCACGATGGATATATAGTGGTATGCCACCCCGGAATAATGGAAGTAAAAAAATCAATCGTGTTGGAAAGAAAGAAAACAATAACTAGTGCAACGACTACAAGGAGTATCTTTTTCATTTTGTTGATTAAAAAATCCCCATCAAATGATGCATTTGATGAGGATTTATACACTTAAATAAGTATTTAATCATGATTCTCAATGCTTTTGTAAGCATCAATAATTTTCTTAACCAAACGGTGTCTAACAATATCTTTATCATCTAAGTAAATGATGCCAACACCTTCAACATCTTTCAAAATAAGCAACGCTTCTTTTAATCCTGAAATGGTTCTTCGCGGCAAATCTACCTGTCCCGGATCGCCGGTAATGATAAACTTTGCGTTTTTACCCATACGGGTTAAAAACATCTTCATTTGTGAATGCGTCGTGTTTTGTGCTTCATCCAATATGACAAAAGCATGATCTAAGGTTCTACCCCGCATAAAGGCCAAGGGTGCAATTTGTATAATACCTTTTAATATATAATCTTCTAACGTTTGTGGTGGTAACATATCTCTTAAGGCATCATATAAAGGTTGCATGTACGGGTCTAATTTTTCCTTCATATCACCCGGAAGAAATCCTAAGTTTTCTCCGGCTTCTACTGCAGGACGTGTCAAAATGATACGCTTTACTTGCTTTTCTTTAAGTGCTTTTACAGCCAATGCAACTCCGGTGTAGGTTTTACCCGTTCCGGCCGGACCCACGGCAAAAACCATATCATTTTTCTGAATTAACTCCACCATTTTCTGCTGATTAGGCGTCATGGCTTTAATCAATTTTCCACCAATTCCATGCACCAAAATTTTATCTTGGTCATGCATTTTGTGTTCCTCGGCAGAATTACTTTGAATTACCCGATCAATAACATTGGTGTCAATATTATTGTAACGTGTAAAATGTACCATTAATCTGTTAAAGCGATTTTCAAATTCGTCAAGCTCTTCCCGCTCACCAAAAACTTTTAATGTTGTCCCTCGTGCTACAATTTTAAGCTTAGGATAATACCTTTTGATGGTTTCCAGATGGGAATCTTGAGCACCCCAAAACTCTTTTGGGGCAATGTCGTGAAGTTCAATAATTCTTTCGTTCAAAAGCAATAGTTTTAAAATTAAAAAATAGGTTTTTAATTATTAGATTTGCATCACTCAAATTTAATGAAATTTCATTGAAGGTTTCACGAATAGTTATAAACAAAATGATGTCAATAATTACCCTTACCACCGATTACGGATTAAAAGACCACTTTGTTGGAGCTTTGAAGGGAAAAATTTTAACCGAAGCACCCGATGCCACGATTGTTGACATATCCCACAACATCGACCCGTTTAACACGGCCGAAACCAGCTATATTATCTCAGCAGCCTACAGTAGCTTTCCTAAAGGAACCGTTCATTTAATTGGTGTTGACGCCGAACGCAACCTGGAAAACGAACACATCGCTATGCTTTGGAACGATCATTATTTCATCTGTGCCGATAATGGCATATTGAGTATTTTGACGCAAAAAATTCTTCCACAACAAGTAGTTGCCATCAATATCCATGACCGATTGACAGTGGATGCCACCGATATGGATGTTTTTAAAACCGTGGCCTGTCATTTGGCTAAAGGCGGTCTGTTGAATGTTATAGGAAGGGAAATTAAAACACTAAAACCTATAACTGACCTACAACCCATTGTTTCTAAAACGGGTGATTCCATTAAAGGAAATGTCATTTACATTGACCACTTTGGAAACGTGGTGGTGAATATTACTAAAAAACTTTTCATTGAAACCGGAAAAGGGCGACCTTATGAAATTGCCATTAAACCTAAAGCCTTAAAGACCATTTTACCCAATTATTCGGCCATCGCTCAATCGGGAAAATTTCCGGTGAAGAATTACGAAGGTCAGAATTTGGCTTTATTTAATGAAGCGGGGTATTTGGAAATTGCTATTTTCAGAAGCAATCCCGCTACTGTGGGTAGTGCTACTTCTTTATTGGGCTTGAATTATCGCGATACTATTACCATTAATTTTTTACCTGCTGATTGATATGTTTATTCGAATCGTAAAAATGAGTTTTCATCAAGAACATATCCCGAAATTTTTGGGCAACTTTGATTTGATGAAAGAAAAAATACGAAATGCACCCGGAAACCGTTTTCTTGAATTGTATCAGGATAAAAACAATCCGGAAGTTTTTTTTACCTATAGTTTTTGGGAATCCGAAGCCGATTTGGAATCCTATCGGAATTCGGAATTATTTTATGACGTATGGCAATTTACCAAACAATTATTCAACGCCAAACCGGAAGCTTGGAGCGTAGATAAAGTGGTAAGTTTACCTTAAATTTAAAACAATGAAAGCACTATTTTTAAAAGAAATACAATCCTTTTTTGGTTCCGTTTTGGGCTATTTGGTGATTGTATTGTTTTTACTGCTCAACGGATTATTTCTTTGGGTTTTTGAAGGAGATTTTAATATTCTAAACAGTGGCTTCGCCGATTTGAGTCCGTTTTTCACCTTTGCTCCTTGGGTATTGTTACTCTTAATACCTGCCATCACCATGAAAAGTTTTTCTGATGAAAAAAAACAAGGTACGATGGAATTACTACTCACTAAACCTTTAAGCATTGGGGAAATTGTAGGCGGTAAATTTTTAGCCGCTTTTGTGTTAATCGTTTTGGCAATACTGCCCACTTTGATTTATGTGGTGGTTATTTCTAAATTGGGCTATCCGGAAGGGAGCATCGATATGGGGAGCACTTGGGGGTCTTATTTTGGGTTGCTGTTTTTGGTAGCCGCTTATACCGCCATTGGTGTTTTTACTTCTACGCTGTCCACCAATCAAATTGTGGCGTTCATTCTGGCTGTTTTCATCTGTTTTCTTTTCTATTTTGGATTTGAAGGCATCTCAAAACAAATGACTTCCTTTTCAGACGGAATAGCTGCTTTGGGAATGGAATTTCATTATAAAAGTATGAGTAGAGGCGTTATTGATACCCGCGACTTGATTTATTTTATAAGTGTTACTGTTTTGTTTTTTACAGCTACTGTTTATCAACTTAAAAACTTGAAGAACTAATGAAAAAAATAAACAAAAAACTACTTATTAATTGGCTTTCGTTAGTAGCGATACTTATCGTTATAAATATAATCAGCTCTTATTTCTTCAAACGTTTTGACCTAACTGCGGATAAACGGTACACGCTTTCCGAACATACTTTGGAATTGTTAGCCTCAATTGAGCAACCCTTATTTATTGATGTTTTTTTAGATGGTAATTTTCCGAGTGACATCAAAAGACTGCAAGTGGAAACCCGTCAGTTGTTGGAAGAATTCAAAGCCTATAATTCCAACATTCAATTTCAATTCATCAATCCGCTAGCGGAAGAAGGAGATAAAAACGCACTAATCGACGCTTTTTATGAAAAAGGAATGACGCCCATCAACATAACGGTTGAGGATAAAGGCAAGCAATCCCAAGAGATTGTTTTTCCGTGGGCCATTGCTTACAGTGGCGAAAAAGACACTAAAGTTCCCTTACTGAAAAACATGATGGGTGCTTCCACCGAAGAAAAAGTCATCAGCTCGGTACAACATTTGGAATATGCGTTTGCGAATGCCATTGCCACTGTTTCCAAAGAAAAAAGTAAAAAAGTAGTCGTTCTAAAAGGTAATGGCCAACCCGAAGATGTATTTATCGGCGATGCCTTGAAACAAATCAGAGACAACTATTTCATTGCTCCTTTCACTTTGGATAGTGTGGCTGCCAATCCGGAAAAGGTGTTAAAACAATTGCAAGGGTATGATTTAGCCATCATGGTTAAACCTACCGAACGTTTTTCTGATGAAGAAAAATTGGTTTTGGATCAATATGTGATGTCAGGTGGAAAAATGCTTTGGTTGATGGATATGGTTTCCATAGAAATGGATAGTTTGTATAACGATACGGGAACCAGTTTGGCCTACCCCAAAGACTTGAATCTGAATGATTTATTTTTTAAATACGGGGTGCGAATCAATCCCTATTTGATTAAAGATATCATGGCGACACCCATTTCGTTAGCCACCGGTGCAGAAGGTTCTGCCACACAATACAAACAGTTTCCTTGGTTTTATGCTCCCATGATTTATCCTTCAAGCAAACATCCTATTGTGGCCAATCTTGATGGATTAAAATTTGAGTTTACCAATCCCATTGACACCTTAAAAAACGACATTCAAAAAACGGTGTTGTTGCAATCTTCTCCCTATTCAAAAGGGATTGGAACACCAATTGAGGTTTCTCTTGAAATGGTATCCGAAAGACCTGAACCTACCGATTTTCAAAATAGCGGACTGCTACCTGTAGCCGTTTTATTGGAAGGAAATTTCAAATCGGCTTTTCAAAATAGAGTGTTGCCTTTTAAAACCGATGGTTATAAAGAAACAGGCACGGCTACTAAAATGATTGTTGTGTCGGATGGTGATGTGATTAAAAACCAATTGGACAAAAACTACCAACCGTTAGAATTGGGTTATGACAAATGGACCAATACCTATTATGGCAATAAAGAATTCATCCTAAACAGTGTGAATTTTTTGTTGGATGACAGCGGACTTATTAACATTCGAAGCAAGGAAGTAAACCTGCCCTTGCTGGATAAAGAAAAAGTATATGACAATTATAGTCTTGCTCAATGGATAACTATTGGAGTTCCAATTACTATTGTGGTGTTTTTCGGACTGCTGTTTATCTATATTCGCAAAAGAATTTACGGTAAATAGTGTTAATAAAAAACTTTTTGTTATTGTTGAGTTAGAGTTATATTTGTGGTTATAAAAATTAAGCGAAATGAAGTTTATCGTATCGAGTTCCTATTTATTAAAACAATTGCAAGTTTTAGGTAGTGTTATCAACAGTAGCAACACCTTACCTATTCTAGATAATTTCCTTTTTGAATTAAACGACACTGTTTTGACTGTTTCTGCTTCCGATTTGGAAACTACCATGTCGGCTATTTTAGAAATTGACAGCAAAAGTAAAGGTAGCGTAGCCATTCCGGCCAAGTTATTATTAGAAATTTTAAAAACATTCCCGGAGCAACCGTTGACCTTCACCGTTGAAGAAAACAGCACGATTGAAATTAGTTCCAATTCCGGAAAATATGCCTTGGCTTATGCTCCCGGAGATGAGTTTCCAAAGGCAGTGGTTTTAGATGAACCTTCTGCCACCATGGTTCCTGCTGAAGTTTTAGCGTCAGCAATCAGTAAAACTATTTTTGCTGCAGGTAACGATGATTTACGTCCGGTGATGTCAGGTGTGTTTTTCCAATTCTCACCACAAAGCCTTATTTTTGTGGCTACTGATGCTCACAAATTAGTAAAATACTCCAGAACAGATGTTACAGCTACTGAAGTAGCAGAATTCATCATGCCTAAAAAACCGTTAAACATTTTAAAAGGTATTTTAGCCATGACCGATAGCGAAGTGAAAATTGAATACAACGACAGTAATGCCGTTTTTTCGTTTGATTCATACATGTTAGTTTGTCGCTTGATTGATGGAAAATACCCCAACTACGAAGCGGTGATACCAAAAGAGAATCCAAAAAAATTGCATATTGACAGAACACAATTATTAAATTCTGTGCGTCGTGTTGCAATTTTCTCTAACAAAACTACACACCAAATCCGATTGAAGATTGCCGGAACCGAATTAAACATTTCCGCAGAAGATATTGACTACTCAAACAAAGCAGAAGAACGTTTGACGTGTGATTACCAAGGTGATGACATGCAAATTGGCTTCAACTCACGCTTCTTAACAGAAATGCTAAACAACCTGCATTCTGACGAAATCATGTTGGAAATGTCGCTACCCAACAGAGCCGGTATTTTAACTCCGGTGGATGGATTAGACGAAGGCGAAACGGTTACGATGTTAGTAATGCCGGTGATGCTGAACAACTAAAAATAAAACACCACTTATTTATACTGAAAAAACCCTTATCTCAATTGAAATAAGGGTTTTTCTATTTCATCCATCTTGCTCTCCAAAATTTGATTCATGACAATAACCCCCACAAAAAACTCCCACTCTATGTCATTCCGACGCAGGAGGAATCTCATAATCAAATCACACACGCTGGTTCGAGCGTCTTCAATTGTACCCACAATCAATCTCTAAAATAGTAGGATTATGATTTTCATACTATCCGGAACTACTAGTTCCAAATAAGTGGATAAAAAACAAACTCCTATTGCTTTTTCAGATTTGTATTTTTCTCACATATTTGACTATACCATTTTATCCACTTGCGTTGTAATTTTATAAGTTCTATTTCGCTAGCATACATTCCTGCACTTCCAAAATCTTCACTAGTTATTTCTTTTAGTAAGTAATTTGCTCTCCCCGACACTCTAAAAAGATCATCAAAAATTACATCTCCAGTTTCCAAACGCATATCGCCACTTTCTACTCTACCATCGATTATTAAGTTTACTGAACCTACTAGACCTACTTCTTTATTATTCGTGATTCTTTTAATTAATTCTTGAATACCTGTTTTATAATTAAATACTACCCAACTTTCTACATCACCAACTGAAGTTGTAATTTCTCTTTCATTTTCAAATAAATTAAAAATATAATCTTTAGGTTTATCTTTGATTAAAAGACGTATTGAATCTGAATATTTATAATATATATTTTTATGTTTTTTAATGTTTTTATTGAAGGGTTTAGGTAATTTATCTTCATTAGGTAAAGTACATTCTGAAAATATTTTTTCATATTTCTTAATGCTTTTATTAGATATTCTAATAACTTTATTGGTATTATTTGGTGGAACAATTTCTTTACACTCTCTAATATAGAATTTCATCCATTTTAGTTGTAATTTTTTGAGGTCTCTTTTTGTTGCATTTCCACCAGCTTCACCCATATCGCCATAAGTGATATGTTGAAGAATATGATTTATTCTTCCTGCTACCCTTGTAAGGTCATTACCACCAACCATTTCTGGTTTTAAATTCAAGTCACTTATTTTTGAATTATTTGTAATTCTTTCTATTAAACCTTTTAAACCTACTTTATAATTATTTACAACCCAATATTCCACCTTATCTATTGCAAAATTACCATCTTCTTTTTCAAGAATATCATAAATTTCCTTTTCTGTTTTATCCTTTATTGAAGAAAATGAGGGTGGGTATATATCCGAAAATTGCTCGTTTTTTAGTTGTGACTCAAACCTTCTTTGATGTGATTTTAAAGTATTTGAAAAAAAAATTTCTAACTTATCTTCATCGGGCAAAGTACTTTCTGAAAACACCTTATGCGTTTGACAGCCTAATAGCAAATAGAAAAACACTACAATAAAAATAAACTTAATTAGTCCTTTCATTTTATTTTTTTTTGTGACTTTTATTGGTCGCACCCTCCGCTGCCGCACAAATCTCTTCATGTGCCAATTAAATTAATAAAAACTACTCTTAATTTACCTTTCAATAAAAATAGTAAAAAATACAGTAGTAATCTAGAACTGAAATTAGTTTAATGGCTTCAAAAGTTTTTTATAATCCACACCAAAAGATTCGTTTATAGCGGTGAAAAAAAATCCGTTTAAATCCTCTTTCCATAAATAACCTTACACTGTCAGTTTTCAAGTGCTTCGTGTCTTATTTCTTCGTGGCAAAACTAAAAATTAACCGTAGCGAAGCCAACCTGCCTGCCGTCAGGCAGGTCCGCGTTCCCATCTTTGCGTCCTCTTATTTTTACGACTTTGCTCCCGATATGTATCGGGATTGCGAGAAAAAATCCGCTCAAATCCGCGTTTGGCGAAGCCATCAGTGTCACCTGCCTGCCGTCAGGCAGGTCCGCGTTCCCATCTTTGCGTCTTCTTATTTTTGCGTCTTTGCTACCTATGTTTATCGGGATTGCGAGAAAAAATCCGCGTTCCCATCTTTACACCATTCCCCTCCTTATTTATACAAAAAAAACCCTTACTTCAATCGAAATAAGGGTTTTTCTATCATATAAAAAAAACTACTTAAGGAGCAATATACTCATACGTTGACTGCAACCCTAACGGTATTCCTAAAGCCCAATACGCCAAAAGGAATATCGTCCATGCAATCATAAACGCAATGGAATACGGTATCATCATGGAGACTAGCGTACCAATTCCGGTGCTCTTGACGTACTTCTGACAATAGACCACAACCAACGGGAAATACGGCATCAACGGTGTTACAATATTAGAAACCGAATCCCCCACACGATACGACGCTTGCGTTAAATCAGGAGAAATACCCAATTGCATTAACATCGGTACCATAATCGGAGCAATTAACGCCCATTTTGCCGAAGCAGAACCAATAAACAAATTGACAAAAGCCGTCAATAAAATAATACCTACAATGGTAATCTCCGGTGCCAATGCCATTGCTTTCAAAGCAGATGCTCCTTTTAAAGCCAATAAAGCTCCTAAATTGGATTTGGCAAACGCATCAATAAACAACGCACAGAAGAAAGCCATTACGATATAATAACTCATCCCACTCATGGATTTGGTCATACTGTCAATAATGTCTTTTGATTTCTGAAAGGTGCCTGACATCATGCCATAAACCACACCCGGAACCAAGAAAATAATAAAGATCAAAGGAACAATAGAACGCATTAATGGAGCTGTAAAAACAGCAATCTCACCGGTCTCTGCTCGTAAAGCAGAATCCGCTGGTGCGGCCCAAAAATACAAGCCTAGTAATAGCAACAACATGATACCACAAGAAACCCAAAAGGCTTTCTTTTCTTTGCTGCTCAAGGCATCCATTTTAGGTTGCTCTTCTGAATTGACTTCAACTGTGACACTTCGCAATCTTGGGTCTACAATTTTTTCAGTGATGTACCAACCCAAAAGCACAATCAACAAGGTGGAAGCTGACGTAAAAAACCAGTTGTTCAAGGGGTTCAATTGAATCGCGGGATCTATAATTTGTGCCGCCGATTGTGTAAATCCTTGCAATAATGGGTCAATTCCTGACGGAATAAAGTTGGCACTAAAACCACCGGAGACCCCCGCAAATGCAGCGGCTATTCCCGTTAAGGGATGACGTCCTGCAGCATAAAAGATAACACCGCCTAGTGGAATTACTAACACATAGCCCGCATCCGTTGCCGTATGAGACACTATGGCAACTAAAATCAACATGGGGGTTAATAAGGCTTTCGGTGTAAAGCTCAACATGGTTTTTAATCCGGCATTGATGAATCCGGCATGTTCGGCAACACCTACACCTAACATGGCAACTAACACGATGCCAAGCGGTGCAAAACTAGTGAATGTGGTGACCATATTGGCCAAAAAAGCCGCTAATGACCCACCACTTAATAAATTGATAATGGTAATGGGGGCTTGTGATCTTGGGTCGATCTCTGCAAAAGATACGGTTGAAAAAAAAGCAGACAACACCCATATTAACAGCATTAAAACAAAAAACAAAATAGCAGGATCAGGGAGTTTGTTACCCTTCCGCTCAATAAAATCGAGAGCTTTTGCGACAAAGCCCTTTTTGGTTTGTTGAATTTCTTCCATGGTTAGTTTAATTTGCAACTAATATACTATTTTCATAAGTACGATTGCAAATCATCACGGATTTATTACTAACAGAAAAAATTAAGCCCTATAAGTCATCTAAGTTGCTACTATACTTGAAGAGGATAAACTTTTCCTCGACTAGTTTTGAACTTATATGACTTATAGGGTTTAAACAAGTCCTTTTAAACTTTTAAACTATTTTTTTAACCACATAGAGACATAGTTTTTCATAGTTATTAAAGACGCTTCGCTCAATCAAAGTAACACCTAGCTATGCGAAACCAAGTATTGGTTCTATGTCCTTTTTTCCTATGTATCTATGTGGCTAAAAAGGTAAACCTTTTAAACTCTTAAACTATTTTTTTAACCACATAGAGACATAGTTTTTCATAGTTTTTAAAGACGCTTCGCTCAATCAAAGTAACACCTTGCTATGCGAAACCAAGTATTGGTTCTATGTCCTTTTTTCCTATGTATCTATGTGGCTAAAAAGGTAAACCTTTTAAACTTTTAAACTATTTTTTTAACCACATAGAGACATAGTTTTTCATAGTTATTAAAGACGCTTCGCTCAATCAAAGTAACACCTAGCTATGCGAAACCAAGTATTGGTTCTATGTCCTTTTTTCCTATGTATCTATGTGGCTAAAAATGTAAAACTTTTAAACTTTTAAACTATTTTTTTAACCACATAGAGACATAGTTTTTCATAGTTGTTAAAGACGCTTCGCTCAATCAAAGTAACACCTAGTAGCTATGCGAAACCAAACATTGGTTCTATGTCCTTTTTTCCTATGTATCTATGTGGCTAAAAATGTAAAACTTTTAAACTTTTAAACTTTTAAACTTTTAAACAATTTAAACTTTTAACCAATTAACCCCTACTCCTCATGTATCGCCAAAATCGGCACTTTCACATGATACGCCAATTTCTGTGTCAAACTTTGATTGAACAACTCTTCAAAGAAACCGCGTTTGTAGTTCAACATGGCTAATAAATCCACATTATAATCCTTTGTGAAATCAAGGATACTCTGTTTGACATTTTCATTTTCTATAATGTGAAACACCACTTGATCGTCTTTAAACAAAAACTTCCAATCTTGAATCACCACATCTTTCACGTCTGATTTTGCTGTTTTGATATACAAACAGTGCACTTTTGCCTTGAAAGCATTGGCTAGTTTGATAACTTGTTTGAGAGCTTTAATGTCTTTCTCTTTAAAACGAGTGGTGAAAACGATATTCTTAATTTCGTTAAAAGCCGCTTCTTCAGGAACACCTATAACAATCGCCTCAGATTCGATGATTACCGTTCCGGTATTGGAACCTAAAAAGGTTTCCTTTAAACCACTGGCTCCTTTGGTACCCATCACCACATAATCAATGCGGTCTTCTTTAACTATTTTCTTGATAGCCCAAATCAAATCACCGTGTTTTAAAATGTGACTCATTTGTACGTGTCCCAAATTATGCTCCTCGGCTATGCGTCGTAAAATCGGAATCTGGTCTTTTAGATTTTCAAAGTTTTCCAATTCAATAGAATCATATACCTCTTTTAAGGTACTTGGCAAGCCTCCCATATGCAATTGAGGCAACTCATAAACGTGCAATACAAACAACTCCCCTTTTGTTACTTCGGCCAATTTCAAAGCATAAACAAAAGCATTTAGTGAAGCTTTTGAAAAATCGGTTGGATACAATATTCGTGACATGACTAGTGGTATTAATTTCTAACGTAAAGTTACGACTTATGATTCAAAAGCCACATGATATTTATCAATTCTTATGTTAAATCGGCGTGCGAATTGTTAAAACAACACAAAATCAGCAGCTTTCCTTAGAGCGAATAAAATTGTTACTTTTGTAAAAAAAAGGAAAGCATGATTTTAAATGAAACCATTGTCGCATTAGCCACGCCATCCGGCTCGGGAGCCATCGCCATTATCCGACTGTCAGGTAAAGAGGCCATTGCTGTTGCGGCTTCCGTTTTTCAATCGGTTTCGGGAAAAGATATCAACAAACAAAAAACACATACGCTTCATTTAGGGCATATCGTGGATGACAAAAAAGTAATCGACCAGGTGTTGCTTTCTATTTTCAAAAACCCAAATTCCTATACGGGTGAAGATGTAATTGAAATTTCCTGTCACGGCTCCACCTTTATTCAACAACAAATCATACAACTGTTTTTACGAAAGAATTGCCGTTTGGCAAAACCCGGTGAGTTTACCTTACGAGCGTTTCTAAACGGCAAACTAGACCTATCACAAGCGGAAGCCGTTGCCGATTTAATTGCTTCTGACAACGAAGCCTCCCATCAAATTGCCATGCAGCAAATGCGGGGTGGTTTTAGTAATGAAATTGCACAACTCCGTCAAGAGCTATTGAACTTTGCTTCGTTGATTGAATTGGAATTGGACTTTGCCGAAGAAGACGTGGAGTTTGCCGACAGAACGCAGTTTAACGAGTTGCTTACGCGTATAGAATTTGTATTAAAACGACTCATTGACTCGTTTGCCGTTGGGAATGTGATAAAAAATGGTATCCCCATTGCGATTGTGGGCGAACCCAATGTAGGGAAGTCCACCCTATTGAATGCGTTATTGAACGAAGAACGAGCCATTGTTTCCGACATTGCCGGCACCACCCGCGACACCATTGAAGATGAATTGGTGATTGACGGCATTGGCTTCCGATTCATCGATACGGCGGGTATTCGGGAGACTACCGACCATGTGGAAAGCATCGGGATTAAAAAGACGTTTGAGAAGATCGAACAGGCACAGGTGGTGGTGTATTTGGTTGACAGTTCTCAGTTGTCGGTTGTCGGTGATCCGGTATCTGTTGTCAGTTCTCAGTGGTCAGTTGATAAGTTGAAAAGTGATATTGAACAAATTAAAAACAAGTACCCCCATAAAACGTTGCTCACCATTATTAATAAAAAAGACTTACTGACACCTGACATGATTGAGCTGCTAGAGGGACAACTGACAACAGACAACAGACAACAGGAAACGCTGTTTATTTCTGCTAAAAACAAGGAAGGCATCGACGAACTCAAGCAAACCCTCCTTTCTTTTGTAAACACCGGTGCGTTGCGAAACAACGAAACCATTGTCACCAATTCCCGTCATTACGACTCGCTTTTAAAAGCCCTGGAAGAAATCCAAAAAGTAAAATGGGGCTTGGAATCAGGAATCAGTTCTGATTTAATGGCGATTGACATCCGTGAAGCCTTGTATCACTTTGGTGAAATCACGGGTGAAGTGACCAATGATGAGCTGTTGGGAAATATTTTTGCTAATTTTTGTATTGGGAAATAAAGTTATTGCATACCTTTGATACTATCAAATGATACTATCACAAATGAAATCGCGTTTACAAGATTCCATCCCCACACTAATATAAAAACATTATAGCGGATGAAACCACCTTATACCATTACAGATAAAATGTTAGCCTTAGTGGCTTCTATTTCAGAAAAAATAGGAGCCATTAACGCTACGCATTTATACAAACCAGCCACCGAATTACGAAAGAAAAACCGAATTAAAACCATTCAATCTTCTTTAGAAATTGAGGGCAATACATTGACCGAAGAGCAAATTACGGCATTGTTAGAAAACAAAAGAGTCATTGCCCCGCCAAAAGATATTTTAGAAGTTCAGAATGCCATAAAAGTATATGAACAACTCACTACTTTCAAGCCTTACCAATTAAAAGATTTAGAAAAAGCTCACGCTGTTTTAATGCAGGGTTTACTTGATACTGCAGGAAAATTAAGAACTACCAACGTAGGTATAGTAAAAGGATCAAAAGTAGAACATATTGCTCCAAGCGGAAGTAGGGTAAACGGATTGATGAAAGACCTTTTTGAGTATCTGAAAACAGACAACGATTTAATCCTCATCAAAAGTTGTGTGTTTCATTATGAGTTTGAATTTATACACCCATTTTTAGACGGAAACGGAAGAATGGGCCGATTGTGGCAAACACTAATTCTAATGCAACAATATCCGGTTTTTGAATATGTACCGGTGGAATCACTCATCAAGCAAAAACAAAGCGAATACTACAACAAGTTGTCCGAATCCGATAAAAAAGGAAATTCAACGCCTTTTATTGAATTTATGTTGGAAATCATTTCAGCATCATTAGACAGACTTTTACAATCGCAATCCGTAATACTTCATACAGAAGACAGAATACGCTTATTTGCAACCAAAATAGGTAAGAATACGTTTAGCAGAAAAGACTATATGCAACATTTTAAAAACATCGCTGCTCCAACAGCAAGCAGGGATTTAAAATGGGCCGTTGAGCAAAACCTTTTGACTAAATCCGGAGCATTCCGATTAACGGAATATCAGTTCAACTAATTTTCTTTCTATGGCGATCAAATAGATTATTCACCACAAATTATAAGAATAGTAATTTAACCCCGTTCCAAAAAAAAGAGCGAAGCTCAAATCAATAAACCTACCGAAAGCTATTCAGTAGCAAAAACCACCCCTCCACTTAGTGCCTTCCTCTCTTAGTAGCCCAAAAAAGAGCGAAGCTCAAATCCGTGACCATACGCAAAACCTGCCTGCCGATAGGCTGGTCCGCCTCATCCGCGTTCCAAAAAAAAAAAGAGCGAAGCTCAAATCAATAAACCTACCGAAAGCTACTCAGCAGCAAAAACCACCCCTCCACTTAGTGCCTTCCTCTCTTAGTAGCAAAAAAAAGAGCGAAGCTCAAATCCGTGACCATCCGCCAAACCTGCCTGCCGATAGGCCGGTCCGCCTCATCCGCGTTCCAAAAAAAGAGCGAAGCTCCATTTCAGCAACCTGCCGAAGGCGGGTCAATACCCAAAAGCCACCCCCTCCACTTAGTGCCTTCCTTTCTTAGTGGCAAAAAAAAGAGCGAAGCTCTAAATCCGTCACCATCCGTCAAACCTGCCTGCCGATAGGCTGGTCCGCCTCATCCATGCCCAAAAAAAAGAGCGAAGCTCTAACAAAAAAAAAACGAACCTCAAATCAACAAACCAGCAGCCAAAAACAACAAAGCCCGGAAGTACTCCCACCTCTGCAATAAAAGAAGGCACAACCCTAAAGCTAGTAGAGTCTTACATACTGGAATTCACAATCCTACAAAGAATGATGTAAGATAAATAAAAACGAGGAGGCTGCCTTTTAAGCCCCCCCCCTTTCTCCTTAAAATTTAATGAATTTGGAGGTTAAAACTCCTTTATTTGAATAAATTTGGATAAAGTAATTACCCGATTGTAAGCTAGAGACCTCAATGCTTGAAACATTTTGCATGTTGGGCATCGTCATAACCAATTGTCCAAGGGAATTGTAAATCGCAAGGGACGAAATCGTGATATCTTCTTCTCGCGAAAGCTGCAACAATCCGCTTGTTGGATTAGGATAAATCGTGACATACTGTTTAGATTCAAATTCTGGGATGCCCAAGGTTTGGATGTACGTCGTGGCAAGTTCGGTGTCAATAGGATAGTTGTAATCGAAATAAATACTTACACTATTACTAAAAGAATCACCATGTTGCAGACTTGCAAGTGTTCTGATCTTAAAAGCCACATAGCCATCGTTTGTAGCATCATCAAATGGCAAATTGATGTCCTTGAAGAAGAATTCGGCTTTGTTCCCGTCACTTATTTTGGTAACAAACGGATGGCTTCCGCTAACGGGTCTCAAAGAATTGATGTCATATTTTGAAGTGTCAATCAGGTCAACTATGTTGACGTTCTGAGCAGTATAAGTTCCCGTATTTTCAAAGCGGATCATATAATGTACATAATCGCCCACTTGATCTATGGATATTTGGGTGCCTTCCAGACAGGTTTTGTCGTTTGGATCAAACGAATTAACTACGGTTTGGTGCAAGGTGACAGTATTGTCTTCAGGGGTTTCATCAGTTAGTACAGAACTGATTTCGGCGGTAAAATCCAGAATCGATCCGGCGTTCAGAGCTGGCGTTTCAGTAGGTGTGTTCAAGTTTAATGTGACCACTATTTCTCGGGTTTCCAAGGGTTGCATAGCCGCAAAATTCCAATTCAGTGTATTGGCCGTTTGTGTCGTAAAGGACGGAATTGAATTTACTAAATCAGTCACCAAGTCATCATAGCTTAAACTAACCGTGCCCGACTGCATTTGATTCCCCTTGTTTTTATAGACAATTTTGTAATGGGAGTCAAACCCCGGCCTGGCTACATTGAGCGGCAAGATCGTAACGTCGAGATCCGGGTGGTTCCCAATTGGGCTAATGCAGAAATTTTGTGTCAGCGGACTTACCTGTGAAGGGAAACTTACAGTTACGCTCGACGGAGTAACCGAAAAATAAGAAGGGTTTTCGAATACCGGTGTCAAGGTATAATCCCCGGCTGCGACAGGAATAGCATAACCTCCGGATATATTGGTGATGTAACTGAAATCGTTTGTAGTTGAGGACACCTGAAAGTTGAGGTTGGGAAAAACCGGATCGGCTGCATCACAACCATTGCCATTACTATCAAATTTATTGGTTCCCGTTATGAAATAATAGTGCTCGTTCAGTATTCGCAGAATCCTGAGGGCCGGTAAACCGTTGTACGTTCTAAAATTACCTGTAGCGACAATCTTACCATCAGGTTGCAACAGTAAATGGAAGGCACTTCCCGAAAGAAGCGTTCCCGTATCGAAACTGCTGTCTACGCTACCGTTACTGTTTAAACGCTCGAGTTTGGTGAATCCGGACGAGGAAGTGTAGTTGTTCAATAGTTTGCCATCCGGCAAAAGGAGAAAATTAAAAACGTTGTGCGGACTGCTCGAAGGTGGATAAGTAAAGCTGTTGTCAAGTGAGCCCGATGCATTCAGACGCTGGATCTTTGCTGAGCCATTCCATGTTTGCACGAGCTTGATTAGAATTTTTCCATCCGCTTGTGTGCAAATGTTCGAAACGGTCGACCCAACACCACTGGTGAAGGTAGTGTCGAGGCTTCCACTCGGATGCAAACGTACCAAAGCGGTGACAAAGGTGCCGTTTATGGTACTTTGAAAATTGCCACCAACGAGCAATTTACCGTCGGGTTGCAAATACAAATCCGAAATAGAAGCTGTTGGAACAACCAATGAGCTGGTAAAAGTGGTATCCAAGCTTCCGTCGGAATTCAACCGGATGATAGTAGGGCAAGACTGCGAATTATAAGCGTCGAAGTTGCCAAATAGAATAATCTTACCGTCTGGTTGAAGCAACATTTTTCTAACGCCATAGAGTACTGCTGAGCTTGTGAAGCCTGTTCCGATGTTAAAAGTAGTGTCTTTGGAACCGTCGCTGTTAAGCCTGACAACTCCTCTTTGGGATTCGCCGTCAAAAAAAATGAAATCGCCGCCCACTACTATTTTCCCATCAGGTTGCACAACGATCGTCTTGACGGGATTGTTGTAAGGTCCGATTGGAACAGCAGCATTCTCCGAAAACCCAAGGGCTGGTAGGTTGAATGAAGCGTCGTGACTACCGTCGGCATGGAGGCGAACCAACTTTTGGGTGGGGATACCGGTATAGCGTTCGAAGTTTCCTGCGGCCAAGATTTTCCCGTCGGGTTGCAATGCCGAAGCATTAACTTGGCCGTCAAATCCCTTGCGGATATTGGTAAAGCTCGCATCCCGACTTCCATCGGAGTTAATCCGTACGATACGGCCTATCGGAAAACCTTCATAAAATTGTATTGTGCCCCCTGCAATCACCTTATCTCCGGGCTGCCAAACCAAAGTGTTGACGCCTACATTTACTACTGTCGACTCGAAACCAAAACCATTGGCCGATTCAAACGTGGCATCTTTGCTTCCATCGGAATTCAATTTAACGATACCTTTTGAGGCAATACCGTTGTAGGTATTGAAATCGCCGGCTGCCACTATTTTACCATCGGGTTGAACAAGTAAACTTCGCAATCTCGCCGAGTTCTCGAAACCGGTTGAAACATTGAAAGTAGGATCAACAATGCCGTTCGCCTCCAATCGCACAATATTATCAGCACTCGAAGTAGAATAGGAATTGAAACGGCCGCCAAGTAAAACCTTTCCATCATTCTGTAGGGCTATCGCCAAGATAGTTTCTGAGGTACTGATGTTGCCTTGCGCAAAAGTGCTGTCGTAAGAACCATTGCTGTTATATCGTGCCAGCCTGTTATAAGTAGAGCCGCCGTTAGCATTGGAAAGAGCTAAGATTTTGCCGTCAGGTTGCACGAAAAATTTGCTGTTCGCTGTAGCAAAATTATAGGTGTTGACGAAACTGGTATCAAGCGAACCGTCGTTATTTAGACGCGTTATACCATTAATAGTAACGTTGTTATAACTCGGAATCGGACCAAAAACCAGCATTTTCCCATCAGCAAGGGCCACAACTTGCTTAGGCACAGTGGTCGATGTTACATAAAATGAATTGCCAACCGGTTCAAACGTAGTGTCGAGGCTTCCGTCTGTATTAAGTCGCACGATATATTTACGCGAGATGCCGGCGTAGGAAAGGAAATTACCAACAACCACTATCTTTCCATCGGGCTGGATGGAGAAATCGGTTAGGTTGCTGTTGAGTTCAAATGCCGTAGTAAATGTGTGGTCTACCCCGTTCTCATCGATTCGGACCAAAGTGTTAGTAAGGATAAGCAACTTGCCGTCGGCTTGGGCTTCTATTTTTAGAACAGTAGCTTCGTTGTAATACTGATTGATGGCTATCGGAGCAGTATTAAAGCCGGGATCAAGATCGGCGGGATTCTGTGCATGGGCCAAAGTAATGGAAAAGAGGACAAGTAACGAGTAGATTTTTTTCATAAGGTGTAGCTGTGAAACAAATATATAGAACTGTAAAAATATAACCAAATTCCTTACTAACAATTAAGTATGAAATTTACGATTAGGCAGAACATTTACATTTACATTCATTTTGTAGAACGATTTTGTTGTTTTCCGCCTTTACCTAGCCAATCAAAAACTAAAAAACCAAAAATCCCCCATAGCAGTAACCACAAAACCGTATGCTCGCATTTTCTATACCTTCGAAGAAATCGTAACCAATGATGCACTGTTGGGGAATATTTTTGCTAATTTCTGTTTGGTAAATAACAAAGGGGTTACCGGTCTGGTTTCTTTTAGTATCAACTCCGTCAGCATTCCAAACTCTGATGGAGTTGGAGTAGCTTACTTGTATTCATTATCTTTTATCTAAGGTTGTTTCTCTTTATCTGTTAGCATCAATAAGGTAGTGGTACTGTTGTAGTACGTTTGAGTTGAAGTGTCTATGGGTTTACTACCTAGTATCCACGGGGTATCTATAGGGTATATACGCTATAAAGACGCTATATATACGTCATATACACACTATATATACGCTATAAAGTTTTGAAAATTCTTGGTTGGGAAATGGATTTTTGTATCTTTGTGACTAACCGGGAGGGCATTACATCAAAAATACTAATAAGAAATTTAATAAGCAATAGTATGGCAAAAGTAAAAGGGATTATACAGTTAATAGGTACCGTGGGTGATAGAAATTATTATATGCGTAAGGGTAAAAATGTTTCTCGAAAAGCCGGTGGTGGTTTTGATGGGGAGGCTATCAAGACTTTACCAAGCATGGAAAAGGTACGCAACAACGGTACAGAAATGGGGAATGTTTCGCGGTTGGTTAAGTATTTTAAGTTGGGTATTGCTCCGCTCCTATTTTCGAATAAGTTGCCGGAACTGCATGGGCGGTTGATGAGTTTGTTTCTCAATGTGAAGAATGAGGATGTGGTTGCGGAGCGAGGACAGCGGACCTTTGCTAACGGTGCCGGAAGTGTTGCGGGGCGGAAATTATTGTTGGGATATACTATTGCGGGGGCGAAAACCGGGTTTAGGAGTTTGCAGTCGCAGGTTCATTTTGATTGGGCGACTTTTACTTTGACGTTTCGTGGATCATCGGAGGTATTGTTTACTTTTCCGAAGGGGGTTGATGCAATTTCGTTTCAGGTTGGGGTTTTGCAGTTGGGTGCCGGAGAGACGGGTTGTTTGTTGACGCTTTCGGAGACCGTTTTTATTACTAAGGGTGGTGTGTTACCGGAGCAGTTGGTTGTTCCTGTTGAGGAGGTTGTTACGGAGCGGTGTTTGGCGGTGGTTTCGTTGCATCATTGTAAGAGTGTGGGTGGTGGTTATGAGCGGGTGGCGTTGAAGAGTGGTTTTTATTTTGAGGTTGTGGGGGTTAGTTGAGGGGGTGGATATTGGGGACGGTGGTGACAATTGGGACTATGGGGACTTTGGTGACGATGGGGACATTGGGGTTATTTTTGGTGGTTTTTTCTTGATTGATACATTTTTTCTTTGAAGCCTCCTTGGGTGGTGAATTGTCTTTCGAGGGTGGTTAGTTGTCTTGCTAAAAGGTAGGTGTTTACTTTTATCAATAGTCTTAGGACGTTTGTGGTTATTTCGGGGTTTGGGTTTTCGATTGCTTTTTTGAACGTTTGGTAGTTTGCGTTTGGGGTTTTATTGATTTGGTTAAAACGCAAGGTGTATGGGTGGTCTCTTTCCCAAAATGGGATGTTGTTTGTTCTCATGTAATCTTCGTAATCGATTAGCAGCTCTTCTAAGCTTGCCCGAGCTACATTTGTGAGTTTTATTTCAGTTTCTTTAGAGGTGGCTGATGCCATACTGGCTTCGGCAATATTTTGTTTACCTGAACGTGCGGCTTGCATCATTTGGTCGTGGGTTCGGGTATATTTGTTTAGGATGTTGTTGCAGAAGTAGCTGGTTCCATCATAGATAATTTCTGCTTTTTGGAAGGTTATTAATTTTCTATAACCTCCGTGTTTTGGGAAGATGTTTGAATTTTGCATGGCGTGTAAGTGATTGATTAACAAAATTATGGATTTTTTTGATTTTTTGGGGGGTTTGGGGATTTTTTTTTGGGGATTTTTTTTGGGGACGGTGGGGACTTTGGGGACTTTGGGGACGGTGGGGACTTTGGGGACTTTGGGGACGATGGGGACGATGGGGACGGTTGGGCTTACGTACTCACTTAATCGGTAATTTATGATAAAAAATCTTGTTATTCTTTGAAAATAAATTTAGTATTTATTTGATTTTGAGACAATTATTTATATATTCGTTTTTCCAAAAACAAGTTTCTGCCGGTTGGTGGGAATGATTTCCTTTTACTTTATTTTATTTTAATTGAATGTGGTAGACTGCAATGCTTCTGTATTGCCGTTTATGGCTTTTTCTTTTGTATTGTCTTGTACCTGCTTAATTACTAAAAACATGAAACTAACTACATGGAATATAGAACACTTGGCTAAGCCTTTGGCTGCTATGAATACCCCCGATAATAAAGGAAGGTTACAACGTATCTCCTTGCAAATTACTGAAATGGATCCGGATGTGTTGTGTTTGATTGAAGCTCCGGGAGATCCGTTGTTGATTCAGGAATGGATTGATAAACCTACGGATGATGGTGGGTTGAATGGGACTTATAAGGTTGCTATGATTGAGGGTACTGAAGCTTTAATAGCAGCCAATCCGAATAATCCGCGAGAGGCTATCAAAAAATTGTATGCCATGGAAGGGACTTCATTAACAGGGAATCAATGGATTTGGTTTTTGATAAAACATTCTTTTTATACGGCTCACTTTGTAAAATTACAAGAACCTGCTATTTGGCATGGTTTAACGGGACAGAAACAATGGAATGTTAACTATTGGGGGAAAATGAATGCTTCTAAACTTTCTCACTGGCGACACCCTCAGACCTTGGTTTTGGATTTAAACGGCTATGAAGTGGAAATTATTGGGGTACATTTAAAAAGCAAAATCAATCAAGTGAATCCGTTTGATGCTGATAAAAATTTGACCGAAAATTATGTGGCTGAAGCTTTGAAGGCAAGAGTAAAATTAGCTACTGAGACTTATGATGTGCGGATGTATATCAACCAGCGTTTTGAACAGGAAGCCAACCCCAGGATTATTGTTTGTGGTGATTTGAATGACGGACCCGGACGTGAATTCTTTGAACGTCAATTTTTGTTTTTTGATTTGATTTCCAACATTCAAGGTGATATATTTTTTGCGAAACGTTTTTTGAATCATGCTCTTTTTGATTATGAGGAGCATTTGCGATGGTCTACGGAGTTTAATGACCGTATTGAACGATGGGCACTTGAGCACGTGCAAACGTACAATCTACCTGATTTACCGGTTGATGTGACCCGTAGGCAATTGATTGACCATATTTTGTTTACGCAAGAATTTGTAAATCGTGATTCAAGCGGACCAAAAGTCAAAGCCAGATCAGGTTTTGTTGAGCATACGGTGCATGCCAAGACTAACGCCAGCCAACCTGCTAAGTTTAAGACGAGTGACCATCGACCGATATCGTTGTTGGTGGCGGATGGGTATTAGGTGGGGAATTGTTTTTGCATTGGGGACGATGGGGACCATTGAGACGATGGGGACTTTGGGGTTATTTTTGGTGGTTTTTTCTTGGAGTAACACTTTTACCTATCTCCCATTACTCATTACCTTTTTTTATTATATTAGCTACTCCAAAAACAACTTCCTGCTTGCCGGTGGGAGGAACTCCTTTGAATTTATTTTAGTGGAATGCGGGAATCCGTAAAATAGTATCCTTTTTGGTTACTAGCTTTGTAAATAAATCGCTTTTGTAAGGTTTTTAATTACTGTAAGAATTAATTGTTAAAACGAGGAAAATTTGGTAGGTTTGAGGAAACAAAATTAATATAACATAAAAGCATACATGTTCGAACAAACATTCAAAAATATAGACGACCTGCTTTACAAAGATTCAGGGGCAGATAGTGAATTAGATTACATTGGACAAACCTCTTGGGTGATGTTCTTGCGTTACTTAGATGAATTAGAACAAGACAAAGCCGACCAAGCCGAATTAAAGGGAGAGGAATATACTTATATATTAGACGAAGAATACCGATGGCCCAACTGGGCAATGCCAAAAGATGAAAATGGAAAACTCGACCATCACAAAGCAATGACTGGACCCGACTTGGTGCAGTTCGTAGATGGAAAACTATTCCCGTATTTAGCTAAATTTAAGCAAGAAGCGGAATCAGCCAATACGATTGAATATAAAATTGGGGAAATCTTCTCGGAATTGAAAAACAAAATTCAATCGGGTTATAACTTACGTGAGATTTTAGAATATGCCGACAGTCTTCCTTTTCGTGCTTCAACCGATAAGCATGAGTTGAGCCACTTGTATGAAACCAAGATTAAAAACATGGGAAATGCAGGACGAAATGGCGGACAATATTATACCCCAAGACCTTTAATTCGTGCGATGATACAAGTGGTTGACCCACAAATTGGAGAGAAAATATACGATGGTGCAGCGGGTTCCTGTGGTTTCTTGGTAGAAGCCTATGAGTACTTGTACCAACGGATGGAAAAAACGACTGATAATTTAAAAATATTACAAGAAAATACGCTGTATGGAAAAGAGAAAAAGAACTTGGCGTATGTGATTGGGATTATGAACATGATTTTACACGGCATTGAAGCACCCAACATCATACACACCAATACACTAGGCGAAAACATTCGCGACATACAAGAAAAAAACCGGTACCATGTGATTTTGGCTAACCCACCCTTTGGAGGAAAAGAACGACCGGAAGTACAACAAAACTTTGACATTAAAACAGGAGAAACCGCTTTCTTGTTTATGCAACATTTTATAAAGAGTTTAAAAACCGGTGGTCGTGCGGCTATTGTTATCAAAAACACCGTGTTGAGCAATACCGATAATGCCTCGGTAGCGTTGCGTAAATTGTTACTGGAAGGTTCTAATTTACACACTATTTTAGATTTACCAGGTGGAACGTTTACCGGTGCAGGCGTTAAAACGGTAGTTTTGTTTTTTCAAAAAGGAGAACCAACGAAAAAAATTTGGTATTATCAGCTGAACCCGGGACGCAACATGGGCAAAACCAATCCGTTGAATGATAAGGATATGGAAACTTTTGTAGCATTACAAAAAACAAAGCCTGAAACCGAACAATCGTGGAATATAAAAGTTGCCGATATTGACGAAACTACTTTTGACCTAAGCGTTAAAAACCCAAACACTCCTGAAGAGGCTGCTTTAAGAAGCCCAGAGGAAATACTAGACGAAATGGTATATCTTGACAAAGAAACCAAATCTATTTTGAATTCTATTAAAGAGCTAATATGAAAGAAGGTTGGGAATATAAAAAGTTAGGTGATTTAACAGAAGTAATTACTAAAGGAACTACACCTACCTCGGTTGGATTTAATTTTGAAGATGAAGGTGTCAATTTTGTAAAAATAGAATCTATTACATCTAATGGTAATTTCATAGTTAATAAATTCGCTCATATTTCTAGCAAAGCAAACGAAGCATTGAAAAGGTCTCAACTTAAAGAAGGTGATATTTTATTTTCAATAGCTGGTGCACTTGGTAGAACTGCAATTGTATCTAAAGATATATTACCTGCAAATACAAATCAAGCACTATCAATTATAAGACTTAAAGTTGATGAAAATGTATTAATAGAATATATATTTTTAGCTTTAACTTCTGGATATGCTTTAGAGCAAATTGAAAAGTTTAAAGGAGGTGTTGCTCAGCAAAATTTATCATTAGAACAGATGAAAAGTTTTCAAATCCCAATCCCACCACTACAAGAACAAAAACAAATCGTAGCAATTCTAGACCAAGCCTTTGAAGCCATAGACCAAGCCAAAACCAATATTGAAAAAAACATAGCAAACGCAAAAGAGTTGTTTCAATCTAAATTGAATGATATTTTTAGTCAGAAAGGTGATGGTCGGGAGGAGAAGAAACTTGAGGAAATATCTAATATTATAAACGGTTATAGTTTCAAGAGTAACGATTTTTCGGATGATAACGAAATTAAGTCTATTAAAATTACAAACGTTGGAATTATGGAATTTGTTGAGGATATTTCAAATAATTTACCATCTTCATTTGCCAATGATTATTCAAAAGTTAAAGTTCATGAAGGAGATTTAGTTTTAGCTTTAACACGTACTATTATTTCTGGAGGACTAAAAGTTGCTCGAGTTCCTAAAAGTTATCATCATGCTTTATTAAATCAACGAGTTGCAGCTATAGTACCTAATGTTGAAAAAGTGGATAGTGATTATTTATATTATTATTTCAGTTCAAATATTGTGTATAATTATGTTCTAGACAATGTAAATACTCTAATGCAACCTAATTTGTCCATTGAAGATTTAAAAAGAATGATTGTACCTATTACCTCAATAAAAGGTCAAAAAACAATTAGTACTCAAATTAAGAATTTATCAGAAAATACCAATTCTTTGATTAATAACTATGGAATAAAATTAAAAGATTTAGAAGACCTAAAAAAATCGATACTCCAAAAAGCGTTTGCAGGAGAGTTGACAAATAAAGAAGTGGAGGTATGACTTGGACAGAAGCTAGAAAAAAAATAGAAACCTCTCTAAAAGTAAATAACGATTCAATTGATAAAAAATCAATATTTAGAAATGTTAGAGCCGCAAATGATAAAGGTTTCTCAATAGGTAAAGGACAAAACCAAGCTGTTTCTATTCCATGGACAATGCTTGAAACTATTTTTATTTCTTCTAAAAGAAAAGGGTATTATGACAACTCTGTTTTTAAAGAAAAATTTGAAGATAAATTAAAAAGCACAAGTTGTTATGTTCGTATTGTTGGAAACATCTTTTGTGTTGCAGGCATTATGAAAATTGAAGGAAATAAGTTTATATTTATAAATTAAAACATTGTTAATGAACGAAGCACAAACCAAACACGATTTAATTACACCCGCTTTGCAAGCTGCAGGTTGGGGCATTGTGGAAGGCAGTCGTTTGCGTTTGGAGTTTCCCATAACCAAAGGTCGCTTAATTGGGCAAGGCCGGAGAGCCACACCCCTTTTTGCAGACTACGTTTTAGAATATAAAAACAGAAGAATTGGTATTGTAGAAGCCAAAAAAAGAGATGATTATTATACTGCTGGTGTCGGTCAAGCCAAAGATTATGCCGAGCGTTTAAACATTCGCTACAGCTATGCTACCAATGGGTTACAAATCTACGAGATAGATATGGACGAAGCCGCAGAAGGCGAAGTTCCAAAATACCCAACCCCCGACGAGCTTTGGGAAATGACCTACCCTACTCCAAAAGAGGAGTATAAAATAGAAATCGCCAATTGGAAGGAACGTTTGTTCGCTGTTCAATTTGAAGACCGAGGTGGCACATGGCAACCAAGGTATTACCAACAAAATGCCATTGCCAAAGTGTTAGAAGGCATCGCTGAAAAGAAAAACCGAATGTTGCTCACCTTAGCCACAGGAACAGGAAAAACAGCCATTGCTTTTCAGATTGCTTGGAAACTATTTCATGCCAAATGGAATTTAAAACGTGATGCCAGTAGAAGTCCAAGAATATTATTTTTAGCCGATAGAAACATATTAGCCGACCAAGCTTTTAATGCTTTCAATGCCTTTGATGTAATTGATGAAAACATCAAAGTACGCATCAGTCCAAAAGAAATAAAAAAGAAAGGACAAGTTCCTACCAATGGAAGTATCTTCTTTACCATATTTCAAACCTTTATGACTAGCAAACAAAAGGAAGATACCGTAGAAGAAGAAAATGACCGTGATTATATGATTGCCGCTGAACCGATGGAAGTATATGGTAGTTCTGAATTTAATTTCGGGCAATATCCAGCTGATTTCTTTGATTTAATTATTATTGACGAATGTCACCGCGGTGGAGCCAATGACGAAAGTTCGTGGCGAGCTATTATGGAGTATTTTTCTCCTGCGGTGCAATTGGGTTTAACGGCAACGCCAAAACGTGATGTGAATGCAGATACGTATAAATATTTTGGTGATCCCATCTATACCTATGCTTTAAAAGATGGTATTAATGATGGATTCCTTACGCCATTTAAAGTAAAAGAGATCCAAACCAATTATGATGAATATACCGTTACAGCAGATGATATTATTATAGAGGGTGAAGCCAAAGTGGGTGACACTTTTACCTATCGTGATTATGGTAGAAAAATCATCATTCAACAAATAGAAGAATACCGTGTTAAGAAATTCTTGGAGTTGATTAATCAAAATCAAAAGACGTTGGTTTTTTGTGCTACGCAAAAACATGCGGCATTAATTCGTGATTTAATTAATCAGTTTTCGACAAGCAGAAACATTAATTACTGTCATCGTGTAACGGCTGATGATGGAAAAATGGGTGAACAACATTTAAGAGATTTTCAGGATAATGAAAAGAGCATTCCAACGGTATTAACGACTTCACAAAAATTAAGCACTGGTGTAGATGCACCTGAAATTAGAAATATCGTTTTGTTGCGTCCTGTGGATTCAATGGTTGAATTTAAACAGATTGTAGGTCGAGGTACGAGATTATTTGATGGTAAAGATTATTTTACGCTGTTTGATTTTGTGCATGCACACGAACATTTTAAAGACCCCGCTTGGGATGGAGAACCATTGGAGCCAGAACCACCAACAGGCGGTGGAACACCAAGAGTTTGCAAAGTGTGTCAAGTTAAACCCTGTGTTTGCGAAAAAGAGGAAGAAAAAGAATGTGACGAATGCCATAATATTCCTTGTGTTTGCGATATTCCTGAAAGCAAAATAATACGAGTTAAACTATCTGACAATAAAGAAAGAGAAATAGATTCTACGGTAAAAACTTCTTTTTGGAGTCCAACCGGTACTCCTATTTCATCTATTGAATTCATACAACAATTGTTTGGCGATTTGCCTAGTTTCTTCGCTAATGAAGAAGAATTGCGTAAACTGTGGAGTTTGCCAAGCACTAGAAAAAAATTACTCACTGAATTAAGTGAAAAAGGCTATACCAATGAACAATTGGAAGATTTACGACTGTTAATTCATGGAGAAGATAGTGACTTATTTGATGTGCTAAATTATATCGCGTATAGCAAAGACTTAGTACCTAGATTTGAAAGAGCTACTAGAGCAAAAGTACAGTTAGGAGATTACAATGCTAAACAACAAGAGTTTTTAAACTTTGTATTAGAACAATACGTAAAAGAAGGTGTTAATGAATTGGATGATTTAAAATTGTCGCCTTTATTAGTTTTAAAATACAAAGCCATTGCCGATGCCAAAAAAGAACTTGGAGAAATAAAAAGTATTAGAGATGTTTTTATTGGGTTTCAGCAATACTTATATAAAACATCCTAAAGTAAAATATCTATATTATGGCAGTAATCGTAAGAACAAGAAAAATTAGACCATCTACAAGAAAATCAACCTCTGTAAATTATCGGGTAGAAATATCGAAGGTTGGAAAAGATGATACTTTAGAAGTTGAAGTATCTCATGAAAGTAATTCTTTTTTGAGAACATACTATTTTCATGGAAAAGATATCGCTAATAAAAATAATATTAGTTTCAAAGTAATACAAGAAGTTCCAGAAATTGAAATATTATGGAGTGGAGCTAGTCCATTTAAGGTGGAATAAGACTTCTACTTAAGTATTTTAGGTAGTGTTCAGGGCGGAGAGTTTCTCTGACCTCCCAAATTATATTTATGATTTGTTGTTGAGTAGGATTAATGTGAGTGTGCAGACGGATGAGGTTGTTGAGGGGCTGCCGAGGGTGAGGTTTGAGTGATTAAATCACTAATTACAAGTAACTAATAAATTTATATAGTATGAAAAATTGTATTACACTTTTGTTAATTGTAATTAGTTATTGCAGTTATGGACAGACGTATGAAACTTTAAAAAATGTTAAACTACCTGACAATATAATACTCACTAAAAAAGTAACTGTTCCATGTTCACAACCTGTAAACAAAGGTGACAAGGTTGTTAGTGAAACAGAATATAAACATACTGTAGATGGTAAAACAACAACTAAAACTATAATCAAAGAAGATGTAATTTCTACTGATGGAGAAACTACTGACGTTGACAAAGAAATTAAAGTAAAAGTAAAATCAATTAAAGATGGAAAAGCAAATATTTATGTAGATGAAAAAGATAATTCGATCATCCATGTTAATTATTGGCTAAATCCAACAAATAAGCTTTTAAAGAATACGGAAATTGAATATATTATTAGAAGTTACGATTGTGAAGGAGTACTAAAAGAAAAGAAAATAAAAGCTAAACTTGAAACTGATAAAAATTTCTTATTGAAAAAATATATAAAATTAGATAATGAAGATTTTACGAAACACAGCGATACAATAATTAAGGTTTTTAAAAGCGATGCAACTACAGTAGATTATTACTTAGTAAATACATATGACAGAAAAGTAGATTATACATTTCAGTTAGCTAATCGTAAAACAATAGCAGTAAAATATACCTCAGTAGTTTTGGGGGCAATTACAATACCAATAAAATACAGACCTGGACAAGAAAAAAATGATATCAAGGTAAAGGAAGATTTTTCTGCTGATTTCAATGCTGGAATTTTTGCTGGGTGGACAGTTGGAAAGCAAAAAGTAAATTACCAAAGAGGAGTTGGATTCAAAGATAACGTGAGTTTTTGGTCGGCTACAATTGGTCCATTTTTTAGTATAGGTACAACTTCATTAAACAAAAACAACACAACGATTGGAGATACACCTATTACAACTGAAGACACCCAAAACATAGGAACAGTCTCTACTGGCTTAGGATTGATTAAAAATGTATATAACTTTCAGTTCGGTGTTTTCTATGGTTGGGATATTGGAGTTGGCAGAGACTCTAATGATTGGAACTATGATGGCAAACCATGGTGGGGTTTTGGTATTGGTTATAGTTTGACAGGATTTTGGAAGAAATAGAAATTAAATAAATACCCTAATGGAAGTAAATTTAAGTTCAAATACTTTATTTCATTTTACTAACGAAAAAAAATATCTAATCAGTATTTTAAAAAATGGATTATATGTAAGATACAGCTTGGAGAATTATCAAAATTTGATCAACAATAAAGCCGAAATTGTTTTTCCAATGGCTTGTTTTTGTGATATACCGTTATCACATGTTAAGAATCACACAAAAACATACGGAAGATATGCTATTGGTTTAACAAAAGAATGGGGTATGAAAAATAAAGTAAGTCCTGTTATTTACTCCTATCCTAATTCAGAAACAACAGAAATACTGAATTATGTATTCGAAAATATTGAACGGTTTTTTGATATAGAGCTAGAAAAAATACAAAACGTAAAATTAAATAAAAGCACTGAAAAACTCATTGAACATTATGATGAGAGAGACAGAGAATTTGGAAAGAAAATCAGTGGTGTTTATAATAACCTCAGCAATTTTATTAGATATATAAAACCCTACGAAGGTAAATTCTATAGAAATGGAAATTATCTTAAAAGTAATGTTAAGTTTTATGATGAAAGAGAGTGGAGATTCACTCCTACAAGAGATTTTCTTTCAAGTGTTGGTATAAAAGATAGTTATATTAAAGACTTATATATTGACCCAATAAAACGAAGAGCTTTAAATATAAAACTAGCAAAACACATAAAACTAAATTTCGAACCTAAAGATATTCGTTTTATTATTGTTGAAAAGGATAAAGAAATTCCTGAAATGATAAATCAATTAGAAAAAATTTTTGGTAACAAATCCACTTCAAATGATTTAAAGCTATTGAGTACTAGATTGATTTCTATGGAACAAATATTGGAGGATTTGTGATATTGACGATAAAATTTATTCTATTAAGTTAAAAGATATGAGAATTGCTGCTATTTATATTTATGAAGATTCTTTACCTTATGTGTTTGGTGAGAACCATAAAGGTCAAACTATAAATTTAGGTGGAGAATACTTATATGATGTTGGTGAAATACGGGGTAGAACTGTCATATTGAAAAAAGAAAAAAATAAAAATTTCATTAACGATTTTTGGAATAATAATATCATTCTAATTTCAGCAATTGTGGGTGCTAATGGAACAGGAAAATCAAAAATTTTAGAGTATATAAAAACAGGATGTGAACTAGTTATTGAAATTGGAAAGGCATCTAGAATACTTTGGTCAAAAGATGTAGGTCAATTTCTTTTTCACACACCTTATTTAACTGAAAATAATGAAGGACAAGACCAATCAAATGTATTTAACTTATCCAAACTTTCTCAAATGACAAAAGATTCAGGTTCTGCAACTATGGATTTTAACGGTCATTGGGAATATCATACATCAGAAAGATTGAGAAGAATTTTAATTTTTTTAGAAAACGAAAACTTTAAAAAAAGTTTTAATGATTTGAAAATCTCAACTTTTGATAAAGTTAAAATAAAATTTTTAAGAATTAAAGAAGATGATTGGAATACATCAAGAAACTTTATTCCTTATTTTGAAGCTTTAATTAAGTTAAAAGAAAAGGAATGGAAAAAGACTGAAATAGAGTTGCAAAAAAAATTTAAAATAAAAAATAATGAAGATTTAAAAAAAAATAATAGTTATAAAATTGCAAGTCAAAAATTACGATTAAGATTAACTATATTAGAAACTATAATTTTAAAAATTCATTCTATTCTAGAACGAACCGGAAATAAATTTTTGGAAGAAGGCTTTATAAATGGTAATAACTTTCCTACTGACCCAGAATTTAATAAAATTGAATCTACTAAAGAAGCTTTTTTTTGGTTCATTAACAATGCATACTTAAAATTGAGAAGTAAAAAATATTTTTTGCCTGTAAAAGATATTGAAAACTTAGTAAATACGATATTGCCACTAGTCGATTTAGATAGTAAAATTGATAATTGGACTATTCTAACTGTAAATTTTGATAATGCAAAAAAAATTATTGAATCCTATCAAGCATTTTTAATTTCATTTAAAGACATCTTTACATATGATGAAAAAATATTCATTACATTTTACCCAGATAAAAATTTAAGTACAGGTGAAATGTCGTTTTATGAATTATTTTCTTCCTTGAACAATGCAAATTATCGCATAAAAAACAAATTGGATTCACAAGCTTATGAGAAAGTAATAGATCATAAAAATTATACATTTTTATTAGATGAGTCTGATTTAGGTTTTCACCCATATTGGAAAAAAAAATATATAAAATTTTTATGTAATATTATTCCAAAAATATTTAATAGTAAAACCATACAAATAATAATTACAACTCACGACCCTTTAACTTTATCAGATATTCCAAATAATAATATTGTTTACCTCAGAAAACAAAACTATAAATCAGAAGTATTAAATTTTGATAGCAACGAAAGACCTAATAAAACATTTGGTGCAAATATAACAGATTTACTATCTGATAGTTTCTTTATTGAAGATGGTTTAATTGGAGAGTTTGCTAAAGATAAAATTGAAAAAACCATTAATTGGATTAATACGGAGATAATAAAAAAAGAAAAATCTCAAAATAATTATGTAACCGATGAGAAAGAATACCAACATCATAAAAAAATCATATCAATCATTGATGAACATGTAATAAGATTAAAATTAGCGGAGATGCTAGAAGAATTAAAAGGAGTTAAAAAATTACAAGAAGAATTAATTGATAAAGAGATAGAATATCTACAAAATAAAAAAAGAATGTTATGATTTATATTAATTCTAATGATGCAAAAATTAAATCTGCATTAAACTTTCATATAAATGGTTTATTTTCAATTTTGAAAAGAAGAGTTAGTCGCTGCACAAATAGTGACATTAGAAACTTTTTATCAGATGGGAATTTAATGATTTTTTTACAAGGAAATCCAGATGAGATTCAAGGTTTAAATAATCAATTTTATAGTAGTATTACTAATTATACATTCAATGGATATAATGATTTTAGATTAAATATTGATAAAGAACCAAAATCTAGAGCTGAAAAATGTAATGTTACAAAATACAGAACTTTACATTTATTAATTGAAACCATTTTCAATTATGAAACTTCTTTCTCAAAAAAAACAACAAAATATTCTACTTACAATTTAGCTAAAAACTTGGATATTAATACTTGCGTTTATTGCAACAGAATGTATACTAAAACAGTTTTTACCCCTGATAAATTAACTAGACCAGAGTTTGACCATTGGTTTCCAAAAAGCAAATACCCTCTTTTAGCTCTATCATTTTATAATTTAATTCCTAGCTGTCATATTTGTAATAGCTCTTTAAAAGGTGCTACAAATTTGAATCTTAATGAGTATTTACATCCTTATATCGATGATGAAAAAACCATAAATAATGATATCAAATTTAGTTACTATAATAAATCATTAAATACTTACGGTTTTAAAATGAATACTCTCAGTAGCAAAGGAAAGAATACAATTGAAGCATTTAAGATTAAAGAAATATATGAAACTCATGAAGAAGAAATTAAAGAATTAAGACGTATAAGAGATGTTTATTCTGACAGTTATTTACAAAAATTATCTACATTATATAAAGGAATTATTTCTCAAGATGAAGTTTATAGATTGGCTTTTGGAGTATACATAGAAGAGGCTAAGTTTGAAAAAAGACCTTTGAGCAAAATGAAAAAAGACATATTAATTGAATTAGGAATAATTACAAAAAATGAAAAGTAATTTTAAGATTATTGCTTTAAAAGCACTTGAAGAATGTGATTCTAACTTTACTAAAGTTTTAGAAAAAGAAAAATTATATTATTTCTATTCTGATTATGAAATTATTATAAATAATGATGGTAGAGAAGAAATTAAAATTAAGAAGGAGATTGTTGATGGAATATTTAATGACAATGAAATTAAAAATGATGTAAATATTAATATTTGTGCAATTGTTGGTAAAAATGGTTCTGGAAAAAGCTCAATTATTGAATTGCTATTTAGAGCTATTAATAACATTGCTTATAATTTTAAATTTGAATCCGGTATACCAAAAAAAACTATTACAGCCGATTTAAAGATAGTTGATGGTATTCATGTTGAATTTTATTATAAAACGGATAAATTTTACAAAGTAATAGTAAATGAATCAAACTTTGAGGTTTTTAGTTTCAATACAAACGGGTTAGTAAATGAAAAATCTGAAGAATCAAAGTTTGATTTGAGTAAATTATTTTATACTGAAGCCGTTAATTATTCTCATTATGCTTACAATAGTTTTGAATTTGGGTTTATAAAAAATGGAGTGTTTGTAAATTGGCTAAAGGAATTATTTCACAAAAATGATTCTTATCAAACACCTTTAGTTTTAAATCCAATGAGAACTGAGGGTAATTTTGATATAAATAGAGAAAATGATTTAGTTAAACAACGCTTATTAGCAAACATTCTAAGACCTACGCAAAAAGGTAAAATTGATTTTAGAAAATTTGGTGACAATTTAAAAGCTGATACATTAATTTTAAAACTTAAACCAAAAAAAGAAAAAGTTTCATATTGGATCAAAGATAGTAAAGGTGAAGATGTTGAAAGATTTTTTAAATTAGGTGCTTTTACGATTAAAGAAAAAGATGATTTGGTAAATACTTTAATGTTTGAATTACATGGTATTTCAAATATTAAACTAGGTTTATCAAAAAAAATAAAATACGATTTAGCTAGGCAATATATTGTTTATAAACTTGTTTCTATTTGCAAAAAATATGACGATTATAAACAATATTTACTTCCTAAACATTATAAATTCGACACTAGTCTTTTTAAAGAGTTTATTAAACAAATAAAAGAAGACGATAGTCATATTACTTTTAAATTAAAGCAAACGTTAAATTACTTGAAAAATGATTTCATAAATTTAAGTAATGAAGAAATTGAGTTAAACGTCGAAGAACTTTCAAAAAATATTCAAAAAAGAAAAAAAAGAAATCAGTCAATTTTAGAATTAATACCTCCTCCTATTTTTGATATTGAAATAGTTCTTAAACCTATCGAAGAATTAGATAAAATCATTAAATTTAGTTCGCTGAGTTCTGGAGAGAAACAACAAATTTATATGGTAAGTTCTTTACTTTACCATCTATATAATTTAGACTCAGTAACTGGGAATAAAATTAAATATGAAAATATAAATATCATTTTTGAAGAAGTAGAACTATACTTTCATCCGCAAATGCAAAAATCTTTTATTAAATATTTTTTAGATAGTATAAGTAGAATTGAATTAAAGAAAATTAAATCAATAAATATATGTTTTGTTACACATTCACCTTTCATTCTTTCAGATATTCCAAGCAATAATATTATGTTTTTAGAAGTTATTGATGGCAAAGCCATTCAAAAGAAAGAAAATCTTAAAAAAACGTTTGGTGCAAACATTCATGAATTACTAACTGATAGTTTTTTTATGACTGATGGATTTATAGGAGATTTCGCAAAAGATAAAATTGATGAAACTATTAATTGGCTAAACACGGAATTATTGAAAAAAAGAGAATTTGAAAAAAAAGAAACTTCTGAAAGATATAATGTAAATAAAGAAGACTTTAAGTTTCACAAAGGCATCATTTCTTTAATTGATGAACCAATCATAAAAATAAAATTATCAGATATTTTATCTGAACTTGATGATAATGATGAATTTCATGATGACATTATCAATGAACAAATAGAAAATTTGAAAAAACGACTCAAAAAGAAATAATTTCAATTACCATGCAAAAATACTCCGTAAACCAACACCTCATCGAAACGCTATTAACTTGGGTAAAGTCTGGCGAGATTGCTATTCCCGAAATTCAACGTCCGTTTGTTTGGGACAGTTCCAAAGTGAGGGACTTAATGGATAGTTTGTATCAAGGATTTCCGGTGGGTTATGTCATTGCCTGGCGAAATCCGAATGTGCGTTTGAAAGATGGTAGCATGAGTGAAGGTAAAAAAATATTGATTGATGGGCAGCAACGGGTAACTGCTTTAACAGCTGCCTTATTGGGTGAATATGTTGTGGATAAAACCTATCAACGCGTCAAAATAAAAATCGCCTTTAACCCTATTCTTGAAAAATTTGAAGTACAAAACCCTGCTATATTAAAAGACAGTAGTTGGATTCCAAATATAGCAGAAGCTGTTAGTGGTGAAATCAGTATTTTAAAATTGGTTCGTAATTATTTAGCGGTTAATCCTGAAGTTGATGAAGATTTAGTGGAACGTGCTTTTACCAATTTGATTAATATTCCGAAAAAGCAAATTGGAATTATCGAATTATCCCACGATTTGGATATAGAAACCGTTACCGAAATATTTATTCGAATCAATTCAAAAGGAGTGGTTTTAAGTCAGGCTGATTTTGCAATGAGTAAAATTGCTTCCAATACAGAATACCAAGGCAATGTATTAAGAAAAGCCATTGATTATTTTTGTCATTTGGCAATTTCACCGGAGTTCTACAAACACATTGTGGATAATGATCCTGATTTTGCGAAAACCGACTTTTTTGCAAAAATGAAATGGTTAAAATCGGAAAATGAAGATTTATATGACCCGGAATACACGGACTTAATCCGTGTTGCTTTTACATCGCAATTTAATAGAGGTCGTTTATCAGACTTAGTTAGTTTGCTATCCGGTAGAAATTTTGAAACCCGTTCGTTTGAAGATGCCATCGCAGAACAATCCTTTGAAAAATTAAAACAGGGTGTTTTTAATTTTATGAATGAAACGCATTTTAAACGTTTTTTGATGATTATTAAATCTGCAGGTTTTATATCGCCTAAATTAATACGTTCTCAAAATGCTTTGAACTTTGCGTATATACTTTATTTAAAATTAAGAGAATTAAATGTCAATTCTGTTTCTATTGAAAGCTATGTAAAGCGTTGGTTTGTTTTTTCGGTATTAACCGGAAGATATTCAGGTTCGCCGGAATCAGTATTTGATTTTGACATCAAACAAATACACAACCGTCCGTTTGATGAGTATTTAAAAGAAAAAGAAGAAGGTGAATTATCCGAAGCTTTTTGGAATGCTTCACTACCTCAAAGTCTCGACACTTCGGTAGCCAGCAGTCCGTATTTCAATGTGTTTTTAGCTTCACAGGTCAAGGCTAATGATAGAGGGTTCTTATCTAAAGATGTAATGGTTAGTGATTTAATTTCCTTGCGAGGGGATATTCACCACTTATTCCCAAGAGATTTTTTGAAAAAGAATGGGTTAGATAGAAGTAAGTACAATCAAATAGCGAACTATGTTTATATGCAATCGGAAATCAATATTAAAGTGGGTAATAAACCACCTAAAGATTATTTTGAATTGATTACTAATCAGATTGCTGCTGAAAACAAATTAGTGAGTGGTTTATCTTCTCACGAGGAATTAGTAGCTAATTTGAAAGCAAATTGTGTTCCAACTGAAATCATGAACATGAATTTAGAGGATTATCAGGAGTTTCTAATATTGCGAAGAAAGCTGATGGCACAAAAGATAAAGGAGTATTATTTTTCGTTGTAATGGCTAAAAAAAAAAGGTTCAACTTTAATTATTCAATTTAAATACATGTATTATGGCTCGACGATCAAGACCTTTAAATACAACTAGAAGTGAATTCTGGTTGAGAAAACTTATAAATGAACATTCAAATTTATTGAATGAGTATTTACTTGAAAATAAAATAATTTCTAAAAAAGATATTATTGAGTGGTTATCACCGATTTCAAATGATGACAATGCTGAATACTACGACGAGGAGTTTTTAGAAAAATTAAAAATTGATAAGAATAAATTAAAAATTCCATTAAAAGAGTTTTGGCCTTCTGGTGGTCCTAGATGGGATGGTATAGGTAAAACCAATACTAATAAATACTTTTTAATTGAGGCAAAAGCCCATATTGAAGAAGCCGTTGATTATGGTTCAGGTGCAAAAGCAATAAAATCAATAAACTTAATTGAGAAATCAATTGAAGAAGCAAAGAATTTCTATTCAAATAATCAATCTGCTTATTGGCAAAAGCCATTTTATCAATATGCAAATAGGCTTGCACATTTATACTACCTGAAAGAATTAAACGAATTAAATGCCTATGTCATATTTATCTATTTTTGTAATGCACCTGATGTGGTTAAACCTACCAGTAAAGAAGAATGGACGGGACACATTAGAACTATTGAAAAAGTATTTGCATTAAACGGAAAATGCAAGAATAAGGTAAATTTCCTTATAGATACTGATAAGTTAAAATAACGAGGAGTTATTATTTTTAAAAAATATAACTGTAAATTAATGATATAAGTTAATATTATGATCTAAATAGGTTTGTTGCTTACGAGATTTTTTAAAATAAACCTAGTTATTCAAAGTGAAGTATAAAGTGTTTGTTTTTTTTAAATGGCTAAAAAACCTAAATATTACGTAGTTTGGTATGGTAGAGAAACAGGAGTGTTTGACTCATGGGAATTGTGCAAGCAACAAATAGATGGTTTCCCTTCGGCAATTTACAAATCATTCAACACCAAAGAAGAAGCTACAACTGCATTTGCCAATGATAGTTCCTATTATATTGGCAAAAAAAGTTTAGCCAATAAAATAGTAAAAAAAAATCTATATCATTTAGGTGTCCCAATTACTGAAGCCATTGCAGTAGATGGAGCATGGAATACCGCAACAGGTATGGTGGAATATCAGGGAGTGTATCTAAAAACCTATGAAGTTTTGTTCCATATAGGTCCATTAGAAGATGGTACCAATAACATCGTAGAGTTTTTAGCCCTTGTTCATGCTTTGGCTTTATGTAAACAATGGCATTGGAAAGTACCGATTTATTCTGACAGCACCATTGCCCTAGGTTGGGTAAGAGATAAAAAGGCAAGAACCAATCATTTACCCAGTGAAAAGAATAAAAAATTGTTTGAAATGCTAGAAAGAGCGGAAAAATGGTTGGAAAACAATACTTTTGATAACGAATTATTAAAATGGGAGACCAAAGCATGGGGTGAAAATCCTGCTGATTTTGGGAGAAAATAAATCATTATGTTAGAATACAATAACACCATACTTAGGGGTTTAAACGATAAACAAAAGGCATCCATACTTTCGGAAGCCAAAAGAGTCTTAGTGCTTGCAGGTGCAGGTTCAGGTAAAACCAAAACTGTTATTTCAAAATTACTTTATTTAATTTTTGAAAAAAACGTAAAACCATCTTCCATATTAGCCATTACTTTTACAAAAAATGCTGCTAATGAAATGATTGACCGTTTAATTGTTTCTAGTGAAACCACAAATACTTATGAAGCTTTTATTCAAAATAAAACTACAACCGCTTTACAAAAAGATGTTGAGAGAAGGAAAAGAATTCAAGAGCAACCGTGGATTTCAAATTTAACCATCAGAACATTTCACTCTTTATGCTATAAAATACTCCGCGATAATGGTAATCCGGTTTTTGACAACAAATTCAAATTAATTACAGATAATGATGTTGAAGAAGTTGGTGTTGAGTTAAAAGGAATGGATATCTTATCAAGTGAAAAACCAAAAGATATAATTGGTAAAATGTTAATTCTTGCTTGTAAGAATAGAGGCTATTTTTTAAAACTAAAAAGATATATTTTAGATTATTACGTTGATAAAGTTTCTTTAGACAAAGAAATGAAATCCTACGCCAATGAAGGTCAACGAACGTATACAACACTAAAAGGAGAAACAGTAAAATCAAAATCAGAACGCGATATTGCCGATTGGTTGTATCGCCATAACATTAAATATGTATATGAAAAAGTAACCAATTTTAAAGATTTTAATTTTAAACCTGATTTCTTTATTCCGCAAGCCAATCTTTATTTGGAACATGTAACAGATAAGAGTTACTCTATGGAAAATAAAGAAAAACAGTTTATAAAAAGTGGCAAAAATTGTGTTATTACTTACGAATCCATCATGAATAATTCTATGTTGTTTAATTTGGCAATGGAAAGAATTATAAAGGGTAAAATTACGGAAGAAATTACGGAAGAAATTTCTTTGAATTATGAAGAAGAATTTAAAAGCTATCATAATAAAGTGGATGAGTTTTTAAAAACGGTGATGCGACTTCAGTCTATGATTAAAGGTGAAGACATTAATCCTATCAGTTTATTTGATAAATCATCCATTAGCGAACATGAAAGAATTAGAGTTTTTTATGAGCTTGCCATTCCATTAATTGAATCTTATAAAAGTTATTGCACCAATAAATCCTACGTTGATTTTGACGATCTAATCATCTTAACTGTTAAGCTTCTTATTGAAAACCCTGATGTTAGAAGTTTCTATCAAAACAAATACAACTATTTAATGGTAGATGAATTTCAAGATGTCAATGGTTTGCAAGTTAAATTACTGGACTTATTACTTAAACCTGAAAATCAATTGTTTTGTGTAGGAGACGATTGGCAAAGTATTTATGGCTTTAGAGGTTCGGATGTTGATTATATCGTAAATTTTGAAAAGCATTACAAAAATTGTGAAGTTTATAAACTGGATATGAATTACAGAAGTACGCAAACCATTGTTGGTGCAAGTAATGAAGTAATAAAACATAACAAAAATCAGATAAGCAAAGACATAAAAGCTTTTAAACAAACACCAAGCAAAATTCAAATTTATAGAGCAAAAAGTTTAGATATTGATGGTGTAGATTTTTTAGTTGAAGAAGTAAGGAAACTCTATAGCAGTGGATTGGGTAAAGACGATATACTAGTTTTATATAGACGATCAAAAATGTATAGTCACTATTTTAGTGCATTGAAAGACAACAAACTATTTGTGTCATCCAAAACGATACATGCTTCTAAAGGATTGGAAGCAAAAGCAGTATTCATTATTGGTTTGAAAGAAGGAAATGGTGGCTTTCCCGATATATGGTTAGATGATGCTATTTTTAGGGTTGTTAAAGATGTAAAGTACGACATTTTACTTGAAGAAGAAAGACGCTTGTTTTACGTTGCCATAACAAGAGCAAAAGACCAATTGTTTTTGATAACAGAATTAGGTAATGAATCTTCTTTTGTGGATGAAATTCCTAATCATTTTTTCCAAATTAATAAATCTGGATTAAAAAGTGATGTTGAATTAATGCTCGCTTGCGATAAATGTGGGTTGTCAATAAATGAATCAGATAACTTTTGCAGTAAATGTGGTAATAAATTAACCTCTGAATTAACACCAAAGGAACTTCCTGATTATGTTAAAAAAGCAAGGTTAATTCATAAAAATGCATATGAAACTTGGAGTAGTGATGACGATTTAAAACTAAAAGAACTCTATTTGCAAGGAAATTCAATAAAGCAATTAAGTGCGTATTTTGGGAGGAACTCAGGAGCTATTACTGCTAGAATTCAAAAATTAGGATTTGAATAAGTGATTTGTCTTAGCTTCCGCAGCTATCTGAAGTCTTATACGTTAGCACTGTGCTAGGCGAATTTCTCTGACTTCCCACGCTGCTTGCACGAATCCTTTCGTGTAGCTTTTAAATTAAGCAACTCACTCGGCGAATGTTGAAAACCAACTAAAAAACAGCATTTTACGGAAAACCGTAAAAATGTATGATTTTCAAATGATAAGTTTACCTAAATTATAAAACTACCTATTATGAAAAATCAAACAATTTTTTTATTGCTGACCCTAGCTGTTTTTTTAACTTCATGCAAACCTACTTTATTTTATCAAGTCTATGAGACCGTTCCTAAAAATCTAAAAAGTGAATCCAAAACGCTAGTTTTCGAAAATGAACAATGTAGTATTAGCTATAACTTATGGTCTAATGAGGGAGATCCCGGATTTGTTTTTTTTAATAAAACCAATGAATTGATCCATGTGCATCTTGACGAGAGCTTTTTTGTGATTAATGGAACAGCCTATGATTATTTTCAAAATAGGATTTTTTCAAGTTCCAGTGCCACTTCAACACAATCTACAAAAACGAATTCCGTAACACAATGGGGCGGGTGGTTAACTGCCTTAAATGTGCAACAACAGTCGTATGTAGCAATCAACAACCAAAGTGGCATTACAGAGGTGGAATCAAGAACAATTACAATTCCTCCCAAAACCTCGAAATCAATTTCGGAATTCAAAGTCAATAATGTAGTATTCAGAAGTTGTGATTTATTTTTATTCCCAACAACTAAGCAAATCAAATCTATAACGTATAATGAAGGTACTACACCGATACAATTTTATAATTTAATAAGTTATAAAGTCGGTCAGGCAACGGCTCCTCAGATAGTACGCCACGATTTTTATGTTTCCTCCGTCACAAACTATTCCGAAAACGATTTTTATCGCTATGAAGTTGATGAATTTTGCGGTAAAAAAAGTCAAAACAAAAAAAGATATTTTTCACATAATGCCCCTGATAAATTTTATTTAGAATACATCAGAAACTCAGGCGATTCAAGGAAAAATTAAAAGCGTTAAGATACCATTTCAGCCGTTTAAATTTAGATTGATAATGGACGCTCGGTGTCTCCAAAACCCTTGAAGCGTTGTAAATTCTTTAAGGTAACGAGATTAATTGATAAAATTTGAATCTTCATAATGCAACAGGATATCCAAAATTTAGTTGGATAAGCGTTGTCTTGGAAGTCTTCAAATGTTAGAATGGGAAACGAACCTGGCTCCCCGTATTCTCTGACTTCGTAGCTTCATTTTAAAATAATTACAAACCCAACAGCTATCGAGATTGTGTTCTTTTCGGTAGAACAAAACGAATTCATAAACGACTTGTAGTCAGAGCTTATATAGCGTTGCATTTATAATTCTGAGAAGCTGAAACAAGTTCAGCTTGACAGAGCTGGGTGTAAGTTTAGATTGAAGAGATGCTGAAACGAGTTCAGCTTGACAGAGTCGGGTGTAAGTTTAGATTGAAGAGATGCTGAAACGAGTTCAGCTTGACAGAGTCGGGTGTAAGTTTAGATTGAAGAGATGCTGAAACGAGTTCAGCATGACAGAGGGGGATTGAACCTTGAACCCTCGAAGGGTGTTGAACCCTTCGAGGGTGGGTGCTTCGACAGGGTGAGCAGGTCAGAGGGGTATTTAATTGGATTTTGTATGAAAACCGGTTTTACACTATAGGTCGAGTTGATGGATTTTTTTTATCCCTTCAATTATCTTATAGTTATGCATTTTCAACATCATAACTATCAAACAACGTTTTTTGAAACACATCGCCGTTGAACTTATTGATTAATTCTCGGATAAATTCGTAGTGCTTTACATATTGATTGGGGATGACTACTAAATGTATCTTCTTGCCGGCAAGTAATTCCATTTTAATTGTATCTGATTGAATGGTCTTTTTGTTTTGATAATGCTCTCGCCCATTTAATTCAAAAACCACTTTGGGGATGTTGTTTTGATAAAGTACGCCATCAAATTCTTTTTTATTGATTAGTGGGTTGTTGCTTTCTTCCGGAAATAAAGCAGCTACCTTTATATTTCTCGCAAACCTGGCATCGTTTAAGGAACAATAGTGTTGCATGGTTATATAGAATTCATCCTCAAACTTGGAATTGTTGGAGAAGCCTATTGTAAACTTATTGACTGTACTTTTCGCTATTTCAGTGGTTCCGTTTTTAGCGGCATATTCTATTAAGGCATACAAATCATCGTCTTTTCGGGATAAGCTATCTATTGCTTTTTTGTCGGTGACCACAATTAAATTTTCTTTTGCTCTGGTAACACCCACATTGATTAATTGGCTGTTGTTTTTAATCCAGTCGTAGGTTCTAGGGGTTGTTTTCGTTGAAATAGCAGTGGAAATGATGATGGTTTTATTTTCTTGGCCTTGTACTTTGTGAATGGTGCCGCAACTTACTGAAGTAGCTATCGCCCCTGCTCCTTTTGCTTCAGCTAAAAAATAATTGATTACTTCTTCCTGATTTCTAAATGGCGTCAGTATGAAAACATCTGTTAGGTTATTGTCTTTTATATACTTTACAATTTCCGTTGCTTCTTCTATCTGTGCATTTTTTTTCTTTTGATTGGCGTTATTTACTTCCAGCAATTTCAACGTACCACTATTTGTAATCGCGGTAAGGTTTAGTCTTTGTTCATAGAAACGCTTGTTAGAATAATCGATAATTTTCTTGCCACAGCGGTAATGGTAACTCAATAAAATTTCCCTTGAAATGCTGTCAATATTTTTATAAACGGACAGTATGGAGTTGTTGTAATAATCATACTCTTTACTGATATTGAATTGCTGCATTAATTTTTCGTTCTTGCTTTCTTCAAAAATGATGATGGGTTTTAGTTGGTTGGTATCCCCTATCAGCACCATGTTTTTACATTTAGTTATCGGAATCAAGCTGGTTGGAATGTCGCATTGACCCGCTTCATCAATCGTCAATAAATCAAATTTAAATTTGTATCCCAATCGACGGCTTGAAATATTGGTTGTTAGTATGATTGGGAATACTTTGGTGAATTTTTCTAGGTTTTTGTCGCTTCCCATCCATGCATTAAACTCTTTTACTTGTTCGTCTTCGGACAGATAGAGTATTTCAATCAATTCATGGTAGTCTTTGCTTTTTAATCGTTTGATGTATTTCAAGGATTCATAGTAGAAAAATTGAAGGAGCTTGTGATTGCCTTGGATACTTTCAAAGATTCCTTTTACATTATCATCGGTAGTTTCGGGAATGGAATTTATTTTCTTAATTAACTTCTCTTTTTCTTGTTCGAGTAGCCAATAGTTTCCTTTTTTCAACAACTCATTTATAAATTCCAGATTTTGCTCTAAGTCCGTTCGTTCTTCGTAATTGTGTAATTTATCCAGTAATTGTTGGTTTTTCTCTCTTGAATTTTCTTTTAGATTGAGTAATAAGGACTCTTTTGGCACGTCGGTCGTTTCAAACTCGTACAGCTTTTTAATCGTTGCTAATGCCTCTAGGGTGCATTGTTTATTTCCTAGTCGAATAAAGGGTAACAAAATTTCTTTATCTCTATACTTTCCCAATACCAATTTCTCTTTAATTCCATCGATTGGGATATTGTTGTTAGACGTAATCAAAAGTGTTTTATTGTTTGTCAAACAGTTAACTACGATATTTAAAATCGTTTGCGTTTTTCCTGTTCCGGGCGGTCCTTGAACGTAGGTAATGGGGTATTTTAACGCATTATAAATCGTACGAAGTTGGTCGATATTTACATTGTTGTCATAGAGCACGATGTGTGGTTCTTTTCTGTTTTTCCTGTCTAATAAGGACGTGTTTCTAAAGAATGCCTTCAAAGGAATTTGCATTTCATCGTTTTTGTGCTCCGAATTTATACCCTCGTAAATAGCGGTGATGTCTATTCGTGCATAGCCTAAAATGACGACTTCGGGTCTGGTGTTGGGTAACTCCCCTGCTTTAAAATTATCCCGTAGCATTTCGATAGTGCCGGCTCGGTCATTCAAATAAGACTTTTCAAAATCTGCACTGCTTACATCCGTATAATAAGACAAGGTGTATTTTACATCTTTTACAAAAAAATTGGGGTTAAAGTGCGTTTTTTCACTGATTTGAATGGTTCTTTTTACGGGGTCGTAGGTTAATTCCCGGTAGGCTACCACAAATTTTCCTTTGGATTCTAAATCAATTGAAAATTCACATAGAGCGAGTTTGTAATCGTGGAATTTGCTGTACTCATTTTGATATATCTCTTTGATCATGTGCCGTTGTTGCTCTAAGGATAGCTGGTACGGGTTCTGCTTGACCAACTCCGTTACATCAATTTCAGGAATTAAATGGGATCTATGAAGAAAGGGGTCTTTATTGGCTTTGTAGCATTCTAAGTAGTAGTTTACTATATTGTTGTCGTATTGGTCAAATTCGTAGTGTTGTAAACTTTCATCCTCATCAATTTTTTTTATCAATTTATCCGGAACATCGTAATGGGAGAACTTTAGTAGTTCTGCCGTTTGGATTGCAGAAATGTAAATGGACGTGTTTAGTATGGGCTCGTCTTTCATTACATTGAACATGTCGACTACTATTTTGTCATTAGCGGTAATGTCCGTAATGCAAATCCAAAAAGGTTTTATCTCCCCTTGCTTGTTTTTGTAGTGGATGCTTAGGTATTTACCTTCTCTAATGGCGGCTCCTATAGTTGCTGTAATCTTTTTGTTGCTCATTTGAATTGGTTTGCGAGGGGTTTGGGTGGCTTATAGAGAGGAATATCAAATATACGAGATTATCTTTGAATTTGAACCCTCGAAGTGTGGGGAAAGAAGGTTTAATCGACTAAGTAATAAAGCCTAAAAATCAAGAAATAGGTTTTATTAATAATGGAAAATACTTGCTGAAGTTTGTATCTTGAAGAATAGTTTGACGTTTTGGATTAATTTGAAAAAGGGCTCGCTGGACGTTCCTAAAAATTTGGCAAGAGATGTTTCTTCCATTGGTCATTGGGGGGAATGGGGATTATGAAGTGGTTGTTAAAAATACCGAAGACTTACAGTATGTGCTGTATTTGATTGAACAGGATCTGTAAAGATTGAATATAGTAACTTTTCAATTTGTGCTATTTAATGTTTTGATGATGAATAAAGTTTATCTTCTTAAATTATTAAAATTAATTACATATGGAATTGAAAGTAAAAAATTAAATACTTAAGCAGACTGAATATTGTAAAAGGCTATTTATAGGGAAATCAAGATAACTTTGTAGAAACCGTAATGACTATTGGTGGACATTTAATAGATATTCATAAGGTTGAAGTACTTAAGAAAATTAAGTACGATGCTTACAAATATGAATGTATAAATAAGATAAGAAGTCATTTTTACGTTATTGTACCAATCATTCGTTAAGTACCAAATGTATCCAAAAATGTAATCTTTATATGAAACTGATAACAACTACTTCACTCTTTTTTTTCTACCTATTTTCGTACGCACAAATTGAATTCTATAGCTCAAAATTTGAAATATCAAATCATAATTTGACAGCGTTTTATTCGTCCATTATTGATGATTATGAATCTGTTTATGTTATAACTAATGATTTTCACATTCATGCTATAGACAAAAAAACATTATCCACTAAATGGTCTTATTATTTAGCTACTAAAAGTAATGTTCGGCCTGTACTATTTCAAGAATCCATTTTAGTTGGGCAACACAAATCTGCAAATGAAAATTATTGTGTACAATTAAATGCTTTTACCGGCGATACTATTAAAACATTAAAAATAAATAGATTTGAGACTACCCCTAACATCAAAGATAATATCTTATTTGGCACTGCAATAAATCCAAAAACCGGCGGCTCAATGATTGCTTATGATTTAAATAATAATTCAATTGTTTGGCAAAAATTCATTGCTCATGGGTATACCAAAAAACCGTATTATTTTAATGCTAAAATTATTGTAAATGCTGAAAAAGATAATTGGTTTACTATTGATTATTATGGGAATATAATCGATACAATTTGCACTAAAAAAAATAGGTTTTTTGATGATGAAAATGCATGTTTAAGAAATTTTAAATTGATAACATTTGATGAAAAAGAATTGAAAAAAGCATTTTTGGAAAAGCATTTTAAAGAAACATCCAATATTATTCAAGAAAACAATAGTAATATGACCGTCCTTATGGCAAATGAAACTTTGCTTATAATTGGTAAAAACAAAAAAATATTGCAAAAAATAAACCTTAACAATCATATTCCAAAAGTAAGTGATAAAATAAGTGACTACTCAGCGATATTGAAAATAGACGATACCAAGATATGGTTTTTTTATAATGACAATTTAGCGACCTATGATATTAAAATGAAGATTATGACAAATATTTACGACTTAAAAAAATGGAATACACACCAGTTGGTCTTAGATTTAAGTAATTTAAATTTATGGCTAATATCAAAGAATGACGGCCAACTTTATGGCTTAAAACTGAATCAATACTATTAACAGTTTATTAAAATAAAAATTTGTAATCAATTATCTTAACTTAGTTATTAGCTTTAAAATAGGAACTATTAGATACATTATTATTAAAATTGTCAATTCTTGTTTGGAATTCCTTTGTAAGCTTAACATCCCCTTCCTCTTTATAAATTGCATGCAATATAGTTAGTGTATTTAAATGGTTTGGATTACTTCTTTCAGCATCCTTTAAATACGACTTCATTTTATTAAAATTAATTGCTATTTTTTGTTCAATTAATGTTTTTTGTTGGTTATCATTTGTTTTTTGTAATTCTTGCATAAGACCAGCTGATATTTTACCATAAAATAAGCCCAAATAAAAATAAACCTCTGTTTCGTTTGGACTTTTTTTGAGCACTAAATCATAATGTTTTAAAGCCTTTTCTTCAAATTTTTTAAATTCACTACTTTCATATTGAAAATCAATTGCAGCTTCCAAACATGCAGTTATTACGTCAATTTGAAGAGAAATATTTTTGGGGTCTTTGGAAGCAATATCTATAAATTTTTGTACATATAAATCATATTCTTTTTTATTTTTATAATGTAGCAATTCCCTTCCAATTAGATCAGGATTATCAGAAAACAATATCTTGCCTTTTTCCAGATATTCAAATGCTTGCTTTTCATTCGTATCTATTGTTAAATCAAACAAGTGTGCGTAAACAATGACTTCTTTGTAATTTTTATTATATAATTCTATATACTTTTCTAATGCTTTATTTTTCATTCCTAATTTAACGGCAGTTCCAGCATACCAAAAAGTGTACTTTTCTAGTTTCGCATTATCAAAATTTTCATGATTTATATGACTGTAAATATTTTGCAAATCAATTAAGCAACCTACATCATTTAAGGTAGCATAATTATAATTTTCGGAAGTTATTATAAATTCATCACTTAACGATATTTCTAATTTTTTAAAATACTCAATTATTTTATTTCTAAGTGAGTTGTTTTTTGGAAAATCATCAAATAATTTTAAAAATATTACAAATGACATTCTACCAGACTCTTCTTGTCTTAAAAAATTCGGATTATATGATTTTTTTAAAATTCCTTTTCTATACGATTCAAAAATTTCAAAGTAAATTTCACCAAACAAAAAAAAATCATTGAAATCATATATTTCGTAATTTGAAAGCTCATTATCTTTTGAGGTTCTTATTATTTCAATTTTTTCGAAAGCGTTTGATAATTGATTTACATCTCCAGATTTTTTGAAGGACGTAAATTCATTTTTAGCAGATTTAAAGACATTCTGATGATAATGATTTTGAGAAGTAGCAATCATTGTGAAAAAGAAAATAATATATCCATTTTTCAAAATATGTAGAAATTTAACTTTGATCAGTTCCATAAATAAAATTTTAAGTTAAAAAATGTTTGTAAATGTAAATAATTTTCTTTTATTTTTACAGTGCAAAAATAATTTTCGAGTTACAATATTAATAATTAGCCGAACTCCAATGATATAGTATCCAATTCGTTTTAGTTTCAATTAAGTAATTGTGTTCATGCCAATAATCGTCAAAACATATTACATTAATAATGGTATTTTGATCTAGTAAATTAAAATAAACTTCGCGGTTGTCATTTTTGGTAAATTCGAAGGTAGGTTTAGCGATGATATTGGATATGGTTTCACTGTAATTCTTGTAGAATAATTTTGTTGAAACCTTTTTACCAATTGTATTAATAAAACCACGCTGAGCAATAAAAAACTCAATAAATTGGAATACTGTTGGTGTAGTTGTGTTCCAATGTTCTTCCCAAATAGCAAGTGCCTTGGTTTGTTTTTGTAATAAATAAATAAGTGCCTCAATATTGGTTGTTGCCTCTTCTTTTGATAAGGTGATGACTATAGCTTTGTTCCAAAAGGAGCTATTAGTTTCAATTGCATAAAAATCAGCTTTTTGCCAAATTTCATTGGTTAATAAATAGTTATATTGATGCGTGTTATAAATGGTGTTTAGGTTCATTTTAAAAAAGATAATATCATAAGGTTGTTACAAGATACAATTGGGTGACATTTATATCAGCATTAAAGGTTTATCTCCCCTTACCAGTTTTAATAGGTTATGCTTAGGTACTTACCTTCTTTAATGGCTGCTCCTATAGTTGCTGTAATTTTTTTGCTGCTCATTTGAATTGGTTTGCGAGGGGTTTGGGTGGCTTATAGAGAGGAATATCAAATATACGAGATTATCTTTGAATTTGAACCCTCGAAGGGTGTTGAACCCTTCGAGGGTGGGGAACCCTCGAAGGGTGGGGAAAGATGCTTTGACTTGTTGGGGTGATTGGGGTGGAGATGCTGGAACAGGAGATGCTGAAACGAGTTCAGCATGACAGCGTCAAATGTAAGTTCAGATTTAAGAGGTGCTGAAATATTGAAATAATTTCAACACAAGCAAGTTCAGCATGACAGCGTCAGGAGCAAGTTCAGCGTAAAGAGAATCTGAAACACGTTTAGGTAGTTAGTGGCACACAAGTTGCCAAGTGCTTCCTATGACTACTGTCATGCTGCCTTAATTCACTATCTAGTAATGACTTTATACTTAGATTTATCCAAAAAACATAAGATTGAAGCAATCGTTTTCTCTCCAATTACGCCTTTGATTATTGTCCGGTATAATCCCCAAAATAGGAACATTGAAAAAATCAATAGTGATAGTACAAAGTTCATAATTATGGCTCAGTGGTAAATTTAGTCTAATGGTTTTCCGGTTTGCGAAGACGGGGTTTTTACAACATTAAACTTCAATAGAAGCACAAAGCTTGAATTTAGCACTTCGCTTTCTTTGATACACAAAATTTACTTTTAGTACTAAAACCGCCACTTCTTACCTAACTTGTTGATAGAAGCCTTGTCATCTTTTCAAACTAAAATGACCTTTATATTCTTTTCCGTTTTCTCTTGTAACCACAAACCAATAGTCACTTGATAAAAGCTCATTGCCATTATATGTACCGTCCCAAGAAGTGGTATTATTCAATGTTTTTATGAGCTTACCATAACGATCAAAAATATTTACTTTTAAGTTTGGCTCATAATAAGAAAATTTAATTGCCCAAGTATCATTATATCCATCACCATTGGGCGTAAAAAATTTAGGATACGTTAGCAAGAATATATCATCTGCGGCAATGCCACATCCATTTTTATCACGAACATAGACGGTATATTGTCCGCTATTTAATCCAGAGAAGATATTACTATCTTGATAAATAATGCCATCTATTGAAAATTCATAATTTCCAAAACCATTTGTGTTTACAATTATTATGTTTTCTGCATCAGTCCAATCTTGAGTTTCAATAGAAGTAATTGTTGCAGCATTCGATAGAACAACAGTGAAATCTTTTGTTGTAGAACATATTTTATTTCCATAATCAAATGATGCCGTAACTGAATAATTTCCGGGTTGTGAAATTGTAATGGCTTGTGAAGTTGATCCATTAGACCATAAATAACTATAGGAATTATTAGTAGCATTTACCAGTACACTACCATTTTCACATAGTATCACATCGTTAGGGATTGTTGAAAGAATTGGAGTTGCCAGAAGTAAAAAATCAATCTTGGCAATACTGGAACAATTATCAGGTGATATAATAGTTACAAAAACAGGGTTCTGATTATTTAGTATCTCATAACTTGTAAAATTTTGAATTTGATTGTTAAGATTTAAATTTTGAGCATCTGTAATTGTCGTAAAATAATAAAAATTATAAGCACTGTGATTGTTTATCAAAAAAGTAGCATAATCTGTTAAATTTATTGTTTCAACTTGGTTGTTATCACTATCGCAAACATAGGCCTGATAATCAGAAACCGAAGGGTTTGGGAGGTAATTTGAATTGAAATTTACATTAATAGCTTGCGAAGTACAATTATTATTTTTCACTACTATTATATAATTGATATTACCTGTTAAATTTGAAATAGTATTATTTGAATCCCAAGTAAGCCCATTGTCAAAACTATATAAATCAGCTACTGTTGTTATGGTAATACTACCATAGGTATTGCAACCGGCATTTGCTATTTGATAACTCGGAGAAATATCAGTAAAATCTTGAAGATGAATAAGTACAGAATTAGATTCACAGTTTACTCCATTTCTAACTTTTATAAAATAAAAATTAGGCGAAAGGTTATTAAATGAGGAGTTTGATGACCAAGTAACGCCGTCATTAATACTATACTCTTGAGCCGTTGTTAAAATATTTATACTACCATTATTAGTACAACTTGAATTAATTAGTGAATAATCAATATCAATAGCTAAAATATAGGTTTGTAAGTAGACTATTTCCGCTAATGATACACAGTTTTGAGCATCTTTAACTTTTATTTGGTGATAGCCAGGATTTAAGTCTGTTGCAATGTTGTTAGTCGACCATGTAACTCCGTCATCAAAACTATATTGGGCTGCTTGCGTAATTACTGTAATTGTACCCAACATTCCACAAGCAGGTTGCGTGAAAGTAACTTGAGGTTTCTGTAAATTATCAGTTCCTATGAAAACTTGTTTAATTTCAGAAATACAATTAAATTCATTTTTTATCATAACATTGTAACTACCGGCACTTAGATTGGAAAAAGTAGCATTGTCGAACCAAGTAACTCCTCCATTTATGCTATATTGTTGTGCCGTTGTAGTAATTGTGATTGTACCTCCAATACCGCATCCCGAATTTGTGGTAGTTACTGTAGGTTCAGGGAGTCTGAAAGGCATCATTACAACATACTTAGCAACTGTTATACATCCTAACAATGTTTTAATTCTAACTTTATAATCGTGATAATAATTAGGAGGTAAATTACTTAAGGTTGGATTTGTAGTCCAAGTCACACCATCATCAAAACTATACTCTAATGCAGGAGTTGTTACTGTAATTGAGCCATTAGTTTGACATCCAGGTTGTACGACAATTACTTCAGGTTGCGTGTAAATAGTTTCTAGTGGTGGAGAAATTAATACAACATACCTTGCACTAGATGTACATCCATTTTTTTTAATTAAAATCTTTATGGGATTAAAAAATGCAGTTAAATCGCCTTTTGATGGGTTTGTAGACCAAGTTACACCATTATCAAAACTATATTCATCAGCAGGAGTAGTGATTGTTACAGTTGTAGTTCCGGGAAAACATGGCGACTGGTCAATGGTATAATCAGGAACATCAATAACTGTGTTCACGTTATAAAAAGGACTTATTTTACATAAACTTGAATTAGTAATTTTAACTTGATAATTTCCAACAGTATTCGTACTATAATTTAAATTTAATATACTATTTGTAGCACCTATAATTGCAACCCCATTTTTATACCATTGAAAAGAATATCCAGTGCCAATACTTGAATCAATAGCAGCATTTAAAGCTAGTGTATTTTCGCAGAAAATTCCAGTTGAATTAATTTTAAGTCCTAAATTAGAGGAATTGTTTAAGATTATATTATCAAAATAAAAATACGGAAAACAAGATCTATAATCATATTCATCTACATAAGTATCAGGTACATTATAGGGAGAACCTAACATTATTGAATTCACATTTATTGAAGGTGTAAAAATAATAGATAATTGATTCCAGTTTTTTGAAGGTAAATAGTTAGCAGTTCCTAATGGCAGCCATCCGTAAGGAAAAAAGTTTGTATTTGGTGGTGTAGAAGTATTGCAGTTTGATCTACCATATAACGTTATTTCAATTCTTCCAGCGTTCAAAACACCATCATTACAAACTAGTCCGATATTTGGATCGTTACCTATAGTTCTGCCGGATGAAGAAGAAGCAATGTCAAAATTTAACTGATATTTAGTGCCCGCTACTAGCGTCGTGTTAGTACAAATCCCTATAAATTCTTTATAGTCTCGTGCAACTAATATACCTGCAACACCATTTCCATTTGAAGGCGGCAAAGGATAAATACCAGCGTCTGTTGCTGAAATAGGAACAAAACCACAAGAATTAATATAATCAGTAGTTGCTGAACTGGGTAAAAACCAATTTGTTGCTGCATTAAATTGTGCAAAATTATTTGGACAAAAATTTATTTCTTCAAAATCATGGTTATTAACAAAGCTTGCAGTAGTTGTATTTTGGCAGATACAGTCCGGATCATTCAAATCAATCAATCCATCGCCATCATCATCAATTCCGTTATTACAATTCTCTTGTCCCATAGACATAATTGTAAATAACATAAATAAAATTGAAAGTGTCACTTTCTTCATATATAATTATTTTTTTAAGACTTTCATTGCGAATTTTTTGTTTAAAAAAAATCGTCACGGTTTTTTAAAGTTTCTGCCAACTAGCAAACATCTCCAAATATAAACATCTTTTTCACCACATCCCAAAACAACCCAAGAGTTTTCTTATCTGTTTACTAACAAAGAAAAGTAATAATTAAGAAGCCCGATTACGGATTTCCGTAATCGACATATAAATGTTTAATGATAAATCCCACCGACTGGTGGGAGCTTGTTTTTGGAAAGACTAAGGTAGGGGAAAAAAAATTAAGAATTTTTTCATGGTTGGCTTTTCAAGTTTAAAGAATCTCGAGCTATTATAGTCTGGTATTTTATATCCGAAAAGTCGTCAATAAAACGTAAGGGATATTCATTCCTTTTTAAAAATTCATTTCTGTAATTTCTGTCTGTTAAAAATTGTGGAATATTTAGCATAAGTGGTAAAGTTTTATCTGCTACAAATTTTTCGAATTCATTCCAACCTAATTCCCTTTCAAAGCCTTGTCCAACCTGTTGCCCTAAGTCTCCTATCTAACACGCTGCTCGGCGAATGTCTCTGACTTCGCCTTATAAAACGTAAAGTTACTTTAAAATTAACTACATTTTTTAACCTTACTACACAAACCGCTTTTTCTGATGTCAACTCAAATTTTGAATAGAAGGATAATGTGTAAACGCTTGTGGTAATGCAATACGTTTCACTCACTGCTTACACGAATCCTTTTGTGTAGCTTTTCAATTTAGCATCCCACTCGGCGAATGGTGAAAACCAACTTAAAAAACAGCACTTTACGGAAAACCGTAAAAATGTATGATTTTCAAATGATAAGTTTACATAAATTATAAAACTACCTATTATGAAAAATCAAACTATTTTTTTTCTGCTGACCCTAGCTGTTTTTATGACTTCATGCAAACCTACTTTATTTTATCAAGTCTATGAGACCGTTCCTAAAAATCTAAAAAGTGAATCCAAAACGCTGGTTTTCGAAAATGAACAATGTAGTATTAGCTATAACTTATGGTCTAATGAGGGAGATCCCGGATTTGTTTTTTTTAATAAAACCAATGAATTGATTCATGTGCATCTTGACGAGAGCTTTTTTGTGATTAATGGAACAGCCTATGATTATTTTCAAAATAGGATATTTTCAAGTTCCAGTGCCACTTCAACACAATCTACAAAAACGAATTCCGTAACACAATGGGGCGGGTGGTTAACTGCCTTAAATGTGCAACAACAGTCGTCTGTAGCAATCAACAACCAAAGTGGCATTACAGAGGTGGAATCAAGAACAATTACAATTCCTCCCAAAACCTCGAAATCAATTTCGGAATTCAAAGTCAATAATGTAGTATTCAGAAGTTGTGATTTATTATTATTCCCAACAACTAAGCAAATCAAATCTATAACGTATAATGAAGGTACTACACCCATACAATTTTATAATTTAATAAGTTATAAAGTCGGTCAGGCAACGGCTCCTCAGATAGTACGCCACGATTTTTATGTTTCCTCCGTCACAAACTATTCCGAAAACGATTTTTATCGCTATGAAGTTGATGAATTTTGCGGCAAAAAAAGTCAAAACAAAAAAAGATATTTTTCACATAATGCCCCTGATAAATTTTATTTAGAATACATCAGAAACTCAGGCGATTCAAGGAAAAATTAAAAGCGTTAATATACCTTTTCAGCCGTTTAAATTTAGATTGATAAAGGACGATCGGGGTCTCCAAAACCCTTGAAGCGTTGTAAATTCTTTAAGGGTAACGAGCTTATTTGATAAAATCTGAATCTTTATAATGCAACAGGATATCCAAAATTTAGTTGAATAAGCGTTGTCTTGGAAGTCTTCAAATGTTAGAATGGGAAACGAATCTGGCTCCCCGTATTCTATGACTTCGTAGCTTCATTTTAAAATAATTACAAACCCAACAGCTATTGAGATTGTGTTCTTTGCGGTAGAACAAAACGAATCCCTAAACGACCTGTAGTCAGAGCTTATATAGCGTTGCATTTATAATTCTGAGAAGCTGAAACGAGTTCAGCATGACAGAGCTGGGTGTAAGTTTAGATTGAAAAGATGCTGAAACAAGTTCAGCTTGACAGAGTCAAGTGATGTTGCCTACAGAGATTTAGCCTTCCGGAAAATATTGGATGACGTTATGTCTAAACAACGTAAAAACGAACTGGATTTAGATCGTCTATTTGCTAAAGATGACGCTTTTTATCAAGCTTTTTTTGATACTATGAAGCGAATGGTTGGGTGAATGTTTAGGGGTAGAAAATTAGTGTAAGTAAGGATTAAACCTAACAGTACTATTAAATTAGTTACAAAGAATTTAAAACCAAACTGTTGTAACCTGTAAAAAATTAAATTGTTTAATAACAACATTATTTCAATTTGGCATTGATAGTATTCTTAAATTGCAAACTATTTCAAATAAATACTATCATTAAATCACAACATTTTTTATAATTACAAACTATATAGTAAATCATTATATTTTTTGATATAAAATAGCGATTATAAAGAATAACACTTAAACATGGCAAAATTTTTAACCACATCAGGTACCTCATATTACATAGAGAGTATAATATTGGGAGCAAAAAAAGAACTCTATTTAGTTTCTCCTTATTTACAAATTTCAAAGACACTTTCGGAAAGACTAAAAGATGCGGCCAGTAATGGGGTTTTTATAAAAATAATTTATGGTAAAAGTAATTTATTAGCGGATCAACTTAAATTACTTGAATCTATTCAAAATCTACAAATATATTTTTTTGATAATTTACATGCTAAATGTTATTTCAATGAGCAAACAATGGTGATTACCTCCATGAACATGTATCAGTTTTCTGAGAAGAATAATCGCGAAATGGGTATTTTTATTGACAAAGATGCAGATGCAGATTTGTTTGGAGATGCATACCGTGAAACAAAGTCAATCATCCAATCTGCTGTAATCCATAAAAAAACCGGTGCTATAATTAAAAAAGAAAGCTCAGTCAATATTATTCAGAAAGAAAAAACGAAAACACAAAACCCAAAAGGATTTTGTATTCGATGTAATGATAAAATATCCTATAACATTGAAAGGCCTTATTGCAAAACGTGTTTTTATATTTGGAGCGAATGGGAAAACTACAACTATGTAGAAGTGGGTTGTCATGGCTGTGGAAAGCCAGAAGCTACAACATTCATGAAGCCTGAATGTTATTCGTGTTTTAAAAAAAATTCGTGAATTCGTGTATAATTATAGTTTACTCTTTTTTAACTAATTTTCTCCCTACTCCCCGAATCCCGATAGAGCTATCGGGACTGACTTCGTGGTTTCATTTTAAAATAATTACAATCCCAACAGCTATCGAGATTGTGTTCTTTTCGGTAGAACAAAACGAATTCATAAACGACTTGTAGTCAGAGCTTATATAGCGTTGCATTTATAATTCTGAGAAGCTGAAACAAGTTCAGCTTGACAGTTCTATAAAACATATTCTTTATATTTGTTCCGTAGGTCAGCAACTAAAAGTAGTCAAACTTCTTTTACCGGAAGTAACAGGTACGAATTGCTGCTTACCTATTACCAATTAAAAAGTATAGTTTGCTACTTTTTTAGCTAATTTTCTTCACAACAAACACTCATTGCCATGCGATATTTATTTATTTTACTGCTTTCCGTTTTATTTTGTCCGTCTGTAATGGGTCAAAACCACGACTCCTTATTTGTGGCCTCTGCTTTAAAAAAACTTGAAAATTCAAAAGCCTATTTATTACAAGTGGCCGATATGATGCCGGCAGACCAATATGCTTTTAGACCAACCGAAGAAGAGATGCGTTTTGGCGACCAACTTTTACACATTTCTTCCAACATAGGATGGCTTTGCTCTTCGTATTTGTCCGACGGAACAAATCCGGTTTCAAAATCCGACGAAAAGTTAACAACCAAAGATAGTATCCGAGCCGTAGTTGTTCGCACGTATGATTATGCGATTGGTGTTTTAAAGCAATTTCCATCCGATGCTTTAGGAGATAAAGTCTCCTTTTTTGCAGGACCGCTAACCAAATTACAAATTATCAATTTGTTAAGTGATCATCAAACGCATCATAGAGGGCAACTGCTTGTGTATCTTCGGCTTTCGGGATTGACGCCGCCTAGGTATGTGGGGTGGTGATAGCATGGTAGCTATCGAAGGTTTCCCCCACCCTCGAAGGGTTCGAAAACCTTCGAGGGTGGGGGAAACCTTCGAGTTGAAAAAAAATCCTTTGAAAAGTTCAAAATCTTTATTAGTTTTGATTTGTTAATCTAAAAAGCTTCCGAAACTTTTAAGGATTTAACAATTATCTATACGCCAAACAAAACTAATTATGGAAGTAAAAACACCTTTACTCCACGGACATTATTATCACATCTATAACCGTGGAAACAACAGCTCTCCCATTTTCTTTGAAAATGAAAACTATTACCATTTTCTTCGTTTGTATGCCAAGTATATCGACCCTATCGCGGAAACCTATGCCTGGTGTTTACTGAAAAATCACTTTCACATTTTGGTTAGAATCAAAGAAAAAAGTGAAATTATTGAAAGTGATTTGACTTTCAACACTACTGCAAAACCAAAGGTAATTGAACCGTATCGGCAGTTTTCGCATTTGTTTAATGCCTATACGCAGACCATCAACAAACGACACCAACGCACGGGTAGCTTGTTTGAAAATAAATTTGAGCGAAAAATGGTCACTTCTGAAAACTATTTTCAACAATTGATCTTTTACATTCACAACAATCCGGTTCATCATGGTTTGGTGAAGCAAATGGGTTTGTATCCTTGGTCCTCTTTTGAATCCATGCTTTCCCAAAAACCTACTATGCTGAAAAGAGAGGAGGTTATGGAACTGTTTGGTGATAGAGAAAATTTTATTGACTATCACCATCAAGAACAAACTGATGATGGGATTTTGGATTTGATTATCGAATGACTCGAAGGGGGGTAACCCTCGAAGGGTTTTGAACCCTTCGAGGGTTACCCCCCTTCGAGAGTTAAAAAAAATTTCCTTTCTTTGTAATCATCCATCAAATAAAAACAGCACCCATCATGCGTTACGTCATCGCCTTCTTCCTCCCCTGGCTATCTTTGATGCTTCAAGGTAAAATTTTGTCAGGTATCATCTGTTTGATTTTACAAATCACCATCATCGGTTGGATTGCTTCGCCAGTTCGCTAACGCTCGTGTCCCGCCGTTATTTGGGCCTTTACCGCCTTAAATCGCATGTATGCGGATAGGAGAACGAATAAGATTATTAAAGAGATGAAAGCAAGTAAGGGATAGCTAGTCATTTTCGTTACCTATTTAATTCCTTACTTTTAGTACCTAAAACAAAACAACCTATGATACGACTTCTTTATTTTTATTTACTCTTACTGGTTCTCCCCACTCAAGGCCAAACCGATTTTTCAAAAGGCACCTATACCACCCTTGATGGTGTTGCTACGGATGCCTATATCGCATCCCGCAACTGGAACGAACCGTTTGAAAGCATTCAAGTAAAAACCAATTTGAACGATAGTCCCAAAACCATTGCAATTGAGCAATTGCAAAAATTGTTCGTTTCCCCCGAGAATCAATTTGTTCGCCAAAAGATATGGAAAGCTCCGGTTTGGGTACCCGATCACACGGAATTAAATTATACTAAAAATGAAGCCGTCTTTTTGAAACTCGTGGGTTATGGCAAAGTCAGTCTCTATACCTATTATGAAGGCACAACACAGCGAATCGTTTATCAAGCCAAGTCCAATCGCTTTATGGAATTTGTACCGCCGAATGCAACCGCTACTAAAACCGGAAAGCCTTTGGATTATAAAGACCAGATAAAAGCAGATTTTAACAGCTCCCTGTATCAGGAACGCGATTTGAAGCAACTCACCTATTCCCTGTTAACCCTTATCGAATTCGTTAGAAATTATAACAGTTATATCAGGGATGATAATCAAGTGGCCTATTCTGAAGTGGTTGCGATGGAAAGAGCTCCACATGGCGAGGTGATGGAAGAACCCGACTTTGAAGTACCTTTTGCTGTAGTAGAAAAAAGTCCGGTGTATCCCGGTTGTGAAAACCTAGCTACTGAAGAAGAAATCAAAACTTGTTTGAACACCGCATTGGAAGCTCTTTTTGTAAAGCATTTTAAGTATCCCAAAGCAGCGGCTCCTGAACACAAAGACAAAAAAATGTTTGTGAAGTTTCTGATTCAAAAAGATGGTACGGTTCAATTGTCTTCCCTGCGTGCGGCTCATCCTTCTATTGATGAAGAACTGCGACGGGTATTTGGGAAAATGAAAAAGTTAAAACCCGGTATGGTTAGGAATACGGCGGTTAATGTGGCGTATTTTCAGGTGTTTAAAGTGAAGGAGAAAAAGTAGGTTGAGATGCTGAAACAAGTTCAGCATGACAGTAGTGGGTTCAGCAGGATAGTGGTGTGATAAAAGAGATGCTGAAACAAGTTCAGCATGACAGTAGATTAGTGTTCAGCATATCAGAAATCTAATCACCAACTCTGTCAAGCTGAACTCGTTTCAGCTTCTCTCTAACCTAAACCTGTCAAGCTGAACTCGTCTTCTATACCTGTCAAGCTGAACTCGTTTCAGCTTCTCTCTAACCTAAACCTGTTAAACTGAACTCGTCTTCTATACCTGTCAAGCTGAACTTGTTTCAGCTTTTCTCTAACCTAAACCTGTCAAGCTGAACTCGTCCTCTATACCTGTCAAGCTGAACTTGTTTCAGCTTCTCTCTAGCCTAAACCTGACAAACTGAACTCGTCTTCTATACCTGTCAAGCTGAACTCGTTTCAGCTTCTCTCTAACCTAAACCTGTCAAGCTGAACTCGTCTTCTATACCTGTCAAGCTGAACTCGTTTCAGCTTCTCTCTAACCTAAACCTGTTAAACTGAACTCGTCTTCTATACCTGTCAAACTGAACTTGTTTCAGCTTCTCTCTAACCTAAACCTGTCAAGCCGAACTCGTCTTCTATACCTGTCAAGCTGAACTTGTTTCAGCTTCTCTCTAACCTAAACCTGTCAAGCCGAACTCGTCTTCTATACCTGTCAAGCTGAACTCGTTTCAGCTTCTCTCTAACCACCACCTCTGTGAAGCTGAACTTGTTTCAGCTTCTCTCTAACCTAAACCTGTCAAGCTGAACTTGTTTCAGCTTCTATTAAAATTATTATTACTTTTATATTATATAAAGCTGAACAGAAAAACAGATGGAATGAAAGAGATGCTGAAACAAGTTCAGCATGACAGTAGAATAGAATTCAGCTACTATAAAAATCAAACATAATGGCTAACAGAGACTACCACAACTATTGGGTGTACATCCTTACAAACAAACCAAACGGCACTTTATATATTGGTGTGACAGGTGGTTTAGACGATAGAATGGAAAGGCATTTGAACAATGAAGGAAGTAAATTTACTGCTAAATATAATTTGAAAATACTAGTTTATTTTGAAGAGTTTCACTACATAAATGATGCTATTGCAAGAGAAAAACAATTAAAGAATTGGCACAGGCAATGGAAGATTAATTTAATTGAGGAGCATAATCCGAATTGGATTAATTTATGGAAGGGTGGTGGTGCTATTGAGGGAGATGCTGAAACGAGTTCAGCATGACAGTAGTGGGTTCAGCAGGACAGGGGATTTGGGTTCAGTAGGATAGTGATGTGATAAAAGAGATGCTGAAACAAGTTCAGCATGACAGTAGTGGGTTCAGAATGACAGTAGTTGGGGTTTAACAAGAAAGGAGTATGGAATAAAAGAGATGCTGAAACAAGTTCAGCATGACAGTAGTGGGTTCAGAATGACAGTAGTGGGTTCAGAATAACAGTAGTTGGGGTTTAACAAGAAAGGAGTATGGAATAAAAGAGATGCTGAAACAAGTTCAGCATGACAGTAGTTGGTTTAGCATGACAGTAGTTGGTTTAGCAGGATAGGAATGGAGCGTTGTGCATGAAAGTAAATAATAGTGCGTACATAAAAAAAGGTGAACATTGCTGTTCACCTTTTCTTTTATTCTTTTTTCATAAGTGGTGCGTCCGGTGTACTCATATCGCGGATACACACATACTTCCCATCTCGTTTTTCGAAAAGGCTCATATAATGTCCGGTTCGGGCTTTGCCACCTAAGGAATCTAAAGAAGTGTACGAACCAATCTCGGTCACTAAAGACCCATCATTGGAAACAAATACATCTTTCACCGAGTAAGAAACGGTGGAACCTTTTGGATAACTTAGCAAATCTTCTTGAATGGAAGCTCTCATCGCTTCTTTTCCAACAACAGGTGCTTTTTCAGACGGATAACTAACTGCATCATCAGCATAATAGGTCATAATTCCATCCACATCTCTGGCATTAGAGGCTGTAGCATAAGCATCTTCTAACGCTTGGATTTCTGTTTTGATAGCATCCGCATCAACGGCAGGAGCTTCTTCTACCGGAGCTTCCGATTTTGTGTTGCAGGCAGTCATTAATACCATGCAAATACCCAACATTAGGGGTTTTAAAAATTTTTGTTTCATAATTTAATTCATTTAAGGGTTTAGATAAGTAACTATTTTACAGTTAACAGACTAAAGATAAACAAATTAAAAACACTGTGAATTAATTTTTTAACATTTTTTAGTAATACTCGATGGTGGTTGCTATTTGGTAAAAAAGGCTTACTATAAATCTTACTTTAACCTATAAGATATGTTTTGTTTCGTTTTTTTTTTTTTAACCACATAGAGCCATAGTTGTTTATTCTATTTAAGACGCTTCGCTCAATTAAAGTAAATCATAGCTATGCGAAACCAAGCATTGGTTCTATGTCCTTTTTCCTATGTAGCTATGTGGCTAATTTTTTTGTTTGTTTTTTTTTAAACCACATAGAGCCCTAGTTGTTCATTCTATTTAAGACGCTTCGCTCAATTAAAGTAAATCATAGCGATGCGAAACCAAGCATTGGTTCTATGTCCTTTTTCCTATGTAGCTATGTGGCTAATTTTTTTGTTTGTTTTTTTTTAAACCACATAGAGCCCTAGTTGTTCATTCTATTTAAGACGCTTCGCTCAATTAAAGTAAATCATAGCGATGCGAAACCAAGCATTGGTTCTGTGTCCTTTTTCCTATGTAGCTATGTGGCTAATTTTTTTGTTTGTTTTTTTTTTAAACCACATAGAGCCATAGTTGTTCATTCTATTTAAGACGCTTCGCTCAATTAAAGTAAATCATAGCGATGCGAAACCAAGCATTGGTTCTGTGTCCTTTTTCTTATGTATCTAGGTGTCTAATTTTTTTTGTTTGTTTTTTTAAACCACATAGAGCCATAGTTGTTCATTCTATTTAAGACGCTTCGCTCAATTAAAGTAAATCATAGCGATGCGAAACCAAGCATTGGTTCTGTGTCCTTTTTCCTATGTATCTAGGTGGCTAATTTTTTTTGTTTGTTTTTCTCCAACCCCATAGAATACTAGTTATTTAAAATAAAAATAAGGGCCAATTAGCCCTTATTTCTTAAGTAGTTATGTGGTGTGTATTTTACTTTATGATTATTTTCTTGCTTGACGTTTTGTCGTTTGAAGTTACTTTGATGAAGTACATTCCTGAGGCTACATCTAAAGTTAATGTAGTTACACCGTTTGCCGTAGCTGCTGCTACTCTTTGCCCGTCGATGGTGATTACTTCATAGGTATAGCTCCCTTCAACACCGGCAAGCGTCATTGTTCCTGATGACGGATTCGGATACAGGTTAAAATCCAAATAAGTTGGGTTTTCCACACTTAAATTACCTTGCCATACTTGACCGGCGTTGGCTCCCCAGATGTAATCTGCCAGTTGAGGTAAGTCAATAAACGGATTTCGGTTGTATTGCCACGTATAGATATAATTATTTCGGTTCATTTCAAAATCATCCGAAGGATCCGTTTGATTCCAAGTTAACAGCGTTGCTAAATCACCTAATTCATATAAAGTATTGTCCGGAGGGTTACCGTTCACTACATTTAAAACGTTGTATCTCACAGCCATGTAAAAAACCGCACGAGCTACATCACCTTTCCAGCTTCCCAAATTTCCTGTGGGACCGTTGTAATCATTCAATCCGTAATCTCTGTTGTTACGCGAACTGTTTTCCGGACCGTCTTCTGCACGAATATGGTGAGCATCGGCATGTCCTGCTAAAATATCATTAGCATCAGTGGGTAACCAAATATCGATTCCGTCTGCGGTATCGCTGGTTCCATTAGAAAATCCACCTCTCGATTGCGGATAAATATGTTCTCTATTCCATTTTCCTGTACTACTTCCCGTAGTTTGAAAATCTAATTTCGCACGCGGTTGTTCCACATACATCAACCACACTTGGTTGTTGTTGGCCGGATTTTGATCGGCTAGTTTGAGTATATCTGTAATGTCACCATAATTGTGAGCACGAACTACATTTGGATTCGCAATGATATCCTGAAGGGCTTGTGTTAATACGGCACCTGCTTTTCCATTTAGTGAATCATAATAGCCTGCCGGTGCGGTACTGGTAACCACTCCATACGTAGGATTCAAAGGTGTTCCCCAAGGAGAAACCGAAAAATCATTATCAATCACACGAATGTAAATGTTGTCATTCATTCGAACATAACCGTCGGGTATCACCCCAAAACGAATACGCATTTCTTCATCCCCTTCATCCAATTCGTCATCTATGATTTGAATGGTGGATGTAAACGTTGTGCCTCCTTGTGGGATAAAAACGTTTAGATTGCCTGAAAAATCGGCTGCATTAAACCCGCCATTGTTCAGCAAAAAGCTAAAATTTAAATCGGACAGGGTTGGGTTTTGTGTGGTAAACGTAATATCAAAACTATCCCCTTCGTTTTTATGTGATGTGTCAACTGTGATGGTGATTCCGTTAAATTGAATCCCACTTCCGTCATTATTTGCTCCGGGTGTTGGGATTTTTACTTCATACGTCCCGTCATTTTTTCTTTGAATGGAATGATTGGCCGCTTGACCAAACTGATTTTCGTTGGTTTGCACAAACACATTAAATAAATCCATCAACCCAATAGCCTGTGGGTCACTGGTATCATAAATCAACACATCAATAAGATTGGTGGTGGTCGCTAATGTAAAATCAGGAAAATCATCGGGAGTACCTAAATAAATCGCCACGGCATCTTCACCATTTTGAATTAAATTATCTGCAATTATACGTTGCGGTACAGGAGCAACCAAAGCACTTCCAATCACCACTAAGCCGTTGGCATCGGTAACCAATCCTGATAAATTGATTGTTAAATAACTTCTGTTGGCATTACTAGCCGTAGGGTTTCCGTTAAAAAAAACCAACACATAACCGTCAAGAGAAAAGAAAGGTGTGGTGGATTTTAATTCTACAAATTCTTTATCATCAATACCCGGCGTATCGGAATCTAATTCATTTATAACCACTTGGCTAAAAGAAAATGTAGCCACTAAAGTCAACAAAAAGGTGTAGAGGTATTTTTTCATCAAGATAAATTTGTTTTTGCGAAGATAAGTTTATTTGAAAGGAAATCATATTTCTTTAACATTAAGCCATTATTATCAGTTCATTGTGTTGTTTTTTATAAGAAATTTTAGCTATAAAATTCTATTAAATAAAAGATAAAAAACTATTACTACTAGATTAATTTCTATAATTTTGGCAAAAATTAAAAACGACTACATTCTTATGAAACAATTGTTTATGCTAATAGCCCTTGCGGCTTTTGTAACTTCTTGCAACGAACTTAAAGAGAACGAATTTAAAGTTGAGGGAACTATTGAAGGACTTGCCAACGACACCAAAATCATCCTTGAACGCCAGAATGAATTGGGTCAATTTGTGGCTCTTGATTCTACCACGCTAAAGGACGGAAAATTTTCTTTCAAAAATGAATTTGCAGAACCTGAATTTCGTTACATCCAATTTAAAGATGTTCCAGGTAAGGTACCTTTTATTGCCGAAAACGGAACTATTTCCGTTGTTGCTTACAAAGACAGTGTACACAGAAGCAGTGTAAAAGGAACGTATAGCAATGACCAGTATTTGGCTTACATAAAAGAAGGAGAAGCTTCTAATAAAAAAAGAAAAGCATTTCAAGAGGCAAACAATGCCAAATGGATGGCAGCCCAACAAGCTCAAGATACGGCTACCATCAATGCATTAATGAAAGAGAGCAAAAAATATGAAGATGAAATGATTGCTATTGGTAAAAACCACATTAAGAACTATCCGAAATCCTTCATATCTGTTTTGTTTTTAGATCACCTTGCGGGCATGCCTGATGAAGATAAAACGGAATTAAAAAAATGGTATGACAATTTATCGGAAACCTTAAAGAATACAAAACCGGGTAAATCGGCACTTGAAAAATTAAACTTTGTAGTACCTCAATTGCCATCCAACGTTGGTCAAGAGGCACCTAACTTTTCAGCACCCAATCCGGATGGTAAAGTTATTTCGTTAAAAGAAAACTTAGGTAAAGTAACTATCATTGATTTCTGGGCTTCGTGGTGTAAACCATGTCGTATTGAAAATCCGAATATGGTAGCTCTTTATAATGACTTTAAAGGTAAAGGTCTTCAAATAATTGGTGTTTCACTAGATCAGGAAAATGCTGGTGAGGCCTGGAAACAAGCTATTGCTGTTGACAAATTAACGTGGGTTCATATGTCAAATTTAAAGCATTGGAAAGATCCGATTGCACAACTTTATAGTGTGGAGTCGATTCCAGCTATTTTTATATTGGATGAAAACGGAACTATCGTTGCAAAAGATTTACGTGGTGATGCTCTTAGAGCTAAAATCGCTGAACTTTTAGGAGCGTAGGCTTTCAAAATCACTACTAAATCGACTTTAAATGAACATTTTTTAACTTCATTTAAAGTCGATTTCCTTTTATATCACTTTATTCCAATGGATTAAAAAAATATTCCAATTATTTTGAAGGAATGGTTTGCAATGTTTGAAAACAATTCTATATTTGCAACCGCAATAACGCGATGGGGAGATACTCAAGCGGCCAACGAGGGCGGACTGTAAATCCGCTGATTACATCTTCGCAGGTTCGAATCCTGCTCTCCCCACAAAACAAAAATCCCTGACATATGTCGGGGATTTTGTTTTTGGTTAGGCTTCTAACCTAGGATGACCGAAGGTAGTTCTTTCGAGGTTTGCATAGCACAAATAGGAACGCGGATTAGGGCAGGTAGGCTTCGCCAAACGGTGATAACGCAGATTTCTCGAAATCCTGATAAATTTAGAGCACAAAAAGAGAAAATGAATCATTAGCAAAAAAAAAAGGATGCACTAAAGTGCATCCCCATTCCAATTGCTTCGCAATTGGTATGATTTATTCTAATACAAAACTCACCGATACATTAGTTAAAATATCTATTTCGCCTATGGCTAGTGTTTGTTGGCTGGAACTATCTGAGGCTTCCATCGCATACAAAGTATTTTTATACATCGGTGGTTGATAATGGCTTGAATTATCCATAATTAAAATCGCTTTTCCTACTTTTTGATTTAATACTGACACATAATCTTCTGCTTTCTTTTTGGCGTCAATAATGGCTAATTTTCGAGCTTCCGATTTGTGTTGCTCCATTTTAGACGATTTGAATTCCACGTTGTCGATTGAATTCACTCCGTTATCCATAAGTCCCATCATTAATTCATCATATTTCGTCAAATCTTTTAAAACAATAGCAATGGTCTGACTAGCTTGGTAGGTTTGTTTCTTTTTATCGTAGTCGTATGTTCTATTCAAACTCACTTGCGTGGTTTTAAAATCGGATGCAGGAATGCCGAATTTTTTGATGTATTTCAACACCTTATCGACGGTTTCGTCGTTTAGCTTTTTTACTTCGGCAGCATCTTTGCCTAAATTTTTAACTCCCAAATTGATTTCAACACGGTCCGGTACGACTTTAACTCTTCCTTCGCCATTAACAGAAATTTGAGGAACTTGTTTCGATTCCTGAGCAAACATTGTGGTTTGAGCAACCAAAAATAAGAACAAAACTATTTTTTTCATGATTATAATTTTAAGTTAAAGCATCCATCCAATTAACATGCCAAAATCAAAAGCAACTTTACAATTTACCTAATTTTGCCAGTATAAATAAAATAACAATCGGAATGGCTAGCAGCACGACCATCAGTGTGTTTTCTGTCAACAAATACGGTTGGTTAAACAACGTTATCATATAACCACCGATGGCTCCTCCGAAATGTGCGGTGTGACCAATATTGTCTCTTCTGGATTTCATTCCGTAAATAGAATACAACAAATAACCTATTCCAAAAATATAAGCCGGTATTGGAATTGGGATAAAAAAGAAATACAGATTCATGTCGGGACGCAGTAAAATTGCTGAATACAACACCCCGGTGACAGCACCTGAGGCCCCTACTGCTCGATAGTAGAATTCATTTTTATGGAATTGCAAGGTTAACAAACTGCCACAAATTAGACTTCCGAAATAGACTAATAGGAATGATGGCGTTCCCAGATTTGTGATCACAACGGGAGCAAAAAAATAAAGTGTAATCATGTTGAAAGCCAAATGGGCAAAATCCACATGAAGAAAAGCGGAGGTAATCATTCGCAAACTTTCACCGGAGCGAATGCTTCCTACATGAAATTCATATTTTCTAAAAAATAATACATCATTAAATGCCTTATAACTAATTAAAACATTTGCTGCAATTATTACAATTAAAATTACTGCCATTTTTTTCCTTCTTTTTTGTTTTGTAAAAATAGTAATTGTTTTCAGCAATTCAGAAAGACCTCTTTATAAAATTAGAAATACCCTTATATTTGTAAAAAAATAAATTCATGCAATTTTTATTATATGTTGTTTTGTATCCTATTCTTTGGATCATTTCAATACTGCCTTTCCCTATTTTTTATGCCCTTTCTGATTTGGTGTGTTTCTTCACCTATCGTGTTTTTGGGTATCGAAAGAAAACGGTTCGAAAAAACTTAGCGATTGCCTTATCTCATTTACCAGAAGCGGAACGGCTTGTGATTGAAAAGAAATTTTACAGTCATATGTGCGATTTATTTTTGGAAATGGTCAAAACAATGACCATTTCGACTACAGAAATGGATAAACGGTTTGTGATACAAAATCTTTCTTTTATGAAAGAATTAGAAAAAAAAGGAAAAAGCATCGCCATTATGACTTCCCATTATGCCAGTTATGAATGGTCGATTTCTATCAATAAAAAGTTGTCTTTTGAATCTTTTGCGATATATAAGAAAATAACCAATCCGTATTTTGATAAGTTAATTCGTCGTATTCGTTCAAAATTCGGAGCTACATTAATCAACACCAAAGAAACGATTCCGACCATTGAATCTAATTTTGCAAAAGGACATCCCAGTATTTATGGATTTGCGAGTGACCAATCACCCAGAGCTTCACGAGCGACACATTGGGATACTTTTTTTGGCATTGAAACACCAATTCAAACCGGTGCTGAAGTATTGTCAAAGAAATATGACATGATTATGGTATTCATGCACATCAAAAAAGTAAAACGCGGCTTTTATGAATGCCGCTTTGAATTGATGTCAGACGATCCGAAAAGTGTACCTGATTTTGAACTGACCACTAACTTTATGCGAAGAGTGGAAGCTCAAATATTAGAAGCACCTGAATACTATTTGTGGACCCACAAACGATGGAAACACAAAAGAAAATCGAACTAATTAGTTAAACCAACTTTTGACCATTTCTTTTTCTGGAATTGTATCATTTTTATGATAGAAATTATTGGTTTTTCCATCATAAATATAGTCTTCGCTCCAAGTTTTGTGGTTGGCTGCTACTTGTTTGATGCTTTCACAAACTTTCTTAATTTCTTCTGACGTAGTAGTAGGATGAATAGACATTCTAATCCAACCCGGTTTTTTAATTAAATCACCCGATGTAATTTGGCACACCAAATCATTGGATGTTTGTTGGTCAACGTGCAATAAATAATGCCCGTAAGTTCCGGCACAACTGCAACCGCCACGGGTTTGAATACCAAAACGATCGTTTAGCATTTTGACACCCAAATTAAAATGCAACTCGTCAATATAAAACGAAATTACACCCAAACGATTTTGATGTTGTCCTGCTAAAATTTTAATATTTTCAATTGTCCCTAATTGTTCGAAGACATAGGCTACCAGTTCGTGTTCGCGGTCTAAAATATTTTGAACACCCATCTTTTCTTTTAATTGAATAACCAAAGCGGTTTTGATTACTTGTAAAAAACCAGGAGTTCCACCATCTTCCCTATCTTCAATATTGTCGATGTATTTGTGTTCACCCCAAGGATTTGTCCAACTTACGGTGCCACCACCCGGACAATCGGGTACGTTATTCTTATATAAATTTTGATTGAAAACTAGAACCCCTGAAGTTCCGGGGCCACCTAAAAACTTGTGCGGCGAAAAGAAAATAGCATCCAAATAACTTTCCGGGTCTTCCGGATGCATATCAATTTCAACATAAGGTCCTGAACAAGCAAAATCAACAAAACAAACGCCATTATTTCGGTGCATTATTTTAGCCACTTCGTGATAAGGTGTTTTAATTCCCGTTACATTAGAACACGAAGTAATGGACGCTATTTTAAAAACGCGGTCTTGGTATTTTTGCACTAACTTTTCGAATTCGTTGATGCAAAACAATCCCTCTTCATTAGCAGGAATTACTGCAACATCTGCAATTGTTTCCAACCATGACGTTTGATTGGAATGGTGTTCCATGTGCGAAATAAAAACAATTGGTTTTAAAGCATCAGGAATCGTAGTAAATTCTTTTAAATTTTCCGGAACCCGCAAACCTAAAATGCGTTGAAACTTATTCACAACGCCTGTCATTCCTGTTCCGTCTGTGATTAAAACATCATTTGAATTGGCATTAACATGTTTCTTGATGATGGAACGGGCTTCGTGATAAGCCATGGTCATTGCCGTTCCCGTAATGGTAGTTTCTGTATGGGTATTGGCTACAAAGGGTCCGAACTGATTCACTAATTTTTCTTCAATAGAACGGTACAATCTTCCGCTTGCTGTCCAATCCGTGTAAATGATTTTCTGTTTTCCGAAAGGGGAAGTAAATTCTTGGTCAATTCCGACAATATTATTTCGAAATTGTTGAAAGTATATTTCCAATGCTGTTTGGGTCTCCGTAGCTGTCATATTCACCTAATTTGGGTTCAAAGATACATATTTTTACTAACTGCAAGCAATCGGAAAGCGACTACTATTTCGTTTGCGTTGGAGCTGCAACGGTTTCCAAGATATATTCCAGTTCCGGGTCATCTCCCTTAATTCGTTGTTCTACTGTTGGAATAATCTCCACATTTGGCATGATTCCTCTACCCTCTTGCTCCGTTTTGTAAACGGGACGAATATCCATCAACCCTAAGCGAAGGGGTAGTTTTGAATGGGGTAATTTTAATACAGGCATTCTTCCCGCAACGGTTCCGTTGAAAGCACCTCCGGTTTCTTCGCCTACAAAAACAGCTCTTCCCGTGGCTTGCAAATTTGAAGCAATAATACACGAAGCCGAAAAACTACCTCCATTTATGAGGACATAAACTTCTCCGTCAAAATGCAACGGATTTGCCTCCATCGGTTTAGAGCTTTTAATTTTGAAATACAACTTTCCATCCTTTTTTTTCTTCGTTTTTGAAACCATTACGGTAGCAAAAACCGGATATAAAGGAGCCGCAATCGGATAAGTAAGTATAGGCAGTTGATTGAAATAATTGGCGAACAGGCTGGTTCGTGAAGTCACTTCCGGTTCCTGAATGAATTGGAATTCTTCTGCCACTAAATAGGAATACAATTTTTGAATTTCATTGAGTCGACCACCCGGATTATCACGCAAATCGATTATCAATGTTTTAGATTGTTTTTCCTTAATTTTTGCAAACACCTCTTCGTACACTTTCTTTATTTTTCCGGAAGAAAAGTTTTTTATTTTCAAATAAGCCACGGTACTATCAGCACCTATAAACTGTAGCGTTTTATTGAATTCTTTGGCTGTATAATCATATCCATATATTCTTTTATGCTCCCGTTCCTTTTTCATTTTTTCTTTTGCAACAGGCGATTTTCGAGCCAATTTAATGGAATCTTTCTGTGTTTGCGAAAGCGAATCTCCTTTTTTAGGGCCTACTTTGAAGCGTTTGATCACTTTAGTGTAGGTTACCTCGTCATTTTTGAAAACATAATTCAAACTGTCCTGCACCCCTATTTCATTGGCCAAAAAGGAGCTGAATCTTTTTTGAAATTGTTTGGGTATGAAGGTTGTATTGTACCCATCAGATGCATAACTATTTTTGTATTTTGAAAAGATTTGTTGCGGCGTGACTCCGTTAATTGCAATCACTTCCGATCCTTTTACAATCGTAGTATCTTGCGATTTATTTACTACAACATACATTTTATCCTTTTCCCAAATCATTTTAAATTGGGAAAGTGGCCCTGTTCCGGCCTTAGTTATTATTTTTCTTTCCTTTTTTTCTAATTTCTTAGTTAAAGGTCGTAAACCCATATGACCTTGTCGGACAGCAGCAACAACGGGACTTATTTTAAAGAAGAATTCGTTGGGTGTCAGTGGTTCTTTTACCTCTGAACGCAAGCTGTCAAATTTTCCATTTAGCTCTTGTTCGCTGATATACCAATACAAACTCGGATGTAGTTTCACTAACTTCTTTTGCACATAATTCACATCCTCTATTAACTCTTCGGGAGGAATTGCCGTTTGAATGTGTTTGTTATATTTTTCAACGGAGCCACAACCGAAGCCCACAACAACTACTAACAATGCCAGTAAACGGTTGGCTTTTTTATAAAAATGAATCTTATGCAATTGGATTAGAATTTAAGATTATTATCGTTTTACTGTTTTCTCCAGCGACAGGTTTACCCCTTCGCCTATCGGAGCACTTTGAAATGCTTGCTGTTCTATCATTCTGTCGGTAAACAAAATACCTTCTAAATGATCTATTTCATGTTGAAAAATTACGGCTGTAAAACCTTCAATAACTTCTTGTTTAAAATCCCCATTTGCATCGAAATAGGAAATTTGTATGGTATAATTTCGATACACATCACCACGTTCATCGGGAATGGACAAACAGCCTTCTGCTCCTTTTCGAATTAGATTGGAACGCCAAACGATTTTTGGATTTACATAATATTCAAAGGGTTCATTGGGTTTATCAAAACGTTGCACCCAAATGATATTTTTGTTGATACCTACTTGAGGAGCGGCAATTCCCACTCCGGGTCTGGCAGGATCACGCATCGCTAAATACATTCGTTTGGCTAAAACCGGAATTAGTTTGTCTTTTGGATTGATATCTGTAGAAACTGCTTTCAGTATTTTTAAATCTGCCGAATCCGTAACTTGCGTCACGCGTAACATCTCCGTTTCCGGACCGGAAAGAATCAAATCTCGTTCAGCTTTTGAAAAGCTTTGCGAAAAAGCGGTCATCGAGACCAGTAGCACTACCCAAAACAAACTTACTTTTTTCATCCTATTATGTATTTACAATGGCTTCAATTTCTTGGATAATTCGCAATGCCAGAGCATCTGCGTCGTGTTGTGTGGGAGCTTCCGTATAAATTCGAATGATCGGTTCTGTGTTTGATTTTCGCAAATGCACCCATTCTGATGGGAAATCTATTTTTACGCCATCGATAGTACTAATTTTCTCGTGCTCATATTTTTTTGAAATCGTTTCTAAAATCGCATCCACATCGATTTGCGGCGTCAATTCAATTTTGTTTTTGCTCATATAATACTGCGGATAGGAAGCTCTCAACTCTGCAACTGTCACATCCAAAGCAGCCAAATGCGTTAAAAATAAAGCGACACCAACGAGACTGTCTCTTCCATAATGCGATTCCGGATAAATGATACCGCCATTACCTTCACCACCGATGATGGCATTGGTCGCTTTCATTACTTCCACTACGTTTACTTCGCCAACCGCACTGGCTTGATAGTTTCCGTTGTGTTTTAACGTGATATCTCGTAAGGCTCTTGATGAAGATAAATTGGAAACGGTATTTCCGGGTGTTTTACTCAACACATAATCGGCACAAGCCACTAAGGTATATTCTTCACCAAACATTTCGCCATCGTTGGAAATAAATGCCAAACGATCTACGTCAGGATCCACCACAATTCCGAAATCGGCCTTTTCGGCTACCACTAATTCACAAATATCTCCCAGATGTTCTTTTAAAGGTTCCGGATTGTGCGGAAAATGTCCGTTAGGTTCGCAATATAACTTCACGACCTCAACACCCATTTGTTCTAATAATTTTGGGATGATTACCCCTCCAGAAGAATTCACCCCATCAACCACCACTTTAAATTTTCTTTTGGCAACCGCTTCCGCATCAACCAAAGGTAAATTCAACACCTCATCGATATGAATATCCATATAAGCATCATTTTCAGTAATGGTTCCTAAATCATCTACTGCTGAAAACTCAAAAGCTTCCGCTTCGGCTATTTCTAAAATTTTTGCTCCTTCAGCTCCATTTAAAAACTCCCCTTTTTCATTTAATAATTTCAAGGCATTCCATTGTTTTGGATTGTGAGAAGCGGTGAGGATAATTCCGCCGTCGGCATTTTCTAAAGGAACAGCAATTTCTACCGTTGGCGTTGTAGACAATCCCAAATCAATCACATCAATACCTAAACCTACCAAGGTATTCAACACCAAATTGTGAATCATCGGGCCTGAAATTCGGGCATCGCGACCAATTACTACTTTTAGTTTCGAGTTGCGTCCCGAAGTTTCGGGAGCAGGTTGCGAATTTTTTAAAAAAGTGCCATAAGCCGACGCAAATTTAACGGCATCCACCGGTGTTAGATTATCGCCTACTTTTCCTCCAATGGTTCCACGAATTCCTGAAATTGATTTTATAAGTGTCATTATGAATCTGATTATATTTTATACTATTTAAAAAACTAAAGAAGCAAAGATAAAGAATTGCCATTTTGTAAAACTGATTTAAAATTCAAAATTTAAATTATTAATTCTTAATTTAGGCCAATGAATTTTCTGGCACATATCTTTCTCTCCGGTGAAAACGATTTTATTAAAATCGGTAATTTCATGGCCGACGGCATTCGTGGCAATGATTATCTTGAATTTCATCCTGATATTCAAAAAGGAATTATTTTGCATAGAGCCATTGATACTTTTACAGATGCACATCCTATTTTCAGAAAAAGCAAGCATCGTTTACATGAGAAATACGGTCATTATTCCGGTGTGATTATCGATATTTTCTACGATCATTTTTTGGCTAAAAACTGGTCCGATTATTCCAACGAAAGTTTAGAAGCTGTAGCCGCCAATTTTTATGACCTTTTGAAAGCCAATTATGCCATTTTAACCGAACGCACCAAAAATATGATGCCGTATATGATTGCCCGAAACTGGTTTGTAAGTTATGCTTCCATTGAAGGATTATCCATGATTTTATTTCAAATGGATCATCGCACTAAAAATAGGGTAGCCATGCATGAATCGATAGTAGAACTCCAAGAATTTTACTCAGAATTTGAAGATGAATTTACTCGTTTTTTTGAAGAAATTCGATTACATTGCAATGAAAAATTAGCCACTTTATGAAAAAATCCTTGTTGCTATTATTTCTTGTTTTCTTAAGTTGCAAAACAGAAAAGAATACTGTTGAACCGACAGGTTTAGTCACTTCAAAAGTCATGGTCGTTTCGGCTCGTGAGGAAGCATCTCAAATTGGCGTTCAGATTATGGAACAAGGAGGCAACGCCTTTGATGCGATGATTGCCACGGAATTGGCCTTAGCTGTTTCTTATCCCTATGCCGGAAATATTGGCGGTGGGGGTTTTATGGTGTATCGAAAATTCAATGGCGAAACGGGGAGTTTGGATTATCGGGAAAAAGCTCCTATGGCGGCAACAAAATATATGTATTTGGATGAAAAAGGAGAGGTAATCAAAGGATTAAGCACAGAAACCGGTTTGGCAGTAGGTGTTCCGGGAACTATTGCCGGCATATTTGAAGTTCATAAAAAATATGGCACTTTACCGATCGAAACCCTTTTAAAACCGGTTATTGCTTTGGCCCGCAAAGGTGTGGTGGTTACAGAAAAACAAGAAGAGCGATTGCATAAGTTTCGAAAAGCAATTGTCAAAGCCAATGGTTCAGCAACGTTATTCGCTCAACCTTTCAAAACCAATGACACTATTAAATATGAAGCTTTAGCTACTACCTTGGAACGCATTGCAAAAAATGGAAAAGACGAGTTTTATAAAGGAGAAACTGCTCAAAAATTGGTTACTTATTTGCAATCAAAAGGCAGCATTATTACCTTGGAAGATTTGGCTTCTTATGAGGCAAAATGGCGTAAACCCATTGTAAATTCGTATCGGGATTATAAAATTATTTCGATGGCTCCGCCTAGTAGTGGCGGTATTACTTTAGGTCAGATTTTAAAAATGATTGAACCTTATGATTTAAAAGAAATGGGCCATAATTCAGAAAGCTACATTCAAGTTTTGGTGGAAGCCGAACGACGAGCTTATGCGGATAGAAACCATTTTTTAGGCGATCCTGATTTTGTAAAAATGCCTATTGAACAACTATTGGACACTACCTATCTCAACAAACGCATGGCTGATTTTTCTTTTGAAAAAGCAACGAAATCCACTGATGTATCCCACGGAAGTGTCACTTTTTCGGAAAGTACAGAAACGACACATTATTCGATTGTAGATTCGTTTGGCAATGCTGTTTCAGCCACCACCACCATAAATGATGCTTATGGTTCGAAATTATATTGTGACGAGTTGGGCTTTTTTCTGAATAATGAAATGGATGATTTTTCAGCCAAACAAGGCGTTCCCAATCTATTTGGTTTGGTAGGATCGGATGCCAATAGTATCGCACCACAAAAACGAATGTTGAGTTCTATGACACCAACTATTGTAGAAAAAAATGGTGTTTTATTTATGGTGGTTGGAACTCCGGGTGGCTCCACCATTATCACTTCGGTGTTGCAAACCATTTTGAACGTAACCGAATTTAATATGAGTATGCAAGAGGCGGTTGATGCTCCACGATTTCATCACCAATGGTTGCCGGATGAAGTGGTTTTTGAACCCGAAAGTTTTCCTAAAGAACTCCTTAAAAATTTAAAATCCAAAGGCTATTCCATTAATCAAAAAGCCACTCCTGTACTTGGAAAAGTTGATGCTATTTTGGTTTTACCGGATAAAAAAATGGAAGGTGGTGCCGATTCCAGAGGTGATGATACAGCTGTAGGTTTTTAATGGTCCTCCAATTTACAAATACTAAACTATATGCCCAATTCAAAAAAAACACGAATTAAAAATTTCTTCAAAAAAAGTTTTAGAAGATTAGAAGGATTTTTATTCTTCTTGAAGACTTTTCTTTCGCCAAGACAATTTATTTATTTGGCGTGTTTTTTAGTTGGGGTTTCTTCTGCATTAGCGGTAATTGCTTTAAAAACATTTGCCCATTCCGTTTATGTTTTTGCTCAGTATATTGATTCCATATTACATTTACCTTATAGTAATAGTACTTTGCCCATTATAGGCATTGTATTAACCGCTTGGGTGGTTAAAAAGTTTTTGGGAGGTTCGATTGAAAAAGGCACTTCTCAAATCATGTATGCCGTAGCAAAAAAATCAGGTATTCTTCCCAAAAAACAGATGTATGCTCAAATTATTACCAGTTCGTTAACCGTTGGTATGGGAGGTTCGGCAGGTTTAGAATCGCCAATTACCATAACGGGAGCAGCCTTTGGAAGTAATTTTGCTCAGAATTATCGGTTGAGTTACAAAGACCGCACTTTATTATTGGCTTGTGGCGTTGCTGCCGGCATTGCCGCAGCTTTTAATGCTCCCATAGCCGGTGTTTTATTTGCCATTGAAGTCGTTTTAATGGACGTTAGTATTACCGCTTTTATTCCCATCATGATTTCTTCTGCCACAGGAGCTATTGTTTCTGCGATTTTATTAAAGGAAGATATTTTACTTACGTTTAGTCGACAAATCGAGTTTGATTATCACAACTTACCTTTTTACATTTTGTTGGGCGTTGTTTCGGGTTTTGTCTCCATTAATTATGCCCGAACTTTCAGAAGAATAGAACATTACTTTGAAAAATTGAAAATGGGTCCTATGCGAAAAGCGTTGTTTGGAGCGTGTATTTTAGCTATTCTTATTTTCTTTTTTCCCACACTATTTGGTGAAGGCTATTCGAGTATAAAAATGCTTTCGTCGATGCATCCTGAACAAATTTTAGACAATACCGTTTTGCAAAACTTTAAAGATAACACTTGGATTTTGTTATTATTTGTTGGGGCAACTATGTTGATAAAAGTATATGCGACAAGTATTACTTTGGGTAGCGGCGGTAACGGAGGTAATTTTGCTCCTTCCCTATTTGTGGGTTCCTATTTGGGCTTTTTTGTGGCGTCGTTTGTCAACATGTTTGGTTATTTCAAATTACCCGTTTCCAATTTTACTATGGTTGGCATGGCCGGCATTTTAAGTGGTTTGTTTCATGCACCCTTGACGGCAATTTTCTTAATTGCAGAAATCACTAGTGGTTACAGTTTGATGATTCCTTTGATGCTTGTGTCTTCTATAAGTTTTGCCATTTCAAAAAGATATGAACCTTATTCCTTTGATATTAAAAATTTGGCCGATAAAGGCGATGTTTTTACAGATGATCGCGATAAGAATATTTTGTCCGGAATTTCAGTTTCACGATTAATTCAAAGTCCGATTCAAACCTTAACACTACAACCTTCTTTGGATGAACTCGTTGAAAAAATTGCAGGTTACAACCAAATGTTATTTCCCGTGGTTGATGAAAAAAACCAACTTTTAGGATTGGTTGAATTTGACGAAGTAAAATCATTTCTTTTTAATTCCTACAAAATCAAATACACCACCATAAAGGATATCATGCGACCTCCAAAGGAAATTGTTGCTTATGATGAAACCGCTGAAACCCTGATGGAGAAATTTGAAAAATCAAAATCGGATTACCTACCCGTGGTTAAAAACAACCAAGTAATCGGCATAATCTCTAAAAATGCATTGCTTGAAGCGTATCGAGAAAAGCTGAAAAGCATTATTATTGAATAGGTTGTCTGTTATCTGTTGTCTGTTATCTGTTGTCTGTTATCTGTTGTCTGTTGTCTGTTATCTGTTGTCTGTTGTCTGTTTTAGTTACGGATAACAGATAACAGACAACGGAATACTACTTTGTTTTTTCTCCAACAAAATAATCACTTGTGCTTTTAAACAAAACATTAAACGTAGTGAGACTACCATAAATTCTAGTAATATATTGTTGCAGGTCAATTTTTTCGGCTTCGTCTAAATTACTTGAATTTATCTTTTGTTCCATCACTCTGATTCTGTCGCGAACCATTGTAATTTTGTGAAAGAACGTGTCAATTGGCACTTCTTTATTTTGAGTAGCCGTTCCGGGTTCCATGATTAATTTTCCGCCTTTCCATTTATCAGCAATAGGAACAACTTGTGATACATCTGACCATTTTTGTAAAATATTCTTTAGAGAGCGTTCCACATCATAAAAGCTTACAGAATCCACTTCATCTTCTAACGCTTCAATCACTTCAAATTCACTATCAATTTCAATGGTTTCGAGTCCATTCTCAATAAAAGTTACCCAATAATGTTTAGATGTAACATTTGTTACGACACCTAATCCGAATGCTTCATGTTTTAATCTAGAGCCTATTCCTAATAATTTCATGTTTTTTTAATTTTTTGGTATTGCTATTTTTTTCAAAAATAGAAATTGTTTAACAAATTCTTCTACTATGTATATCAAAATCTTTAGGTCAAAATCGTACCTTTGCGTTTTGCCGTAAAAAACATATGCTAAACCCTGAAGAATCTATCGAAGTTTTAGGAGCTCGAGTTCACAATTTAAAGAACATTGATGTTTCCATTCCCAGAGAAAAACTGGTGGTTATTACCGGACTTTCGGGTTCCGGAAAATCGTCATTAGCCTTTGATACCATTTATGCAGAAGGGCAACGTCGTTATATCGAAACCTTTTCTGCATATGCCAGACAATTTCTTGGCGGATTAGAACGTCCGGATGTTGATAAAATTGACGGACTATCTCCTGTAATTGCCATTGAGCAAAAAACAACGAGTAAAAGTCCGCGTTCCACCGTTGGAACCATCACAGAAATTTACGATTTTCTTCGTTTATTATTTGCCCGAGCAGCAGACGCTTATAGTTATAATACGGGCGAAAAAATGGTTTCCTATTCGGATGAACAAATCAAAGATTTGATTATTGAAAGTTTCAACGGAAAACGCATCAATATTCTGGCACCGGTTATTCGTTCCCGAAAAGGACATTATGCTGAATTGTTTCAACAAATTGCCAAACAAGGATTTGTGAAAGTACGGGTTAATGGCGAAATAAAAGATCTTGTTTCCGGCATGAAACTCGATCGTTATAAAACGCATGATATCGAAATTGTCATCGATCGCATGCAGATTGAATCGGATGAAGATACAAACAAGCGATTGGCAGAAAGTATCAAAACGGCGATGCATCATGGTGATGACATTATGATGGTTATTGAACACGACAGTCAGGAAGTACGCTATTTCAGTAGAACATTAATGTGTCCCACTTCCGGAATTTCGTATCCCAATCCGGAGCCCAATAATTTTTCATTCAATTCACCAAAAGGAGCTTGTGACAGTTGCAATGGTTTGGGAACTATCAATCAAATCAATTCGAAGAAAATTATTCCGAACCCCAAATTATCTATCAAACAAGGCGGATTTGCTCCACTTGGCGACTATAAAAACACTTGGATTTTTAAACAATTAGAAACCATTGGTGAAAAATATAATTTTAAAATCACCGACCCTATTGACTCCATTTCTGATGAAGCTATGGATGTTATTCTCAATGGCGGTAAGGATAAATTTGCGGTTGCATCTAAAACATTAGGTATTACTAAAGAATATAAAATTGATTTTGAGGGGATTTCGAGTTTTATCAAAAACCAACACGATGACAGTAATTCTAATTCCATAAAACGATGGGCAAAAGAATTCATGGATGAAATTCCTTGTCCGGATTGTGACGGTTCTCGTTTGAAAAAAGAAGCCTTATATTTTAAAATTAACGAAAAAAATATTGCCGATTTATCCTTGATGGACATTTCGGAATTAGCGGTTTGGTTTGGACAATTGGAACCCTTTCTATCGGAAAAGCAAAAAGCGATTTCCGGAGAAATTACCAAAGAAATAAAAACCCGTTTGCAGTTTCTGTTGGATGTGGGATTGAATTACCTATCCTTGAACAGAAGTTCAAAATCGCTTTCCGGCGGTGAAGCACAACGCATTCGATTAGCCACTCAAATTGGTTCTCAATTGGTGGGTGTTTTATATATTTTAGACGAACCCAGCATTGGTTTGCATCAACGTGACAATGAGCGATTGATTAATTCGTTAGAAAATTTAAGAGATATCGGCAATTCTGTTTTGGTTGTAGAACACGACAAAGACATGATTGAACGTGCCGATTGGGTGATTGACATTGGTCCGAAAGCCGGTCGATTTGGCGGCCAAATCATTAGTCAGGGAACACCGGAATCGCTATTGCAAGAATCGACCATTACGGCTCAATTTCTCAATGGCAACATGAAAATTGAAGTTCCGAAAAAACGCAGAGAAGGCAATGGTAAAAAGCTAAAACTAACCGGAGCAACAGGCAATAATTTAAAAAATGTATCAGTTGAATTTCCTTTAGGGAAAATGATTTGCGTTACGGGAGTTTCCGGAAGTGGAAAATCGACGTTGATTAACGAAACGCTTTACCCTATTTTAAATGAATATTTTTTTAATGCGGTAAAAAAACCGCAACCTTTCAAAAAAATCGAAGGTTTAGAACATATTGACAAAGTCATTGACATTGACCAAAGTCCGATTGGAAGAACCCCTCGAAGTAATCCGGCTACTTATACTGATGTGTTTTCGGAAATCAGAAGTTTGTTTACACAAACACCCGAAGCCATGATTCGGGGTTATAAGGCAGGACGTTTCAGTTTTAATGTCACAGGCGGTCGATGTGAAACCTGCGAAGGTTCCGGAGTGAGAACCATCGAAATGAGTTTTTTGCCTGATGTTTATGTGGAATGTGAATCGTGTATGGGAAAACGTTTCAACAGAGAAACTTTAGAAATCCGATACAAAGGAAAATCCATTTCGGATGTTTTGAATATGACAGTGGATGAAGCGGTAGATTTTTTTGAAAACATTCCTAAAATTTACAGAAAAGTAAAAACCATTCAAGATGTTGGTTTGGGGTATATCACTTTGGGGCAACAAAGCACAACGCTTTCGGGTGGTGAAGCACAGCGAATCAAATTAGCCACAGAACTTTCTAAAAAAGATACCGGTAATACGTTTTATATCCTAGACGAACCTACCACAGGTTTGCATTTTGAAGATATACGGGTGTTGATGGATGTTTTGAATAAATTGGTAGACAAAGGCAATACGGTCTTGGTGATCGAACACAACATGGATGTCATCAAATTGGCCGATTATATAATTGATATCGGTTTGGAAGGTGGAAAAGGCGGCGGAGAAGTCATTGCGAAAGGCACTCCCGAAGAAATTATAAAAAACAAAAAAAGCTTCACGGCTCAGTTTCTAAAAAAAGAATTACTTTAGCACGTTTGTTTAATTTAAAAAAGAAAAGAAAAATGGCAGCACATAATTACGATAACGAAGACGATAGAATCCAAGCAAAATTCAAACAAAAAAACTGGAACGAAATACGAACCAATGATTCTTGGGCCATTTTTAAGATCATGGCTGAATTTGTAAATGGTTATGAAAGTATGGCTCGGATTGGACCTTGTGTTTCTATTTTCGGATCAGCAAGAACAAAACCGGGTGAGAAATATTATGAATTGGCTGAAAGTGTGGCTTACAAAATCAGTAAAGCAGGCTATGGCGTTATTACCGGAGGAGGTCCCGGAATTATGGAGGCCGGAAACAAAGGAGCTCATCGCGGTGAAGGAACTTCAGTTGGATTGAACATTGACTTGCCATTTGAACAACATTTTAATCCCTATATTGATAAAGACAAAAACCTGAACTTTGATTATTTCTTCGTTCGTAAAGTTATGTTTGTCAAATATTCACAAGGATTTGTAGTAATGCCAGGCGGTTTCGGAACTTTAGATGAATTGTTTGAAGCCATCACGTTAATTCAAACAAAGAAAATTGGGAAATTCCCAATTATTTTAGTCGGAAGCGAGTTTTGGTCCGGTTTATTAGATTGGATTCAAAACGTCATGATTGACATCCAAAAAAATGCGAGTCCGGAAGACATGAACCTCATCCGAGTTGTTGATACCGAAGATGAAGTTGTTGCCGTGCTTGATGCCTTCTACAAAAAGTACAATTTGAGTCCGAATTTCTAATACAAAGCTGCTTTTGCAGCTTTTTTTCAATACATCAAGCAACCCAATACGCTAATTTGTATCTTTTAATTAGTAAATTGGCAGATTGAAACCTACAACTTTTTTTCTATTCACCATTGAAGACACTATTTCGATATCTCATTTGTATAATCACCTTACTACTGGTCAATCCAGTAGTGGCTCAACATGAATTGTATTTAAATGTAGAGCTTCATCCCACTTCAAAAAAGTTATTTGTTCAACAAGAAATCGTTTTTAAAAATACAACCAAACAAGTTTTACAGTCCCTTATTTTAAACGATTGGAATCATGCCTATTCTGATAAAAACACCCCATTAGGAAGACGTTTTTCCGATGAGTTTGTGCGTAATTTTCATTTAGCAAAAGACGATGAGCGAGGCAAAACCTCTGATTTAACGATTCTGGATTCGGAATCCTTATTTTTAGATTGGAACCGAGTGGAAAAACATCCTGATTTGATTGAAGTTAAATTAAGAAAACCTCTACCTCCGGGAGACAACATCGTTTTAAAACTTACTTACATCAGTTACATACCCAAAGATAAATTTACAAAGTTTGGTCACAATGATTCCGGTGATATGTATCTTAAAAATTGGTTTTTGACGCCTGCTCGTTATGAAAACAATGATTTTGTACGCTATAGCAATTTAAATTTAGATGACATTCCCAATGCTCAATTTGACATACAATTAAAATTAAAACTTCCAAAAAATTTAAAATCGTTTTCTGATCTCAATTCCGGTAGTCTCAGCGAGGAAGAAATTCATAACGTTTATACTTATTCGGGTGAAAACAGAAATGATTTCAACTTGTTTATTAGTCAGACTTTAGATTTTAACAGTTACAAAAACAGTATTGTAAATGTCATTACAAATTTGAAAGAAAACCGATTGAGTTCCATTCAAAAAGCTGTTGTTATTGACCGAATTGTTCATTATGTGGACACTACAATTGGAAACTATCCCTTTGAAAAAATAACTGTTTCGCAAGTGGATTATGAACGTAATCCGTTTTATGGATTGAATCAATTGCCCTCCTTTATCAGTCCGTTTCCTGATGAATTTATTTTTGAATTAAAGTTTTTGAAAACCTATTTGAATAATTTTTTACAAAACACACTTCAAATCAACCATCGTTCGGATAGTTGGGTTCATGATGGTATTCAGGTTTATTTGATGATGCACTATATTGATGAAAATTACCCGGAAATGAAAATGATGGGTAACATTTCCAAGATGAAACTTTTGAAGAGTTACAATTTAACCAATGTTGATTTTAATGAACAGTATAGTTATTTCTATATGTTGATGGCTCGAAAAAATTTAGATCAACCCATTGGCGATTCCAAAAGCAGTTTTATAAAATTTAATGAACAAATTGCCGGAAAATACAGAGCCGGTTTGAGTTTGAAATATTTAGATAATTTTTTAGGAAACAATTCCGTTAATCAATCTATAGCTGAATTTTATGCTCTCAATTTAGAAAAACAAACAGACCGATGTGATTTTGAAGATGTACTCCAAGAAAAAACACGAAAATCATTGGACTGGTTTTTTAAGACCATTATTAATTCCAGAGACCTAATTGATTACAAATTTAAAGACCTCAAAAAATCAAAAGACAGTGTTGAAATTACGCTTAAAAACAAAACGGGGATTACTGTTCCCATTCCGGTCTATGGCATAAAAGATTCAAAAGTTGTTTTTAAAGATTGGATTGAAAATGTTTCCACCGATACCGTTTTGGTATATCCAAGAAATGACATTGATAAATTGGTCATCAATTATAAAAATGAAGTTCCCGAATACAATTTGAGAAACAACTGGAAATCAACAAAACCTTTTGTGATTACCAATCGACCCGTGAAATTTAATTTTATGAAAGATTTGGAAGACCCGTTTTACAATCAAATATTATATGTACCGACAGTATCCTATAATTTATACGATGGTTTAACGCCCGGACTTCGTTTTCACAACAAAACCATTTTAGACAAACCCTTTATTTTTGATGTAAATCCGGCTTACTCGTCGCTGACCCATTCCTTGGTTGGCAATTTCAGTTTGGTTCATCTTCACAACAGAAGGGAGCACAATCTTTATCAAATGAGATTTTCGTTAAACGGTTCTTTTTTTCATTATGCACCCGATGCATCGTACATGAAACTAACTCCAATGGCTATTTTAAGAATGCGACCCAGCAATTTCAGAGACAATAGAAAAGAATTTTTTGTGTTTCGGAATATTTTTGTGAATAGAGAACAAAATAATTATACCATTTTACAACCTGATAACGACAGCTATTCTATTTTTAATGCCAAATACATTAACAGTAGAACCGAATTACGCGATCATTTTAGCGTAAAAACAGATTTACAGTTGGCTTCTATATTTGGAAAATCAACGATAGAGTTAGAATATCGCAATTTATTTGACAACAATCGCCAATTGAATGTTCGCTTTTTTGCCGGTTCTTTTTTATATCGAAACACCAATTCCGATTTTTACAGTTTTGGCATTTCGCAAGCCAACGATTATTTGTTTGATTATAATTTGTACGGAAGATCGGAAACTACCGGATTTTTTAGTCAACAATATGTAGTAGCAGAAGGAGGATTTAAATCACGATTTGATGATTCTTTTGCCAATCAATGGATTACTTCCATAAATTCCAGTATCAATATTTGGAATTGGATTGAAGTTTATGGCGATGCGGGAGTTTATAAAAACAAGTATTTTTCAGAAAAATTCATCTACAATTCCGGTATCCGACTCAATTTGGTTACCGATTATTTTGAAGTCTACTTTCCGGTTCATTCCACTTCAGGTTGGGAAATTGGTCAAAAGAACTACCAAGAACGGGTACGATTTATGATTACTTTAAGTCCCGAAATTCTAGTTGGATTATTTACCCGAAAATGGTTTTAACTACATGAAATCGCCTTTTTAATCAAACATTAATCAAGTAAATTGCTATTTTTATTGCATTATTGATAAAATACCTTCCTCATTTTGCCTTTTTTTTATCAATAATTAAAAAATATTTTAAAATCAAAATGATTGATTTATTAGATTTTTACTTAAATTTGTTCACAACAAGTTATTTTTTGCTATGACATCATCCGAAACAACAAAGATTATTACGTTTGAAGATTTTAAAACCGAAGTTTTAAATGACTATAAAATTGCGATACTAAGTAGAGAATGCAGCCTTTTGGGAAGACGTGAAGTTTTAACCGGAAAAGCCAAGTTCGGAATTTTTGGCGATGGAAAAGAAGTGCCACAATTAGCTCTTGCTAAAGCATTTCAAAATGGTGATTTTCGTTCCGGTTATTATAGAGACCAAACTTTCATGATGGCCATTGGTCAATTAACAATAGAACAGTTTTTTGCTGGTTTATATGGTCACACCGATATTAATTTTGACCCAATGAGTGCCGGAAGACAAATGGGAGGCCATTTTGCCACCCATTCTTTGGATGAAAACGGAAATTGGAAAGATTTAACCAAACAAAAAAACTCCAGTTCTGATATTTCTCCAACAGCAGGTCAGATGCCCAGATTGTTAGGTTTGGCTCAAGCTTCAAAAATTTACAGAAATGTTGGTGTTTTACCCAAGAAAAATAAATTTTCAACTAACGGAAATGAAATTGCTTGGGGAACCATTGGAAATGCGAGTACTTCTGAAGGTTTATTTTTTGAAACGATTAATGCTGCAGGCGTACTTCAAGTGCCGATGGTCATGAGCGTTTGGGATGATGAATACGGCATTTCAGTACACGCAAAACACCAAACCACCAAAGAAAACATATCCGAAATTCTTAAAGGATTTCAACGTGATGAAAACAATAAAGGTTATGAGATTCTAACCGTTTTAGGTTGGGATTATCCGGCTTTAGTGAATACCTACAAACAAGCTGCTCAAATTGCACGTGAGGAACATGTTCCTGTTTTAATTCACGTGAAAGAATTGACACAGCCCCAAGGTCATTCGACTTCAGGAAGTCACGAACGCTATAAAAATGCTGATCGATTGGCTTGGGAAGCTACCTATGATTGTATTGCTCAAATGAGAAAATGGATGCTTGCCAATTCGATTGCTACCAATGAAGAATTGGAAGAAATTGAATCGGCGTCTAAAAAAGAAGTTTTAGAAGGCAAAAAAAATGCATGGAATGCCTTTTTAGACCCAATAAAAAAAGAACAAAACGAATTGGTCACGCTGTTAGAATTCATTGCAGCATCAAGTGTAAATCGCGTGTTTATTCAGAAATATGCCGATGATTTAAAAAGTAGCAAGGAACCTATTCGAAAAGATATTATCACCACAGCACGTAAGGTGCTTCGAATGATTATTGGTGAGAGCGGTCAAGGAAAATTAGCTGCATGGATTTCAAATTACATCGAAACCATTCAACCTAAATTCAGTTCGCATTTGTTTTCTGAATCCAATCAAAATGTATTTTCAGTTAAAGAAGAACTTCCAACTTACGATGAATCGAGCGAAGAAGTAGATGCCCGTTTGGTTTTACGAGATAATTTTGACGCTATTTTTACTAAAAATCCGGAAGTATTACTATTTGGTGAAGACTCCGGAACCATTGGCGATGTAAACCAAGGTTTGGAAGGAATGCAGGAAAAATTCGGGGAACTTCGTGTGGCCGATGCAGGAATCAGAGAAGCCACCATTTTAGGACAAGGAATTGGAATGGCAATGCGTGGTCTGCGACCCATTGCCGAAATTCAATATCTGGATTATTTGTTGTATGCCATTCAAATTATGAGTGATGATTTGGCAACTTTACAATACAGAACCAAAGGAAAGCAAAAAGCTCCTTTGATTATACGAACCAGAGGTCACCGTCTTGAAGGCGTTTGGCATTCAGGCTCGCCGATGGGAATGATTATAAACGCACTTCGAGGTATTCATGTTTTGGTACCGAGAAACATGACCAAAGCAGCAGGTTTTTACAACACCTTATTAGAAACTGACGAACCGGCATTGCTCATTGAATGTTTAAACGGTTATCGATTAAAAGAAAAAATGCCTACCAATTTAGGTGCATTCAAAACGCCAATTGGCGTTGTAGAAACCATCAGAAAAGGTACAGATATTACTTTAGTATCTTATGGTTCTACGCTTCGCTTGGTGGAACAAGCGGCCAAAGAATTACAAGAAGTTGGCATTTCATGTGAAATCATTGACATTCAATCGTTGTTGCCTTTTGATATCAATCATGACATTCAAAAAAGTTTGGCTACAACCAATCGCTTATTAATAATTGATGAAGATGTTCCCGGTGGTGCCTCCGCTTATATTTTACAACAGATTATTGATGTTCAAAATGGTTATGATTATTTAGACAGCAAACCACAAACGCTAGCTGCCAAACCTCACCGACCTGCTTATGGCACAGATGGTGATTATTTTTCAAAACCTTCTGTAGAAGATATTTATGAAAAAGTGTATGCTATGATGCATGAAGTTAATCCAAAAGAATATCCAAGTTTATATTAAAAAACACTCTAAAGCCGTTCCTTAGTTGAGCGGCTTTTTTTTAGTATCATAAATAAAAAAGTGACTTTCAATTTTGAGTATCTTTGTTGAATGCAAAACTTAATTTCCCTTTTTGAAACTATTGAATCGGTTCAAGTTATTGACTCTTCTATTTCTTATACCGATTATTTCCCCATTGATTTATCGATAAACAGTGCGTTATTGGCCAATGGAAAGCCCGAAAACGCTACTGAATATGAAGTTTTAATCAACAATTACCTGCAACAAAACAAGGCCAAAGTAGCTTATGGAGGCTATTGTGAACATCGGAATTTGTACCGAAGAAGTACTGTTTTCAATAACACCACTACTGACGAACGGAATATCCACATTGGTTTGGATTTATGGATTGCGGCCGGCACCAGCGTTTTGGCAGCTCTAGACGGAAAGGTTCACAGTTTTCAATACAATTCCAGTTTTGGTGATTACGGACCCACCATTATTTTGGAACACGAGATAAATAATCAAAAATTTTATACGCTTTATGGTCATCTGTCGTTAGAGAGTTTAGAAAATTTAAAAATTAATCAAGAATTTAAAAAAGGAACAATTATTGCAACTTTGGGTGATGCAACTGTAAACGGAGATTATGCTCCCCATTTACATTTTCAAATTATTACGGATATTCAAAATTATAAGGGTGATTATCCGGGGGTTTGCAGCTCCAACGATTTGTCCTTTTATAAAGAAAATTGTCCTGATCCGAACTTGCTTTTAAAAATCAATACTAACTAATGAAAAAAATAATTTTACTTTGTTTGGTAGTACTAATCAGTAGTTGTAAATCAACTAAGGGCGTTGTGACTACAAAACCTACTGACAAACCCAACTATGAAGTTTTAGCTCTCAGCGAGGTAAGTACGCTCCAAAAAAACAGAACCTATGAGTTAGGCAAACGCGTATTAATGACATGTAACACTTCTGCATTCAAACCCTTTACTTCACAAGAAGCTACGAATGAAGTAATAACAAATATTAATAAAGAAAAAATTTCACTGACTTGTCACAACGTTCTGAGAGGTTTTGGGAAATTTAATGATATGAAATTGATTGAAGTTATTCGGGACAATACGAATTCCATCTCCATTTTCAGGTACCAATGTGACTATGAAAAAAAATACAGAATCAAAGAACTACGAGTTTCCATTAATGATGACAACAAAGTAACGGCCATTAATTCAAAAGATTGGAAAGATGCATTCAACTAAGGAACTTATCTCCGATTTTTATACGGCATTTCAACAATTGGATGCTGCAAAAATGGCGGCATGCTATCACGAAGATGCAACATTTCTAGATCCAGCCTTCGGAAAATTGAATCATGAAGAAGTTTGTGCCATGTGGAAAATGCTTATTGAAAGAAGCAAGGGACACTTAAAAATAGAATTTTCTCAAATTGATACCAACGACAATTATGGTTCTGTAAATTGGATTGCCACTTATCATTTCAGCAAAACCAATCGAAAAGTCAGGAACGTGATCAAAGCTAAATTTGAATTTAAAAACGGATTAATCTATTGTCACAAAGATTGTTTTGATTTGTGGAAATGGAGTCAAATGGCATTAGGATGGAAAGGCTATTTGTTTGGTTGGACCACCTTTATGAAACAAAAAATTCAATTGCAGGCAAGAAATTCTTTGCAACATTATCTTGCTAAAAATTAAGTGCGTTTGTATTCCATTTTAGTTGGCTATCGTAAAATAATTTTCCTTTTTCAACAACAAGCGGACCATCAAAATTATTAGTATATAAACCTCCGGTTCCTAAACCTTGAGGCAATGAATTATTTTGTAAAAAAGTCCATTGCGCAATTGCGTTTAAACCAATATTACTTTCTAAAGCCGAAGTAATCCACCAATCTATTTGAAGCGATTCTGCTATATCAATCCATTCTTTTGTGCCCCGAAATCCGCCAACCAAACTAGGCTTTAAAATAATATACTGTGGTTTGATTTTAAGTAGTAATTGCCTCTTTTCTTCCTTCAGAAAAACACCAATTAACTCTTCATCTAATGCTATTGGTAAAGGTGTAATTTTACACAGCTCTGCCATCCTGTCAGTATTGTTTTTAGCAATAGGTTGCTCTATGCTATGCAGCTTATAACCAGATAATTGATTCAATCTATCTAAAGCTTCATCAGAAGAAAAAGCACCGTTTGCATCGACACGAATTTCTATCGTTTTTTCATCAAAATGTTGTCTGATAAAATGCAATAAACCCAATTCTTTTTCAAAGTCAATAGCACCGATTTTCAATTTTATACAACGAAAACCTTGGGCTAATTTTTCTTCAATTTGGGCTTTCATAAACGACTCCTCACCCATCCAAACTAATCCGTTTATTTCCATATCCTTATTTCCGGAAGTAAATTCAGACGGAAATAATTCGAACGGATTTTGACTTTGTAACGACAGAAAAGCCATTTCAACACCAAACTGAATGGACGGAAATTCGATTAAATTATCTAAAAGTGCCTCCACTCCCAAATGGCTATTTTGGCAAACCCATTGCAACTTTTCTTCGTAATCGGGTCGGTCATCTATGCTTAAAGTTCGCAAAATTCCACATTCACCAATACCTTTTTTACCCTCACTTTCAAGAAAAATAAACCACGTTTCCTTTTGAGTTAAAACGCCTCTCGAAGTACCGGAAGGTCTTTTGAAATTTAGAATGTATTTTTGATAAGTAGCTTTCAAACGAATTTACAACTCAATAAAATCACCAATTTCTAACAACATCAAATCTTTTCCTTTTTCAAAGAATTTCTTGATCGCCTCTTCATGATTGATTTCGATGTAACCAAAAGTATCATAGTGAACCCCTAAAATTTTATCGCAAGCTACAAAATCAGAAGCCAGAATTGCATCTTCCACATCCATGGTGAAATTACTTCCAATTGGAAAAATGGCTAAATCTAATTTGGTTCGCATCGGAATTAACTTCATATCAAAAGTCAGGGCCGTGTCACCGGAAATATAAATATTTTTATGTTCGCCTTCAATTACGAAACCACCGGGATTTCCACCATAACTTCCGTCGGGAAACGAACTTGAGTGAATGGCATTAACATATTTTACAGAACCAAAATCAAATTGCCAACTTCCACCAAGATTCATTGGATGGTTTTGAAACCCTTTATTCCCATAATAAGTAGCAATTTCCCAGTTAGAAACGATAACCGCATTGGTTCGTTTTGCAATCGCTTCCACATCTAAAATATGGTCTTGGTGAGCATGAGTCAACAATATATAATCTGCTTGCAGGGTGTTTATATCAATGTGAGCTGCTTTTGGATTAGCTGTTATAAACGGGTCAATCAATAGGTGTTTTCCTTTAACTTCAATTCCGATAGAAGCGTGTCCGTAGAATGTAATTTTCATAGCTACTAATTTGTGTTAAACAATTAAATCTGAAATAAAATAAATTAAACATAACGACAGCAACAGTGAAAGTAAAAATGTTGCAATGGCCAAACGTTTCAGTTCCGGATCAAGATCTCTGGGGTTGCTTGTTCTCTTAACTCGAAGTAAATGACTGATTAAGGGTAAAAAAACAACCACATACAAAAATTGATCAATGGCAAAGTTTTTTATAAATCCGAATGAAAGGGTCAAAAGCATTGCCGTAATCACCAAAAAATAGTGGTATTGTTTTGCTTTTGCTCCGCCCATTTTTACCACGATTGTATTTTTCCCGGCTTTTCTGTCTGATTCTTCATCTCGCATGTTATTGAGATTTAAAACCCCCATACTCAAAAAACCAATGGCTATTGCAGGTAACAATAAGTATAAATCAAATTCTTTGGCAAACATAAAATAAGAACCGTAAGTGCTGACCAAACCAAAAAATATAAAAACAAAAATATCGCCATACCCTTTATATCCGTAAGCCTCTTTGCCAACAGTATATCGTATGGCGGAAGCAATTGCAATAATTCCCAACAGCATAAAAAATACGGAATAATAGAAATATTTAAATTCGAAAGCCGAATATATCAACAGCAATGCAGAAATGAACGTCAAAATTGCTGTGATTATTATGGCTTTTTTCATGGCAAGTGGCGAAATAACGCCGCTTTGAATCGCTCTTTTGGGTCCGATTCTATCCTCATTATCTGTACCTTTTACACCATCGCCATAGTCATTTGCAAAATTAGAAAGCACTTGCAAACCAATTGTGGTTAAAATTAGAAGTCCGAATATTTTCCAACTAAAAACTTGTGTCGGCGTCAATATTTCTTGCGTAGGACGCGACAATGCATAAAAACTTCCTACTAATATTCCCGAAACCGAAAGCGGTAATGTTCTAAGACGTGCTGCTTCAACCCAATGTTTCATTTCAATTCAATTTATTTTATAAAATTACATCCATTTTTTAGAACTACGTTCTACTTCAACCAACCAATAATTAATCCAATTTTTTAGTTTGGAATACTTTGCAAATTTAAATCCAACATCGCCGGCGGCGGTATGAAAAGTAATGTGAGCCACATCTGCCTTTTTGTGCCAAAAATATTGCTTTGTTGTTATCCCTTGAATTTTATATACTTCCAAAAATTGGTGCTGTACTTCCCAAGCATTTCTTTTAAACTCAATAAAATCGGCGTTTACATACATTCTATAGTTTCTAAACTTAAACCAAAGCACTATGCCAACAAACACTAAATATACTAAAATTAAAGGAAAATAAAGTTGTATTTCCGGCAAAACAAACAAACCCAAAATAAGCACCGTAGCAACCGGCACAATAATCGTTAGGATTACCGCTTTTAGTAAATATCGAAAATTTGGGGTAAGTACTTCTTTCTCCTTTGTCATTTTCCCATAAATCATGGTCATGATGTTATTGCGTTCAGCGTCTGAACAACCCGGAATTTCGATAGTTCCTTTTTTTGCGTTTTCTTGTTCAAATCCGTCATTTGATGAAGCTTGATTGAGCTCCATCGTAAATAAATTTAATTTCTTTTGAAAGAAATTTTGTGAAAACAATGCCGATTGTACTTTTATCGGTTTTAATAACGTGTTCTTTTTGGCAATTAATCCGTGACTTACTACCAACGATTCATTTTGTTTTTTTATTTGATAATCAAAATATTTAAAAACAATTCTACCCACGTTTAAAGTTATGACCACAATCAAAATCAATAAAATGATAAATGAAAATGAAAAATAAGCAATGCTCTGATCAATATAACCTTCGACTTCTTGTTCGTCAACTTCAAATGTTTCTTTAAAATCATAAATACCGTTATACATTGTTCCAAAAAAACCAATGATTAGGGCGATACTTCTACCATAATTAGAAGTAAAACCCACTTTTATTAGTGTGAGTAAGTTAATTTTTAAAACTGAATCTTCGACAAAATCAGTAGCAACTTCATTTGTTTTCGTTTTCTCTGAGGCAACCAATACTTCTTTTAAGTAATTGGCCATTTTAAAATCAATAGCTCGAATGCTCACCTCTTTTTTGGTGCTTCCGGCCGTGTCAATGTCTAAACTGTAAACACCCACCATTTTTTGAATTATGGATTGATTGATATTTACTTGCTGGATTTTATTGAGTTGCAACGTCACTTTATTCTTAGAAAAAATCCCTTCTTGAATCACAAATTCTTGTCGATTGGAATCAAGATAAAAAGTAAAATTTTTATATTTCAGATAAGCAACAACGCCAATAATAAGCAACACCAAAACTAGAAAACCAAAAACCACAAAAATTTTGGTCCAATCCATTTTATACAAAACCAACAACAAAGGAGCCCATAAACCTCTGATGATACCTTGTAGTGTATCGGCAAACATTATGGCAATTCCTTTAACGGATTGTCTTTGAGGTTGACTAAAATCGTAGGTTTCCATCAGTTATAAGTTGGATTCATCGGTTGCTTTAGAATCATCTGACTCCAAGCTAGTTTCAGGAAGTTGTACTTCTTCATCGGGTGTTTCTACTTCTTCATTTTCAATTAATCCCAACAAATATGTTTTGATACTTTCTGCTTGTTGTTTCGGCAATCCCGAAATATGTAAATCGCTACTGCTTCCTCCTGCTGTATAAATTTGCAATTCGCTCAAATCATACATTCTGGAAAAAACGCCTTCGTGTAATGCCACATGTTGGATTCGGTTAAACGGAATTATGGTTGTTGTAGTGGCTAAAATTCCTTTTCTAAAGATGACATCTCTTTCCCTAACGGCATAGCCTTTCTTTTTAAAAGCTATAGTTGTCAACCAAAACAGCAATCCAATAACGAGAATTTTAGCTGCCGCCAAAGGAAGTATGTAATCTCGTGAATCATCATTAAACAATAATAATGCAAAAAAGCCTAACGTTAAAATGACCGAAAAAATGGCGTTACCAATATAAACTACATTTAAATAGTCTTTGTGAAGTGGTGTAAATACGACCTCTTCCCATTTAGGTAAATCGTCAAAATTGATCTGATTGTTTGTAAAATTTTCCAATTTATAATGTTGTAAAATTGATTAAGGAATCCATTTTTTCTCAAAATTAGGCTTACGTTTTTCCAGAAAAGCATTTCTTCCTTCTTTTGCTTCGTCAGTCATATATGCTAGTCGGGTTGCTTCACCGGCAAAAACCTGTTGTCCCACCATGCCGTCATCCGTAAGATTCATAGCAAATTTCAACATTTTGATTGAGGTTGGCGATTTGGCTAAAATCTCTTGAGCCCATTCATAAGCCGTATTTTCGAGTTCGTCATGAGGAATTACGGCATTGACCATTCCCATATCAAAAGCTTCTTGTGCGGAATAATTTCTACCTAAAAAGAAAATTTCTCTGGCTTTTTTTTGTCCGACCATTTTGGCTAAATAGGCAGAACCATAACCGCCATCAAAACTGGTTACATCGGCATCTGTTTGTTTAAAAATAGCATGTTCTTTACTAGCTAAAGTCAAATCGCAAACCACATGCAAACTATGTCCGCCACCCACTGCCCATCCGGGAACAACAGCAATAACCGCTTTTGGCATAAAACGAATCAACCGTTGTACTTCCAAAATATTCAATCGATGCATGCCGTCTTCACCCACATAACCTTGATGACCTCTGGCTTTTTGATCGCCACCACTACAAAAAGAATATACCCCATCTTTGGAAGAAGGCCCTTCTGCAGAAAGTAAAACTACACCAATTGAGGTGTCTTCTTGAGCATCGTAAAAGGCTTGGTATAATTCGGCCGTGGTTTTGGGTCTGAAAGCATTTCTAACATCAGGTCTGTTAAAAGCGATTCGGGCCACACCGTTACATTTTTTATAGGTGATATCTTCAAATTCTTTTGCTGTTTTCCAATCAATTTGTGACATAACGATTCAATTTTTACGTAAAAATAGTACTTTTAGCCATTTAAATAAAACAATTTCCATATGAAAAAGAAACTGATTATTTTAAGTATTTTATTCCTAGCCTTTTATAGCCATGGCCAACATATAAAAACACCCACTTTTGAAATTTTGTTTCCGTTAGCACCACAATTTCAAGAAACTACCATTCCCACAGAAGCCGGAGATTCTACTTTAAAAATGGTTCAACTACAGTACTTAAAAGAATAAGGAACAACACTTTATAACAATTTACTGTATTCTTTTAAGTTAGTAAATTTAAAATAACAGCTTTTTCATGACAAAAATTTTCCCATCATCAATCCATTATTTGAGCGGAATTCTATTAACCGTTCTTGGTGCTTTTTTACTTCTTACCTCACTTTATGTGTTGTTTTTTGAAGATTTAATTGTTGAAACAATCCTAGTGTCTTCGCTTCTACTTAGTGTGGGATTACTTTGCTTTTGGATTTTATCAGACACCCACTATAAAATCGACAAGACCTATGTTTATTATGTTTCAGGTCCTATTCGAGGGAAAATTGAAATTGCTTCCATCAGAAAAATTGAAAACCAAAAAGGATGGTATACCAAAAGTTTATTAAAACCCTCTTTAGATTACAATGGCATTTACATCTATTACAACAAATTCGACGACATTTATATTTCGCCTAAAAATCGTGTCGAATTTGTTAACTACTTGTTGACAATTAATCCTAATATTATGATAATTGAATAGGGTTGCTGACTTAAAAAAATTAGTTTTGTATATCTAAAATCGATTTAATCAAATTTTTTGACATGCCCAAAACCATAACAGCTGTCTTTTTATTAGTAGCATTTCTATTTCAGTCTTGTAAAAAAGAACAAGAAAAACCTTTATTAGCAGAAGCTTTAGAAGTGAAGAAACCTATTCATGACAGTTTGTTATTATCCATTCCGTTTCCTCTCAATTCTTCGTATCCTTCAGAAGACTATATGCTTCAGAAAAAAATAGCTATTTCAAATTTCTATACCAAAACATTTGAACCGGTTGATTTTAGCGGCAGTTTTTTGGTTGCCAAAAATGGGGTTATACTTTATGAAAAGTATCGAGGTTTTGAAAATTTTGAGAAGAAAATCCCTGTAACATCAACCTCATCGCTTCATGTTGCTTCCATCAGTAAAGTGATTACAGCGACCGCCATTTTAAAATTAGTTCAAGACAATCAGGTTCAGTTAGATCAAACCGTTCAAAGTATACTTCCTGATTTTCCTTATGAAAAAACTACCATTCGAACCCTTTTAAATCACAGAAGCGGATTGCCTCATTATTCCAGATTTCCTGAAACTATAAAAGGTTGGAATTCTAAAAAAGTTTTGACAAATCATGATGTTTTGGATTATTTAAAGCGATACAAATTGGCGTTGGTTTTTAAAAACGATACTAAATTCAATTATTGCAATACCAACTATGTAATGTTGGCTTTAATCATTGAAAAAGTGACTCAAAAAAGTTATGCTGAAGCTTTAAACACTTTGATTTTTGAACCCTTAAAAATGAAGAATACGTTTGTTTTTGATTATTTGAATCAGAAAAATGACGTAAGTCAATCTTATAAAAGCACCAAAGTAAATTATGGTTGGGATCAGTTTGATGCCCTTTATGGCGACAAAAATATTTATACCAATCCGAGAGATTTGGCCACATTTGATTTGGCTACTTATTCTTCTGAATTTTTACGAAAAGATCTTTGGGAAGAAGCGTTAAAAGGCTATAGTTATGAAAAAAGAGGTGTTCGCAATTATGGCTTAGGCATCCGAATGAACGAATGGGAAACCGGTCAACATTTACATTATCACAATGGCTGGTGGCATGGCAGTACATCATCTTATGTAACCATTAAAAAAGATACCGTTGTAATCATTGGTATTTCAAATAAATACACTCAAAAAACCTATCAGTCTATTAAACTTTCAAGATTGTTTGGTGATTATCCTTATGAGTTGGATTCACAAAATGTGGAACAATAGATTTATTTTACCAAATAAATTCCGTCTTCTTTAATCTCAATTTGTTTTTGTTTGTATAACATTCCCACTGCTTTTTTGAACGTTTTTTTACTCATTTTCAAAACCGTTTTAATGTCTTCCGGATGACTGTTATCGTTTAATCTCAAAAATCCGCGATTGATTTTTAACTCGTTTAGAATTTTTTCAGCGTTGGGTTCGATACTTTCAAAACCTTGTTTTTGCAACGAAACATCAATTTTCCCATCAGGTCTCAAAGCTTTTATGTATCCTGTAGTTTGATCACCGGGTCTGAATTTGTCTTCATAAAAACCATCAGCATAAATCAAACCCTTATGCTTTTTATTAATGATGACATTGATTCCTAACTCCGATTGATGAGAATACAATAATGTTACCTCCTCACCTACTTCATAAGTTGGTGGTTCTTGATTTAAAAATTGATTGATTTTACTGGAAGCTACTAATCTATTGGTTTTTTCATCTAAATACAAATGCACCATGTATCGTTTCCCAACTTCCATTTTTCGAGCTTGTTCCAAAAAAGGAGCAAAAATATCTTTTTCTAAACCCCAATCTAAAAATGCTCCAAACTGGTTGATGTAATTCACCCGAAGAAATGCAAAATCATTAATTGTGATATAAGGTTGTAGTGTTGTTGCTACCGGACGTTCCTCATGATCAAGATAAACAAAAACGGTAATTTCATCACCAATTTCGTATGTTTTAGGCACATATTTGTTTGGCAATAAAACATCATTTTTACCATCTGTTAGAAATAAACCAACTAGTGTAGTTCTGTCAATTCGTAAGGTGTGAAAAGTTCCAATAGTTAACATGTCAATTTTTTTTCAAAGATACGCATAGTTTAAAGAATACCTAAAAATGAAAATGCGAGAAATTAAACTACGTTTTTAAAATAATCCTTCAACAATTTATCATTATCATAGGTTGGCGTAAAAACTTCAAGAATTTGCGGTTGTTCTGAATTAGCAAAAAAAGGTGTTAGTTCTTGTTTTAAAGATTCTATTGAACTTGCTTTTGTATACTTCATACAATACATTTTAGCTAAATTTTCAGCGGTCAAGCAATGTGACGTTTCAAAATAAGTATGAAAAGTATCATTTTCTTCATGTCCGGGTAAAATTCTGAAAATGCCACCTCCACCATTATTAATTACAATAATTTTGAAATTTTTTGGCATATAATTGTTCCACAACGCATTACTATCATAAAAGAAACTCACATCACCAGTAATCAAAACAGTTGGTTTTTGTGAAGCAACTGCCGCTCCAATAGCCGTGGAAGTACTTCCGTCAATACCACTGGTTCCACGATTGCAAAACACCGGAATTGAAGGATTGAATTTGAATAATTGTGCGTAACGAATAGCAGAACTATTAGAAATTTGAAGGTGAATTTCATCCGAAAAACTAGTAGCTAAAAGTTCAAAAACCTTCAAATCACAAAAATCAATTTTAGATAGAAACAACTCGTGTTTCATTAATCTATCATTTAAAACAGCTAAAAAATGTTGCTGATAAGAGCTTTCTTTGTAAGTAACATGCACTAAAAACTTTTCAAAAAACAACTGTGGAGTCGTTTTAAAATGGTGCTTCAAACAGCCAAACGTATTGTAGGCTCTTAGCGAATCAATATGCCAATGGTGCTCCGGTTGATAACTTCTTAAAAAAGATTTTATCCGTTTTGAAACTATCATTCCACCAAAGGTTACCAAAACATCAGGCTGAAATGCTTTAAAATCGGCATCGGAAAAAGGTGTAATTAATGTATCAATATGTGGTATAAAATTCGGGTGATGAATATTTGAAGTTGTTTCAGTCAATACTACCACCGAAGGATCGTTTGCCAGATGATTTACAATTTGTAATTCGATTGCATTTGGCGGCAATGTTCCCACTAAAATCAATTTTTTATTTGCAGTATTCCAAATCGCTTTAGCTGCCAGAATCTTTTCAAGAGAAACAATTTCTTCTTCTTTATTCAAGGGTAAAATTAACGAATCCACCGAAAGTGAATCGACTACTTCATACAATGGTTCTTCAAAAGGCACATTGATATGTGTGGGTCCTGATTTCAACATTGCGGTATTGAAAGCAGCATTGATTTTTATATCGTTTTCTTCCGATGCAATTTCAGTTAAATTCGCATTATATAAGGTATGATTGGCTAAAACATTTTCCTGTCTGATGGTTTGTCCGTCACCAATATCAACTTTATCCAAAGGTCTATCAGCAGAAATTACAACTAAAGGAATCATGCTGTAAAAAGCTTCAGCCACAGCCGGATAAAAATTTAAAACCGCCGAACCCGAAGTGCAAACCACAACAACCGGTTTATTAATTTGTTGAGCGATTCCCAACGCAAAAAAAGCAGCACAACGTTCGTCAGCAATACTATAACAAGTAAAAAACGGATTGTTTGTAAAACCAAGCGTAAGCGGTGCATTTCGCGAACCGGGCGAAATTACAATATGTTGTATACCTTTTGCTTCACAAATTTCGAGTAGGCTTTGAGCCAAAGGTATTTTTGGATATTTCATTAGTAAACAACTATTAAAAGAAAGCGTTAAACAGTAACGCTATTTGAACACAAATTTAAACTTTAGTAAAATAAAAACACCTGCTACAACGTGTAAAGTTTTGTTATATTTGAACAACTTTTCAACATATGGCAATTCAAATACGACCTTATACAGCAACTGATGTTCCTGCTATTTTAGAAATTATCAATTTCAACATTCTTCATTCTACTTCATTGTATGATTATGAACCCAGAACGCTTGATTTGCAACAAAAAATTCTAGCCGAAAAAACAGCAAAAAACTTTCCGGTTGTTGTGGCTGTTGTTGAAGATAAAGTAGCCGGTTTTGGCATGTATGGCGAATTTCGATTTCGTGAAGCTTATCGGTTTACTGTTGAGCATTCTGTTTATATTTCGAATGATTTCAAAGGAAAAGGAATTGGTGGCAAACTGCTTCAACATTTAATTGAGGATGCTAAAAACAAAAAACTACACACAATGATTGGTGTAGTTGATGCTGAAAATAAAGAAAGTATTCTTTTTCATGAAAAACATGGCTTTAAAACTGTTGGCATTATAAAAGAATCCGGGTTTAAATTTAACCGTTGGTTGGATTCAGTAATTATGCAATTAATTTTGGAAGAGAATGTATAAATGAAGAACACAGATTAGATAAATCAATAAAAATTTTAAAATTTATCTGATTTTTCTATTCTGTGTTCGTGACCACTTGGGTCAATATACGTTAATTTAACTCGCTAACCAATCTAATATTTCTTTGTCTTTTGGACTTGTTCTCGGACTGATTACTTTTTCTAATTCGCCTCTTTCATTAATCAAATATTTTTGAAAGTTCCATTCTACTTCGCTGTCTTGCAAACCGTTTTTAGCTTTTTGTGTTAAAAACTGGTAAATTGGAGCCATTTCATTTCCTTTTACCGAAATTTTACTCATCATCGGGAAAGTCACGCCGAAATTCTTTTCACAAAAAGCTCCGATTTCTTCATTAGTTCCCGGTTCTTGCGACATAAAATCATTGGCCGGAAAACCAATAATTACTAATCCTTTGTCCTTATATTCTTCATATAATGCTTGAAGATCTTTGTATTGTGGTGTTAATCCACATTTAGATGCCGTATTTACAATCATCACTTTTTTACCTCTTAACGAAGCAAAATCAAATTCTTTTCCTTCCAAATCTTCAACTTTGAATGTATAAATAGCTTGTTTCATAGTGGTTTCTGTTGTTGTATTTTCTTTTTTTGTTTGAGCTTGGTTTTGACAACTCATCAACATAAAACAAGAAAAAATGATTAAAAAAGATGATTTCATACTACTTATTTTTATTTCAAATTTACATTTTTATAAAAGATGAACCTACTAAACAAATCACAAATGATTACTAAACTATTTTTTATAATATTTTTTATATTTAAAGTAAGATGCAATACCTAACAATGTTATCAAAATCGCAGAAATATATACAAAACTTGGTGTTACAACTTTATCCCCACTCGCATACGAATGCAATCCTGTTAAGTAGAAATTCACTCCAAAATAGGTCATCATAATCGAATAGAAAGCGAAAATACTCATCAAATTAAACACCCAAGTTCCACGTAACGAAGGCACAAATCGAGCGTGAATTACAAACGCATAGACCATAATGCTAATCAAAGCCCACGTTTCTTTTGGATCCCAACCCCAGTAGCGGCCCCAACTTTCGTTGGCCCATTGCCCGCCTAAAAAGTTACCAATCGTTAGCATTACTAAACCAATGGTTAACGCCATTTCGTTGATGTAGGTGATTTCTTGAATGCTTAATTTCATTCGCTCTTTATTTTTGTCATTGGTCAACAAAATCAATAAAAGCGATACTATTCCGAGAATCATTCCTAACGTAAATGGTCCATAACTCCCTACAATTACTGATACGTGAATCATCAACCAATAGGAATCTAAAACCGGTTGTAAGTTGGCAATCGAAGGATCCATCCAACTCCAGTGAGCAATCATCAAAATCATTGATGCTACAAATGCTCCCGAAGCAACGGTTAACTTAGATTTTCTGTCAAACGCCAATCCGAAAAACATTGTTGCCCAAGCTACGTAAATCATACTTTCGTAGGCATCACTCCACGGTGCGTGACCTGAAATGTACCAACGAGCAATTAATCCTAACGTATGTAAGACAAAGAAAAATCCGATTAGAATATGAAAAGCATTTATCGTATAATTGATGAATTTGGATGATTTAACAATTTGAATTACCGTAAAAATCAACATCAAAACGCCCGCCAACATATACAAATAGTACAAATTCTTGAAAATATCGTATTTGTTATATAAGATTTCCGAATCAATTTTGCTATCAGACGGACGAACTTCACTTCCGTACTTGATTTGAAATTTCTCCATTCCGCCGATGATGTCATCAGCCATTTTATAATCTTGCGTTTTACTTGCCTCCCCTAAAATTTGCATATATGCCGGAAGAATATTTTTTAGGTTGACAAGTTCTGTATCTTGGTATTCATCCAATTCCAGATAAGAAATCCATTTGTTGTTGTCATCATTCGGAACCGGGAAAATTTTGAGAATGCTTCCGCTTAAAGCCGAATTTAACAACACTACTTTTTTATCCACTTCAATAAAATCCTTCTGAAATTGATTTGGAATTGTAGCTTTGTAAGCATCATCCAAAAACGGAGATAATTTATAATTCCCTTTATCATCAAAGAAACTGATGAATGGAGCAAATTTAGCCTCCTTGGAAACCCCTAAAATATTTCTGATACTGTCGTTACCACGTTTTAAATAAACCAATGGTACTTCGAACCAAGCGTTTGGGGTTTGCGACATCGATAGAAAAACCTGATCAGAAGTATACCCTTTGTAATTGTCACTTTTACTGACTTTACGTAGTAATTCCGACGAAAAAGTATTCACCGGTTTCATTCTTCCACCCGCATCCTGAATCACTAAGCGTCCAAACTTGGCTGCATGTTCGGGTTTTGGAATAGTTGTTTCCAGAAACTTCTCAACTTCTGCTAGTGAAGGTCGTTGATGCTTGTGATTCTCCTCAGCATTTTGAGAAAATCCTATCAACGAAAAAAGCAAAAATGAAAGGGATAATAAAGCCGATTTCTTTTTCTTCACTTTTTCCAACTTCACTTTAATATCATTGAAACGTGTGTTTTTATCAAACAGAATTGCCATCATCGCAATGTAAAGTAAAAAATAGCCAATGTAAGTGAGCCAAGTTCCCCAAAAATCATGATTTACCGAAAGAATAGTTCCTTTTTCATCTTGATCAAATTGAGCTTGAAAAAATCGATAACCTTTGTAATCCAAAATGTTGTTCATAAAAATATGAGCATCTTGCTTTTTATCGCCATCCAGAACGGTCACTTTACTTTCAAAAGCGGAATAACTGTTGATGGTTCCGGGATATCTTTTAGCAATAAAATCATTTAAATGAATACTAAACGGAAGTTCATAAATTTTACTTCCAAACATCAATGTGATGTCCAAATCGCCCATTGTCACCGTTTGCGGAACACCTTGTTTTCCTTTGGAACCGACTAAAGTTACTTCCTTTGTTTCACCATTGGCTTCCACTTCAACAATCAACGCATCATCAGTTGACATATCTTTCCAATTGTTATTGGATACATATTCTTTTTTACCTTTGACAGGTGCATCGGGCAAAACAAATTGAGCTCCGGCAATGTTGTAAAGCGAACGAAACATCAATGGTTGCAGTGAATCTTTCACAACAAGTCCTTTCATTTGATCGGCCATTCGCATAAAATCTCCTCCAAAAGTAGATTTGATAAAAAAGGAATCTCCGTCTTGAATGATATTAATTGCTCCATTCGTTTCTTTGTTGTAAGCAAATAGAATTCCGTGTAAACTTTGCACTTCGCCTTCTTTTAAGTGATGTTCATGGCGAGTTCCACCACTTGATTCGACTAATTTTAAATACGTTTCGCCACTTTCATCCGGTTTGATGCTTTCGGTGGCGTTCATAATAAAATTTTTATAGCGAATGGTGTATGGTTTTGTATCAAACTTATCGTTAATCGTAAAACTATTATTAGCTGCTTGCGATAAAATTAGCGGTTTTTCCTTGGTTTTTCGCTTGGTTTCACCTCTGTAATCGCCATCGGTTAAAACTGTCAGGAATGTTTTATCGGAATAAAATCGTTTTTCTGCAGCACCTTCACGAATTGGCATCATCCCTTCAAAACTGATGTAACGTGTAACGAATGCTCCTACAAGGATAAAAATAAATGAAAAATGCAGTAATAAAGTCGCCCATTTTTCTTTTTTCCAAAGTTGATACCGTTGAATATTTCCGATAAAATTGATGACAAAAAATACCATAATTACTTCAAACCACCAGGCATTATAAACCCAAATTCGGGCAGTATCTGTATTATAATCATTTTCGATGAAGGTTCCAACTGCCATCGCTGCGGCAAATACGATAAATAAAAAAGCCATTAAACGAGTGGAAAAAAGGAAGGAAAGTATTTTTTTGTCCATTTTGAGAAGGGTAATTTTTGAAAGCACAAAAATACTTATAAAAGAAAGAATCTTATCTATTTTTATAGAATTTTTAAGGTAAGTTTAATCAGTCTTTTATTCTTATTAATTTTAATCGGAAATCGGCTGTGTTTTTATTATTTTTGACGAATGGTTTCAATCGTTATTATCGGTTCCGGAAATGTAGCTCAACATTTGATTACGGCTTTTTTGCAAAGTGATGAAATTGAGCTGATTCAGGTTTTTTCGCGGCAAAAAGAAAGTGTTTCACATTTGATTTCTTCGGATAAAATTGTTTCTGATTATGTTGAAATTAAACAAGCGGATTTATATCTAATTGCCGTTTCGGATAATGCGATTGCTGATGTTTCAGCAAAACTTCCCTTTGAAAATAGATTAGTTGTTCATACTTCAGGTAGTATGCCGCTGGAAATTTTAGATTCAAAAAATCGTCGGGGTGTTTTTTATCCATTACAAACTTTTACTAAAAATAAACCTGTCGATTTTAAAGAAATTCCGATTTGTTTGGAAGCGGAAAAAGAGAAGGATTTTAAAATAATTGAAACTGTTGCTACTACTATTTCATCGGTTGTGCAATCTATTTCATCTGAACAACGAAAAGCATTGCACGTGGCTGCTGTTTTTGTGTGTAATTTTGTTAATCATCTGTATAGTATCGGAGCTGAAATTTGTGAAGAAAACAAGTTGCCTTTTTCCATATTACAACCTTTAATTCAGGAAACGGCAAATAAAATTGCGATTAAAAGTCCGGATGAAGCTCAAACCGGACCTGCAAAAAGAGGCGATACTAAAACGATTAACACGCATTTGCATTTTTTATCAGATGAAAATCAAATAGAAATTTATAAACTCATAACAAAATCTATTATAGATCATGGCAAAAAGCTATAAAGAATTAATGAATACCATTACCACATTTATTTTTGATGTTGATGGTGTTTTAACAGATGGAAAAGTACATATCGCTCAAAATGGAGAACTGCTACGAGAAATGCACATTCGCGATGGTTTTGCCATGAAAGCAGCTGTTGAAAGCGGTTATCATGTTTGTATTATTTCCGGTGGTAGTAACGAAGGCGTTCGAATCAGACTACGAAACTTGGGTATAACAGCTATTCATTTGGGTTCGCCTGACAAAGTTGAAACCTTTAAAGAATATTGTGATTTGTACCAAATCAATCCTGAAAACGTGCTTTATATGGGCGATGATATTCCGGATTTTCATGTGATGCAATTGGTAGGATTGCCCACTTGTCCACAAGATGCATGTCCGGAAATCAAATCTATTTCAACTTATATTTCTCATAAAGAAGGCGGTACCGGAGCCGTAAGAGATGTCATTGAACAAGTGATGAAAGTTCAAGGAAAATGGAATACCTATTTTAATGGAAAATTAGATTAACTCCCGATGAAATTTTTAAAACTTATTCGTTATCAAAATTTGATTTTGCTTGCTTTGATGCAATTTTCTTTTCGCTATGGCTTTTTGATTCATCAAGATGTATCGTTAGCATTAGCTGATTGGCAGTTTTCCCTTTTAGTATTGGCAACGGTACTTTTGGCTGCAGCCGGATACATTATCAATGATATTTTTGATCAAGACACAGACGCGATTAACAAACCTCAAAAACAAATTATAGGCAAATCTATATCCGAAAACAAAGGCTACAATTTGTATGTTGCTTTAAATTTAACCGGTGTTGCCATTGGGTTCTACCTTTCAAATGTGATACTTCGCCCCAGTTTTGCAGTAATTTTTATATTTATTGCGGCTTCTTTGTATTTTTATGCTACGCAACTCAAAAGAATTGCACTTGTTGGCAATTTATTAGTAGCTATTTTAACCGGAGTTAGTGTTTTATTGTTGGGTGTTTTTGATTTATATCCCGCAACTTATGACGCCAACCGAGATCAAATGGCTATTCTATTTAAGATTTTAGTGGATTATGCCTTTTTTGCTTTCTTTATCAATTTTATTAGAGAATTAGTAAAAGACGCTGAAGATTACAAAGGTGATTTTGCAGTTGGTGCCAAAACTTTGCCTGTATTAATTGGCACAAAAATAACTGCGAAAATTGTTTTTGTATTACACCTGATTGCGTTGTTGCTTTTGATAAATTATACGACTAGCAATTTGTTTGAAAACAATTTATTGATTGCTACGTTGTATGTATTGGTAACGGTAGTTGCACCATTAGTACTTACTATGATAAAAAGCTGGAAAGCTTCTACAACTGAAGATTTTCAAACCATTTCAAAAGTGCTGAAGGTGGTTATTTTCTTTGGAATTATGTCAATTGTAGTGATCACTTATTCAATAAAATGGAATGCTTAGAGATAAATTAAAACATAAAAATATCATTCTCGCTTCGGGTTCGCCAAGAAGACAGCAGTTTTTTAAAGATTTGGGCATAGATTTTGAAATCAAACTCAAAGAAATTGACGAGGTTTATCCAGAACATCTGAAGGCTGAAGAAATCACGGATTATTTAGCGGTTTTAAAAGCAAATGCATTTGAAGGCGAACTTAAGGATGATGATGTTTTAATAACCAGCGACACGATTGTTTGGTTGAATGAAAAAGCGTTGGGAAAACCCAAAAATTATGATGATGCATTTAAAATGTTATCTGATTTATCAAACAAAACACATGAAGTAATAACCTCTGTTTGTTTTAAAACAAATGATAAAACCGATGTTTTTCATGACAAAACAAAAGTAACATTTGAAAAATTATCTGATGAATCGATACGGTATTATCTTGATAATTTTAAACCTTTTGACAAAGCCGGAAGTTATGGTGTTCAGGAATGGATTGGTTGGATTGGTATAAAAAAAATGGAAGGTTCGTATGCAAATGTTGTAGGAATGCCGATACATCTTGTATTTAAAAAATTGGCTACATTTATTTAATTATTTTATAATTATGGAACTTTTTAATGAGTATATAAGAGAAGTTATTATTACATTATTTGTTTTAGTAATTTTAATTATTGTTCGTTTACTGATTGCAAAAATCGTTAAACGTTTTGCCCGAATAAGTGAAATATTAGAACACAGAACAAGGTTAGTTATTAAGTATTTCAACATATTGATTGGCACCATTGCAATTATAACTTTATTTGTGATTTGGGGTGTTAAACCTGAAAATATAGTTTTAGTCACCTCCTCAATTTTTGCGGTTATTGGCGTAGCTATGTTTGCTCAATGGTCGATTTTGAGTAATGTAACATCAGGAATAATTCTGTTTTTTTCTGCTCCTTTTAAAATCGGTGATACTATTAAAATTCATGATAAAGATTTTCCAATCGAAGCAGAAATTGAAGATATTAGAGGGTTTCATACCTATTTAAAAACAAAAGAAGGAGAAATTATAACCTACCCCAATAGTTTGTTATTGCAAAAAGGGGTGTCTATCATTTATCCTGAAAAGGACACAAGAGAATTTACCGATTAAAATGGAATGGGTTTTAATGAAGATGATTTAAAAATAAATGATACCAAAAAAAGTTGTTATCGGGCTTTTCTTAATTTGTAGTTTTTTCGGCTACAGCCAAGATAATACAACAAAAAAAGATACGATAATCACTGCTTATAAAAACATTGAAAACTACTCTAAAAAAAGTAGATTCACCAAATTTGTGCATGGTTTAGTTTTTAGAACGGTTCAAACGAAACCTACTGTAAACAAACACGCCAAAAGAAATCAGCGAAAAAGTTTTCAGAATTATGAGAATAAAATAATTCGAAATATTGAAATCACCACTTTAGATCCATTTGGTTATTCCACCTCGGATACAGCTGCAAAGCCAACACGTTTCATGTCTAAACTAGGAAACACGTTGCATGCAAAAACCAAAAAATTTATTATTAGAGATTTATTATTAATAAAAAAAGGCGACCGTTTGGACACGCTTTTGGTTAATGAAAGTGAACGTATTATTAGAAGTCAACGTTACATCAGAAGGGTTCAAATTGAACCTCAAATGATTTCGGCAAAGTCGGATAGTGTTGATGTTATTATTCGCGTTTTAGATTCTTGGAGTTTAATTCCTAATATTACGCCAACAACCAGTAGAGTGACTTATGAAGTTAGAGAGCGTAATTTTTTAGGTTTAGGTCATGATTGGTCCAATTCGTTCCGACAAAATATTGACGATTCTAAATCTGCTTTATCCACAAGATATACCTTACCCAACATCAAAAATACTTTTATAAGAGCCACTCTAAACTATCAAATTGATTTACAAGACAATTACACTAAAGGAATTCAAGTAGAACGAACTTTTATTTCACCCTATACAAGATGGGCCGGTGGATTTCAGTATGAAAACCGATTTTTACAAGACAGTTTACCATTGTTACCCAATCAGTACAAAAAAGAAAATTTTAAATCGGATACTTATGATACCTGGATTGGCTATTCATTGCCTGTAACTATTGGAACCGGTAATTTTACTAAGGAAACCAATTTAATTACAACACTCCGCTTTTTACATGTTGATTTTACTGAAAGACCCTCCATAGAATCTGACAGTATTGCTTTTTTTTCTGATGAAAAATTTATTTTAAGCGGTATTGGAATTTCCCACCGAAGTTTTGTTCAAGATAGTTATATTTTCAATTACGGCATAACGGAAGACGTTCCTATTGGAAAGTATTTTGGAGCCACGGCAGGTTACCAAAGAAAAAATGAAGGCAGCAGATTGTATTTGGGACTTCGTGCAACTATGGGAAATTATTTCAGTTGGGGTTATTTGAGTACTAATTTTGAGTTTGGAAGCTTTTACAGAGACAAAAGCACGGAACAAAATACGTTTGTATCCCAATTAAATTATTTTACCCCTTTAATTGAAATGGGACGTTGGAAAATGCGACATTTTATCAAAAACGATATTATCATTGGAAATAACCGACTAAATTCTGAAGGTGACCGATTAAATATAAATGAAAGTAATGGTATTCAAGGCTTTAATAGTCCGAAGTCTTTAGGTACCAAAAAAATAGTCCTCTCACTCCAATCGCAAACCTATTCTCCGTGGCAGTGGGCAGGATTTCGTTTTAGTCCTTTTTCCAGTTATAGTCTTGCTTTGCTGGGTGATGGTGCCAATGGGTTCAAAAAAAGTGAGGGATTCAACAAATTTACTTTAGGCGTTATTCTTACTAATGATTATTTGGTGTTTAACAACTTTCAGTTGTCTTTTTCATTCTATCCAAAAATACCAAATCAAGGAGAAAATATTTTTAACACCAATTCCTTTCAAACCTCTGATTTTGGTTATCTTGACTTTGAGATTAACAAACCCCGAACGGCAACTTACAATTGATTTGGTTATTACTTAACCTTGGTGGCATGATTTTTGGCTACACTAATTTAAGAATGAAAAATTAGTACTCACTAAAATTTTGAATTATGAAACCAATAAAATTAGGATTTACAGCACTATTGCTCTTATTTGTAGCAACCGCATTTTCACAAGTGAACATTACTATCGGAACACCACCACCATGGGGTCCTGCGGGTTATACTGATGTGCGTTATTATTATGTTCCGGACATCGAAATGTATTATGATGTGCAACAATCTCAATATGTCTATTTCGAAAAAGGAAAATGGTACAGAAAAAGAAATTTACCCGGAAAATTTAAAAAATATGATTTCTATTCCGGATATAAAGTAGTAGTCACTGATTATCACGGACCAACACCTTATTTACATTTTAATAATCATAAAGTAAAATATCCAAAAGGTTATAAAGGTCCACCACAAAAAACAATTGGATCAAAAAACAGTAACAAAAACAAATCTGTTTTTGTTAAAAACAAAAAAACAAAATCCAATTCAGTTGGCGTTAAAAACGCTAAAGGAAATAAGAAAAAAAATAAAAATTAATTATAGATTATCAAAAAACAGAGGCTTTCAGTCTCTGTTTTTTTTGTTAAAGATATTTTAAATAAAAAATAAAGTCGCTTTAATTAGTATATTTGAAAAGGCCATTAAACCTTATCGAATGATTCAAAAAACCTGTCTACTTATTTTATTTTGTTTAAGTTACGTATCCAATTCCATAGCTCAACAACCTGAAAAACTTACTTCAGTTGCGATTTACCATAAAATTCAAAAATTAAACTTTTTAGGCTCCGTGCTTTATATTGCGGCACATCCTGATGATGAAAACACCCGATTGATTTCCTATATGGCCAATCATCAAAAAGCCAGAACCGCCTATTTATCTTTAACCAGAGGTGATGGCGGTCAAAATTTAATTGGTACAGAATTACGAGAGCTACTTGGTGTAATCCGAACACAGGAATTGATTGAAGCTCGAAAAATTGATGGTGGCGAACAATTTTTTACGCGAGCCAATGACTTTGGTTATTCTAAAATTCCGGATGAAACCTTAAAAATCTGGAACAAAGAACAAGTCAAAGAAGACATGATTTATGTGATTCGAAAGTTCAAACCCGATGTAATTATCAATCGTTTTGATCATCGTTCGCCGGGAACCACTCACGGACATCACACTTCGTCGGCTCAACTTTCAATAGAAATTTTTGATGAGATTAACAATAAAAGTGTATTTCCAAAACAGTTGGATTATGTGAGTTTATGGCAACCCAAACGTTTATTTTTCAATACCTCTTGGTGGTTTTACGGAAGTAGAGAAAAATTTGATCAGGCAGACAAAAAGAATTTAGTGAACTTTGAAACCGGCGTTTACTTTCCACTTTTCGGAAAATCAAATCAGGAAATTGCTGCTTTGAGTAGAAGTCGTCATCAGTCGCAAGGATTCGGAAGTACCGGAAGCCGGGGTGAAGAAATTGAATATTTGGAATTGATAAAAGGTGCCATTCCGTCTGACAATACATCTATTTTTGAAGGCATTGACACGTCTTGGAATAGAGTAAAAGGAGGCCTTGCAATTGGCAAACTACTTTTAGAGGTAGAAGAAAATTTTGATTTTAAAAATCCATCTGCCAGTATTCCATCGTTAGTTTCAGCCTATGAATTGGTTCAAAAATTAGAAGATGACCATTGGAAGCAAATAAAATCGGAAGAATTAAAAACAATCATTCAGGCATGTGCCGGATTATATCTTGAGGCGGTTGCCACACAACAGTCGGTAGCTCCGGGAGAAAAATTGACCGTAAAATTGGAGACCATCAATCGAAGTCCCATTCCGATGACACTTTTGACCACTGGTTTTTATCCCGAAGGAAAAACTATTTCATCTACTAAAAAGTTGTCTAATAATGTTTCCGAATCCAATGAATTGGAAATTACACTACCCGAAAATTTAGAATATACTGAGCCGTATTGGCTTCAAAAAGAAGGAACTGTTGGTATGTATCGCGTTGATGAACAAGAGCGAATTGGGGTACCCGACATCATCAGACAATTGAAAGTAGTTTTTATGATTGAAATCAATAAAACAACCATTCCTTTTGAAAAAGAAATCATATACAAATACAACGACCCCGTTACCGGTGAAGTTTACAAACCCTTAGATGTAGTTCCCAATGTCACTACTTCCATTGTTGACAAAGTAAAAATTTTTCAAGCCCAACAAACATTGCCGATAACCATCAAAGTTAAATCGGGAAGAGATGCTGTTGCCGGAATTTTAAAATTGGAGCTTCCTAAAAGTTGGAAAGTTAGTCCTGACAACATTCCGTTTGATCTTTCCAAAAAAGGAGCCGAGGCTAGTTTTACTTTTCAAGTAACAGCTCCCAAACAAGTGGAAGAAATTCAAGCTAAAAGCATCGCCGTTGTAAACGGAAAAGAAGAAAACAAAGAACAATTGATTATTTCCTACAATCACATTGCTTCGCAACAGGTTTTGGCTACTTCAACTTCAAAATTCATCCGTTTGGACATTAAAACAAACCAAGAAAGGATAGCTTATATTATGGGAGCCGGAGATGAAGTGCCAACCTATTTATCACAAATGGGATATGACGTTACTATATTGAAACCAGAAGAAATTACCGCTTCAAATTTAAAGAAATACCAAGTAGTTATCGTTGGAATCAGAGCTTATAATACGGTGGAAGAATTAGCATTTAAACAGCAATTGCTTTTTGATTTTGTAAAAGAAGGCAACACCATGATTGTGCAATACAACACCACAGGAAAGTTGACCGTAAAAGATCTAGCACCGTATCCGTTAAAAATTTCAAGAGACCGAGTTACCGAAGAAGCTGCCGAAGTTCGGTTTTTAGCCCCTAATCATAAAGTTTTAAATTATCCCAATACAATCACCTCTAAAGACTTTGAAGATTGGGTGCAAGAACAAGGTTTGTATTTTCCGAATGAGTGGGATGCCAACTTTACCCCTATTCTTTCTTCCAATGATTTAGGCGAAGAGCCAAAAAACGGAAGTTTATTAGTTGCTCCTTACGGAAAAGGACATTACATTTATACCGGATTAAGTTTTTTCAGAGAACTTCCGGCAGGCGTTCCGGGAGCTTATCGATTGCTGGCTAACATGATTTCAATCAGTTCAACAAAATAATAACGATGGAAGAAAATAAAAAAAATGCTTTAAATTCTACCTATGTCTGGGTAATTATTGCCAATGCTATTTATATTCTGATTTTCTTTATCATCATGAAAAACTTCTCCTAATCCATGCAATTAATTGATTGGTTCATACTTGCTTTTACGTTACTTTTCATAGTAGTTTATGGTGCTTGGAAAACAAAAGGCAGCAAAGATGTAAAAGACTATATATTGGGAAACAACGAGTCGAAATGGTGGACCGTTGGGATTTCTGTAATGGCTACACAAGCGAGTGCCATCACTTTTTTGTCCACTCCCGGACAGGCTTTTCATGATGGAATGGGTTTTGTGCAATTCTATTTTGGTTTGCCCATTGCCATGATAATCATTTGTATTTTTTTCATTCCCATATATCACAAACTCAATGTTTATACTGCTTATGAATTTCTAGAAAATCGATTTGACCAAAAAACCAGAAGTTTAGCTGCAACCTTATTCTTGATCCAACGCGGTTTGGCTGCCGGAATTACCATTTATGCTCCGGCCATAATTCTTTCTTCCATTTTAGGTTGGAATTTGAATTTATTGAATTTAATTATTGGCGTTTTAGTTATCATATATACCGTTTCCGGCGGGACAAAAGCGGTTAATGTTACCCAAAAACAACAAATGTTCATTATTATGTCGGGTATGTTTATTGCTTTCTATTTGATATTAAGCTACTTACCTGAAGAAGTTTCCTTTAACAATGCTCTACAAATTGCGGGTGTTAATGACAAAATGAACATCTTAGATTTTTCATTCAATCCTAACAGTCGCTATACCTTTTGGAGCGGCATCACCGGCGGTTTATTTTTGGCTCTATCCTATTTTGGTACCGATCAATCACAAGTGCAGCGTTATCTTTCCGGAAAATCTATTCGTGAAAGTCAGCTCGGATTGGTGTTTAATGGTTTACTGAAAGTGCCTATGCAATTTTTTATTCTGTTAACCGGTGTTATGGTATTTGTTTTTTTTCAGTTTAATAAAGTACCCTTAAATTTCAATCCAACCAGTCAGATTGCTGTTGAAAAATCAATTTATGGCAATGATTATAAAGATTTGGAAAATCGATTGGGTGAAATTCAAGAAGAAAAAAAGGAGGTGACTTTAACTTATGCCAACCAATTGAATTTTGATGTTGACAATCCCGTTTTACGAAAAAGGATAATTGCACTTTCTGAAAAGGAAAAAACAATTCGTGAAGAAGCACAAGTCATTATTAAGAAAATAAAGCAAGAGCCCAATGACAAGGATTATGTATTCATTCATTTTATATTACATTATTTACCGGTAGGTTTGGTTGGACTTTTACTAGCTGTGATACTTTCTGCAGCCATGTCTTCCACAGCATCAGAATTGAATGCTCTTTCTTCAACCACCACAATGGATATTTACAAACGGAATTTAAAAACCCAAAAATCAGATAAACATTTTGTTTTAGCTTCAAAGGGATTTACACTTTTGTGGGGAATCATTGCCATTCTCTTTGCTTGTTTTGGAACTTTAATTGAAAATTTGATACAATTAGTTAATATTGTTGGTTCTGTGTTCTACGGAACGATACTTGGCATATTTCTTGTTGCATTCTTTTTGAAATTTATTAAAGGAAATGCAATTTTTTATGGAGGTTTGATTAGTCAAATTATTGTTTTTATAATTTACTACAATTACATTCATATTTATCCTTCGGGTAAAGAACTATTGGGTTACTTATGGCTGAATGCCATTGGTGCCGGTTTAACCATTGGACTTGCTACTTTAATACAATTGATTACTAAAATCAAAAACTAAAAAATCAATTTTTATGTCAAAAAAACTATTTGGATTGCTTTGTTTCCAATTGTTTTCTTTTACATTATTTTCTCAAAATGTAACGGTTTTAGATGCTTTTTCCGGTGAACCTATTGAGGCCGTCACCTTAAATTCTAATCATCCAAAAATAGCAACAGTTACGAATTCAAAAGGGGAAGCTACACTAACTGATTTCAAAGACGCCAAGAAAATTTATATCCGTTGTTTGGGTTTTGAAACTCAGATTATCAGTTACAATCAAATCGAAAAAAATAATTTTACACTTTATTTGAATCCTGAAAACACCTCTTTAAATGAAGTGATTATTTCTACTTCCAAATGGCAGGAAACCAAAAAAAGCATTCCCAATTCCATAGTTACTTTTAAAATGAAGGACATTCAACTAATGAATCCGCAAACGTCTGCCGATTTATTAAACAATACGGGAAAAGTGTTTGTTCAAAAAAGTCAATTAGGCGGTGGAAGTCCCATGATTCGAGGATTTGCAACCAATCGTGTGTTATTGAATGTAGATGGAATCAGAATGAACAATGCTATTTTCAGAAGCGGAAATATTCAAAATGTTGTTTCTATTGATGCCAACAGTATTCAGAATACTGAAGTTATTTTGGGACCGGGAACCGTAATTTACGGTAGTGATGCCATTGGCGGTGTTATGAATTTCTACACTTTTGAGCCTGAATATGCCAAAGAACACCCTTTTTATTCGGGAAATGCTTTAAGCAGATGGTCATCGGCCAACAATGAAAAAACAATTCATTTTGATTTGAATGTAGGCACTTCAAAATGGGCTTTTGTCACTTCTGCAACGGTAAGTGATTATGAAGATTTGAGAATGGGAAAACACGGTCCGAGAGCATATACGCGTCCTGATTTTGTTCAAACTATTGATAATGTAGACGAAATACAAACCAATAACAACCCAAATATACAGGTTGAAACCGGATATAGTCAAATCAATTTATTGCAAAAAATTGCTTTTAAACCCAATGAGTATTGGAATTTTATTTATGCCTTTCACTATTCTACCACTTCCGATTTTAACCGGTACGACCAGTTATTGCGAAGAAGAAATGATGTATTGCGATTTGCAGAATGGTATTACGGCCCACAAGAATGGACCATGCATCATTTAAAGATAAGTCATTCCAAACCCAACAAATGGTTTGACAAAGCCCAATTTAATGCCAGTTATCAATTATTTGAAGAAAGCCGACACAATCGAAATTTAAATGCTACCCTTCGAAACAGCAACATCGAAAATGTTGGGGCTTTTTCATCAAATTTTGATTTTATCAAAAAAATAAATGACAAACACAAACTGTCTTATGGCGTAGAGTACATTCATAATAAAGTCAACTCCGAAGGATTTCAAACCTCACTGCTAACTGACGAAAGAGAAGCTATCCCATCACGATATCCTGATGGATCCAATTGGCAATCGTTGGCTACTTACTTGCAATATGAAAACAAGATCAATCAAAAATTCACCTTTCAATCCGGTTTCCGATTCAATCAAATTTGGCTAGACGCTACTTTTGATTCTTCCTTTGTGGACTATCCATTTGAAAAGACAACTATCAACACCAGTGCCTTTACAGGAAGCCTTGGATTTACTTATTTAGCAACCGATAAAACAGCTTTATTTTTCAATACCGGCACCGCTTTTCGTTCACCAAACATTGATGATATCGGTAAAACGTATGAAAGCACCCCGGGAAATGTTGTGGTGCCTAATGCAAATTTAGAATATGAATATGCCTATAATTTTGAAGTGGGTATTCTTCAAAAAATTGCACAATCCGTTGCACTTGACCTAACCGGATTTTATACGATTGTAGAAGACGCATTGGTTCGAAGAAATTTCACTTTTAACGGAGCAACTACCATTATATTTCAAGGTGAAGAAAGTAACGTTCAAGCTATTCAAAATGCGGCAAAAGCAAATGTTTATGGAATTCAAGCCGGATTAAACATTGAACTCTCTCCCATCTTAAATTGGAAAACCAATGCCAATTGGACCAAAGGTGAAGAAGAACTAGATAATGGAAATAAAGCTCCCTTGCGACATGCCGCTCCATTTTTTGGTGATAGTAGGTTGCAATTAAAAACCAGAAATTGGACTACCGATTTATCTGTAATTTACAATTCTAAAATAAAATCAAAAAACTTAGCTCCATCAGAAATTGAAAAAGAGTACTTGTATGCTCTTGATAGTAACGGTCAACCTTATGTACCTAGTTGGTATACTATTAATCTAAAAGCACTCTATAAATTAGATAAAAATTGGTCGTTTTCCGGAGGCATTGAAAATATTACCGACCAACGTTATCGACCCTATTCGTCGGGTATTACTGCGGCCGGAAGAAATTTGATTTTGGCGGTTCGAACTTCATTTTAGCACAAAAAAATCCTATCAAAACGAATCTTGATAGGATTTTTTATAAGTGAACTTTATTTATTTTTTACTCCACTCCGCAATGCTGTCTTTGTTCATTTTTACATAATCAGCATTCCCCGCTTTTTCAGCAGCATCTAAAGAAACTTTAGCTGTTTCGATAGCCCCTTTTTTATCGCCTAATTTAGCTTGTATTTGTGATTTCAAACGGTTGTACCAAAATGGTGTACCTTTAGCGGCAGTCATTTCAGTGGCTTTATTCATATAGTCTAAAGCTGTTTTCATGTCGCCGTTAGATTGAAAATAATATTGAGCTGCAGAAAAATAATCAGAAGCTGCAGGTCCGGATAAAGCTTTAGTAATGTTATCCATTGCTAATTTTTTGGTTGGCACTTCAAATTTGATAGCTGCCAATGTTTTTTCCCAAGAAATTTCTAAATGGGCAAAATCATTATCCACGTTATTCAATGCAATGGTAAATGTTTCAATGTGTCGATTTTGCATTTCAGGTTTTACATTCGTTTTTAAAGCTACTTTTGCTTCATCCCAATTTTGCGGTGTTCCCCAATTTTCCGTATCTGTATAAAAAACAACTTCCCAATTATCCGCTTTTGGTGTTACAAAAATGGCATACTTTCCTTTTTTTAAGGTTGTACCACCAATTACAACGTCATCCCCAAAAGTAATCATGGAGTTTTGATTAGCTCCGGTACGCCATAATTTCCCAAAAGGCACTAAATCCCCAAAAATGGTTCTTCCTTTTGCACTCGGACGACTGTAATCAATTTCAACATTGGTTAAACCAACAACTTGTTCAAAATTAGCTCTCGGACTTGGAGCCGGAGTTTTTACTTGTGCTTCCATTGAAATTGAAGTCACTAAAAACAATGCAGCAAATACTATTTTTTTCATTTTTAAATTAGTTTAGTTATTCTTCAAAATTACAATTTCGTAAGTTCTTACTATGTTAAAGAAACCATAAAACAATTTATTTTGTTTAACTTTTATAAAATAATATTAAACATTTATTACCTTTACAAAAAATAAAACATGAAAATATATACGCTTCATACCAAACAAAATCTACCGATTTCATTAGAAGAAGCTTGGGATTTTTTATCGAGTCCGAAAAATTTAAAAACCATCACGCCTGATTACATGGGATTCAACATTTTGAGTGGTGCAGAAAAACCGATGTTTCCCGGACAAATCATACAATATATTGTAACTCCGGTATTAGGCATCCCAACCAAATGGGTAACAGAAATTACCCATGTTAAAGACAAAGCCTATTTTGTGGATGAGCAACGATTTGGACCTTATGCCTTGTGGCATCACAAACATTTTTTAAAAGAAATTCCAGGTGGTGTTGAAATGGAAGACATCGTTGATTATAAACTTCCGATGGGAATTTTGGGTCAAATGGCACATCCGATTTTGGTTAAACCCAAGTTGAAAGAAATTTTTGACTACAGACAGAAAAAACTAATTGAACTTTTTGGAGAATATAAAGGATAATATGAAAAACATACTTTTAATCGGTGGTTCCTACGGTATAGGTTTAGCCATCGCAAAAGAATTACAATTTGAAAGCAACATTTATATTGCTTCACGAACTAATGATCAAATTTCAGATTTGAAAGTCACTCACATTCCTTTTGATGCTACTTCTGACACTTTAGATGTTTCGCAACTTCCATCTACAATTGACGGCTTAGTTTATTGTCCAGGCAGCATCAATCTCAGACCTTTTAAAGGCATCAAACCCGAAACTTTTGAAAGCGATTTGCATATCAATTTTATCAGTTTGGTGAAAGTCATTCAATCGGTTTTACCTAATTTAACCGCTTCGGAACAATCGAGTATCGTTATGTTCAGTAGTGTAGCTGCTTCAATGGGAATGCCTTTTCACACCAGTGTTGCTGCTGCAAAAGGAGCCATTGAAGGTTTTGCAAAAGCATTAGCCGCAGAATATGCTCCGAAGATTAGGGTAAATGTCATTGCACCATCGTTAACCGAAACGCCACTTGCTGATAAATTTTTGAATAATGATGTGAAAAAAGAAAAATCATCAGAACGTCATCCGTTAAAACGATTCGGTCAACCCGAAGATTTGGCTCAAATGGCACAATTTCTTTTGAGTGATAAAAGCACATGGATTACAGGACAGATTTTTCATGTGGATGGCGGGATGTCAACTTTGCTTGTAAATGGTTAACTTTGACCTATTACCCATTACCATTAACCTATTACCCAAATTATGACTATTTTTTGGTTTCGAAGAGATTTACGTTTAGACGATAATATTGGACTTTTTCATGCTTTAAACAGCAATGAAGAAGTGCTACCTATATTCATTTTTGATGCATTTATTTTATCTCAATTACCTAAAGACGATGCTCGGGTAACATTTATTCATGAACTGCTTTCGAACCTACAGAAACAATTAGAAGAAAAAGGAAAATCTCTAGCTGTTTTTCATGGAAACCCTTTTGATGTATTTCAAAAACTACTTATTGAAAATAAAATTTCAGCCGTTTATACCAATCATGATTATGAACCTTATGCTCGCAAAAGAGACAAGGAAATCTATCAATTGTTTAAAGAGCATGCTGTCGAATTTAAAACGAGTAAAGACCAAGTTATTTTTGAAAAAAGTGAAGTGGTAAAAGATGATGGATTGCCTTATGTAGTCTATACTCCGTATTCCAGAAAGTGGAAAGAAAAGTTTAAAACAATTCAATTAGTTCCTTATGATTCTGAAAAAAAGTTGGACAAAATTGTCAAGCACTCCTACCCTTTCTTGAGTTTGAATGACATCGGATTTGAAGCTTCCAAAATTAAAGTTTCGCCTTATGATATTTCAGATAAATTAATTTCGAATTACGAAGCTACTCGAAATTTCCCGGCTGTTTCAGGCACGTCTATGTTGGGAGCTTATCTTCGATTTGGAGCAGTTTCTATCCGAAAAATGGTAGCCAGAGCAATCGAATCTAAAAACGAAACCTTTTGGAATGAACTGATTTGGCGTGAGTTTTTCATGCAAATTCTTTGGCATTTTCCGCATACTATTAACAGAAGTTTTAAAGAAAAATACGATGCTATTCAATGGAATAACAACGAAGCAGATTTTAAAAACTGGTGCGAAGGCAAAACCGGTTACCCGATGGTAGATGCCGGAATGCGTGAATTGAATGCCACCGGGCACATGCACAACCGTGTGCGAATGGTAGTAGCCAGTTTTTTATGCAAACACCTATTAATCGATTGGCGTTGGGGCGAAACCTATTTTGCTCAAAAACTCTTTGATTACGAACAAGCCAGTAATGTGGGCAATTGGCAGTGGGCAGCCGGTTCAGGTGTAGACGCTGCTCCTTACTTTCGAATCTTTAATCCTACAGAACAAATTAAAAAGTTTGACAAAGACTGGAAATATATTAAAAAATGGGTTCCAGAAGTCGAAACAGCTGCTTATCCAAAACCAATCGTAGACCATAAAGATGCTCGCGAGCGTTGTTTGCGAGTTTACAAAGAAGCGGTTGGCTAAAACTTAAAAAGAAAAAATTACAATGAAAATTGTTTGGTTCAAAAGAGATTTGCGATTAACTGACCATGAAGCTCTCTTTCGAGCTTTGGAATCGCAGAAGCAAACGCTATTACTCTACATTTTTGAACCTTCATTATTGAACGACCATCATTACAGTCAGCGTCATTTTGATTTTATCAAACAATCGTTGGAAGAACTTCAAAATCAATTAAAACCTTTTCAAACTCAAATTTTAATTATTGAAAGTGAAGTAGTTGAAGCATTTGAAAAAATCAATCAAATTCAACCCATTTCGACTATTTATTCCCACCAAGAAACAGGAATACAACTCACTTTTGAACGAGATAAAGCGGTGGCTTCCTTTTGTAAAAAACACAAAATCGTTTGGAATGAATTCATCACCAATGGTGTAAAAAGAGGATTATCCAATAGAGCTACATGGAAAGACGATTGGTGTGAATTTATGGATTTGGTCCCATTTTCATTTCAACCCAAATCAAATTCATTTTTGTCTCCAAATGATTTTGAAAAAATTAGTTCCATTTTCAAACTTGTTTCATTAACTACTTCCAAAAACACACCTTTTCAAAAAGGAGGCACCTCAACAGGAATGCGGTATTTGAAATCTTTTTTAAGAGAACGGGTTGTTAATTACAGTAAACACATTTCGAAACCTGAATTAGGAAGACACAGTTGCAGTAGAATTTCACCTTACATTGCTTGGGGAAATTTATCGATGCGACAAGTGTGTCAATTGGCATTACAATTCAGAGATCAGAAAAAAAATGTGCGTCAAATAGATAATTTTGCTTCACGATTACGATGGCAGGCTCATTTTATTCAGAAATTTGAAATGGAATGTCATATGGAATTTATTGCTGTAAACAAAGGCTATCGCAATCTTAACCAAACTATAATTCCGGAATTTCATCAAGCTTGGATTGAAGGAAAAACAGGCGTTCCTTTAGTGGATGCTGGCATGCGATGTTTGAATACTACCGGTTATTTAAACTTTAGAATGCGGGCTTTGGTGGTTTCCTTTTACACCCATCATTTATTTCAACCGTGGCAAAATTGTAGTCCGCATCTGGCTCAACAATTTCTTGATTTTGAACCGGGAATTCATTATCCGCAAATTCAAATGCAAGCGGGAGTGACCGGAATCAATACGTTGCGGGTTTACAATCCTGTCAAAAATTCCTATGAACATGACCCAGAAGGTACTTTCATCAAAAAATGGGTTCCTGAATTGGGTTCCATTCCAGCTGCATTTGTACACGAACCCTGGAAATTAACTCCCATTGAACAAATGCTATATGATTTTGAAATAGGAAGTAATTATCCTTTTCCGATAGTCAATTTAGAAGAAGCCTGGCGTTTTTCAAGCGATTTTTTCTGGTCCATGCGAAAAGAAAAAGCCGTTAAAATGGATGGAAAAAGAATCGTTGACAAGCACACATTACCCAACAGCAAAAGGAGCTAAAAAAGTTAAATAAATGACTATTTAACACAATTTGGATTAATATTGATTACCTTACAACAAATATAAATCTAATTACAATGAAAAAAAGTGTATTTCTATTAAGTTTAATGGCCGGAATTGTTTCAATTTCATGTGGTCAAAAAGAAGAAAAACCTGCTGATACAATTATTATTGAACAGCCGGCTCAAGAATCAGCACCTAAAGTAGAAGAAGAAAAAGACGGAACTTCGTTAGAAGTTACTAAAGACGGAGTAAAATTTGAAACTAAAGATGGAGATAAAAGCACCTCTGTTAAAGTTGAAGGTAACTAATAAATACAAACTAAACCCCTTTTTACGAGGGGTTTAGTATTTTAAATTCCTAATTTTATTGAAAGTCAATTCGTTAAAATGACTTATTACTTCATCAGCCATCGCATAGTCTTGCAACTTCGAATTCACACTATCATAACCAATACAATAAATTTCAGCCGCTTTAGCAGCTAAAATTCCGTTGGTACTATCTTCAATTACGATACAATTTCTTACCGGTGTTTTGGCTAATTCCGCTGCTTTCAAAAAAATAGCAGGATGTGGTTTTGATTTAGGAAAATCTTCCCCAGAAACTTTGTGTGTGAAATAGTTATCCAAATTAAAGCGATTGAAAATTCGCTGTATAGTTACGTTTGCAGAAGAAGAAGCCAACACCATTTGCATTCCGTTTTGATATAACTCTTTGATTAAATCTTCTACTCCATCCAATAAATACAAATCTTCCTTTTGATCAAAAGCATCGTTGAATAAGTTTCGCTTGGTTTCTACTAAAGTTTGAATATCTTCTTTCAAATTGTAAATTCCCTTCAAACGTTCATAAATATTTTTGGTAGAATTGCCTGTAAACGAAGCATACATTTCAGGTGAAACGTCAATATTTAATTGTTTAAAATGTTGTTGATAGGCAAAATGATGCACCGGTTCGGTGTCAACGATTACGCCATCCATGTCGAAAATTACGGTTTGTATCATTTTTTGAGGTTCTGAGGGACTAAGGTTTAAAATTTTGTTATCCTCAGTACCTTAGTCCCTCAGTACCTTAGAGCCTTTTTTTTATCTCTTCAACAAATACTTCACCACCGTCTCCGCCGCATACAAGCCAAAAAGGCAAGGCATCCAACTATTGGTTCCATAGAATGATTTTTTGAAGTTTTTGCCGTCGGTCATTTTTAGGCTGGATTCATCTTGAATTTCTGAGGAGAAAACGACTTTTAATTTGTCAATTTTTACTTCTTTCAACCGTCTTTTCATCGTTTTGGCCAGGTAACAGTTTTCGGAATTATTAATGTCGGTTACTTTCACTTTTGAAGCTTCCATTTTTCCTCCGGCACCCATACTTGAGATTATCTTGACACGTTTGCGTTTTGCTGCGATAATTAAATTCAATTTGGGTGTGATACTGTCAATGCAATCCAGCACATAATCAAACTCTTCAGCAACCACTTCAAAAGCTCTTTCGGGCGAAAGAAATTCCTCTAAACGGGTAAGGTTCAATTCCGGATTAATATCCATCAAACGATCGCCAACCACGTGTACTTTTGGCATTCCAATAGTAGAATGCAAAGCCGGCAATTGACGGTTAATGTTAGTAATATCCACCACATCGCCATCCACAATGGTCATATTTCCTACTCCGGCACGGGCTAGAAATTCGGCAGCAAAAGAACCAACACCACCTAAGCCAACTACGAGTACGTTAGCGTTTTTTAAATTGTTTACTCCTTCTTTTTTAAATAAGAGCTCCGCTCTTTCTTGCCATTTAGCCATTGCTAGGTAATAGGTTAAAGGTTATGGGTAATCGGTGTATCGTCCATTTTCATTCTAAAAACTTTTTCAAAATTTGCTTTTACGATGGACTTTATTTCTTCAATTTCTATGTTTTTATAGTTTGCTGCTAACGCATAAACTTCTTCTAACGATTCATCCACGGTGTCGGTTTCTAGAAAAAATTTATCATTTGGTACGGATTGAAAAACCGATTTTAACTCCGGATTTCGCAATAAATATTTCCCGAACGAAAGATAAAATCCGTTGTCCAAAAGTTGTTTTGCTGTTTGTTCGCTTTTAGAAAATCCGTGAATAATCATTGGAACCGTAACGTTTTGTTCTTTTTTGATTTGTATGATTTCCTGAAAAGCAGCAACGCAGTGCAAAACTAATGGTTTTTGCTGTTTTTCTGCAATTAAAATTTGAGCTTTGAAGATTTTTTTTTGAATTTCGATGGGAATTTCAATGCGTTTATCGAGTCCACATTCGCCTAAAGCGAGACAATTCTCTAGAGCTATTTTTTGGTCAATAATTTCTAAATCAGAGGACAACCTGCTTTCATTACTATACCAAGGATGAATACCGATAGAATAAAATGGGATTGTTTCATCAAATTCCCAAGGGTATTGATTGACCAATTCAAGAATGTTTTCTTGGTTGGTGAAGTGGTGTGTATGAAGGTTGAAGAGTTTTGGCACAACAAAAAAATTACTTCTTAAACGTCTTCACTCCAGCTTTTATTTCTACTTTTAAATCATTTTCTTTTGGAACGATTGGGCAGGAATAGACTTCGTTGTAGGCACAATATGGATTATAAGCTTGATTAAAATCAACTGTCCAATTCTTTCCTTTTTGGATCTCGAGGTCGATGTAACGACCACCGCCATAACTTTCTACACCGGAAGTGTAATCGGTAAAAGGAAGAAACAAACTGTTTTTGTAACCCGGCTTTTTAGCAAATTCAACATTTTGATAGACATTTAGTTGACAAGGAATCCCGTCGATTTTAAAATGGAGTTCACCGTATTTGACATAAATTGGTTTTCGTGAAGTGGTAGTTTTCATTTCAAACGGTTTTTCCTTTTTAGTTCGGATGAATTTGGCTTGCACAAAATAGTTTTCATTGATTGGAAAAAATTCTAAATCTTTAAAAACAGCTAAATCTTTTTTCTTGAGCGGACTTTTGGCAGAATCTCCATAATGCTCATTCATCTTTTTTTGAAATTGAATAACGGAATCGCGTTCAAATTTTTGTTGCGAAAAAGCAAGTTGTGTAAACAGGAATAGAAATAGTATTTTTTTCATTATTTTATAGTCTAATTGCTAATTACTCTTTTACAAAAACTTTATACGTCCAAGGAGCCATTGAAAAAGTTGTATCTTCATTAAATGTTATCATTTTCTGCGTTGTAAAATCCCGATAAGTCCCGTGATATAAATCCTCTTTTAAAGTAACATTTTGAGTATTCGCGGAAAAATTAAACACACAAAAAACTTTATCTTTCTCATTTTGTCTCACAAAACTAAACACTTCTTTTTCATTTGTGTTGGGTACTTTTATCATCAATGCACCCCAATCGGCATGCCATAAAGCCGTATTTTTTTTCATTAAAGCAAATAATTTTTTATATAAATCTCCTATCGGATGCGGTTTCCAAACGATTGGGTCTTTTTCAAAAAAGGCTAACCGCTTGGGTTCTCCGGCTTCTTGACCGTTATAAATCAAAGGCATTCCGTCACCAACAACTGAAAGTACAATCGCAGCTTCCACACCGTCACCAAATTGTTCCCACATGGTGCCTTCCCAGGCATTTTTATCGTGGTTACTCACAAAAGTCATTCGAATACTGTTATCAGGAAAGAAACTTTCATTCCAAGAATAATAAATATAGAGTTCATTAACATCAGCTTGCCCTTTGCAAATTTTATGTAATTTTTCGTTCCAACTCCAAGCGTAAGTCATGTCGAATGCGTGGGCATGCATGTCACGAGATTCCCATTCGGCCAACATAAATACAGGTTTAATCGCGTCTAATTCTGTTCTTAGATTATCCCAAAAATCGATGGGAACAAATCCGGCAACATCACATCGATACCCATCAATATCGGCTTCTTTGACCCAATATTTCATGGCTTCGGTCATGTATTTACGCAATTCCGGTTTGCTGTAATCCAAATCAATAATATCATCCCAATCCCACCATGGCGTAGGTCTGAAGTTCCCTTTATAATCTCGTTTGTACCATTCCGGATGTTGGTTTACCAGATTATTATCCCAAGCAGTATGGTTAGCTACCCAATCTAAAATGACATACATTCCAAGTTCATGTGCTTCTTTTACAAAGGCTTTTAAATCGTCTAAGGTTCCAAATTCTGGGTTCACTCCATAATAATCTTTTACAGAATAGGGACTCCCTAAGGTTCCTTTTCGATTTTTTTCACCAATCGGATTGATTGGCATAAGCCAAATAATATCAATACCCATTTCTTTTAATCGGGGTAATTCTTTTTGAGCGGCCCGAAATGTTCCTTCTTGAGAAAATTGTCGTGTATTTAATTGATAAATAGCAGCATTCTTAGACCATTCGGGATGTTTCACTTGCACATATTCTTTTGGAATATATTGATCTTCTGAAGCTATTTCGGTTTTTTTTGTTTCTGTGGAATTACATCCCAGTACTAATCTGGCAATGAAAATCAAAGTAAAAAATTGAAGTGTTTTCATATAGAACAAAAAATTTGATTTTGAATGTATAAATATAATTAAAAAGAACTTTATCATTTTAATTGAAATGAAATTCATTATTTAAAATCCTTTTCTTTACGCCATAATTACCTAGCCCAAATAGTAGTGGATAGCCGGAATAGCTTCTAAAAAATCACAACCATTATTTATTGCTCCGTTCGCTTTTTAAACAAACGCAACTTTGTACCTTTGTTGCTCTCAATTTTTACCGATGCTCAAGACTGCTTTTTCAAGATATATTAATTCTTTTCGTGGATTTACGCGAGAAATTTGGATTTTAACTCTTGTTACTTTTATTAACAGAGCGGGTACGATGGTGTTGCCGTTTTTAACTAAGTATTTGAATGAAGATTTAGAATTTAGTTATTCGGATGTGGGAACAATTATGGTGTTTTTTGGTTTGGGTTCAATGTTAGGTTCCTATTTGGGTGGAAAACTGACGGACAGCATTGGCTTTTATAAGGTAATGATTTTCAGCTTATTTGTGAGTGGTTTGTTATTTTTTGGCCTTCAATATGTGACCTCATTTTATGGATTGTGCATTGCGATGTTTGTGATTATGACCATTGCCGATATGTTTCGTCCGGCGATGTTTGTTTCACTAGGTGCATATGCTAAGCCCGAAAACCGTACGAGAGCCCTAACTTTAGTGAGATTAGCAGTCAACTTAGGTTTTGCAGCCGGTCCTGCCATGGGTGGATTGATAATTATGAATATTGGTTATCATGGTTTGTTTTGGGTGGATGGTGCTTCGTGTATTCTAGCCATTTCTATCTTTTGGTTGTTGGTCAAAGAAAAGAAAAAAACAATTGAAGAAAATGCCGTTTCAGAAAGTCTTGCGGTAAAATCGGTTTACAGCGATCGTCCTTTTTGGGTATTTTTGTTAGTGATTTTTATCACAGGAATGGTTTTCTTTCAGTTGTTTACCACGCTTCCACTCTATCATCAAAAGGCGTATGGTTTAACCGAATTCCAAACCGGATTACTCTTGACACTCAATGGTTTTTTGGTCTTTTTGTTGGAAATGCCCATAGTGAATTATTTTGACCGCAAGAAAGTGAATAAGGTAAAATTAGTTTTAGTTGGGTCATTGTTCATGGCTTTGGGATTTTATGTCCTTCTACTAAATGTATGGGCCGGCATTTTAGTCATCAACGTTTTATTTTTGACTTTTGGAGAAATTTTTGCTTTTCCATTTTCTAATTCTTTTGCATTAGGTCGTGCTCCACGCGGACAGGAAGGTCGTTATATGGCTTTTTATTCGATGAGTTTCAGTTTGGCTCACATCATGAGTTCTAAAACAGGAATGAATATTTTTGATCATTTTGGCTATTTAACTAACTGGGTTGTCATGGGAACTTTGGGAATGGTTGCTGTTGCGTGTTCTTTTTGGGTGATGAAAATGGTACGGGAGGAATAGGTTTGAAGGTTGTGGGTTACGGGTTGCGGGTTACGGGTTGCGGGTTGGGTTGGCTTACTAGAACACAAAACTTCCATCTTCCATCTTCCATTTCCCATCTTCCATCTCTCTAAAACTTAATTTTTAGTTAAATAACTACTTTTATAGTTGCGTAACTAAAAATATAGTTGTAGATTTGTTTTAAACTTTACAACCATGCAAAAGCTCACGAATAAAGAAGAAGAAATCATGCACATTTTATGGAAGTTAGAAAAAGCTTTTGTAAAAGATGTGATGGCGGCTATTACCGAAGACCAACCGCATTACAACACCTTATCAACCATTATTAGAAATTTGGAAGAGAAAGGGTATGTTTCGCATCAGGCGTATGGCAACACTCACCAATACTATCCTATAATCACAAAGGAAAAATATCGTAAGGCATTTATGAATAATGCGATTGAAAATTATTTCAATAACTCCTACAAGAGTATGGTTTCGTTTTTTGCGGAAGAAGAGAAAATTTCTGCCGAAGAACTCAGAGAGATTTTAGACATTATCGAAAAAAAGAAATAGTATGGATGTGGTGTTTCTCTATTTTTTAAAAGCAAACGGATTATTGGCCTTATTTTTTGTGGCCTATTATGTCATGCTTCAAAAAGAAACCTTTTTTAATTCCAACCGTTGGTATTTATTACTCGGGTTGTTTACTTCCGCATTATTACCTTTGTTTTCCTATACTAAAATTATTTATGTTGATCCACAAACTGTAAATTACACCACTTATGATACACTTGCTACTAGCACTGCTTCAGAAGTTGCACCTTTTGATTGGTTTTTTATTGGCACTACTTTTTACGTAGTTATCAGTCTCTTATTATTTTTTAAAATAATACTCAATCTCTTTTCTGTACTACGTCTTTTGTCACAGAAGAAACGAATGAAAAACGATTCCTTTTCAGTGGTTAACCTAACTGAAAATTTAGCTCCTTTCTCTTTCTTCAATTACATTGCTATTAACCCCAATTTATATACCGCAGAAGAGCTTGAAAGTATTTTATTGCATGAAAAAGTACACAGCAAGGAAAAGCACTCTGCAGATATTTTGTTGGCCAATTTATTTTGTGTGCTCTTTTGGTTCAACCCCTTTATGTGGTGGTATAAAAAAGCCATCATCCAGAATTTAGAATACATAGCCGATCAGAAAGCAGTTAAAAAATGTCAAAATAAAACCCATTATCAAAAAGCATTACTACGGGTAGTTACTAATCAAAATTACCTATCAATCACCAATCATTTTAATCAATCATTAATCAAAAAACGAATCGTTATGTTAAACACAAATCAATCCAAAAAGCAAAACACATTGAAGTATCTTTTTGTAGTTCCAGTCCTAATTTGTTTTGTCATTTTCTTTCAGATGGAAGTCATTGCCAAAGAAAAAGCCACGCCAAGCAGTTTAAACAAAAGCTTGGATGAAATGAAAATCAAACTGGAAATCAATAAGAATACCACTGATGCTGAAATGAAAAAAGAAAAAGAAGTATTCAAAAAGGAATTTGATACGGATTTAAAATTTTCTAAAGTAAAAAGAAATTCAAATGGTGAAATCACGTCCATTAAAGTAGATGTAAAAGCGAACAAAGGGAAATCGGAAACCTATCAGTTTTCGGGTAGCGAACCCATAAAACCTTTTGTTATTTATGCTTCAAAAGACAAAAACGGAGTCGTTTCTGTTGGTTATGGCAAATCCGGAAAAACAAAAGTTTACACTACAAATGACAAATCCATAGTCTTCAAAGGCGATGATCTTGATTTTGATTTTAGTTTTGAAATGCCTGACATGCCGGATTTGACAGATTTACCGAATATCCCAGACATGCTTGAACTTGAAGAGCTTGCTGAACTGTCAAAAAATAGAAATTATGAAATAGCACAGCTAAAAGATCTTTCAAAAATTAAATCTATTATCGTGCATCGCAATAACGATCAAGAAAAAGCACATGTGATAATTAACGGCAAAGTGATTCAAGAACCAGACCTACCAATAGGTCAAAATTTCAACTTTTCATGGAGCTCAGATGAAGATGCTACTGAGGTAGTAAAAAAACTGCGAGGTGAAGCTCTTGCCAAAGCAAAAATTGAAATCGAAAAAGCCAAACCGGAGATTGAACGTGCGAAAATTGAAATACTACGTTCGAAAGACGAGATCAAAAATTCTAAACTGGAAATGGAGCACTCCAAAAAAGAAATTGAGTTGGCTAAAATAGAATTAGAAAAAGCAAAAATTGAGTTAGAAAAAGCACGATTAGAATTAGAAAAGGCGAGACAAAGAAAGGATTAATTCAAAACAAAAAACGGCTACTTAGTGTTAGCCGTTTTTTTTATTACTTTTGAAAAAAAACTATGTTTTCAATTTTAGCCAAACTCAATACATTACTACTTCCCAGTTTCACCAAACAGCGATTGGATTTGTCTAAGGCTAAAAAGTGGCAGATGGCCATAATAGGTTGGCGTTATTATGTTACCACAAGAGCTTTAGATGAAAAACAATAGTTATTGCATCGCTGCAAAAATTTCATAGTTCTTAATTTTATCTCTTCCTTTTAAGAAAGGGATTTCCATTAAAAAATTAAGCTGTACAATTTCACCACCTAACTGTTCCACTAATTCACAAACTGCTTTTGCGGTGCCGCCGGTGGCCAACACATCGTCATGAATTAAGACCCTATCCCCTTTTTGAATGGCATCGGTATGAATTTCTAAAGCGTCTGTTCCATATTCCAAATCATAGGAAGCGGAGATGGTAGTAAAAGGCAACTTTTTGGGTTTTCTCACCGGAATAAAACCCACTTGCAACGCTTCCGCTAACAACATCCCGAAGAAGAATCCGCGGCTTTCCACGCCAATAACTTTGTCAATTTTTTTGGAATGTAGTGAAGAAAGTAACATAGTCAGGCATTCTTTACGACCTTCCGGATCTAATAACAAAGGCGTAATGTCCTTAAAAACAATCCCTTCTTTTGGAAAATCAGGAACAATTCGAATGTACTTATCAAGTGCCATAAAAAGTGGTTTAAATTTAAATTTTGATTTGCAAGTTAAGCAAAAATAACTATATTTGCACCCGCATTAAGGCCTCGTGGCGCAACTGAATAGCGCACTTGATTACGGCTCAAGAGGTTACTGGTTTGAATCCAGTCGAGGTCACGAATAAATAGTAAAAAAGAAAAAACGCCAAGCTTGCTTGAGCGTTTTTTTGTTTTTACTATTTTCAAAGCGGAGCTTTGTTGGATGTTGCTTGCAAAATCCAATGAGGTCACTAAAGAATGAAAAGCCCACGCTATCGCGAGGGCTTTTTTTATGGTTTATTTTTACTGTTGGGTTGCAGAGAAGTCAAAGGATGGGTAGCGTATTGTTTTACGAAACTTTTTCGTCGCATTAAAGTCGAACTATCGTCGGAGTATCGTCGGAGTATCATTGGAGTATTGTTGGTGTTGCATCTCTTATGTTACCCTCATGACCCGTCCTGCATGTAACAAATTTGGGTCTGTATTATGTTGTTTTTTTCTATTTCTAAAATAGGATATTTGTTAAAATCTGTCACGTTTGATGCTTTATCCATACTCTATCTATACTCTATCTATACTTTATCTATACTTTATCCCTACTTTAGTTGTACTGTTTGACCCGTCTGTGACCCGTCCTAAAATAACTATACAAATTATTAAATCCATCTTATTATTGAAAACCATTAAAAGGACTAAATGATTTGTAAATTTATTATAGGATTACGTAGCAGTATGTAAACTTATTTTTTAGGATGGAGACAAGATTGTGGGCACGAGCGAGACGCTCGCGCACAATGTCATTAAGTTAAGCTTATTTTTTTGCAATCCCGATAATTATCGAGAGCAAAGTCGCAGAAAAACGTATTAAAATTTAGGTTTAGCGTATCCTTCTCAAGACCTTCTTTCTTTTTCAAATTACAAAATCCTTAACTCAATGATATTGTGCTCGAACGAGCTGGGGATAAGCTTTGTGTTACTTGGATTATGGGATCCTTCCTTCGTCAGGATGACAAACTGGGGGTGATTTGCTTTGTGTGACTTTTTCAAATTACAAAATCCTTAA
>NZ_BMFG01000005.1:234180-248980 GCF_014638005.1 Flavobacterium orientale
GATATTGTGCTCGAACGAGCTGGGGATAAGCTTTGTGTTACTTGGATTATGGGATCCTTCCTTCGTCAGGATGACAAACTGGGGGTGATTTGCTTTGTGTGACTTTTTCAAATTACAAAATCCTTAACTTAATGATATTGTGCTCGAACGAGCTGGGGATAAGCTTTGTGTTACTTGGATTATGGGATCCTTCCTTCGTCAGGATGACAAACTGGAGGTGATTTGCTTTGTGTGACTTTTTCAAATTACAAAATCCTTAACTTAATGGCATTTTGCTCGGTCTAACGATAGGAATACATTACAAATTATATCATAAAAGGACATGATTTTGTATGACCTCCATCACTAAAACAAAAAACCCGGTTCCCCGGGTTTTTCATAAACAAAACTATTCTTTTAAAACCCCAATCCAACTGCCATAGCCGTCACTCCTACTGAGAAGTTAGACACTAAAGTTGCAGCTCCGCTTGTTAAATTAATGCTGTAAACCCCTCGGTTGCCATTTACGGTAAACAAACCAAATGCCATGTTGCTTGTTCCGCCAATGTCAAAACCATTGTCTGCTTGAATGTTGATTCCTAACGGACCAACCGGCACTAAAACACCATCGTTAGGTGGGTTTTGTGTATATAACATGTTCGTTTCTGAGTCCACCACATACAAAAGTGTGGTAGTTGCCGAAGCCACATTGTTTGTGTACGCCGCACCTGTAATGCTTGGCATTCCCGGATTCAAATTGCCGTCAGTTGCTGCAACAGTACCTAAATCAGGATGCAATCTCAGGTTTTGACCCGTGTTGCTCACCAATCGAATGCGGTCTACCGTTGGGTTAAAATCAAAACCAAAAGTCGTCCCCATCAAAGCCGGAGTTAACGTTGCACCCACTTGAGCCGTTTGACCGTTTGACGTATTAATCGTAAGCAATCTACTTTGATTCGTAATCGCATATAGCATTCCTTTTGCCGGACGGAAATCCAAACCAACAATCATTTCGCCTGTACCTAAGCCGGCAATATCTACTTGATTAGACATACCGTTCGTAGGATTAAAACGCACCAATTTATTATCTGCTGTTGTAGCAAACGCAACAGGATTCGTTTTGAAAGCCAAACTAATTACCGCTTGACCAAACGTTCCTACCCAACTTGCTTTTCCTGACATTAAATTAATAGTGTACAAACGAGAATCATTGTTATTAAACGTTACCGCTAATGCCACTGAATTATCAGGACTAATATCAAAATCACCCATTCCGGCAAAGTCAACCGTAAGGTCGCCCACCAATTCCAATCCACCATCATTAGGCGGCGATTGAATGTAAAGCTTGTCTTCTTCAAAATCAATATCATACAATTGCGTTGCTGTAGCTCCGGCCATACTGTTGGTGTATGCCACCGCTCCAATTCGCGGATTCATGCCTCCGTTTATAGAACCATCCGTAGCCACGACTGTACCCAATTCCGGGTGCAAACGCAAGTTTTGTCCCGACTCCGTTACCAAACGAATGCGGTCCACCGTTGGGTTAAAATCAATAGAAGCATTTGCTCCGGAAACTACAGGATTCAAAGGCATATCGCTCAAAGCGGTAGCCACTCCCGAAGTCTCATGAATAAAATACAAACGCCCTGTACTTCCCAAACCATACAATTGGCCGGTTGCAGGTCGGTAATCAATACTTGTAATCATCTCACCCGATTGCACCCCTGTAATGGTCACGGTACTCATCGGACTGTTTAAACTTTGTGCGTTATAAAACGCCAATTGGTTGTTGTTGGTCAACGCCGTAAAATTGACATCCGGAGCCATGCCAGGCATATCCGGATTGTTAGTAGGTTGTGAATCATCGTCGCTACAAGCAACAAAAGCTAAACCTACCATTGTGGTAAGTAGCATTCTTCGAACTGCTGTGAATTTGTTAGTTTTCATGTTACAAAAATTATATGTTTCCTTTACGTACGAAGTTTTTTAGTTTATGGATGTATTAGTTCAAAAAAAAGTTGGAAATAACAAAGTATTTTATTGTTTTTCAGTTATTTAAATTATAAAGTTTTTTTGATTTCTATGATCAATAGTTTAAAAGAAAATAGGAATATAAATAACTTTGAACTAATTGAAATTTGTATAATTTTGAAAACAGCTAACACCAAACTATATCTAATGAAAAGTCTACTAAGAATTTTTACAATCGTCCTTACCCTATCACTAACCAGTTGCAACAAACCAACCCCTTCCGAAGAACAACCCATACCCGAAACAGACACCTACAACCAATGGGTTTATATCACCATTGAAACTGTATTAACAAGAGACACCACCACCTATTTCTATTACGGAAAAATAAACGATCAAGTAATGAAACGACTAAATAAGGGTAACGAAACCGGACATTTCACCCTAAAAGACATCCGTTACCTTGACAATGATGACCTTTTAGAACTCTATGAAGATGAATTCACAACAGGAGATCTTATCTTCAGAGTACAAGATATTGCCAGAATTCAACTGCTAAAAAAAGACCCGATTTATTTTTACGACATTAAAGAATTATCAGCAAATGCCCTGCGGCTTTCCAAACAAAAAAGAAAACCGGTAAAAAAGGAATAATAGGGATGTTCAAGTAGGATTTTAGTTTGATACTGGCATAGATTGCAGACATGAGCGAGACGCTCGAGTAAAATATCGAAAGTCCTGATTTTGAATTAAAACACGTTCCAATAGATATAGTGCACTGTCACGGCTTTAAGTGAACGACCTAATAGCTGTTATTAACTTAACGCAATTATCAACACTATCAAATAAAACAAACTTCCGGCTGACAAAAGTAAAACTTGCTTTACGTCTTTTTTTGAATTTCCGGCTTTTCCATAAAAAATTTGATTTCCGGTAAATTTTGACAAGAACAAAAAAACAATAGGAGCTAAAAAGAATAGTGCTAAACTACTATCCCAGAAACTATTTGAGTTTTCTTTTTCCGACGAATTCCTACTTTCCTTTTGATTCATAGTTTCTTTTTTTACAAGGCTTCCGCCATAATATTTTTGGTTAGGTGCTAGATATATTCGTCAACAATTTAAAATACATCAAATGCTATTCTTTTTACTATCTATAAATGGGCTTTTCATCAGATAAAGGAAAGTCTGCTTTTCTTCCGGTTCAAATTCTTTTAATCCATATTTCATTTCTTCAACAGAAAGTAGCTTAAACGTGCCAAATATTCTATCCCAGATAATAAAAATATCCGCAAAATTTGAATCCGTATAAAATTGTTCTTGATGATGATGAACTCTATGATGGTCAGGCATTACAAAAATAAGTCCGAATGTACTGTTCAACCATTTAGGGTAATTCAGGTTAGAGTGTTCAAGAAAGAAGAAAATATAAATTATAAAATAGTATAATGCCATTGAAGTTACATCTGTTCCAAATATTCCCGCAGTAACTATATTTCCGGTTTGATAGATGAGGATAAGCTCTAAAGGATGAAATCTAAAAGTTGTAGAAGAATCCATTGTTGTATCGCTATGATGAACCCTATGTAGCCTCCATAACCATGGTATTTTATGAGAGGCTCTATGTATCCAGTACGTAGTAAAGTCATAAAGAACAACACTCAAAAATAGCTTTGTCCAAAATGGAAGTGCAACTAAATATAGCAAACCAATTTCCTTGGTGTTCAACCACTCAATACAATAAACCTGTATTGCAACGAAAAATAGGTTCAGAACTATCAATACGATTTGAAAAAGAATATTTTGAAACAAATGATTCCCCCGCTTTTTGAAAGAAAAAGGGGTTCCGGACACTTGCTCCAATGTGAAGAAAACAGCAAGCAATCCGATAATACTATAATTCGGATTTATATCCAAAATCGTCTCTAAAATTTCCATAATGCTTTGCTTTATTTTTAAAAATTCAATTCTTATTTTCAAAAATCAACATACACCTGCTCCCCAAAATCCTCCCATTACCACTTTGCTCTCCTTTGTTTCCTCCCCAATTCACAAAACTTTGGAATCATTATTGCTTTATCAAATCCAACGAAACATTAGCTATTTCTACCAATCTTTTATTCCTAAAAGTTCCTTCATTCGCTCATTATATCTGAACAGAATTCTATGTTCAGCCAAAGTTCCGTACATTTTTTCAGGATACTCAATTTTGAATCCAAATTTTTCAGATTTTGATTTCAATTGTTCAATAAAATCATTTACGTAAGTAATCCCATTTCCAAGTAAATATCTTTTATTTCCTGCAAAAAAGTCCTGTTCCGCTTTTTTAGTATTGAATTTGTTATAGAATGCAGGTGCCATTGTAGAGTCAATAGTAGTAGAGATATGATAGTCGTAAATTTCTAATTTAAGACTGTCCTTTTTTCCAAATCCATCAAGGAAAAGAAATTCTTCTCTCAAGTATTTTGATTCAGGATTTACAGTTATGCTACAATAATCAAAATATTGCTTTGGAATAGTAAAAATCCCGAGAGCATCAGTTTTTAATCGAGTAGTATCTTTTTTATTCGTAATTAAAATACTGTGTTCCCTTTTGTTGAAATATGCAAGAGTAGCGTCAGTCGTTGATTCGGTAATTTTGTCATTCGTATCTCTGTATTTAACAACCTTTACAATTCCGACTTTCGTTTCCTGTGCAACTAGGTTTTGGAGTGCTCCAAATGTTAGAATTAGCATTATATATCTCAAATGTCGCTTCATATAAATTGGTGATTACTACAAAACACCCTCAAATATAACCAACTTTCCATCACCCTCAAAACCCCCATCCGGTTTATCATTGCAAGCGACGTCGAAGACTGGATTTTATCCCGCCTAGGCGGAATGAACCTCCTACGCAGTAGGCAGTACAACCATTAAGCAGTAACACACTGCCCACACTCCAACCCATCAAACACCCAAATCCAATAAAGCAGTAAACCGCAACATAAAAGAGCAAGAAATAAAAAGTATGCTTTTTTAGTTAATACTATAGACCATACTCCTAACATTAAAACAAGTAAAAACAAAAAAACAAATCCCAAAAAAATAAAATCAATCACATCCGTATGAGCATTAACCGAATGCACTGCAATAGGCAAAAGCAAAAGTTCAAAAACAAAATGCAACGCCAATAAAAAAGCAAGGATAGCGAAAAAATAAAATCTTTTAAATGACTTCATGGTTTTATTTCGATTGGTTATATAGTTTAAAAGACATAGATTATGGCTGGTGTTGTCGTTAGTTTTCTTTACATTTCATTGTGAGAAAAAATCAGTTTAAATTCCGATGCGTTCTCTATAAAATCATTTAAGTCCGTGTTTTTGTCAGCCTTATTATTCTTTAATGATAGAAAGAAAACTGAATGACCTCCTCCAAATATTTTTACAGTAGTAGCCCATATGACAAATTTTCTTTCCGTTCTTTTATCTAACTCTGGGAGGTGCTTAAAGTTAAGAATTGCTAAACTGCCTTTGCCATTATTCCAGAGCTTGGTTTTTAATGTGTCACCATCAATCTTATTTATATAAACTCTGCTGTCAGCATATGGGTTAATTTTCATTGGCTCATAAAACATTTCCCCCGTTAATTTTCCTTTTCCAAAAAGGTCATCACAATAAAAATCACCTGAACATAAGGTCAATACTGTATTCGATTTATAAGTTGATTGTAAAGAATCCAATTTCACATTTCGAGTCTCGATATTTTTAAATTCGGTTCGTTCTGAAAATGCTCGTTTAGCACGACGTAATTCAGTCCGTTGATATTTTTTTAATTCTTTTGAAGTATCGATATATTCCGATTCCGATTGAGCATTCGCATTTAACGATGCTGAAATCACAATTATTAATGTTAGTAGAATTTTCATTTTTAAATTAACCACAACGTTACGTATAAGAGCAGTAGTGGATTTCAAGACGATTGCCTGTCCGACACCACAAAGTTTATTAAATGCACAAACCTTGAATTTGCCACTTCCCCCGCTATTGTTCTTATACAATGTTGGCAACCGTATTTATTTAGCAATTATTACTTCGAAATATTTCATCTCATATTTAAAATCACTTCCGACATTTAAAATCTTTCCTCCATATTCCAAAGAATCATAAGGCTGCATTTCTGTAATCTTAATTTCGAGAGTTAGCTTTCTTCTGTGTTTATTTATAATTTTTCCTTTAATTACGTAATCATAATCTTCATCGGTACAATTCTTACAAGCAGAATAATGAGTACTTATTCTTTTTTCCGATGTATCTAATCCAAATGGTATTTTTACAATGTCTCCTATACTTAAATCTTTGAAATCATTTTTATTTGTTTTTCCGAATTCCTTTAATTCTCTACTAATTCTGTCTAAATCTGGCTTGTATGCTTTAAAATCTCTATCGTAACAGATATTGTTATTTTCAAAAAGTCCATTCTTTACAGCGTCTGAATGTATGCTAGGCAAATTGTCAAATCTGTTCTTACGAAGTCTATCAATTTTTCTTGAGGTCATAAAGTCATAAATAACATCATACATCAATACAACTTCAATTGTATCACAATCTTTCTTCAAACTAATATCAGTCCACTCCATGCCTAAGTATCGAAGCAACAAACTCTCCGTTTCTTGTGGAATACTAATTTTAAACCGACCATCCATATCCGTTTTTCCAAGGAGTACACTATCAGAGTTTCTAATATCTAACATTGGTAATGATTCTAAGTCCTCAGAAAGCACACGCCCAATTATAGTACGGGTTTGTCCAATGACATTCAAGTTAAAAAAGAGTACAGTCAATATTAATATTACCGAAATTTTCATTTTTGCAGGATGTTCCTATATGGTTGCCAACGTCTTGAGGTTTGCAACAGTTGCGACTATTAATCACCTCCGATACCAAATATAAAACTCCTTTTTGAATTTTTGCAAAAATTCGGGAAAAACCCAAACCTTACAATTGTTGCAAACTGCTATTCGCGGTAGTTTTTATTATATCGTATTCTATATGTTCTTACTATATTCTCCAACTCTCTGTGTGTTATATTCAGAGAGTCAATTTCAATCTTTTCAAACTCTTCTTCATCATAAAAGTAAGTCAGGTAGGATTTTGCAGATTTACCATAACCTTCTTGAACCACTTCCTCAACTTCTATATTTGACCAGTCTCTAAATTCAACGTTTTTTGTTTGGATTCCTGTCGAGTCAATTATTATTTGTGGTTTCTTGTTAATTGCTTTTCGGGATTGTTTTATTGTGCTGTAAATTCCAATTACAGCCATAATTGCTCCCAAAATATATTGTTTGTTTTCTCCTTTAGTGAATAAATAAATACCAAAACCAATTATTAAAACTGAAATTACAAGTTCAAAATAAATATACGCTTTTGAATAGTGAATTTCCATTTTTGGCGGAAGTGAATAATCTTCTCTGTATTCATCTTCTTGATCAAATTTCTTTTCTAGTTCTTTGAGTTTTCTTTTATTCTCAGTATTTCTAATTTCCGTTTTTTCGAAAATATTTCCATCATTCCAAATCAGTTTTTCTTGAATTGCTCTTTTCTTTAACTCGTGAACATTTCTAACATTTTCAAAAGCCCAAATTCTCCATTTGGTAATCATAAAACTCCAAATTAACCAAGCTAATACAAAACCAACTACGAAAGCAATACCAACTCCCCATCCAGGAATCAAATTCTGTTCTGATAAATAAAGTGCTAAAGCTGGACAACCAAAAATTGAAATGAATACAGGAACATTTACAATCAAGTGTCCTCTTTTTATTGCTTTATCAACTGATATTTGTTCTCTCATAAAATTTCCAGTTCTGGGGCGGTTTCAAATTACAGCTAACTACCAATCACCCTCAAATATAACCAACTTTCCCTCACCCTCAAAATCCACACCCGGTTTATCATTGCAAGCAACATCGAAGACTAGGTAGCAATCTCTTACAAAGTAGGAAGCATTATTGGCTTATCATCTCAAACGAAACTATATGTATTAGCGATTGTTTTATTATTTCTAACCCAAAAAATGAGATATATCAACTAAATGATTTATGTAATTCTCTAAATGATTTACATGCATAATTTTATAACTTACATTAGCTGAAAAGGGTTCTACATTATCAAAATGATATTTATTTTCAAGATATTCTTCATTATCAATAACATAAATCATTTTTACATTATAAGCTAAACATTTTCTCAGTTTTATATCATCTCTTTCTTTAACCTTTTCAAAAGATTGATTTGCCCATCTTTCGCCTTTTCCTGCAAAATCAACTGGTTTAAAATGTTGAATCCCTTGACATTCAATTGCTAAGTTGTATTCAGGTAAATAAAGGTCCAATGATTGCCTACCTAACCATTTAAACCTCTTTTGTCTTTCATAGTTTACATTCTTTTTATCCAAAATAGAGGTGAGTTCTCTTTCTAATTTAGATTCATTGCAAATCGGGCACCCGCTTTTTTTAGATAAATGATTATTAGGTGTAACCTCAAACTCACCATGTATCAGACAGATAAGACAAACATTCGTCTGCCCATTAATATAATCAACTTTTGAGTAATCATACTTCTCTCCATGCAACTCTTTTGCTTTACAAATAAAAAGATCTTTACCCATTGCTCTATCTTTCGCCATTTGGTCAAAATTACATGTTGGGCAACCATGCCCTTGTAAATGTTGGTTTGCAATTTGTTTAAATATTCCATGAACAGAACAACTAATTTCTACTTTATCAGTAGCATTAAAACACTGACTCATAGAATAGTCATATTTATTTCCATGAACCTTTTTTGCGTTTTTTATAAAATATTCAGTATTGTACTTATTTATTTTAGATTTAGCTATTTCTCTTCCACATTTTCTACACCCACATTTTAGTCTAATGTGATTTTGGGGTATTTGTGTAAACTCACCATGAATAGGGCATATAATACTAATTTTAGAGGTAGTATTTTTCCATTCTACTTTAGAATAATCATATTTATCGCAATGTATTTCCTTAGCTTGGCTAAGAAATGTTTCTAAAGTAGTTAATCTATACTTTCCACGCTTATATTTCCACGCACATTCTGGACATCCGCTACCAGATAAGTGACTCGTAGGTGACTGATAAAACGCTCCATGTTCCGAACATATTATAGAAACTTTTGTGTGGCTACCATTATATTCTACTTTAGAATAATCAAATGTAGTACCATGTATTTTTATTGACTTTTCTATAAATTCAGATGTTCTAATTTGAAGATTTTTACTCATCACATAAATACATTATCGGAATCAGATATCAAAACTTGACTTCTCTCTGTAAACAGTTACCCTCTTACACAACGTGTCCCGGCTTCAAGAAGTGGCGATGAACCAAGACCAAGCCTACACAAATATAACTAAAACTCTAAATTAAAACCTTTTCCATTTCAAATTAATCCCGTACCTCTCCATTTCTTGAAGCTGTTGTGTGCTGTTTTTTTTTAAATTTTAATTTTCATCTTTAATTTAAGCTATATATCCATCTTAATTACTATCTTCTGTAATATTGTCATTATTATCTTCTATATTTATTTCTAAAGTATCTTCTTTACTATCTTTTACTATCTTCTATAACAACATTTCTTATTCTTTAATTTAATGGATTTTTCACATTTTAAAGTTAAATAACTAGTTAGTTATTAACAATATTGATTTTTTATTTTATATAAATATTTATAAATCAATAACATAGAAAAAAACATGAAAAAAACATTGAAAATTGTTAATAACTAAAATTCTTAATTAGTTTTAACTCTGTATATTTGTATAATAAAATCAGAAGTTATGGTAACAGATGAACTTAAAAAGTTATTATTAGAGAAAAAAATAGATTTAATTAAAGAATTAGATGCTATTAACGTTTTATTAGGTCTTGATAATATTTTACTTAAAGAAGAAAAAAGTACTCCTAAATTAGAAACTCGTATATTTTCTTCTGCAGTAAATAATATTTCTAAAAAAATAGAACCTAAAAATGATAACGAGATTTGGAAAGATTATATTCTTAAAGTTATGAAGATAATAGGTGGAAGAATGAAATCTAAAGATATTGCTGATGCTATTTACAATGCAAATCAGAAATATGTAACAAAAGAAAGAGTTTTTAGTGTTACAAGAGATAAGTTAAGTGAATTGGTTAAAGATGAAAAGGTTATTGTCGAAATTGGATTGTCAAGAAAGATTGGAAATATATATGAAGTTATAGATACAATATAAAAAAAGAACTGAAAATCAGTTCTTTAAAATTTTAGATAGAAGCTTTCACATTAGAGAAGCTTAAAAGTGGGAAAAGTGCAATTATATACACTGTAAAAAGAAAAGTATTTCATTTGTATAAATCTCTATTTACTGACCACTTTGGAAGGGAATGTTTACAGCATTCCCTTTTTTCATTTTTCAAAAGTAAAGATATTTTATGAAAAACAATAATTAATTTTATAAAATATAAAATTAATAGATTTAAATTATATCGAATTTATTTGGATTTTCCTCGATAACGTTAAGTTTTAATAAACTAGCACACAACATTTTGCCTTAAGTCAGCAGCTTTTCGATGTGGCGAATTTTTTAGTACAAAACTATCAATACACCACAAAAGTTGATGCGAGGTAGAATGTTCAATTAACCACTTCTCCAGCCATTGAGCAAAACGCCTATTAGCCGCTACCCTTTTTTCTATCTTTCAAATTTATTAGTCACTTTGTCTAGAAAAATGTGTAATTGTTTTTAACAGAAATGCAGTTAAGTCAGTTTCTAATTTATTATACTCTGGTGTCTGAATAAAAGCTTGCCAGCATAGATTTAAAGCCTGACTTTGGTCTGTTGCTAGTCCCAGATTAGTCATCTCTTGAAATAACGCATGGTGATCTGAATAATTTAATGCTGTGGAAAGCTGTGCGTTTGGATTTGCGTCTAAATACGATTTCACTAAGAACTTTTCGGGTGCAGTATATGGATAAAGGAAAAACGAAAAGTCCGAAGGGTGATTATGATATGAAGAATATTTAGGGTCATTTTTATAGTCACCGTCAAACACACAGCAATAACCCATTTTTAATCTCATTTGTGGATAATTTCTTTTGTGCCGTTCATAATCATTTTGAACTTGATTAATAGGTCCAGAAATTATAATGTTTACTAACCTGTCAAAATATTTTTTAGTTCGATTTATTTTTATTAAAATATTTTTGATGATAAATTCAGCTTCCGTGTCTTCGCAATATAGCTGCACTAATGGATAAGCTTTAGAGTCCATTTTTGAAAATGCAGCGTTAATAGAAATTGCAGATATTGTTTCATAAACACCTGTTGGATTAATGTCAATAAACTTTCTAGATTTCTGAGGGAATGATGCCATCAAAGATGGTGAATGGGTAGTAAGAATAAATTGCTTTTTGTGATGCCATGAAATATATTGTATAACGTCTGCTAGCCTTCTCTGAATGTTAGGGTGAATCCCTGCTTCAAGTTCATCAATCAATATTAATGAATCAATAGGAGCTTCGAAAATATCAACTAAAATATTCAAAAGTGACTCTTCGCCTGATGCGGCATTATAACTTGAATAAGACTCGTTTCCAGTTCCAACTGTCGGAGTTATGAGATAGGCAACTTTATTAATATGTGAGCCAATTTTGTGAATTTGAACTGGATTAGCAAGTTCAAAAATATAATTAAATGCTTGTTCTATGTCTGTGTGTAATCTAATTTGAACTGCACTACTAATTTTTCTTATCAAGCTATTTGAAAAATTTCTTGCAGGTAACAGTCTTTCTAAATCAATTAATCTAACTTGTTTATCCCTTATTTGTGCATTTATACGATTTAAATCAGAACTAGCCTTTCCTAAACCTGTCCAAGATTGTTTTGTTGCAGCTCTTTTACCTTCTCCTGTTCGATTATCAATTCCAACACGCCAGAATAATTCATAAGAGTAACTTCTTGTTGCAGATTCATGACTTGTAAAATTTAATACATCTCGCCATGTATGTCTACGAAAATCTGTCTCAGGTTTTGTCGAATCAAATTTCATGAAATTTTCGTGACTACAGGCTATCAAAAGCAATAGACTTGTCTTGCCAATTTTATTCGTTCCAGAAATCACTGTAATAGCATGGTCAAAAGTAAAATCCAAATTACTGACATGTCTAAAGTCATTTACCTTAATTCTATTTAAGAAAAAACGAAAACTATTTTGATTCCCTGAGAATGTTGTAGGGTTATAATAAAGCAAATTATTTTTGGCGGAATTTATATTTTGAAGATTCAGCATACTTTTTTATTTGTCGTTGTGTTTGTGTAGTCATAGGGTTGCAGCTAATAGCTAGAGTTTCGTTGGGCTTGCAAAGCCAACAATGAAATTCTAGCTATTAGCAGTAGCTTTTTTAACTACGTTCTGGTAAAATTGTTGTAGATGATGTTTTTTCAATTGCATTTAAATATTGTCGAGTTATATTGATTCTATTGAGGTCTATCTTTGTGTTAAAAACTCTTTCAGCATTGCTTATCTGAAGCTCAAATGCAGGAGTGTCGTCTATTAAGCCCCATAAATCTGTTACACCTTTAAATCTATTCAAAATCCTTTTCTCTTTAATTTTGTCCCAAGCTAAAATTCCAGCTTTGCCAGCAACTTTTCCCAGGTTTAAATCTTTAATAATCTCACTAGCATTTTGTGTATCCATATAATTGTCAAGAGATTTATCATAACTAGATTCCTTGGCCATGTCTAAAAATCTAAACACAATCCTAGATGTTTTGTCAGTATACTTCTTTACAAGTGTCCCCCAAAATACTTTATAATCCTTAATTGCCTCTATTTGTTCCTTTATAGTTGTTGAACTATTCAATCTAGACTCAAACTTTTCACAGCATAACCTAAAGTCGGTAAAGTCTGCACGGATTTCTTTCATTACCCTTGGTATATCTTCTCTATTTTTTGCTTTTGAAAGAACAATATTTACTAATGGTGGTAGTGCTTGAATTTCTCCACCTATGAATGCTTCTGCGTCCTTAATTTCTTGGCCTTTAATATCACAAATTGTTTTAAATATCTCTTTTGAGATTGCTTTTTTTCTTAGTTCATTAAACTGTTGCTTGTATGTAAAAATAGGTAAAGCATTTTGAACATTATAGTTGGTGATTGAATCATAGAATTTTTTTACCATTTCAAATGGTTTATTGGTAGTTTCTCCAATAATCAATTGAGTTTCACCAAAACCAATTGTTAGTGTTTTTACACTTTCTGTGGGAGTTGCTAAATCAGAAATAACCAATGTTTTTTTTATTCTTTCAAAGTCTCTTTCTTGAAAAGTTTCAATGGCTTTTTGAATGGTTATATTATTCTTTTCTTCAACTTTGTCAACATAAACACATTGCATAATTGGATTTCCAATACCTCCAACTGCATACATATTCTTTGAATCACTAATAAGTTCAAATATTGGTCTACCATTAGGAAATAGCACCTTACTTGTTATTTGAATATGGTCTAGCTCATGTTTTGAGAAAATGAAGTTTGAAGAAAGAACATATGCTTCTATGAAAGCATTTAAATTAAAAAGAGATTCTATGGTTGGTTGTCCATAACCCCCAACTACATAGTCTAATTCGTCAATTAAATACGAAGAAACTATGCAAGTATTATTTTCTATTTTAAATTTTTCTTCAGTCATTTTAAAGTTACTACTAACTTGTTTATACCATCAAATATAAAAAACTTTTTAACCCTTTTCAAAAATTTACCAAGCTTTTTCCCATAAACACCCCCAAAAAACACAAACCAAAAACGGCACAATCAAAAAACTAAAAAATCAATAAATCAAAAAACAATAGAATCAAATAACTAAAAAACAAATAAATCAAAACAACTAAAGAACTAAAAAAACTAAAGAACTAAAAAAACTAAAAAATCCAACCCCAAAACTCAACCACCAACCCGAAACCCGCAACCCGCAACTCGCAATCCCCTCCTCCTGTCTCATCCAAAGACAAATTAAAGTAGTCCTCTAACAGGTTTTACTACCACTTTGCGAGAAACCAAAACCAAAATCTCCCTTAAATTCCAAAACATATTTCACACACCCCTCTAAATCTTTGCGTCACTGCTCCCGATAATTATCGGGATTGCGAGAAACCAACCCTCCCAACTCGACCACCAACCCGTAACCCGCAACTCGAAACCCGCAAACCCGCAAGCAACAACCCCCCAACTGAAAACCAAATAACGACAAACGTCCTGATTTTGCTCCCTTTAGGGCTGGGGCAAACAAAATCAGCCAGCAACAACCCCCCAACTGAAAACCAAATAACAACAAACGTCCTGATTTTGCTCCCTTTAGGGTTGGGGTAAACAAAATCAGCCAACAACAACCCGCAATCCCCTCCCAAGCCACCCCAATTCGCCTTCAAGCCCATTCAATTCCCTTTCAAGCCCAAGCAATTCGTCCACAAGCCTATTCAATTCGCTTCCAAGCCCATCCAATTCTCTTTAAAGCCCAAGCAATTCGCCCCCAAGCTAACCCGATTCGCTCACAAGCCCAAGCGATTCGCTCACAAGCCCATCCAATTCGCTCCAAAGCCCATTCAATTCGCTCCCAAGCCAACCCAATTCGCCCCAAACAACACCACTTTTCACCCTGCTCCTCCCAAAAAACACCCCGTAAATCCCTAAAATTGACCCGTTTAACCCAATTTCTTAAGAAAAATAATCATAAAAATCACTACCATACATCGTGTTTAGTAAAACAATTTGTAATAATTCATCGTTTTTATTAAAAAATTAACAATAAAAA
>NZ_BMFG01000006.1:0-215059 GCF_014638005.1 Flavobacterium orientale
CCATCACGGTGAATGTAACGGGCGGTTTAGGCGATTATGAGTATCAGTTAGACAACGGACCGTTCCAAGACAGTAACGTGTTTACAGATGTGAGTGCAGGAAGTCATACCATTACTGTTAGAGATAAGAACGATGGGGGTTGTGATACGGTGATTATCATCAAAACAGCCATCAATTATCCGTTATTCTTTACACCAAATGGGGATGGATATAATGATACATGGAATATTATTGGATTAGGTGACCAGCCCTTTGCGAAGATTTATATCTTTGACCGCTATGGAAAACTACTCAAACAGATTAGTCCAACAAGCAATGGATGGGACGGTACTTTTAACGGACAACCACTACCTTCAACGGATTATTGGTTTACGGTAACCTATGAAGAGGATGCTCAGATGAAAGAATTTAAAGCACATTTCTCGCTGAAGCGATAAAACAATAAAAACTCCTGAGGAATCAGGAGTTTTTTTTATAGTGTACTTTTTTTGTTTATCGATTGGGTAGCAAGTTTTACTACCTGACCCGTCCTAAAAAAACTATACAGATTGATAAATAAATCCTTTTTATAGTTATACAACTATATTATATTTTTGACTGTATTGTGTTATTTGTTCCTGTCTCTAAATTAGGATATTTGTTAAAATCTGTCACCATTGATGGCTTATCTATGGAGTATCTATAAAGTATCTATGGAGTATCTATGGAGTATCCATATATTTGACTCAATTTTGACCCGTCCTAAAAAAACTATACAGATTGATAAATAAATCCTGTTATAGTTTTACAAATAGGATTTACAACTATTTTCGTTTGTAGTTATTTAATTATTTAGTTCTTTTGATTCTTTCGATGTATTATTGTAAGAAGGGTGATAAAAATGATGCGAAAGGATTGGGTTGGATTTTTTTATATTTGAGGGAAATGTTTTGCTGTGAAGTCATGGAATACACAGAGTAACGACACATCCGCTAGTGTGGGCATCTCGCTCGTAACCGCAAAGAAATAAATTTTTCTATCTTTGAAAGATGAGCAGAAAATCAAATTTGGAGAAGCAACCAGAGCTTTTATGTTAGTTGCTATTAGCAAAGGATAAATGTTCTGACAGTTTTATTTTTCTAATAAAAAAAATTATAAAAATGAAAAAGTATATTTCATCAATTATGATTTTGGTTAATTTTGTACAGCTATGGGCACAAGATTACCAACAAGATAAATATTTGGATTCTTTCCAAATGCTTACTGTAGCTCAACCTGATGACTATGAAGGGAAAGTAACCTTTACTCTGGTTAGTAAATTAGCAGATGAAAAGTCGAATAAAGCGGTATTGTACATACATGGTTACTGTGATTATTTTTTCCAGGAAGAATATGCAGAACAATTTACCAAAAGAGGCATTAACTTTTATGCGTTAGACCTTAGAAAATACGGTCGTTCTTATTTGCCTCATCAGGTGATTTATAACATGCGTTCATTAGAGGAGTATTTTCCAGATATAGATTCAGCATTAGAAATTATCAAAAAAGAGGGTAATGATAAAGTCTTATTAAATGCTCATTCTACAGGAGGACTCATCTCTAGTTTGTATGCTAACCAACGAAAAGACAGTCCGTTTTTTGATGCTATTTTTCTCAATAGCCCATTTCTTGAAATGAATATGAGTTGGTTCAAAAGAAAAGCAGCCATACCCTTGATTGCTAAAAAGGGTTTAAAAAAGCCGAATAAAACCATAAAAGGCTCTTCTTTATCGTTCTATGGTGAAAGTCTGCATAAGGACTACAGAGGAGAATGGGACTACGATTTATCGGTAAAGCCGATAGTTTCTCCCAATGTTACCTATGGATTTATAAGAGCCTTGTATTTAGGACACAACGAAATTAAAAATAGACTTCACATTACTCAACCTATTTTGGTTATGCATTCTGATAAGTCGATCCAAAGCAAATCATGGAGAGAAGACTTTTACTATTCGGATTCGGTATTAGATGTAGGGGATATAGAAAAGTATTCTTATTATTTAGGAAATCAGGTCAAAACAATAGCTATAAAAGATGGGATGCATGACTTGGTTCTTTCCAGAACTCCTGTTAGAAATGAAGTTTATCGAAATCTATTTGATTGGCTGGATAGTATTAGTTTTTGAAAATAAAGTAAATAAATAGAAATTATAAATTTCAATCTTTAATTACTTTAGTAAAATTATAAAGCCACATGAAGGGATTCGTGCGGCATTGGGGAAGACTTCGGATCGGGGGGCTATCATCATTACCAAGAAAGAATGAATACTGAGAATGGTAAAACACCTTTCAATACTGACGGATATAATATACTAATAAAAGCAAATGAAAAATATAAAAAATTTAAATCAACTACGGAGGTTTGGAATAGTATGTGGAACTTTCGTTATTAGTCTTTTCTTATCGTGTAATAGTGATAGTTCAAAGTTTAATTATATTGAAATTTCTACATCCGGTTGTTATGGTACATGCCCAGTTATTGATGCTAAAATTGAAAAGAATAAGATATATTTCAATTTAATCGAATTTAACAAATTTGAAAAAGGAAACTATTTATTAAACTTAGATAGAGATCAAATAATACAAATAAATAAGTTGTATAACAATCTTGATTTGGAAACGCTAAATACTATTTATAGTAATGATATCGCAGATGAACAAAGAATTAAAGTGAAATTTTTTAATAAAAATAAAATTAAAGAGATTTTTTACATAGATGGTAGTGCTCCTAAAAACCTTGAAGCCTTTGTTGATTATATAATAAAATTAAAAGATCATGATTCTATTAAAAAAAAGAAGATTCAATTTTCGTTTTCAACTAGGATTGGTTTTGATTATGCAATACCAGCTCCACCTCCTAACCCACATTTAAATGATGTTCCAGAGGATAATGTTCCATAATTAGTGATTAAGCAACATTTACAAATTAACTTTTTATAAATCAATACTTAAATGAAGTTTAAACCAAAAGGCAAGCGTAGTTTGTCTTTTTCATTTTATAAGATTACAGATAGCTACCAAAAGACACTGTTTTTAAAATCCTACCACAAAAAAAACTCCTAATTTCTCAGGAGTTTTTATTTATAAATAACTGTATATTTAATTTGGATATACTTTTAATGCTTCTTTTAGAATGCGTACCGATTTAATTAAATCTTCTTTCTTTAGGACGTAGGCAATTCTCACTTCATCTAAGCCAACACCGGGAGTGGAATAGAATCCGGCGGCAGGGGCAACCATTACGGTTTCGCCATTAAAATCATAGCTTTCTAATAACCATTGTGCAAAATCATCGGCGTTTTTTACGGGTAATTTAGCGATGCAATAGAAGGCTCCTTTTGGTTTGGCTACCATCACGCCATCAATTTGGTTTAATTCTGTGATAAGGGTGTCTCTACGCTCTTTGTATTCTGAAATTACTTCGTCAAAATAACTTTGTGGGGTATCTAAAGCGGCTTCGCTGGCAATTTGTGCGAAGGTTGGCGGACTCAATCGGGCTTGTGCAAACTTCATTGCGGCAGTCATTAGTTCTTTGTTTTTGGAAACAATGCAACCAATACGTGCACCACACATGCTGTATCGCTTTGATACGGAATCAATCATAATGGCATGTTGCTCTAAACCGGGAATGTTCATCACTGAATAATGCTCATCACCATCATAGGTAAACTCTCTGTAGACTTCGTCAGCAATCAAAAACAGATCGTGTTTTTTGACCAACTCGGCCAATTGCTGCATTTCTTCTTTGGTATATAAATAACCCGTTGGATTACCCGGATTACAAATTAGAATTGCTTTTGTTTTTGGGGTGATTAATTTTTCAAAATCAGCAATAGGAGGTAAGGCAAAACCTTCTTCAATCGTTGAAATTACCGGCACTACTTTTACACCCGAAGCAGTTGAAAATCCATTGTAGTTGGCATAAAAAGGCTCAGGAATTATGATTTCATCACCGGCATCCATGGTGCTTCCCATAGCAAACAACAAAGCTTCAGAACCACCGGTAGTGATGATGATGTCTTCGGTTGCAATTGGCAAACCATGGTTGGTATAATAAGCGGATAACTTTTTTCTGTAGCTTTCAAATCCTGCGGAATGGCTGTATTCTAATACTTTAAAATCCAGATTTTTGATAGCATTCATGGCTACTTCCGGTGTTTTAATGTCGGGTTGACCAATGTTTAAATGGTAAACTTTCACCCCTTTTTTCTTAGCTATTTCTGAATAGGGAACCAATTTTCGGATTGGTGATTCCGGCATTGCTTTTCCTTTAGATGATATTGATGGCATGATTCTTATTTTAAGTATGCAAAGTTGCAATTTTTTTGATAAACACCCAATGCATTCTTTTATATTTTGAATATTTAGTATATTTAATAAATTTTTGTTTATGCTAAAGAATTGGTTACTGATAGTATCGCTACTATCTTCATTTTTACTTTTGGGCCAAAACGAATTCCGTTTGCTATCGAAGAACAATAAAATCAAGATTCCTTTTAAACAGATTAACAACTTGCTTTTCATTAAAGTGGTTGTTAATGAAATTCCGTTGACTTTTTTGTTGGATACCGGTGTAGCTGAGACTGTTTTGTTCAGTTTGGAAGAAACGGATCAGGTGAAATTTTTTAATGTCGAAAAAACGCTGTTAAAAGGTTTGGGTAAAGAAGATGCAATTACTGCCTTGCGATCGTCAGGGAATACGCTAAACATTTCAAATAAATTGATTGATACTAATCATGAGGTTTTGATAGTATTGGAAGAAGATATCAATTTCTCTTCGATGGTTGGTATTCCGGTTAACGGCATATTGGGTTATCATTTTTTTAAAGACTTTTTGATTGAAATTGATTATGATAAAAAAGTGTTGTTTGTGTATGAAAACAATGCGAAGTTCCGACAGAAAATAAGCAAAAAGTATGAAGCCTTTCCGATTTCTCTGGAAGGGAGAAAGCCTTATATTCAAGCATCGGCGGTTTTGACTGAAGCTAAATTAGCTGCAAAATTGTTGGTGGATGTAGGCAATAGCGATGCGTTGTGGTTGTTTGAAAGTGATGTAATTGAGGTGCAAGAACCCAATTTTGAAGATTTTTTGGGTAGGGGTTTTAGTGGTGAAATCAATGGTAAAAGGGGACGCATATCGGAGTTGGCAGTTGGTGACTTTGTTTTGGAAAATCCTATTGTTGCTTTTCCAGATTCTATTTCGATTAAGAATGTCAACTTGGTTCCGGACAGGGTTGGGTCGATTGGAGCCGAGATACTGAGGCGGTTTAATTTGGTTTTTGATTACAAATCATCCATTTTATATTTAAAAAAGAACAGTAATTATGGCGATGCTTTCAGTTTTAATATGAGCGGTCTTGAGATTCATCATAAAGGGAAGCAATGGATTCCGAAGCCTATTGAATTTAGTCCCACAAAAATAACTTTTCAAACGCAAGGAGTTGCTACGCCTCAAGCGGCTTCTATGGCTTTTGAATTCAAACTCATATCGGTTTATCGCATTGCGAATGTGCGAGCTAATTCGCCTGCTGCTTTAGCGGGTTTACAAAGGGATGATGTGTTGGTATCGATAAATAAAAAACCCGCTTATTTGTTTTCTTTACAGGATATCAATGCTTTATTAAAATCGAAGGAAGGGAAGCGTTTGCGATTTGAAGTGGAACGCGAGGGGAAAATTATTACGACAGAGTTTGTGTTGAAGAAAATACTATAAAAAAATCCACAGTGGCATTTGAGGTGCTGCTGTGGATTTGTTTTATTTTAAATTTTAACATCTAAATTTTAAATTTTACTGCATTGGTCCTGTTTTTTTTGGTTCCAGTACATTTACTTGTTTATTTTCGAGGACATCGCCTTTGATTTTCAGGTGGATTTTACCGCCATCATAGTTTACAGCGTTGCTTTCTACGGTGATGCTTTTACGGATAGGACCGGTAGCCATGTTGTATTTTACTTCAATTTGGCCGGTTTTTCCCGGTAAAATAGGTTCTTTCGGTCTTGACGGAACGGTACAACCACAAGTAGATTGCACGTTGTTGATTATCAATGGAGCGTCGCCAGTGTTGGTGAATTCAAAAACACGAATTCCCGAATCCACTCCTTTGTACACTTTGCCATAGTCAATGGTATTGTTTTCCGCTTTAAACTCAATTTTGGGTCCGGTTTGGCTAATTGCGGTGAAGCTCATAAATACCAGACCTAGTAGTAGTGCTTTTTTCATAACTTCGATTTTTGGGTACTGTAAAATTACTTTATTTTTTTATTCAAAATTCAAATAGCATTTCTTTTTTGAAACTCTATCGAAATCCTTACTTTTGCAACTTATGCAAAAACCAATCCAAAGTATTTTGGTGCAGCTTTTTGTTGATTTAAAACCAAGTGTAATTGCTGTTTTTTTAATTGAAAAACTATAATATAAAATTTGACTATGTCTATTCCTGCTCAATTTAATGCCAAAGAAGCCGAAGAAAAATGGTATGCTTACTGGATGCAAAATAATTATTTTCATTCGGAGCCTGATCATCGTGAACCTTACACTATTGTAATTCCACCGCCAAACGTAACAGGGATGCTTCACATGGGGCATATGTTGAACAATACGATTCAGGATGTGTTGATTCGAAAAGCCCGTCTGAAAGGCTTGAATGCGTGTTGGGTACCGGGAACTGACCATGCTTCTATTGCTACAGAAGCAAAAGTGGTTGCCAAATTAAAGGCAGAAGGCATCAATAAAGAAGATTTGACCCGAGAGGACTTTTTGAAACACGCTTGGGAATGGACGGATAAACATGGTGGCATCATCTTGGAGCAACTTAAAAAGTTAGGAGCTTCATGTGATTGGGAACGCACTAAATTTACGATGGACGATGATATGTCGGCTTCTGTAATCCATTCGTTTGTGGATTTGTATAATAAAGGCTTGATTTATCGCGGGTATCGCATGGTGAATTGGGACCCGGAAGCAAAGACGACTTTGTCTGACGAAGAAGTGATTTTTGAAGAGCGTCAAGGGAAATTGTATTACCTCCGCTATGCGATAGAAAACAGTACGGAATCGGTGGTGATTGCTACCACACGACCCGAGACTATTTTGGGCGATACGGCGATTTGTATCAACCCGAATGACGAACGATTTATGCATTTGAAAGGAAAGAAAGCTATTGTTCCGATTTGTAATCGTGTGATTCCTATCATTTTTGATGATTATGTGGATATGGAATTTGGAACCGGTTGTTTGAAAGTAACTCCGGCTCATGATGTGAATGATAAGGAATTGGGCAACAAGCACCAATTGGAAATCATTGATATTTTTAATGAGAATGCTACGTTGAATAGTTTTGGTTTGCATTATGAAGGCAAAGACCGCTTTGTGGTTCGTGAGGAAATTGTGGCCGAACTGGAACAATTGCAACACCTTGTGAAAATTGAAAACCACATCAATAAAGTAGGGACTTCGGAACGCACAAAAGCGGTTATTGAACCGAGATTGTCTGACCAGTGGTTCTTAAAAATGGAAGATTTGGTGAAACCTGCTATTAAAGCCGTGTTGGAAACCGAAGAGGTGAAATTGTATCCGAACCGATTTAATAATACCTATCGTCATTGGTTGGAAAATATACGCGATTGGAATATTTCCCGTCAGTTGTGGTGGGGACAACAAATTCCGGCTTATTATTATGGCGATGGGAAAGAAGATTTTGTGGTTGCGACTACTCAAGAAGAAGCGTTAGCGTTAGCAAAAATAAAAGCCAACAAACCCAATTTGACTTTAGCGGATTTAAAACAAGATGCCGATGCGTTGGATACTTGGTTTTCGTCGTGGTTGTGGCCAATGGCTGTTTTTGGAGGTATTTTAGAGCCTGAGAACAAAGATTTCAAGTATTATTATCCTACCAATGATTTGGTTACCGGCCCGGATATTTTATTTTTCTGGGTGGCTCGCATGATAATTGCAGGATATGAATATACGGGTGAGAAACCGTTTACGAATGTTTATTTGACGGGATTGGTTCGCGATAAGCAACGTAGAAAAATGTCGAAGTCGTTGGGTAACTCCCCTGATCCGTTGGATTTGATTGAGACGTTTGGTGCGGATAGTGTTCGTGTAGGTTTGCTATTGAGTGCTTCTGCCGGAAACGACATTATGTTTGATGAAGAATTGTGTAGCAACGGAAAAGCGTTTGCTAATAAAATATGGAATTCTTTCCGTTTGATTAAAGGATGGGAAGTAGCTGATTTGCCGCAACCTGAAAGTGCGAAAGCGGCGATTGCATGGTATGAGGCAAAATTCCAAAAAGTGTTGGTGGAGATTGAAGACAGTTTTGAGAAATACCGTTTGTCTGATGCTTTAATGGCAATTTATAAATTGGTGTGGGACGATTTTTGTTCGTGGTTATTGGAAATCATTAAGCCCGGTTACCAACAGCCGATTGACAAAGCTACGTTTGACAAAGCCATTGAAATGTTGGAAAACAACATGAAATTGTTGCATCCGTTTATGCCGTTTTTAACGGAAGAGATTTGGCAGTATATTGCTCCAAGGGCTAAAGAGGAAGCACTTATTGTTTCGCAGTGGCCTGCACAGAAACCTTTTAACGACACGTTGATTACGGATTTTGATTTTTGTATGGAGGTAATCGCCGGTATACGAACTATTCGAAAAGAGAAAAATATTCCTTTTAAAGATGCGATTGACTTGCAGGTGATTAATAACGAAAAAGCAACGACTGTTTTGGATAGTATTGTAGCTAAGTTGGTGAACAGCACCTCGATTACTTATGTTAATGAAACGGTGGAAGGAGCGTTGACGTTCCGTGTCAAATCGAATGAATATTTTATTCCGATTACGGGGGCTTTTAATGTGGAAGAGGAAATTGCTAAATTGAGTGACGAATTGAAGTACACGCAAGGCTTTTTGAAATCGGTTCAAGGGAAGTTGTTGAATGAGAAATTCATGAGTTCTGCTCCTGAGAAAGTGGTAGCGAACGAACGCCAAAAAGAAGCGGATGCTTTGGCCAAAATAGCGATGATTGAACAAAGCTTGGCGAATTTGAAATAGGTGTAAAGCTTGTTTTGGGTTGCCGGTTTGTTTGGTAGTTTATAAAATAAAACCCTAGTATTTCTTAGTACCACTTGTTGTATTGACTAAGATTATTAGGGTTTTTTTATTTTTGAGCGTTGGTGTGGTACTCTTTAATGCACTTTGTTTGGAATAGGGGATAACCCACTATTTTTTTTAGCTTTTCGTTGACTGCTGTTTATCTTCTTTTGTTAATCATTCTTTTAATTTCTTCACTATCTAAGCCACAATAGACACAAAATTCTACAATAGTGACGTATTGATGTTCTGATTTGTTTGAAAATTTTTTGATTTTTTGGATTAAGTCTCTTCCATAGCGTTCGCTTCGACCAAGAATTATACTTATGTCTTTTGGAAAAATGGTTGTTCTTTCCATTGGTTTAGGTTATTTAAAGTTTATAATTTGGGGATTGTAACTTTTTTATTATTTCTTACTTATTTCATCAGTTATTTGTTTTTACTCCTTCAATACTATTCTCATACTCTATCTATACTTGGCTAATACTTGGCTAATACTTGGCTGATACTTTGTTGATACTTGGCTAATACATGAGCATTACTCAATAATCGTTCAGAGCATTAGTTGTCAAGTGATGAAATTGCTACTGTTTTGGGGTATATAACCCGAAAGACTACCTTAAAAATTGGTTGATTTAAGACACAAGAAAACAGAAAAAGAGGGGGATTGTTTTTGGAAAGCACTCCCTTTGTGTAAGAAAGTAAGTGCTAAATTAAAAATAATATTGGAAAAAACAAACTTTTTTGGCAAAATCGGCAGAAATGGTAGTAAGCGGCAAGGGTTATTTTTTGTATCGTATTGACTATCATAGCTTTGTTTCATTATTAATCAATAAATTTTTTTAATTATGGCTAAGCAAAAAGGCTTGTTTAAGGTTGAAGGAACGTTGGATGACGTTACTTTTTACAAAAAAGGAGAATCTTATTTTATCAGAAACAAAGGAGGCGTTTCGAGACAACGCGTTTTGAATGACCCTTCCTTTGCAAGAACCCGGGAGAATGGTTCAGAGTTTGCAAATGTTGCTGCATCGGGAAAAATGCTACGCAATGCTAATTCTGTTTTGATAAAAAAGGCAAAAGACGGTTCGCTAACACGACGCTTGATGCATGTGTTGGCTAAGGTTAAGAATGCGGACACGGTTTCTGTCAGAGGACAGCGAAATGTTAACGATGGTTTGTCAACTACAGATGGCAAAGCTTTTCTGAAGAATTTTGATTTTAATAGTTTCACCCCATTGAAAGCTATCATGCAGGCTCCTTATGAATTGGATACTGTAACGGGGACAGTTACTATTACTGATTTGGTTCCGATGGATATGTTGACTTTTCCCAACTATGCTTCGAGAGTCACTTTTAAGGTTGGTTTTATGAATTTGGATTTGTTGAACGGGGATTATACCATCACGTATAGTCCTGAAGTTACGCTTCCAATAGATATGACCAGCAGCAGCCCTGTTGTTACTCCGACTGGAGTTCCGACGGGAAGTGGCTATAGTTTTTATTTTTTGCTAGTTGAGTTTTCGCAAGAAATAAATGGTGTGTTTTATGCTTTAAATGATGAAACGTATAACTCGTTGACGTTGCTTGAAGTGGTTTAATCTTTTGTTTGCGTTTTTTTAAAACTCCTCCTTTGTGAGGAGTTTTTTTTTGTAGGGACAGGTCGCGACCTGTCCGTACATGACCTGTCCGTACATGACCTGTCCGTACGCGAGCTGTCCGTACAAACCTTTCCGTACACATTTTATCTTTAGAAATTAAAAAAAAAGAAAAAGTCCCACCGAAGCAGGACTAAAGATTTTCATCTACGGCATATAGCCTTATTGTGATAAGATTAAAGATTAGAATAAAATTATCTATGACAAATATATAAAAAAAATATTTTACTTGGATTACGGATTTCCGTAAATTACTACTAAATTTTTTTTGTATTTTTATGAATTGAATAAAAATCGATATCGTTATGGGGAAAATATTAGGTTTGGATTTGGGGACAAATAGTATTGGGTGGGCATTGATTGATGATATAGAAAATAAAATTATTGACTCAGGAGTGCGTATTTTTCCCGAAGGAGTAGTTGCAAAAACTATTGGACAAGGTGAGAAAGAAGAAAGTAAAAATGCAAGTCGACGAAATAGTCGTCAGCAAAGACGTGGTTTTTATAGAAAAAGATTACGTAAAATTAAATTATTGAGAACACTTATTAATTTAAAAATGTGCCCTTTGAGTCATTCTGAACTAGATATATGGAGTAAATGGGATAAGAAAAAAAAGAAAGATGGCAGAATGGCACCTGAAATCCATTTACCAGAAAATCATCCTTATTGTATATGGTTAAAACAAAATCCATATTTGTTGAGAGATAGAGCTTTAAATGAAGATATATCTCTACAAGAATTTGGTAGAGTGTTATATCATTTAATTCAGAGAAGAGGTTTTTTGAGCAATCGCAAAGGAAAGGAAGATGGAAAAATATATAAAGGAAAAGATGGAGTAAAAGGTATTGAGGACACTCAAAAAGAATTACAAAATTCAACTTTGGGAAAATATCTGTTTGATATTTTGCCTAAAGATAGCGAACCTTTTAAAGTAATTCAAGATGAAAATGGTAATGAATTGCGTGTTCGCTCAAGATATACTTTGAGAGATATGTATATAGCCGAATTTGAAGCAATATGGAATAGACAAGCCTATAATTTGGGGCTTGATATTATTGAATATACTAACGAGAAAAAGATATTGTTGAAAGGGGGTCTAAAAAATAAAAGAAACAACAGTAAAATTGAGCATTTAAAAAAGATTAAAGGAGAAAATAATGTTGAAGTTATTGAATTGATTGATGAATTATCGATTAATGATAATCAAAAATATTTATTGAAAATAAAAACTAAACTTCCTTTAAAAGATTTTTTAGCAGGAAAAATTGAAAAAAACGAAGAAGGAGAATTAAAGTTTAAAAGCAATGAAAGTGTTTTGTTTTGGCAAAGACCTTTGCGTTCTCAAAAAGGACTTCTTGCTAAATGTAGATTTGAGCCTGATTTGAAAGATGAAAATGGTAAATTCATACAAAAGGGTAAAACACCTTGCCCATTATCACATCCTTTATATGAAGAATATCGTACATTGCAATATATCAATAATATTGAATATGGAAAAAAGCAAAGATTGGAAGAGTCACAGCGTTTGCAAGTATTGGAATTAATTAACTCTAAAGAAAAGAAATTTGATTTTATAGAAATAAAAAGGAAGTTAAAATTAGAGTATGAAACATTTAATTATGCAGACGACTCACCAGTTATTGGCAATTATACAACAAAACAACTGAATGTATTATTTCCAAAATCAATACTTGAAAAAGAATACTCAATAACAGTTAATGATCAAGAAACTATAGAGTATGGTTATGAGCGTATTTGGCACTTGTTTCATTATTGTGATGATAATGATATATTGTTGGAAAAACTTCAAACTATTTATGGTTTAACTGATACTGATAAAGAAAAAATTTCTAAAATAAATTTAAAAGAAGATTATTCCAGTGTTTCATTAAAAGCTATAAAAAACATTTTGCCTTATCTAAAAAAAGGATTGCGTTTAAGTGATGCTGTAATTTTGGGTGGTGTTAGAAACGCTTTTGGTAAAAAATGGGAGTTATATAAAAATGACCATTTCGAACTAGAAAAAGATTTATTAAAAATAAATCACGAAAAATCTAATAAAGAAGGAGAAGCTATTGAAAAAATTAAAGATTATTTAATTGAAAATAAATACGGATTTGCAGAGAATGATATTCGATTTAAAAAATTGTATCATCATAGTCAAGAGGTTATTAAAGTAGAGCAAAAAGATAAAATAGATACTGTTGAAAATTTGAGAAATCCCATTGTTCAACAAGGCGTTAATGAAACAAAACGATTAGTAAATGAATTGATTACACTTCATGGAAAATTTGACCAAATTAAAGTTGAACTTGGTAGAGATTTAAAGAACAGTAAAACTAAACGTGAAGAATTAGGTTATAAAATAAGAGAAAACGATAAAAAAAACGAAAAGGCAAAAGAATTATTAATTGAATTTGGTTTGCGACAAAGTAGAGATAATATTCAAAAAGTCTTGTTATATCAAGAAATGCCAATTTCTGTTTGTCCTTATACCAATAAAACAATAAATATTTCAGATGTACTCGGTAGGGAAAATAAGTTTCAAATAGAGCATATTATACCAAAATCAATTTCCTTAGATGATAGTTTTGCAAATAAAACATTATGTGATTCAAAATTTAATGGTTTAAAAGGAAATAGAACACCTTACGATTTTTATGAAATCAATAAAGACCCTATACTGTGGGGAGGTGCTAAATCTTGGGAAGAGATTGAAATACGAGCTTTTAAAGTTTTGCCTTACCCCAAAGCAAAACGATTTGTATCTAAAACAAAATTTGAAACCAATGATTTTATACAAAGACAATTAAATGATACTCGTTATATAAGTAAGAAAACAAGTGAAATCCTTTCGCAAGTATGTTCAGATGTTCGTGTGATGCCAGGTAGTTTAACTGCGGAATTGAGGAGACTTTGGGGCTTGAATAATATTCTGCAACCCATAATGACGGTAGATATTCCTAATCTACACATTGAAGAAAACAAACATATACCTCACTATGTAGTTTTAGACAATGAAAAAAAACCAATTTTATCACAACGAATTTATTTTGATAAACCAATTACGAAAGAAAATGAAACACTTTTGTCTGGAAGTATTGAAAAGGGAGTTTTTAAATCGAAAGAACAGTATGTTAAATTTCAAGTAAATGCACCAGAATTAGCAAATGGCGATTATTGGGCAAAATTAGTATTGTCTAATCCAAAAAATATTGTCCAAGTATTTAAGGATAAGCCAAATGCTTTAGAAAATGAAATTGTTTTAAGAGGTAAAATTGAAAAGGAAAAATTCAAGAATGATGGTTTGAATGCCATAAATGCTATTGGTAAGGATAACGGAACGTATTGGGCAACATTTTCAATAATTAATAGGGATTTTAAAAAACCTGTTAAAGAAGAGCAACCCAAAAAAAATGGAAAGCAAATACTTCTATTTGGGGAAGTAAAGGAAGGTCTTTTTTCTTCGTATATTTATGACTGTGAGGCAGAAATTGAAGATGGAAAGTATTGGCTCATTATAGATGTTAATTTTGAAAATGTTTCTTTTGAAAGAGCATTAAACGAAAAACCGTTGGTAAAAGAGAATCAAATTTTGATTCAAGGAACTACGAATGATGAAAATATATTTGTTTCGGATATGGACAATCAGCATCATTTTGAAATTGAAGAAGGCAAAGGGAAATATTATGTATTGTTTGATATTGTTTCTGAAGTAACTGAATTTTCTCCTGTTAAAACCACTATTCCAGTCCTCGAAGAAGGGCAGTCGTTAGTTGAAGGAACAACTTGGGTTGATAAATATACGGGAGAAATAAAATTTGACCCAATTAAAAACCGGGAAGATCACCGCCACCACGCCATTGATGCTCTTGTTATTGCATTAACAAAAGAATCTTTTTTCCAACGGTTAAGTAAACAAAATGCTTCAAATGAAAATAAGAAAAGAGGGATTGAACACGAAAAAGAACATTTAGACTTTCCAGAACCTTGGAATGGTTTTCATAATGAAGCAAAAAATGTTATTAATAGTATTCTCATTTCTCACAAGCAAAACAAAAAAATCCTTACGAAAATTACCAAAAAGATTACCAAAAATGGGCAAACTTTTAAAAGTAATGGAATGGCTGTTAGAGGACAGTTGCATAAGGAAAATTTATATGGATATAGAACACCACCAATTGGAGAAGCTGGGTATCATATTAGAAAATCTGTTGAAAGTTTAAAAACCGATAAACAATTGGAAAAGATTGTTGATGTAAAAATTAAAGAAATAATAATTAAAGCAAGAAAGGCAGAAATTCCTTTGTATAAAGAAGTAGAACAACTTTCTAAACAACTGAAATCTCCAAAAAATACAGAAATCGAAGAAAAAGAAATTAAAGAAAAAATTGTAGCATTACATACGAAAATTAAATCACTGTATACTTTGCCAAATAAAAATGGAGAGCCAGTTCCAATAAAAAAAGTGAGAGTTTCGGAAGAAATGGGAAAAGCTCAACAATTAAAACCTTCTATAAAACAATATGTGAATCCAAGAAATAATCATCATATTGTAATTTTTAAAGATGAAAATGAGGAGTTAAAAGATGATATTACAAATTTTTGGAAAGTTGTAGAAAGAGTTAAGCAAAAAGATGAAATCTATAAACTTCCTGATTTAGAAATTGGAAAACCAGCCCCAAAAGAACTAGTATTAACTTTTCAAGAAAATGATATGTTTTTGTTGGGACTTTCTAATGAGGAGTATAATGATAATAAACAAGACCTTGTTTTTCTAAGTAATTATTTATATCGAGTTCAGAAAATATCAGATGGGGATTATTCATTTAGATACCATCTTGCATCCACTGTCACAAATAAAAAGGAGGAAGTAAGAATAACGAGTATGAAAAAGTATCAAGAAATGAATCCAATAAAAGTGAATATTTCGGTTTTAGGAAGGATTGAAAAACTGTAATTTTGCTTAAAGTTCTTTGACATAAAACTTTTTAAATCTTGAACAACAAAACCACAACGGAGTTTCTACGCAGTCACTCCGTTGTGGTTTGATTAAAGATTAGAGAACACGATATTCAACTACTTTAACGTTTGTTGATAGTGGTAGTTGTGGTTTGATTAAAGATTAGAGAACACGATATTCCGGACAGCTTCCTTTTACTAAATTCTTTGTTGTGGTTTGATTAAAGATTAGAGAACACGATATTACCCGGTGATGTTTTTACAATTTGGTATACGTTGTGGTTTGATTAAAGATTAGAGAACACGATATTAATAGCACCAAACTGTTGGCCCACTTCTTTGTTGTGGTTTGATTAAAGATTAGAGAACACGATATTTCAATAGCAATAGCCCATAACTCCACCCTAGTTGTGGTTTGATTAAAGATTAGAGAACACGATATTGTAAACCACAAAGCCGATAAAGTAGCCTTTGTTGTGGTTTGATTAAAGATTAGAGAACACGATATTCAACAGAATAGGAATATTTAATTCCTTTGCGTTGTGGTTTGATTAAAGATTAGAGAACACGATATTAAGGTATTTTGAATTATACCGGTATTAACGTTGTGGTTTGATTAAAGATTAGAGAACACGATATTTAGTCACCTTTAAGTTGTCAGCCTCTTCATGTTGTGGTTTGATTAAAGATTAGAGAACACGATATTGATCCGAATGAAGAAGCTGGAGTAGTACATGTTGTGGTTTGATTAAAGATTAGAGAACACGATATTATCGATTCAAAAAAAATAATCTATTCGCTTGTTGTGGTTTGATTAAAGATTAGAGAACACGATATTGTTTCAATAAGGTTATACTGGCCGTTGATGGTTGTGGTTTGATTAAAGATTAGAGAACACGATATTCACAAATTGAACTAACAGCAGATACACCAAGTTGTGGTTTGATTAAAGATTAGAGAACACGATATTTATATCGTTTACATTAGTGATTTCTATTTCGTTGTGGTTTGATTAAAGATTAGAGAACACGATATTGAAATTAAAAAACACCTATGCTCAGTTGCAGTTGTGGTTTGATTAAAGATTAGAGAACACGATATTCCGGAATACCTTGATAAAAAAGCACGCATAGTTGTGGTTTGATTAAAGATTAGAGAACACGATATTCAGAAATGCACAAGAAATCACATGGGATAGTTGTGGTTTGATTAAAGATTAGAGAACACGATATTTTTGTTTTTAATGATTTTGCCTAATTCTCGTTGTGGTTTGATTAAAGATTAGAGAACACGATATTCAGAACTTGGTCATCGTGTTTTGCTGATTGTTGTGGTTTGATTAAAGATTAGAGAACACGATATTTTACAAAAAGCAAGTCAGCAACCGAGATACGTTGTGGTTTGATTAAAGATTAGAGAACACGATATTTCCAACTTTACAATTGGTGTTAGTTCGTTGTTGTGGTTTGATTAAAGATTAGAGAACACGATATTTTTTACAATTGAAGTGCCTAATACAACCTTGTTGTGGTTTGATTAAAGATTAGAGAACACGATATTTGATTTACAAAATCAAAAGTTTGCGTGATGGTTGTGGTTTGATTAAAGATTAGAGAACACGATATTAAGTTTTTTAGAATTATTAAAAGACTTGCCGTTGTGGTTTGATTAAAGATTAGAGAACACGATATTTTTTGTGCCACAATGTTTAACCATGATGCAGTTGTGGTTTGATTAAAGATTAGAGAACACGATATTGCAGAATTATTCATACAAGACACTAACGCAGTTGTGGTTTGATTAAAGATTAGAGAACACGATATTTTAGGAAAAGCTTTGAATGATCCTATTGCGTTGTGGTTTGATTAAAGATTAGAGAACACGATATTCTGTTGCTTTCTCAGTTATCTAGGGATGTTGTTGTGGTTTGATTAAAGATTAGAGAACACGATATTCAATTATCAACACTTCCATGACAGTAAATCGTTGTGGTTTGATTAAAGATTAGAGAACACGATATTTCTATAATTGAATAAACGATTTCGTCTTTTGTTGTGGTTTGATTAAAGATTAGAGAACACGATATTATTGAAACACAGGAACGCTGCTTGTCATCAGTTGTGGTTTGATTAAAGATTAGAGAACACGATATTTTCCTCCCAGAATGATAGAGGACTTATTAAGTTGTGGTTTGATTAAAGATTAGAGAACACGATATTCAAAATATATGACCTCTTCTAACAGGTGTTGTTGTGGTTTGATTAAAGATTAGAGAACACGATATTTTTGACAGTCGAAGCAATTCAAACCTCAAAGTTGTGGTTTGATTAAAGATTAGAGAACACGATATTAGTTGGCCTGTTACCTTCTGCTACTCAAGAGAATATAGTGTTATATCGTGATAAAAAATGCCTCTTTTACAGAATGATAAGCTGTGATTGAGGCATTTTTTTGTTTGTAGGGGTGGGGACAGGTCGCGACCTGTCCGTACCCGACCTGTCCGTACCCGACCTGTCCGTACCCGACATTTCCGCACAGAACCTGTACGCACAGAACCTGTTCGTACCCGACCTGTCCGTACAAGATGTCTGAAAACGATTTGTCCTTATCAGTTCTGTATAAAAATTTTGTTGGTTATTATATTATCATTATTTTTGAAATATTATAAGCCAATAAAATAGTATAAGCCATGAAAAATCGCAAAAGAAATCGAATGAAAGGATTCGATTATTCCAGTAATAATTTGTATTTCGTTACAAATTGTGTGAAAGATAATGTGTGTTGTTTGGGGCGTGTTACTATCGTAGGGACAGGACGCGTAGGGACAGAACGCGTAGGGACAGGTCGCGAAGGGACAGAACGCGTAGGGACAGGTCGCGACCTGTCCGTACAGGATTCCCAAAATCAAGATTCCCAAAATCAAGATTCCCAAAATCAAGATTCCCAAAATCAAGATTCCCAAAATCAAGATTTCGAAATTAATCATGTTGTTGAATTAAATCAATTTGGTTTATTGGTAGAAGAAAGAATCAATTGGTTGATGAGTCAGTATGAATATGTTGACATTCATAATTATGTGATTATGCCAAATCATTTTCATCTTATTCTTGAAATAGATAGCCAAAAAGTGAAAGATAAAGGCATCAAAATTAAATCGTTGTCAAGTTTAATGGGGGCTTTGAAAACAACTACTTCTAAATTAATTCATGAAGCAGGCTTTCCGGAATTTGAATGGCATCGCTCTTTTCATGATCATATCATTAGAAATGAATTTTCTTATTTGAATATATTCAATTATATTTCTAACAATCCCGAGAGATGGGATGATGATGTTTTTTTTAAAAAGGTTTAAAACAATTCTAATTGGGTGGGCTGTGGTTCTTTAGGTACTTCACATTTTCCCCAGAAGTTGAGAATGTTTCCGAATTGTTTATCGGTTATTCGCAGTACGCTGACTTTACCCAATGGTGGCAATAGTTTGTTTATTCGTTTTTCATGTACGTCTGCACTTTCGCTACTTGCACAGTGACGCACATATACGGAATATTGCATCATACTGAAACCATCCTTTAAGAGGTTCTTTCTAAAGCCTGACGCATTTCGTCGGTCTTTCTTAGTTTCTGTTGGTAAGTCAAAAAATACAAATAGCCACATAATTCTGTATCCGTTTAGTTCCATAATTTTGGATATTTTATTTTCTTTCTATCTCCTGAATAGCATTGTTGCAATGAACTTGCTGTTTTTTGTAATGCTACCATCAGTGGACTTTTCTCTTCTTTAAAATAGACCGTTCGCGTTAGAATTTGCAGCATTTCTGATTTGAGCTGTGTGTTTAGTTCTTGCTCTTTGTAGTTGTTCATTAACTCATACACTTTTTCATCTACTATTGGACGAAAGGGTTCCATAATATCATCTGCCAAAGCAAAAGCATTGTATTTGCTTTTGTGATGTATGCCTAGGGTATTAAGTAATCCGCTACCGGATAATGCTCTGGCAGTTGCCGCTCTAAGAATGGCATAGCCATAATTTAAAAAGTTGTTAGGATAGTCTCCAAAACGTTCTCGTTTGAAATCTAATTGTTTGGCTCGTTCGCTGTCACTTTGGTCAAAAAAAGATTTCCAATATTGACTGGCTGCTACTCCTTCCATATTTGACGTATCACCACTTTGTACTTTTCCTGCGAGGTAGTTAAAATGATTTTTGGTGTTTGTTATTTTTTCTAATAGTAGTCCTTGGTTTTTTATCTTCTCAACGATTGTTTGTTGCCAAAGTTGTTTTTTTAATGGCAAGCTGGCTTCTATTTGGTTGCGAAATATTTCTTGTTGGATGTGATGACTGTTGAGGTTAAGGAACATTCCATTTGGAAGGTGATTGGTATTGCAGATTATAATGGCTGTATTGTTTTCAATCATCAGATTCATAGCCGGAATGCTGATGTATGTTTCGGCATTGTCAATTACTAAAAACCCAATATCTTCAACAGGCACAGTGGTTTCCCTTGTTTCTGTTTTGATTACGAGTTGTAGGTTTTTAGTGGAAAGAGAGGCTTTGTTTTCGATTAATAGTGTTCTTTTTATCATAACTACTTTCTTAAAAAGAATACAAGATACTAAAAATCAAATAAATAGAGATTTGGTGGGATTGGTGGGGGGAGAGGACAGGGGAAAAGGGACAAGGGACAGGTCGCGACCTGTCCGTACTCGACCTGTCCGTACTCGATCTGTGCGTACATAATCTGTTCTTAGTTTTATTTTTGCTAATTACTCTTATTTATACCTCGCAAAGACTGTGTGATTTAAGGGCAAATACAATAGTTGTTCCCTCAAAGTTAAACTAGAACGATTGTTAAAAAAAAAGTCTTGTAGTATTTATTCGAATGGTTTTTCTATTTTTATCGAACCAATACCACAAATTTAACCTCTATTTGAAACTAAACTACAACCCTAAGGTTTGTGTGCTGTGTCACTTTGTGCTGCTACTTTTTATGTTAGTAAGTAGTACTGTCAGTGGTCAATTTATCATCAAACCGGATACTACGCTTGACGAAGTATCGCTTCATCCGTATGCTACACTTGCCCGTTTGGGTGCTGAATCGATCTCACTTGATGCTGTATTGCAACTGGATGCCAATCAATTTGAAACCTTGCCCAACAGTAACACTGATTTGGGATTTACTTCTGACCATTATTGGTTGCGTTTTTCTATACGTAATGAATTAACTACTACAAAAATCTTCTTTTTAGAGGCGTGTCGACCTATTGTTGATGTAGCTGAATTGTATACTATAGATGCGAATGGTGCTGTTACTAAACAAGTAAGCGGCGATGCTTTGCCCTTTTCGGAACGCGATTTTAAAAACAGAAAGACCATTTTTAAAGTGGCGATTGCACCCCAAACTACAAAGCAGTATTACCTTCATTTGAAGAGTGATGGGGAGGCAATTAATGCGGGACTGGTGTTGCGGTCTTATGAGAACTTGATGGAAACCAGTATGTTTGAGCAATTGGTTTTTGGGATTTTTTATGGAATTTTAGGTATTGCTGCCATTATCTATTTGTTTTTCTTTTTTGCTCTTGGGCAACGCAGTTTTTTATACTACAGTTTGTATGTTGTTTTTATTGGCTTGCTGCAATTTTCATTGGATGGTTTGTTTTTTCAATTTATAACACCCGGTTCGGGTTGGCTGTCGTTGAATGCGGTAATCCTCTCTGCCTGTATCGCCAATTTCTTTTTGGGAAGGTATGCTCAGGTTTTTTTGAAAGTAAAAGAATATAGTTCTTTTTTGAATAGTGCATTTTATGTGGTTTATGTGTTGGATTTCTTGTTGCTGATTTCGTTGTTTGTTCATCCGGGTGCATTGGCTTATTCTTATCCGCTGGCTAATTTGTTTGGGTTGCTATTGCTGTTGTTAATTATTTCGTCTGTTGTAGTAATTTATGTAAAGACCCGAAAAGTTGATTATTTCTTTGTTATCGGTATTTTCTTTTTGATAGCCGGTTTTGTTGTTTTTATCTTGAAAAATTTCAGTATGTTGCCGGTTACTTTTTGGACGGAAAACGGTTCGAAATTGGGCACCGGTTTGGAGGTTGTTTTCTTATCGCTATCGATGGCTAACTTAATCCGAAAATTGCGAGATGAACGCGAGGAAATGCAAGACATTGCCCTTCAAAAATCGGAAGAAATGAATGAGATGAAAACGTATTTTCTTTCTAACATCAGTCATGAATTGCGAACGCCTTTGAATGCCATTTTGAATTTGTCGAAAATTTTGATTAAAGAGACCACAGAACCTACCGTTCAGAAAAATGCCATGATGATTAAAGACTCTTCCTATAACCTTTTGAGTTCGGTAAACGATATTTTGGATTTTTCGAAGATAGAAAAAGGGGAGTTGCAGTTGGATAAAGAGCCGTTTTTGTTGCGACCTCTTTTGGAGCACATGATTGCTAACATGCACAACAAAGCAAAAAGTCAGGATTTAAAGTTTGAAGCACTTTTAGCTACAGATTTACCAGCTCAATTGGTGGGTGATAAGTTTCGTTTGACGCAAATTATCTACAATTTAATGAGCAATGCTTTTAAATTTACGGCTGAAGGATTTGTTACGTTGACCGTTTCCTGCAAACCTTTGAAGGGCAACCAAATTGCTTTGGAGCTATCTGTTGAGGATAGTGGTGTTGGGATTGATGCAAAAAAGTTGTCGGCAGTTTATGATTCTTTTTCACAAGAAAATATCACTGACAAGCGAAAATATGGTGGTTTGGGCTTAGGGTTGTTTATCGTAAAACATTTAGCCGATTTACACCAAGGTTCTATAGCTATTCAAAGTAAAGTGAATGAAGGCACCGTTAGTAAAGTAACTTTGCACTTTGACGTTTTACCCCTTGCTGAACCAACAGAAGTGCTACCAGAAGCTGAAACCTATGATTTGCATGGGAAACGAATTTTGGTTGCTGAAGATAATGCCATGAATCAAATGGTGTTAAAAATGATTACCAAAAAATGGCAAAATACTGAAATTGTTTTTACGAATAACGGACAGGAATGTGTGGATGCGTTGCAGGAAAACAATTTTGATATTATCTTAATGGATTTACAGATGCCTGTTATGGATGGTTATGAAGCTACGCTTGCTATTCGAGCCGGAGCGTCGGGTGATTCCAAAAAAGACATTCCTATAGTTGCCGTTACTGCTGATGTGATGGAAAGCACAAAAATCAGGGTGATGGAGATTGGGATGAATAAATATATTTCAAAACCTTTGGATAAGGAGGCTTTGTATAAAATGGTTAAAGAACTGACCTTATAGCCCTCTTTTTTAATTACGTTATATTTTTGCTAAGATTTGTTTAGGACGCCCAATCCACGCTGATAATTCTTATATTTGCACTTATATAGTTTTTGAAAACCAATGATATTTACCATACTGTTGTGTGTTATAGTGGCTTTGTTTTTAATTTTTTTCGGTAAAAAGTTAAAAGGCTCAATTTCCTATCTACTCACTTTATTACCCTTGTCTCTGTTTGTGTATTTTACCACTTTTATTGGTAAAATAGCACAAGGTGAAGTGCCTGTTCAGTTGTTTGAATGGGTTCCCAGTATGGGTATTCATTTGAGTTTCCGGATGGATGGCTTGGCGTTGTTGTTCAGTTTGTTGATTACGGGAATCGGTACTTTGGTTTATTTATATACTTCCTATTATCTAAAAGGGCATACTTATCTGGATCGATTTTATGGGTATTTGTCCATCTTCATGGGAGCTATGTTGGGGTTGGTACTTTCTGATTCCATCATGGGATTATTTATATTTTGGGAGTTAACGAGTATCAGTTCCTTTTTTCTGATTGGATTTAATAACCATGACAAAGCTTCCCGAACATCGGCTTTACAAGCTTTAGCTATCACAGGCTTTGGTGGTTTGTTTTTATTGGGAGCTGCTATTTTATTTGGATTTATTGGATCAACTTATTCCATTCAGGAATTGATTCATAGCGGTATTGATTTTACAGAAAGTCCGTATTACGTTGTTTTGTTGGTCTTTATATTTATAGCTGCATTTACAAAATCGGCTCAGTTTCCGTTTCATTTTTGGTTACCCGGAGCGATGAAAGCACCGACACCGGTTTCTACTTATTTGCATTCTGCCACCATGGTAAAAGCGGGTATCTATTTGTTACTTCGCTTTACACCGCTTTTAGGGAATCATGAATTTTGGAATACTACGTTGTTTACTGTAGGAGCTATTACCATGCTTTATGCTGCTTTTCACACGCTATTTCGAACGGATTTAAAAGGGATTTTAGCTTATTCTACCATTTCGGTATTAGGGATTTTGGTTTTTTTAATCGGAATAGGAACTTCTACAGCATTGCATGCCGCATTGGTTTTTATCGTAGTTCATGCCTTATACAAAGCCGCACTTTTCTTAATCACGGGAATACTAGATCATGAAACCGGAACTCGAAATGTAACCAAGTTAAGCGGATTAAAATCGGTCATGATGCCCGTTGCCATTGCCGGACTTTTAGCGATGTTGTCGAATGCGGGTATGCTACCTAGTTTTGGATTTGTTGGAAAAGATTTGATCTATGAAGCCACTTTGCAGAGTAGTGAAGCTGTTTTATTTACGGTTTTTGCGGTTGTAACTAACATATTGTTGTTGTATGCCGGATATCAAGTGGGGATAAAACCATTTATTGGCACCTTACCTGAAAACTTTACATCTGTTCATTTACCGGATAAACGGTTGTGGATGCCGCCATTGTTATTGGGTGTTTTAGGAATGCTTTTCGGCTTGTTTCCCTCGATTTTAGACAATGCCTTGTTTCAGCCTTCCTTGAATGAATTAGCACCTGATTCTTTTGTATCACCATTGAAACTATGGCATGGCTTTACGTTTGTTTTGCTTTTGAGTATAGTGACTATAGCTTTGGGACTTCTTTTGGTTTTTGTATTACAACCATCGGCTGTAAAAGAATTAAAATTGAAAAAAGTAGATTTTTTAGCCCCTAAAACATTGATTAGAGGATTTGCCAATGGATTTCAAAAAACGGCTTCCCTTTGGACGAACTTTTTTCAAAATGGTTATTTGCGAAATTATATCCTCACCATTATTTTGTTTTTAAGTTTTTTGATTGGTTATTATTTGATTCATAATGTTACCTTTTCTCTTGACTTTAATTCGTTGTTGGATTTAACGATTTATGAGGTTTCCACCTTGTTGATAATGGTCGTGGCTGTGTTTTATGCCATTTTTACAAAATCAAGATTAGCAGCTGTGGCCGCGATGGGTGTTGTGGGTTATGCAATCTGTATGATTTTCGTGTTTTATAGTGCACCTGATTTGGCGATGACACAATTTACGATTGATACTTTAACCGTCATTTTGTTTGTATTGGTTTTGTATCGATTGCCTAAATATTTAACGCTATCTGATTTTAAGACAAGAGTGCGAGATGGTTTTATTGCGGTGTTATTTGGTTCTTTAATCACTATCTTGTCGATTGAAGTTTTACAAGTTTCGCATGCGGGAGAAACCAAGCAGTTTTATGCTGAGAACTCTTATGTGTTAGCAAAAGGAAAGAACATTGTAAATGTGATTTTGGTTGATTTCAGAGGATTGGACACGATGGTAGAAATTACGGTTTTAGTAATTGCTGCTTTGGGTGTTTTTGGTTTATTAAAATTACGAATTAGAAATAAATAAAGGCTATGAAGACTATAATTTTACGCACTGCTTCTACTTATTTACTGCCGTTATTACTGCTGTTTTCGGTATTTATATTGCTTAGAGGTCATTACCTTCCCGGTGGGGGTTTCATTGGTGGTTTGATAGCTTCCATTGCTTTTATTTTACACGGTTCGGCAAACGGACAAGAGAATACTAAAACCTTATTACGGATACACCCCGGATTTTTGATGCCGGTTGGTTTGACAGTCGCATTTTTTAGCGGTATTGCCGGAATGGTTTTAGAAGGAAAAGAATTTATGACGGGTATTTGGTTTAAAGATCCGCTTCCTGTAATTGGAATGATTGGAACCCCCCTGTTTTTTGATATTGGTGTCTATTTAGTGGTGGTGGGAGTGACCTTAACCATTATTATGACAATTTCAGAATCCTCTTAATTATGGAAATACTATTAGCCGTTATAACCGGATTACTTTATGGTGCCGGTGTTTATATGATTCTCCGACGCAGTTTGGTGAAGCTGATTATTGGCTTAATCCTATTAGGAAACGGAGCCAATATTCTTATTTTTTTGGTGGGAAGAATAGTTAAAGGAAAGCCACCAATTATTCCGGAAGATAGTTCTACTATTTTGGATACGTATGCCGATCCGGTGCCGCAAGCTTTAATTTTAACCGCCATTGTGATTAGTTTTGGTTTACAAGCTTTTGCTATTGTTTTGATAAAACGAGCCTATAAAGTTGTGAAGACTGACGATTTAGATCAAATGAACACCACAGACGAATACGCATGATAGCACATTTTTTATTATATCCGTTACTTTTTCAGTTTGCATTAGCCATAGTGTTGATGTTCTTTTGGCGTGACACCCGAATTCAACGTCGATTGAGTGTTGCAGGAAGTGGTATTGCTTTATTGCTTGCAGGATTTTTGTTTGCTCAGGTATGGCAATTTGGAACCGTTACTTTTCAAGCGGGAGGTTGGCAAGCCCCTTTTGGGATTACGTTGGTAGTAGATATGCTTTCGGCAACCTTGGTGTTGTTGACCTGTTTGTTAGGGTTGGCCATTTCCATTTTTTCTTCAGCATCTATAATCAGTGAACGGGCAAAGTTTGGTTATTTTCCCATTTATCATTTGTTGTTGATGGGATTAATAGGTGCTTTTATAACCGGAGATATTTTTAATTTATATGTTTGGTTTGAGGTAATAATTATTAGTTCGTTTGTGTTGTTGACCATTGGTGGCGAAAAGCCTCAGATTGAATCGGCGGTTAAATATTTTACGTTAAATATCTTAGCTTCGGTTATATTCTTAACTGCTATTGCGGTGTTGTATGGATTAACAGGCACTTTGAATATGGCTGATTTATCAGTTAAAATTGCCGCTTCAGAAAATAAAGGATTGATTAATATTACGGCACTGATCTTTTTTGTTGGATTCGGTATTAAATCTGCCGTTTTTCCCTTGTATTTTTGGTTGCCTTCTTCCTATCATACACCACCTGCAGCGGTATCTGCTATTTTTGGCGGACTACTAACAAAAGTAGGGGTTTATGCTATGATTCGTGTATTTACACTTATCTTTATCAGAGATGAGTTTATCGATAATTTGTTAATGACCGTTGCGGTTTTAACGATTCTTAGCGGTGGATTTGGAGCTTTGGTTCAAAACAATATTCAAAAAGTTTTTTCCTATCTTATTATTTGTCATATTGGTTTTATGATTGCCGGTTTGAGTATGCATTCAGAATTGGCCTTAACCGGAGCCATTTTTTATATGATACATGATATTGTAGTAAAAGGAAATTTATTCTTGGTTGGAGGTATGATCTATAAAATAAAGGGAAGTAACAGTATGAAAGAGTTGGGCGGTTTTTATGGGTCCTATCCAAAACTGTCTATTTTGATGCTGATTCCGTTGTTTTCACTGATAGGAATTCCGCCTTTGTCGGGATTTTGGCCAAAGATTTCGTTATTGCAAGCCGGATTTGAAGACAATTATTATGTTTTAATTGGGTTTATATTGTTGGGTAGTTTTTTAACTTTGTTTGTCGTTGCTAAAATGTGGACCAATGTTTTTTGGAAAGCCAGTACCGGAATACCGAGGAAGCCTAATTTTAAATATTTTGGTGATTTAAAGTTTAAAGATAAATTGAATATGGTTCTTCCGATTGCCATTTTAGCTTTGGTTTCATTATATATAGGTTTCTTTGCAGAGCACGTTCAATTGTTATCGGAACGAATCGCTTTCGAATTATCCAATACATCCGGTTATATTGAAGCTGTTTTGGGGAAAATACCACCGGTTAATCCATAAAAAGTTATGAAAAAGTTAGTTTTATTAAATTTGATACTTACTATCGTTTGGGTTGCCCTTACGGGAAGTTTTGTGTTTATAAACTTTGCTTTTGGTTTTGTTTTGACTTTTTTAATTCTTTGGGTTATCAGCTCAGATAAAAGCGATCGTAAGTATTTCAGAGTAATTCCGAGTCTTGTTTCTTTTATCTTTTTTTTCATCTATGAATTGATAAAAGCCAATATTCAAGTAGCTTATGATGTGATTACGCCGACATTATATATGAAGCCCGGAATTGTATCGGTTCCTTTGGATGCCAATTCGGATTTGGAAATTACGCTTTTGGCTAATGTCATCTCGTTAACACCCGGCACCTTGAGTTTAGACGTTTCTGATGATAGAAAAGTGCTTTATGTTCATGCCATGTATATTCATGATAAAGACGAGTTTATCCGAAGTATCAAAGATGGATTTGAGAAGAAATTATTAAACATTACCCGATGAATTTATACGAATTTTTATATTACATTATCTTACCGATTTTATCCATTTCGGCAGTATTAGTTTTTATTCGGTTTTTGTTGGGCCCTTCTTTATCGGATAGAGTGGTGGCTTTGGATTTGTTGATTACAATTGGCATTGGTATTATATCAATTTACAGTATTGTAACCAATCAACCTACCTTTCTTGACATTGCTATGATATTAGCTTTAATTGCATTTTTAGGAACGGTTGCTTTTTCCTATTATCTTGAAAAACGTAAAAAAAATGAGTGAGATACTAATTTATATATTAACTTCTTTTGGAGCTATTTTTATTCTTTTAGCGGGAATAGGTGTGCTTCGTATGCCGGATTTGTATTTGCGAATTTCGGTGACCACCAAAGCGGCGACATTGGGAATCGGATTGGTTTTATTATCGGCAGGAATTTATTTTAATGATTCTTCCATAACCACCCGAGTTTTGGCGATTATACTTTTTATGTTTTTAACAGCACCGGTTGGAGCCCATTTGATTGGAAGATCTTCTTATTTTACGGGAATTCAACTTTGGAAAAAGAGTTTGATGGATGATTTGGAAGGAAAGTATGAAAAGAAAACCCACGTTTTGCAAAGTGATGAAAAGGAGGTAGAAAATCCTATTGCAACAAATAAGGAAGATGAAATACAAAAAAATCCCTAAGTAATTACGGTAGTTACTTAAGGATTTAATGGGTTGCTACTCGTTTGAATTCGCAACAATTTTGTTTGTTTTTCTCTCTAGATCAGAAAATTTATTGGTAACCGTATCTGAAAAGGAATCGAACTTGTGTTTTAGCTCATCTGCATAATCGTCGTACTGATTTTTCATTTTTTTTCTGGTCACAGTTCCTTTTTCAGGGGCAAAAAGCACTCCTAAAAGGGCTCCAACTGCAAACCCGCCCAATAGGCCTAAAGTAAATTGATTGTTTGTCATTGTATTTGTATTTTAAAGATTTGTATTGGATCCACCACCTCTGATTACTCGTAAGACGATTGCAATAATGGCTATCACTAATAGTACGTGAATGATACCTGAAGAGCCATATGCAAAAAATCCAATTGCCCAAACGATTATAATGATAACTGCGATGTAATAAAGTAAATTGCTCATAGTGTTTGTGTTAAGTGTTTTTATTCGTTTTATTTTTTTTTAAAAAAGTGTGAATGTTAAAATTATAAGCAAAATCTTTCTTGACTGAATTACAACTAACTATATGGGAATTAAGTTGTATTGTATTGATTTCTCAATGTTTTTCAGTAAGCAGTGTTTTCATTATTTTTTACTTCAACATCCACACTTAAAATTAAAGCGATGCTAGTAGTGATGAAAGCTCATCTTTTGTTATCCCTAGCCTAACCTGAACTTTGGATAACATAGCATTTTTATTACCATCATCAAAACGCAAGTCTGCGTCTGTTAGAGAGGTGAATTTCGCTTTAAGAATTCTTTTTTTATTATTCCAGTTGTTGTTTTTAACCGGTGAATTTAAGGACGCAAGTTTGTTTAAATATGACTTTTCCATTTTGAAAATTTCTTTCTGATTATAAAATCAAAGGTATTCTATGTTGTTTGATTGCGAGTTATATAATCTTGGATTAAAGTTGTATTATTTACACTTATTTAACAGTTAAACTTCTATTACCTTTTCAGTTTGTTTTGATTGGTTCAGAATAGCTATAATTGTTTCTAAATAATTAAAGTAGCTTTCTTTGGTATATTTTGTTTTTGCATCCCAAAAAGGCAAGGGTGTTTCACTCAAGTGTTCATATATCTCCGGAAAATCTGTGTATAGTTTCTGAGTAACCTCTACTATTTTTAAACCTAGTATTTCTTCATATTTTTTCATTCGTTCCAGCTTTTTAATTATCTATTTGCAACTGCTATACTTGCATAGTAAAAACAATAATTTATCACCTACCAAAGGTGATTTAATTTTGAAGGAATGGATTACATAATTGTGAACTTCAATTGTATTATTCACACATTAAGAAATGTGATGTAACTTTTTTTGTTGGATTTGTTTAAAGAAGGAGGGAGTAAAGCCTGTAACTTTTTTGAATTGATTGGATAAGTGTGCCACACTACTATAATGCATCAAATAAGCTATTTCCGTAAGGTTGTGTTCATTGAATAAAACAAGTTCTTTCACTCGTTCAATTTTGAGATTGATGATATAATGTTCAATAGTGATGCCTTCAATTTCTGAGAAAGTATTGGCGAGGTATGTGTAGTCTTGGTTTAACTTTTTACTCAGATATTGCGAGTAATTGACTTTTGGGAGTTCGTCAGTATAATGAATCATTTCAACAATCACCTTCTTAATGTCTTCAATTAAGATGATTTTTTTGTCTTCCATTAATTCCAAACCGGAATTCAACAAACAAATTTTAAGAAGTGCTAGTTGTTCAGTAGTTAAGTTTTCCAGAATTTCAACCATACCAAGCTCAACAATTACATAGTGTAGGCCCAGTTTTTTTAATTCTTGCTTCACCATTAATTTGCAACGTAGACTCACCATATGTTTGATGTAAAGTCTCATTTTATTCAAAAAATGTAAAAACTCCAATTGAAACTTCAATTAGAGAAGCATTTCATGAAGTAAATTTAGCGTTTAAAAAGCAGAATTAAACAATTGTTAAAGCTTTTTTGAGTTATTCGGTTAAAGACAAGGTAAAATCCTATTTATTTCAATCTCACATATACATGTTTGATTCCTTTTTTATCCGATTCTCTTTCATGGATTTCCAACAAGTTGGTTAGTGATTTCATTAACGGTGTAAGCTTTGTAAACCCATAATTTCTTGGGTCAAATTCCGGTTTCTTTTTAACGATAAGGTTACCTACATCGCCTAAAAATGCCCAGCCGTCGTCTTCAGCGATATCTTCAATGCTTGATTCAATTAAATCGATAGTTTCCACATCAATTTTAGGAATGATTTTTTCTGTTTTTTTCTTGTCGGTTGGAGAGCTAACTATTTTTTTCTTTTTTGCATCTTCTAAAACTTCGATAAAAATGAAACGATCACAGGCACTGATGAAAGGTTTTGGTGTTTTTTGTTCCCCAATTCCGAAGACTTTCATTCCTGATTCTCTAAGTCGGATAGCTAATCGTGTAAAATCACTATCGCTGGAAACAATACAAAATCCGTCTAATTTTCCGGAATACAATAAATCCATAGCATCAATAATTAAAGCGGAGTCTGAGGAATTTTTTCCGGAAGTATAACTATATTGTTGAATAGGAGTGATGGCATGTTCTAATAAAACACCTTTCCAACCGTTTGCGTTGGGTCTTGTCCAATCGGCATAAATTCTTTTGGTGGTGGGTGTTCCATAAATTGCAATTTCTTCCATCATTCCTTTTACGTTGCTGTAAGGCACGTTGTCGGCATCAATTAAAACAGCCAATTTTAAGTCACTATCATCGCGTTGATTCATTTATAAAGTAGATTATATTTTATGCAATCAAATGTACAATTTTTTAAATTGCTTTTATTCAAATCGCTGCAAAATGCTTATTTGGAAAAATTTTTGAAATTTATAGAATTAGTACTGAAAATTGTATGAAAGAAACGAAGAAATACTTATTTTTGCCACGTTTTTTAACGCACAAAAAGTCATGGTAAAAGATTTATTCGAAAGAATTCAAAACAATAAAGGACCATTAGGAAAATGGGCTTCACAAGCAGAAGGTTACTTTGTTTTTCCAAAATTAGAAGGCGAGCTAGGGCCTCATATGCAATTTCAAGGAAAAGCTATTTTAAATTGGAGTTTGAACGACTATTTAGGGTTAGCCAATCATCCTGAGGTTCGTCAAGCAGATATTGATGCTGCTACACAATATGGAGCAGCCTATCCAATGGGTGCAAGAATGATGAGTGGGCATACTGATGCACATGAACAATTAGAGAATGAGTTAGCTGCTTTTGTAATGAAAGAATCGGCTTATTTATTAAATTTTGGTTACCAAGGAATCATGTCAACCATTGACGCATTGGTTACTAAAAATGATATTATTGTTTATGATGTTGATGCACATGCTTGTATTATAGATGGTGTACGTTTACATATGGGAAAACGTTTCACATATCGTCATAACGATTTGGAAAGTATGGAGAAAAACCTGCAACGTGCTACTAAAATGGCCGAAGAAACAGGTGGAGGAATTCTTTTCATCACAGAAGGTGTTTTCGGAATGCGTGGTCAGCAAGGCAAGTTGAAAGAAATTGTAGCCATGAAAGAAAAATACAATTTCCGTTTGTTAGTTGATGATGCACATGGTTTCGGAACGTTAGGGAAAACTGGAGCAGGAGCAGGCGAGGAGCAAGGTTGTCAAGACGGAATTGATGTGTATTTTTCCACATTTGCAAAATCTATGGCAAGTATCGGAGCCTTTATAGCAGCAGATAAAGACATTATTGACTATTTAAAATATAATTTACGTTCGCAAATGTTTGCCAAAGCTTTACCAATGATTCAGACTGTTGGAGCTTTAAAACGTTTGGAATTGTTACGCAATCACCCGGAATTAAAAGACAAATTGTGGGAAAATGTAAATGCATTACAATCCGGATTACGAGCCAGAAACTTCAATATTGGTGATACAAATACGTGTGTAACACCGGTTTATTTAGAAGGAAGTGTTCCGGAAGCGATGGTCATGGTAAACGATTTAAGAGAGAATTACGGTATATTCCTTTCTATTGTAATTTATCCTGTGATACCAAAGGGTATTATTTTATTACGTATGATTCCTACTTCTTCCCATACGATGGAAGATATAAACAGAACATTGACTGCTTTTGAAGCGATTCGTGAGAAATTAGTTAACGGAACCTATAAAAAGATTGCAGACGCTACTACGGTTGATGTGTCTTAGTAGGTAATAGGTGAAAGGTAATGTAGTGTACCGATTCAAAAAACCACTTCTTTAACGGAAGTGGTTTTTTGATTTTATAACTCTTTTCTATAAGTTCTTCGTTTTCGATCCACTTTTGGATCAAAGTTTTTCCATAGATTATGAATGGCATTGTTTTCTTCGAGTTCAGGAGTTCGAATGCATTTTGTAATCCCTTTTTCCTTGAAAACTTTGTAGTATTGTTTGAAAATAATTGCGGTAACTCCTTTGTTTTGGTATTCCGGATCAATTCCAATTAAATAAAATAATACCTCTTTGCTGTGCTTTTTTGCTTGCAATAAATGATAAAATCCGAATGGAAATAAGGAACCTTTTGCTTTTTGAAGAGCATCGGCAAAATTGGGCATCACGATACTAAAAGCTATCAGTTTATTATTTGCATCCACAATAAAAATGATGTATTCCGGATTTACAAATGGGATGTATTTCTTTTTAAAATATTCTTTTTGCTTTTCAGGAATCGCTACAAACGAGGCTAATTTGGCATAAGACGCATTAAACAAATCAAACATTTCATCTACATAAGGAATGATGTCTTTTGTTTTGGTAAAAGTTATGGCACGTAATCCATACCGTCTTCCAATCAACTCACTGGCTTTGATGTAAGGAGTAGCATCCACGTTGGAGAATGAAAAAGTACTTTCAAAATATTCTTTTTCTTTTGTAAATCCTAATTTTTCCAAATGGTCTTTGTAATATGGAAAGTTGTACCACGTTATCATAGAACCTTTATAATCAAATCCTTCCGTTACAACACCTACTTTATCTAAATTAGAGAAACCAATCGGGCCTTCTACATGTTCTAGTTTGTTTTTTTTGCCTAATTCATAGACTTTTTCCAATAAAGCTTTTGTTACTTCAACGTCATCAATGACATCCCACCATCCAAAGCGAACTTTCTTTTTTTGTTGGTTATTGACTTCATCCCAATTGATAATTGCTGCAATGCGACCTACAATTTTATTGTCCTTGTAAGCCAAATAAAAATAGGCTTCTGCATTCTCAAAAGCAGGATTTTTTGTTTTGTCAAAAGTTTCTAACTCGTCGGCAATAAGTGGTGGCACCCAATACGGATTATTTTTGTATAAGGTAAATGGAAATTTTACGTAATCAGTAATTTGTTTTTTGGTAGTAGCTTCAATAATTGTAATCATAATTTAATCCTCTACTTCATCTAAGCGTTTTTTCTCTTTTTCTTTTTCTTTTTTCTTGCCGGCTCTTTTATCAGCGGGATCTTCTTTCTCTAACATGATAGGACGGTGTTTTTTATCAAAACGCCAAGAACAACCAATACCTCCGTATAAAATATCCGGAGTATCTTTAAAGTTTTTGCTCACTGATGCATCAATCTGAAAATTTTCAAATAATAAATAAGCCGCTCCAACGGTTAAAATAGAATCCGAATAATAATCGCCTTGGATTCCTTTATTTTCTAAAAACCCTGACCATTTTTCATTAAATCCGTTGGTTAAAGTTATCACATAACCAAAAGATTGAAAATCTGTACCAATTCTATCTGCAAAAATATTAGTTACAAATACCAAGTGATTGGTTAAGTGTTGTTGCGTAACCACCATAACTTTCGGACTAAAAGCCGGTTCTTCGGGAAATGAAAAAGCATCGCCCACAACAAAATTGGCACCAGCATAAACAGCAACAGCCGGCAATAAACGTCTCCAATTGAATTTTTGATTGGCTTTCCAACTATAAATATTTACTTTTTCCTCATAATTTTTATACGGGTCATAAAATAAATATTTAGCTCCAAAAGTCAGATTCCTAAAACCGGAACGATCGTCTTGAATTAATGGTGCGGTATATTCATCAAATTGTATTTGGGAATTCAATACAAATTCCAATTGTTCTAGGAAAAAGCCATAGCGTAAATCAAGATTTAGTCCCATTCCGTTAGCTTCATAACCCAAGAGTTTGTGGTTTTCACGATTAAAATAAATACCACTTTCCAACTGAAAAACAGTTTTACCCACAGAATAAGCAGTCATTGATTCTCCCGGGCGGTTAGAATTTATCACATCAGTGTGTTGACCGAAGGTAAGTTGCAACGATAGGAAAGTGAAAACTAAGGCGATTTTTTTTGAAGTAGTCATAGCTATTTGGGATTGGTACGCTCAATAAGAACCAAAAATAGTGTTTTTTATTATTATTTTAAGATAGTTCATTTAATTTTGAGTGTTGGAATTCTTATTTTTACCGAAAATATTATCTTAATGCAAACAGCATCTGTACCGGGATTTATCAGAACTATTTTAATTATTGTAGGGATTTATTATGCCTTCAAGATTTTAGCTCGTATTTTCATGCCTTATCTTTTGCGAAAAATGGTTCAAAAAGCCGAAAGAAATTTTAAGCAACAAGCCGAAAATTTTCAACAGAATACCACACAATCTTCTTCGCAACAAGCAACCAATTCAACTACTCCAAAAGTAAAAAAGCAAATTGGCGAGTATGTAGATTTTGAAGAAATCAAAGAATAATTGGCAGAATTAAATTTTTGAAATTTAATTTTCCTATTATTACATTCGATAAACTTACTATTTTTTTAAAATGAAAAATATCTCTAAATATTTACCGCACCTAATCGCTTTCGTTGGATTTGTTGCGGTGTCCCTTTTCTATTTTTATCCTGTTTTGCAAGGGAAGCAAATTTCGCAATCCGATATTGTTCAATATACCGGCATGGCAAAAGAACAAAACGATTTCAGAGCTCAAACCGGAGAAGAACCTTTTTGGACAAATTCTGCTTTTGGGGGTATGCCTACCTATCAATTGGGAGCAAAATATCCGCATAATTATGTGAAATCGGTAGATGGTTTTTTACGATTTTTACCACGACCGGCCGATTATTTGTTTCTTTATTTTCTCGGGTTTTATATTTTACTTATAGTTTTAAAAATCGATCCGCTCAAGGCCTTTTTTGGAGCTTTGGCATTTGGATTTTCTACTTATTTAATCATTATTTTAGGTGTTGGTCATAATGCAAAAGCTCATGCGATTGCTTATATGCCGATGGTAATTGCAGGTGTTTTATTGGTTTTTCAAAAACGTTTTATTGTGGGAGGTTTACTTACCATGATTGCAGCAGCTCTTGAAATTCAAGCCAATCACTTTCAAATGACCTATTATTTGTTGTTGTTATTGCTAGTGATTTCTGTTTATTATATTTATAAATTAGTCAAAGCTAAAGAGTTCAAAAACATCGGCATTGCTTTTGGCGTTTTTATGATTGCCGGACTTTTAGCGTTAGGTGCCAATGCTACTAATTTATTGGCAACTGCGGAATATACGGAATTTAGTACTCGAGGGAAAAATGAATTGACTTTTGGGGCTACCGGCGAAACACTTTCCAAAAACTCAGGTATGAGTTATGAGTATATTACAGAGTACAGTTATGGAATAGCTGAAAGTTTAAACTTAATTGCACCTCGCTTATTTGGTGGTGGCAATTCGGAGCAATTAGGTGAAAAGAGTAATTTGTATGATTTGATTCTACGAGTTGGTGCCACACCTGATGAAGCGGCAGATTTTGCAAATAATGCCCCCACCTATTGGGGCGATCAACCCATTGTGGCAGCACCGGCTTATATTGGTGCCATTGTATTCTTTCTGTTTCTGATGGCTTTATTTGCCGAAAAGCGTAAAATTAAATATGCCTTTTTGGTTGGAGCAATTTTCTCTTTGTTTTTGTCTTGGGGAAAAAACTTCCCGCTTTTGACGGACTTCTTTATCGACTATTTTCCTTTGTATAATAAATTTAGAGCAGTTTCTTCCATTCAGGTGCTATTGGAATTGTGTGTTCCGGTTTTAGCAATAATGGGATTGCATTCCTTTTTTAAATTGGATAAAGACGCTCAATGGAAAGCATTATGGAAATCTTCAGCAATAGCTTTAGGTTTGCTTGCGTTTTTATTGCTAATAAAAGGTGCTTTTTCGTTTTCAACAGAAGGGGATGCTTATTATCTTCAAGCTTATGGTGAATTGGGGCAACCGTTTATTGAAGCTTTAACAGAAGACAGAAAAGCAATGTATACTTCCGATTTATTGCGATCCATGGGATTGATTGCGTTAGTTTTTGCTGTACTTTGGCTTTTTACTAAAGAAAAAATTTCGCAAACTCTAGCCATAATTCTAGTTGGATGTGTTATGGTATTCGACTTGGTTTTAATTGATAAAAATTATGTAAGCAGCGAAGCTTTTGTGAACTCACGTGAAGTCGAACAACCCTTTCAACCTACACAAGCTGATATGCAAATACTGCAAGATTCAACGTTGCATTATCGTGTTTTTGAACCAAGAGGTACGATGCAAAATGCTCGAACTTCTTACTTTCACAAGTCAATTGGTGGTTATAGTGCTGTTAAATCGCAACGTATGCAACAACTGTATGATTTCCATATCTCGAAAGTTAATGCCGGAGTATTAAATATGCTCAATGTAAAATACATTATTCAAGCAGATGAACAAAGACAAACTTTTGCCAGTATCAATGCCTTTGCAAATGGTAATGCCTGGTTTGTTGACGAAGTAGTTTCAGCCAATTCAGCGGATGAAGAAATAAGAGCTTTGGATAGTTTGAATACAAAAATAAAAGCAGTTTTAAGCACCAAAGATTTTCCCGCTATTTCAAAAGAGGTAGCTAACAGAAATTTCAAGACAGACAGTCTAAGCATTATTAAATTGGTTGACTACCAACCCAATTTCTTAAAATATGAAACTCAGAATTCCAACGATGGATTAGCGGTTTTTTCAGAAATCTATTATCCGAAAGGATGGAAAGTAACTATTGATGGTAAAGAAACGGAAATGTTTCGTGTGAATTATGTGTTGCGAGCTCTGCAAGTTCCGGCCGGAAAACACACGATTGAATTCAAATTTGAACCGGATGTGGTGAAGAAAGGAAGTATAATCGCTTTGTTTAGTTCTTTGGGAATGTTGTTGCTTTTATTAGGAGGCACCTATTTTCAATTGAAAAAAAAGGGTAAGGAGTAATGAATTATGATTATTAATTTTGAAAACAACTGACCAAAAGAAAGTCCTCATCATCACTTATTACTGGCCTCCTGCAGGTGGTCCCGGAGTGCAACGTTGGTTAAAATTTGTCAAATACTTACCTGATTTTGGATATGAGCCACATGTTTATATTCCTGAAAATCCAACCTATCCGATTGTAGATAAAAAGTTGATTAGCGAAGTTTCTGAAAAGGCAGTCATCATCAAACAAAAAATCAAAGAACCCTATCGTTGGGCTTCTTTTTTATCTGAGAAAAACACCAAAAAGATTAGTTCCGGTATTATTCCCAGTAAAAAGAAACAGTCTTTTGTTGAAAAAATGTTGCTTTGGGTGAGGGGTAATTTTTTTATTCCCGATGCACGGGTTTTGTGGGTCAAGCCTTCCGTTAGTTTTTTGAAAGAGTATATTGAAACACATCAAATAGACACAATAATTACAACCGGACCTCCACATAGTTTGCACTTGATTGGAATGCATTTGAAAGTACAATCTAATGTAAAGTGGATTGCTGATTTTCGGGATCCGTGGACCACAATTGGTTATCACAAAGCGTTACTTTTAAATAAAAAATCAGAACAAAAACACTTCGATTTAGAGCAACAAGTTGTCACTTCTGCTGATAAAATTATAGTTACCAGTATAACTACTAAAAATGAATTTGCCAAGCTTACTTCAAAGCCAATTGAAGTAATTACGAATGGCTATGATGTAGAAAAAGTGACCAAAAGTGTTTTAGATGAACAATTTACCATCGCTCATATTGGTTCGCTTTTATCCGAAAGAAATCCGAGAATTTTATGGAAGGCTTTGAAAGAATTGGTTAAAGAAGAACCCGGTTTTGCTGTTGATTTTCGTTTGAAACTAATCGGTAAAGTAAGTCAAGATGTATTGGATGCCTTAGCTGAATTTAAGTTAAGTAAGTTTGTAGATAATTTAGGTTACCTTTCACATGATGAAGCGGTTTTACATCAACGGAAATCACAAGTTTTATTATTGGTTGAAATTGATTCCGAAGCAACCCGATGCATTATTCCCGGTAAATTGTTTGAATATATGGTTTCAGAACGCCCCATAATCGCCATTGGACCAAAAGAATCTGACTTTGAAGCTATTCTAAAAGACACCAATACCGGTCAGTTTTTTCTTTATGATGAAAAATGGAAGTTGAAAGAAACACTTTTGGCTCATTATAAATTATATAAAGAGAATAATTTGAAAGTTTATCCGGTAGGTTTACAACAGTATAGCAGAAAAAATTTAACTGAAAAGTTGGTCAAAAATTGTCTGGCTAATCACTAACCACTATTCACTAGCAATGGGCATCGTAGTTAATCAATCTATCAAAAACACTATCATCACCTTTATAGGTTTTGCTATAGGTGCGATTAATACGTTGTTTATGTACACCCATTTTTTGGGCGAAGATTACTATGGTTTGACTACGGTGTTACTTTCTTCAGCTAACATCTTGATGCCGCTGATGGCTTTTGGTATTCAAAACACATTGGTGAAATTCTATACAGCCTATGAAACTGATGCGGAAAAATCAAAATTCTTGAACTTAGTTTTGGTTTTACCTTTAGTAATTGTACTCCCTATTTTTTTGATTTTGGTATTGTATTATTCTGAAATTGCTTCACAAGTTTCACAAGTCAACCCAATTATTTTTGATTACGTTTGGATAATTCCCGTCATTGGTTTGTTCATGGGGTATTTTGAGATTTTCTATGCATGGGTCAAAGTTCATTTGAAGTCGGTTTTTGGCAATTTTGTTAAAGAAGTGTTGCTTCGTGTTTTTATCAGTATTTTTCTTTTTTCAGTTTATTTTGACTGGATTACCAATATTCAATTTGTATACAGTTTAGTATTTATTTATTTTGCTATGATGCTTGTGATGGCAATTGTGGCATTTAAAGTTAGAAAACCACAATTTCATTTGAAATTCCCTAAAGAGAAGCGAGCTGTTTTGGTCTATTCCTCTTATATCATTTTTTCGTCAAGTATTGCGGTTTTGCTTTTGGATATTGATAAGTTTATGATAAGCCAATATATCCCAATTGATGAAGCAGCTTATTATTCGGTTGCTATATTTATTGCCTTAACGATTTCTGTACCTATGCGGGCGATGCATCAAATCACGCATCCGATTACCACCGATTTAATGGTGCGAAACAAACACGAAGAGTTGAATGATTTGTATAAAAAAACGGCTATCACATTACAAGTAATTGGCGGTTTTATCATGTTAGGAATTCTAACCAACATTCATCAAGTTTATGCTTTACTGCCCGAAAAATATAGTGGTGGAGTAGCGGTAGTATTTTTGATTTCCTTTTCCAAATTCTTTGATTTGATGTTGGGAAATAATAATTCCATCATTTTTAATTCAAAATATTATCGAACCGTATTGTTTTTAGGTTTGTGTTTGGTAGGTTTAACCATTAGTTTGAACATCTATTTTATTCCAAATTTCGGAATTGAAGGAGCAGCCATCGCCACTTTGATATCAATTGGTTTATATAGTCTAGCAAAATTTTTGTTTGTGGTTTTGAAAATGAATTTGTTTCCTTTTACAAAAAAGACCCTCGTTTCGTTAGGAATTATTGCCTTGACTTTTGTTGTTTTTTATTTTTGGAATTTTTCTTTTCACCCTATTTTGAATATTCTTCTTAAATCAATACTACTAGCTGTTTTTTATTGGAGTTTGATTTATAAGTTGGCTATTTCAAATGATATAAATGGCGTGATTAAAAAGAGTTTAACAACCATAATTCCTTTTAAAAATACCTAATCCTTTTCTAAAAATCAGTTACAATTATAAAAAGAGAAAGCCCTGCTACTTGGGGATTTCGCAGGACTTTCTTCAACCAAACTTAACCAACTTTTAACTAACTAACTCAATTTAAATTATTTATTTTTTATTGTCTGCTAGCACTTTAGTTCCATCTGTTCTATAATAATAGTAACTATTGTCATTGTATGTATAACCATTGTGTGCTCCTTGAGAAGGACCGTAATAGGTAGTTGTTGCATAAGCCGTGTTTCCTCTTGTAAAGTTCACATGACCCACCATTCTGGTTACCATTCCTCTGTTATTATATGCAATTTGCATGCCACCAATTTGTGTTAATCCAAAATTATTGTATCGCATATAAACAGTTCCAATTCGGTTTACTCTATTAAAACGGTCGTAGTTGATAAATGTATTTCCAACGCGTCTCACTCTTCCAAAACTATCATGTTCAATTCGCACACCATAGTTCATTGCTATTGGAGCATTACCTCGGGTTGTTGCTCCTCTTCGGTAATAAAATCCACCTTGACTATCATCAGGACGTGTATTGAAATCAAAATCACCATTTAAGAATACAAAAAATTCAATACCTCGTTCTACAAATACAATTGGTTCTGCGTCCATATAATGAACAGCTCCACCACGAGTTCTGTCAAATTCAGAAAAAGTAACTTTTTCTGCTGCTACAGCCAAACTTACAACCAGCAAGTTCATGGCTACTAAAAAGGTAATTTTTTTCATGACACATTCAATTTAATCATTTTTGCTTACTCTTGAGTTTTTCAGCTTTCACTAAGACTTGAATGAAATTCAGTTTCTTGATTAGCTATTTTCAATTGCTGTGCCAAAACAAAATAATTGATTGTGAATGAGTTGTTAATGATAATTAACTAGTTGAAAATAAGTGGCTTATCTTTAATTTTGAACAATAAAAAGCGACTTCACTATTTTGAAGTTTTCATTTTAAGAAGAAAAATTAAGTTTCGGAAGCGATTACAATTTTTCTTTTAAATAAAATCCGGTAAGTGATTTTGAATTTTTAACGATGGTTTCCGGAGTGCCGAAAGCAATTAATTGTCCGCCATTTTCACCGCCTTCAGGACCTATATCAATGATGTAATCGGCACATTTTATTAAATCCAAATTGTGCTCAATAACAATAATCGAATGGCCTTTGTCAAGCAAAGCATCAAAGGAAGCCAACAGTTTTTTGATATCATGAAAATGCAATCCGGTTGTGGGTTCGTCAAATATAAACAAGGCTTTGTCTTTGGTTGTCCCTTTAACTAAAAAGGTAGCCAATTTGATTCGTTGTGCTTCTCCACCGGAAAGGGTAGAAGAAGATTGTCCCAATTGTACATAGCCTAAACCAACATCTTGAAGTGGTTGTAGTTTTTGCGTAATTTTTGTTTGCTGGTGCGATTTAAAAAAGTCCAAAGCGTCATCAATGGTCATTTTTAAAATGTCATCTATGTTTTTATTTTCAAAAGTAACTTCCAGAATCTCCTTTTTGAAACGTTTTCCGCCACAAGTGTCACATTCCAAATGAACATCGGCCATAAATTGCATTTCAATGGTCACTTCACCATCGCCTTTGCAGGTTTCACAACGACCACCATCAACATTGAACGAAAAATGTTTGGGCAAATACCCTCTTATTTTGGATAACTTTTGTTTGGTAAATAAATCTCGAATGTCGTCATACGCCTTGATATAAGTCACCGGATTTGAACGCGAACTTCTACCAATTGGGTTTTGATCTACAAACTCAATGTGTTTGATATGAGAATAATTGCCTCGAATTTCAGTAAACTGACCAGCTTTATCGGAAACACCTTCCAGCTTTTTTTGTAATGCCGGATACACAATTTTTTTTACTAAAGTACTTTTTCCACTACCTGAAACGCCTGTAATTACCGTCAAACAATCTAAAGGGAAAGTGACATCAATGTTTTTTAAATTATTTTCACGAGCTCCGATAATTTCAATGTAATTTTTAAAAGGTCTACGTTTTTTGGGAACCGCAATTGCCAATTCGCCACTAAGGTATTTTCCTGTCAAAGCATCTGATTGCAGTATCTCAGCAAAGGTGCCTTCTGCCACCAGGTTTCCGCCATTACTTCCGGCTTCGGGACCTATGTCAAAAATTCTATCGGCGGCTTTCATGATATCTTCATCGTGTTCGACAACAATCACTGTATTTCCTAAATTTCGTAAATTTTTTAATACCGCAATGAGGCGTTCCGTATCTTTTGGATGCAATCCAATACTTGGTTCGTCCAAAATATACATGGAACCCACTAAACTGCTTCCCAATGAAGTAGCTAAATTTATTCGTTGTGATTCGCCTCCTGAAAGTGAATTGGAATTTCTATTTAAAGTTAAATAACTTAATCCAACATCTGCCAGAAACTGTAAGCGATTATTGATTTCAATCAACAAACGTTTGGCTACCTTTTGATCATGTTCAGAAATCTCTAATTCGGAAAAAAAGTGAATTAAATTTTTGATGGGTAAATCAACCAATTCTGAGATGGTTTTACCGCCTACTTTAATAGCATTGGTTTCCACTCGTAATCGCTTTCCTTTGCAAGTTTTGCATTTAGTCTTTCCTCGATATCGAGAAAGCATTACACGATTTTGAATCTTATAATTTTTTTCTTCCAGTTCACGAAAAAACTCATGCAGTCCTGTAAAATAGGAATTGCCATTCCAAACAAGATTTTTTTGTTCTTCCGTTAATTCAAAATAAGGCTTGTGAATAGGAAAATCAAATTTGTAAGCTGAATTTACCAACATATCCCGATACCAACCCATACTATCACCTCGCCAAGGATAAACTGCATTTTCAAAAATGGATAAAGCGGTATTCGGAATCACCAATTCTTCATCAATACCAATTATATTGCCATAACCTTCGCAAGTGGGACAAGCTCCATAGGGATTATTAAAACTAAACAAATGAATGTTAGGTTCTAAAAAAGTCATGCCATCCAATTCAAAATTAGTACTGAATTCAAAACGAGTTTTCGCCTCATGCTGTTGCAGGTAACAAACGCCTTTACCTTCATAAAAAGCGGTTTGAACAGCATCAGCCAAACGATTAAAAAAAGCTTCATCGTCTTTAATTACCAATCGGTCAATAATGAGAAAAATGGATTTATTGTCTAAAGAATGTTGTTCAATTTCATCCAATCGAACTACAGTATCATCCATCAGAATTCGTGCAAAACCCTGTTGCAATAACACTTTTAATTTGTCTTCAAGTTGTCTTCCTGATTCCAAATGAATAGGAGCCAAAAGCAACCACCTACTTTCCGATTCAAAAGTCTTAATGGTATTGATGACATCTGAAACAGTATGTTTTTTTACTTCATTGCCTGAAACCGGCGAATAGGTTTTTCCGATTCGGGCAAAAAGCAATTTTAGATAATCATAAATCTCGGTGGAAGTTCCAACAGTTGAACGAGCATTTGTGGTATTTACTTTTTGTTCAATAGCTACAGCAGGAGCAATTCCTTTGATGTAGTCTACTTTAGGTTTGTCTAATCTTCCTAAAAACTGACGTGCATAGGAGGAAAGGCTTTCGACATAGCGGCGTTGTCCTTCAGCATATAATGTGTCAAATGCTAAACTTGATTTTCCGGAACCCGATAAACCGGTGATAACCACAAACTGATTTCGGGGAATCGCAATGTCTAAATTTTTCAGATTATGCAATCCTGCTCCTTTAATTAGGATGTATTTTTTTGGTTCGAGTGCAAGAAATTCTTTTGTTGTCATAGCAATAGGCAAAGAAATGCAAAGATATAAATTGTGAAGCAATATTTTGAACAAGCTTGAACTTGTTTTTTATGCCTAAAAAGGAGGCTAAATTTATTTTTTATTACGGTTTTCCGCAAATATTGTGTAGTAATGTGTTAAAAATTGAAATTTTGTTTGACATTTCCATATTTTTTATGTTACATTTGAAGTGTCATTAAATATTAAACAATAATTGCCTATAGCAAAGAACTACTTTTTAGAAAATATTGGTCCCTAACAAAATTAAAAAGAGTAGAATTATGGCTATTGTTACCACCCCAGACGCGATTTTAGTGAAGAACTATGTTTCAGGAGATGAAGCATCCCTTTCTTTACTAATAGAAAGACATCAATCAAAAATTTACGGTTTTATCTATTCAAAGATATCTGACAGAGATGTATCCGATGATATTTTTCAAGATACTTTTATTAAAGTTATTAAAACTTTAAAATCAAACTCGTATAATGAAGAAGGTAAGTTTCTACCCTGGGTGATGCGTATTGCTCATAATTTAGTGGTAGATCATTACAGAAGAAACAAAAAAATGCCCATGTTTAGAGAAACTGAGGAATTTTCAATTTTTTCTATTATGACTGATAATTCACAAACCATCGAAAATCAATTGATAACGGAACAAGTTGAAAATGATTTGAAGCGATTAATTGAAGAATTACCCGATGATCAAAAGCAAGTATTGGTTATGAGAATGTATCAAGATTTAAGCTTTAAAGAAATTGCAGATTTAACCGGTGTCAGTATTAATACGGCTTTAGGAAGAATGCGATATGCTTTGATGAATTTGCGAAAAGTTATTGATAAAAATAATATTATTTTAACCAATTAAAATACTAAAGATAAAAGTTCTCCGTTATAAAATTAATTAACAGTTATAATTTATATGGGGAAACTTTACACTAAGAAACAATTAGCGGCTCCAAAGATGTTACCTAAAAAAGAAACTATAAGTTTTTTACTCAACTATTCAAAAGCGTTGCGTATGATTAAAGTAGGAAACATGACTTTCGAAACTATCGCTAATTAAGGAAACATCCCGATTAACTTATCGGGATGTTTTTTTTTCAAATTCTTTCAAAATTTCTTTTCTACCAATTGCTTTGGTAATAATGTCTCTTTCAATATCCCAACCTCGTGCCGGTGAATATTCTCTTCCATACCAAATAATTTGGAGGTGTAAATCATTCCATAATTCTCTTGGAAAAATAGCTTTGGCATCTTTTTCGGTTTGTACTACATTTTTTCCATTTGATAAATTCCAGCGGTACATCAATCGGTGAATGTGCGTATCTACCGGAAAAGCAGGAACACCAAAGGCTTGACTCATCACCACGCTAGCTGTTTTGTGACCAACGGCAGGCAGCGATTCAAGTGCTTCAAAACTTTGGGGTACTTTACCTTCATATTTATCAATTAAAATGTGAGATAAGCCATAAATCCCTTTTGATTTCATGGGAGATAGTCCGCATGGTTTTATAATTTCTTTAATTTCTTCTACAGACATTTTTATCATGTCATACGGATTATCAGCTTTTTCAAATAGAATAGGAGTGATTTGATTTACTCTCACATCCGTGCACTGTGCTGAAAGTAAAACGGCAATTAATAAGGTATACGGATCTTTGTGGTCTAATGGAATAGGAATTTCAGGATATAAGTCATTTAACGTATTTATAACAAATGTTGCACGCTCTTTCTTGGTCATTTTTGTAATTTTATAAAAGTAAAAATACAATAATTCACCAAATTAAAATCAAAATAGTTATGACCCATTTAAATGTAGGAGATAAAGCACCATCTTTTATTGGTAAGGACCAAGAAGGCAAAACTCATCAACTGGCTGATTATGCCGGAAAAAAGTTAGTTATCTTTTTTTATCCAAAAGCAAATACGCCGGGATGTACTGCAGAAGCGTGTGACCTAAGAGATAATTATGAACGTTTTCAAGCGAACAACTATGCTTTGTTGGGAGTTAGTGCTGATAATGCCAAAGCTCAATCTAATTTTAAAAACAAATATGAATTCCCGTTTCCCTTGTTGGCTGACGAGGATAAATCAGTGATTCATGCATTTGGTGTTTGGGGACCTAAAAAATTCATGGGAAAAGAATATGACGGCATTCACCGAACTACTTTTGTTATTGACGAAAATGGACTCATTACGAATATCATTTCGGAAGTGAAAACTAAGGCCCACGCTAATCAAATATTGGGATAAAAAAAACCGAGTAGTTTATTTGCTACTCGGTTTTTTTATTAATTCTTCTCTTCTAATTCTTTCTTTTCAGAAAAGCCGAAGAGCTTATCTCTTTTAATCAATTCGGCAATACCCTTTGGTAGCATAGCTTCCCAACCCGGAATGTCTTTGGTTATCATTTTCAATACCTGACGGGAATAAATTTCTAAGTTATCGGTATTGAAGTTTTCGATGTCAAGCACTTTTCCATTGAATTTGAAGAATTTGTATAATTCTTTCATTCTAGGATGTACTTTTAAGTTTTCTGAATTGATAACCATTTTGTTTTCATCTTTCATCGGATATAAGAATACTTTCAAATCACGATAGAATAATTTACCGAATGCTTCTAATATTCCGCCACTTAAATGACGGTAATATTTTTCGTCAAAAATATCGATAAGGTTATTTACTCCAATGGCTAATCCCATACGTGCTTTCGTATAACTAGAGAAATATTCAACTACTCTATAGTATTCCTGGAAGTTAGAAATCATCACATATTGTCCTAATGAACAGAGTAATTCGGCTCTGTCCATAAAATCACGCTCGTCAATTTCTCCCTCTGAACGAAGGTTGGAAAGTGTAATTTCAAAAATAACCAAGGTGTTATCAGGATCTACTTTTGACTCCTCCAAAAACATTTCAAGCGATTTCTCATACATGTCCATGTTTACTTTGGTAACGGGTCTGAAACTGCCACGTAATGTCAAAATATTTTTCTTGTAAAGAATAGCAGCCGGTAATATATTATTTCCATCAGGTCCAAACATTACCGCATCGGTCATTCCGTTTTTAACCAATTGTAAACTCATTAATCGGTTGTCAACATTAGCAAATCTTGGGCCTGAGAAGTTAATTGTATCAATTTCTATTTGGTCTTTATCCAAATGGTCATATAAATAACGCAATAATTTTTTTGGATCGTTGTATTTATAAAAACCGCCATAAATTAGATTAACACCTAAAATACCTAAAGTTTCTTGTTGCAAACGGGCATCGTTTTCTTTGAATCGAATGTGAAGAATGATTTCATTGTAGTCTTCGTCAGGTTCAATTTGGTATTTAACACCCACCCATCCGTGACCTTTAAATTGTTTTGCAAAATCAATTGTCGCTACTGTATTGGCATAACTGAAAAACATTTTGTTGGGATGTTTCACACGATCCAAACGTTCTTCAATTAAGCGAACTTCATGCGACAGCATTTTTTTTAGACGACTTTCGGTTACATAACGTCCGTCTTCTTCGGTTCCATAAATGGCATCACTAAAATCTTTATCATAAGCTGACATTGCTTTTGCAATAGTTCCGGAAGAACCTCCGGCTCTGAAAAAGTGACGAACAGTTTCCTGACCGGCACCAATTTCAGCAAAAGTGCCATATATATTTTCGTTTAAATTGATTCGCAAAGCTTTATCCTTCAACGAAGGAATTTGTTCGATGGCTTTATCGCCTTTCAATTTGATTTCCGTAGCTATTCTCTCCATGATTTCATTTGTATTGCTATGCAAAGTTAACAATTATCATGCCTTTTTAAAAGTTAATTTGTGCTATTTTTGTGTAAAATTTTACATTTTGGAGGTTTATTTTTTAGGCACAGGTACATCTCAAGGTATTCCGGTTATCGGAAGCAATCATTCTGTATGTAAAAGCACAGATTTGAAGGACAAACGCCTTCGTGTTTCTATTTGGATACGATGGGAGGACCATTCCTATGTGATTGATTGTGGACCTGATTTCAGGCAACAAATGTTGACTTCCGGTTGCACGCAGTTGGACGGAATTTTATTTACACACGAACATGCCGATCACACCGCAGGATTAGATGATATTCGTCCGTTTTTCTTCAGACAAGGCGATATTCCGATTTATGGACATCAACGGGTGATTGCCAATTTACAAAAGCGATTTGATTACATTTTTGAATTGGAGAATAAATATCCCGGAGCTCCTTCTGTTACTGTCAATTTTGTTGCGAATAACATACCTTTTGCCTTGGGTAACAAATCGGTTATTCCCATAAATGTAATGCACGGAACATTACAGGTTTTTGGTTATAGAATTGATGATTTTGCCTATTTAACCGATGTTAAAACTATTGAACAAGAGGAAGCCGCAAAATTAAAAAACTTGAAAGTATTGGTTGTGAATACCTTGCGAAAAGAACCCCACGAAACACACTTTAATTTACAAGAGGCTTTGGATTTCATTGCTTTATTAAAACCCGAAAAAGCCTACCTGACTCATATTAGTCATTTGTTAGGTTTTCACGAAGAAGTGCAAAAAACATTACCAAAAAATGTATTTTTGGCCTATGATACTTTAGAAATTACTATTTAACTTATTTTATAAATTATGAAAAAATCACTTTCGTTGTACTTATTAATTGTTTCTGTTTTGTTTACCTTATTTACTTATATGTATTACAGCAAGCAAGTCAAATTTGAAAAAGAACGATTAGAGACCTATAAAATAAAAGCTAAAGACTCCATTTTTCAGCTTAAAACGCAAGTAATGGAAGCCAATTATTTTTCGTTGGAATACAATGAAAGTGCTCAAAATTATTTAGAAAATTATGATGTAAACAAACTTATTCCCATCATAACAGAAAGTTTGCTGAATTATAATGACTCAAAAGAAGGCAACGAATTTACAGGTCAAGATAAAATTGGTGAACAAAAATTTATTATCAATAAAATAAAAGTACTCAACCACAGATGGATTATTGCCGAATATAGCGACGGTACTTACTGGGGTGAAGTGTTGTTGCAGTATTTTATTGAAGAAGATGATTCCATTACCTTCAAAATTTTACAAACATTTATTTATCCTAAGAACTAATTTAGTATTTTTATAGTTGGTAATTTAAATCCAATGAAAAACAATTTAGTGTTCGTTTTCGTTTTTGTAGTGTTCTTTTCTTGTAAGGATACTGATGTTGTTGTTGTAGCAGATGATTCAGAAGAAAAAGAAATTGAAAACATCATTGTTGGTGCCAATACCGATAGCGAGGGTTGTTTAACCACTGCCGGTTATACTTGGTCGAAATTGAAAAAAGATTGTGTTCGCTTGTTTAATAGTGCTATTCGACTTTATCCCAAAACAAATCCTGAAACGCAAGACGCACTTTTAATAAGCTATATAATTTTAAGTGATGATGGTATGGAGGCTGAATTGTTTATTCCCAACCATGACCAATCTTTAGTTTTAATCCGAACAAATGAAGGTTTGCCTTATATTTTTAATGATTATGAACTCACTGCATTTGAAGGATTCACATTACGCCAAAATGGGGAAGTCATTTATTTGGGTGATGGTGAAATTGGCCCAAAATTTACCGGAAAAGATAAGAACGACGACTAATTCTCAAGCAACCATTTTCTGAAATCATAGAAGTTTTGTGGTGAAACACCATGACCAATAGGGTATTCTTTAAAGGTAACTTCCATTCCAAAAGGTTTCAAAGCTTCCGGAGTTTTTCTTGCCCATTCCACCGGAATAACTTGATCAACTGTTCCATGCGAAGCAAAAATTGCTAGTTTTGAAAAGTCCTTTTTTTCAAATCCTTCAACAGCCATATCTACATTTAAATAACCGCTCAACGCAATTACTCGTTTTATTTTTTCGGGATAGGATAAAGCGATGGCATAGCTTAAAATGGCTCCTTGACTAAATCCCACTAATGAAATTTCGGTTGCATCAATCGGATATTTGTTCTTCATTTCATCTATAAAATCAACAATCAAATCTCTGGATTGACGGGCTTGATTTAAATCGGAAAACTTATTTTCATCGGCATCAAAATTGATAGCATACCACGCATAACTACCGTATTGCATGTCATGCGGAGCTTGAGCAGCAATTACATAATAGTTATCGGGAAGCTCAGAAGCAAAAGAAAACAAATCTTCTTTGTTGCTACCATAGCCGTGTAATAAAAGTAACATCGGGTTTTTTTCAAGAACTACTTTAGGAGGTCGTACTAGGTATTCTAAAGGCATAATTATAAGTTTTTAAAGAGGCTTTGATACAATCCACCAACTAAAGGCACCACTTTTTGATCACCATTTAGGGCACTTAAAAAGCCGTAAATCCACAGAATAAAAAAGAAAATATAAAAGGCAGAGGAAACCATCCAACTGTCAAAATAGCCAATAGGATAACCTAAAGCAAAGAACGTTAAAAAGATGCCCAAAGCTTGACGGATATGAAAACTCGCAAAATGACTTTTGTTTTCACTGTTCATAAAAATGGCGATAACCGTTCCAATTAATGTTAAATAAGCAACTATTGCAGTTGATTTTGTATTTGAATCCGACATAATTTAGTTTATTTTTAAAATTCCTTTGTTGTAAACACCATAGACTTTTCCTTTCATTTGCTCACCTAAGAAAGCGGTGTTTTTTGATTTGGATAGTATGGCTTCTTTAGAAAATGTCCATTCTCCTTTTGGGTTGAACAAGGTTATGTTTGCTTTTTCTCCTTCGTTTAAAGACGGTTTCTCAAAACCAAACAAATTGCTTCCGGCTGTAAGTTTCGCAATTATGATTTCCAATGGCAAGACATTTTGCAAAGCTCCAAAAGCACTTTCTAATCCGATGGTGCCGTTTTTAGCTAGGTCAAATTCCATTTTTTTATGTTCGATATCGATAGGATTATGATCCGAAGTAATGCAGTCGATTGTGCCGTCAAGTACTCCGGCAAGCAAGGCTTTTCTATTGACATCATCGCGAAGTGGTGGTGTAACTTTATAGCGAGTGTCAAATTCTTCTAATTTTTCATCAGTTAAAACCAGGTGATGCACGGCAACACTACAAGTTACTTGCAAACCTTTAGCTTTGGCTTCTTTGATTAAAGCAACGGATTGTGCTGTTGAAATTGTAGGAATGTGTAATTTACCTCCGGTGTATTCCAACAAGTATAAATTTCGGACAATGATGAGTTCTTCCGCTAGGGTTGGAATGCCTTTTAATCCCAATCGTGTGGAGACAATTCCTTCGTGAACCACACCGCTTCCTTTTATTTTTTCATCTTGACTAAAAGCGATAATCAAACCGTTGAAGTCCCGAGCATATTGCAAACCAATTTTTAAAAGATTCGCATTAGCAAGTGATTTGTTGTAATCACCAAAGGCAATGGCTCCGGCATTTTTCATATCAAACATTTCAGCAAGATCAGTGCCCTCCGAGTTTTTGGTGAAAGCTCCAATTGGGAATAACTCCGTGACCTGTTGATTGGCTTTTTCTTTTACAAATTTTATTTGCGATTGATTGTCTAAAACAGGGGAGGTGTTGGGTTGCAAAGCTATTCCCGTGAAACCGCTTTTAGCCGCTACCTGCAATCCGTTGGCAATGGTCTCGCGGTCTTCATAGCCCGGTTCGCCAAAAGATACTGAAGTGTCAAACCAGCCTTGTGAAACATGAAGGTTGTCTAATTTTATTTCTTCAAAAGAGGCTTTTGTGGCGAGGTTTTTCCCAATTTGTTTTAGGATTCCGTTTTCAATTTCAAGGTCAACCACTTGGTTGTGAAACGAACTTTTTGGGTCAATGATTTTTGCTTCTCGAATGATTAGATTCATTTGACAAATTTTTGAATTAGAATTTCCAGTACGATGAATAGTAATGCAAACAACACAAACCATTTCCAGATTTGTTGGTCGGTTCTATCTGTTTGAAGGGTGTCAAAAACAGAAGCAAGGTTGGTTGCTACATTTTCATCTTTCAAAAGCGTACTATTGTTTTCAAACAGATTACTTTCTTGTCTATCAAAATTAAGACTTATATTTTTAATGGGCGTTTCTTTTTTCAAGATACTATAATTACCTGCATCAAGCGGTAGGTTGGTTAGGGCAATTTTTACTTTGTTGTTTACAATTTGTTGGATGGGAATGAAGCTTTGCTCACCATCGGCGATTGAAATGATGTCGTCTTTTTCTAAAGCAGCATCGATGAAGAAAACATTTGAGTTGCCGATTGTTAGTGCTACCACTCCGGTTAGCAAACTATTTTGTGCCATGTTGTAAAAAGTAGGCACAATGATAGGCGAATTTTGAAAGTTGGAATTCTCCTTATTAATAGCACCTGAAAAAACATATACTTTTCCAAATCCGTTTTGAAAACCAGTCAAAAAGGCGGATTGGTCTTGATAACTCAAGATAGGAGGATATTGAGAGTTTACAGGAAAGTTTGATTTGGTGCCGGGATATTGAAAGTTATCGGTTTTCTTTTCAAAAACGCTGTTGAATAGTGGATGTGAAAAGGAAATCTTGGTGATTAATTTTTCATTGCTTTCTAAATTCCCAAAAGAAACCGCTCCCAAAGTTCTGATGACTTGGGTCAAGGCTTGCGGATTTGTTTTGTTGGATGGAATCACAATTAGATTACCGCCTTTTCCAACAAAAGATTTGAGGGTGATTTGTAACGCATTCGGAATTTCCTCCAGTTCATTTAAAATGACGGTTTCTTGTTTTTCCAGTTGGTTGTAATCTAAAGCGGCTAACTCGTAATTACTGTAATTGAATTCATCGGGGGTGTAAATGCGGGTTAGGAAATTACTTTTGACGGTAGTTCCGATGCTGATTACGTTTAGTTTTTCGGGTTTGGTTATGCTGAAATAATAGGTGTTGTCATACGTTAAGCCGTTGTCTTCGATGGATACATACCCGTGGAAATCTTCTTTGGGAATGGTGAAGAGCAAATTCTTTTGTTTGGTATCAAACGTAGTGAGTGTTTTGGCAATCAGGTTAGATTTGTTGTATAAAGCAACCGGAAGTTCTACATCCGTTTTGCCGTGTGCAGTGAGGGTAACGTTTATTTCATAAAAGTTGTCTAACGTTTGTTGAATGAAAACGCTGTCGATGCTTACGTTGTTTTTTTGTTCGGATTTTGGGATCACATAAAAGGTATTCCACGTACTGTCCGGTTTTTTTATGGCGGTTTGGCTTAAACCTATGGCATCGGTTATGACAACAATGTCTTTACCTAAGATGGATTTCTTTGAATTTATTTTGGCAAAATGGTTGTCCAGTTGAAAGCTGCTACTACTGTATTTTATGTTTTGCAACTCCTTTTGAATGGATTTGATATCAGTGTTTACAAACGATTCATCTGCGGTATACAGGGTGAAGTTTTGATTTTCGGGTACCGTTTCGAGGAGTTCCTGAACGGTGCGTTTCAGAAGCTCGCCTTTTTGACCTTTGGCCTGCATGCTGTGGGAATTATCTAAAATGATAAAGAGTTCGTTGGTGGCAGAGGCACTGTCTTTCGCTTTGAAAATGGGTTGAGCGAAAGCGAGTATCAAAAACGTGAGGAGCAACAAACGGGTAAGTAGCAGTAACCACTTTTTGAGTTGTGAGCTTTTGCGGGTTTGAATGGCAAGTTCTTTAAGAAAACGAACGTTGGTAAAGTATTCTTTCTTGAATCGTCGTAATTGGAATAAGTGAACTAAAATCGGGATTACGAGCAGAAAAAGGAAGTAAAGGATTTCAGGATTCTTGAACTGCATTTGATGAAAGTTTGTCAAAAATACAATTTAATTGTTTTAAATGAGAAATTTTAAATTCTAAATGTTTGTGAAAATTTTTAAAGAGGTGCTGAGTTGCTGAGGTACTGAGTTGCTAAGGTGTTTTGATGACGCTTCGCTTTTTTTTGACATTAAGATGTTAAGACGCTTCGCTTTATTTCATTAAGGTGATTAAGGTTTTTAACCGCATAGGAGTTCACAAAGGGTTACGCAAAGGACGCAAAGTTTATAAAGATGCTTTTTTGACATTAAGATGTTAAGACGCTTTGCCTCATTAAGTAATTAAGGTTTAATTGCAGTCATTTGTGAGGAAAAAATGCATCTAACCCGCAACTCGCAACCCGCAACTTATTTCTTTCTCTTTTTAGCTTTTGCTCGTTCTGCTCCGCGGTTGCGGGGTTCGGTTTTTTTAGGTGTGCGTTTTCCGGGGCCGCCGAGGTTGACTTTTTTGTTTTTGTCTTTCTTTTCATGGAAGGCTTCGCCGCCTTCTTTTTTTGGACGTTTTAGAAGGACTTTCATCTTTCTTTTGTCTTTTTCGAATTCGAGGAGTTTTTCGGAGATTTCGATATCGGGTAGGGGAAGGAATTCTATTTCCTTTTCCATGAGGATTTCGGCTTCTATTTGTATTTCTTCTTCTCTTGGTGTGATGAGACTGATGGCGATACCGTTTTTATCGGCTCTTCCGGTTCTACCGATGCGGTGGATGTATTGTTCCGGGATTTCGGGGAACTCCATGTTGATGACGTGGGTGATGTCGGAAATGTCAAGTCCACGAGCCATTACGTCGGTGGTGACAATGCCTTTGATTTCGCCCCGTTGGAAGGTTGCCATCGTGTTTAAACGGTAGTTTTGTGACTTGTTGGAATGAATGATTCCGAATTGGTCTGCAAAATCTTCTTCTAATGCGGTGGCGACTAGGTCGGCGGTTTTTTTATTGTTGACAAATATCAGGATGCGTTCCATACTTTCGTCGGAGTGGAGGAGCTCTTTTAGGAGCGTGATCTTGGTTAGAAAGTTGGGTACTTTATATCCCAATTGTTCGATCTTCTCTAAGGGTGTTCCTGATGGGGCTAAAGAGACTTCTTCGGGTAATTCGAAATATTCTTCTATCATTTCATCTACTTCGTCGGTCATGGTGGCAGAGAAGAGGATGTTTTGACGTTTGGTTTTTAACATGGTTAGAATGGATGTGACTTGAAAGCGAAATCCTAGGTTAAGGATTTCATCAAATTCATCGATTACCAGTTTTTGTAGGGTATCAAAACGAATAACATTGTCAAGGGCTAAGTCCATGACGCGGCCGGGAGTTCCTACTAGGATGTCGATGCCTTGGTAAACGGCTGTTTTTTGGGTGTTGATGTTTACCCCTCCGTAAACGCCAAGGGTTCTAACGGACATGTGTTGGGTTAGCTTTTCTACTTCGCCGGCTATTTGAACTACCAGTTCTCTTGTGGGCACGAGTATCAGGACTCTTGGGGTGTCTGACTTCATGAACTTCCATTGTTTGAGGATGGGAAGTAGGTAGGCAAAGGTTTTTCCGGTTCCGGTTTGTGCGATACCGATGACGTCTCTGCCGGATAGTATGACCGGCATGGATTTGATTTGTATGGGAGTTGGGGTTGTTAGTCCTAACTCATCTATTGCTTTTTGCAGGGATTTTGGTAAATCAAATTCGTGAAACGAAACCATGTGTTTTTGTTTTTTGGCAAAGGTAGGGAATTTATTGGGAATGGTGGGTTGTGGGTTGCGAGTTGCGGGTTTCGGGTTTCGGGTTGAATTTCTAAAAAGTTTTAACAGAGGGTACCACAACTACGGCTTTGGTACGGCTTTGGTATGGGGTTGGTACGGCTTTGCCTGCTAGTAAGGTTCTTTTGTGATTCTTGCTTTTATGGTGGGGAAAAGGTTTCAACTGTTCACTATGTTGTTGATATAACTTGCCTATAACTTGCGGATTGGTTCGGAAAAGGATGTATTTTTGGGAAATAGATTGGAATAAGTTATTAACAAGGGGTACCACAACCCCGAACCAAACCCGAAGAAAACCCGAAGAAAACCTGAGTTGAATTCGAAAAATTTAAAACCTACAATAATGGCAAAAATTATCCCTACCGGTTATCCGATTCCTAAGCGATTGGGAGGTGGTTTAGTGATCTATGAAATGGATGGTGAGTACATCCTTCGAACACAAAGTGGTTTTACGAGTAAAGCGTTAAAAAAGTCGGCTAAGTATGCGAATTGTCGCCACAATGCGAGTGAGTTTGGTCGGGTTTCTAAAAGTTGTAAAGGTTTGCGGGACCTATTGACAGGTATTTTACCTAAAGAAAACAATTTAGCGGTGGTGAATTCGCTTACTAAGAAAATGCGGGCTCTATTGGTTTATGATATGGAACACGAACGAGGTCAGCGTTTGTTGGCTACCGCTTTTGAACAAGAGGAAGTGCGAAAGCAACTCAAGGATTATTCTTTTAATCCGGATAGTGGGTTTGTGTTTACTACGGAGGTGAAAAAGGGGCGGTTGCGGTTGGATCTTGTTCAAAAACCATGGGGATTGGAATATGTGGGCATTCGATTGCATGTGGTTAATTATGACTTTTCATCGATGGAAGGCCGCTTGTGTTCCGGCGATTGGCATATGGAAAGAGGCCGCAAGCGGTTGTTGCGGTATTCTTTTCCGACCGTGGAGCCGAGTGGAGGAGGGGTGTTGCTTTATATTGTGGAGTTGCAGTCTTTTGAGGAGTTGGATGGGACTTTTACGCCGGTTAGGGTGAAGGAAAAAGGGGTTGATGTTGCTGGTTGCGGGTTAAGGGTTGCTTGAGGATGGTATTGTTCTTTTTGGGCTGACGTACATTTTTAATGTGTTGCGTTTTTTTGATTTTTTAGTTTTTTTAGTTTTTTGATTATGAAGTTATTGATTTGTTTATTAGTGTTAAGTATAGGAAAAAGCTTTAGTAATTTTGAAAAGGTTGGCAAGATTTATATATTTGATAATAATAATATAACCGGTTGAAAGCAATTAAAAAACAGGAAGTGTTTTGCTGCGAAGTCAGAGTCATTCGCAGAGCATAGTGCTATTTTAGAGGGAACACTTCTGGGAGAGGTTGTTTAGTTATAGCGAAAAATAAATCTTAATTTAGTCCCAAACCCTCCTTAGTCCCATAAGGTTGGTGGCAAGGCTAACAGACCTCATCACATTAAAATTTAACTTAACAGACAAATGAGTTTTTTAAAAAATATATTCGGAAAGAAAGAAATACCAATTAAAAGTTACAGCGACTTTTGGAATTGGTTTCAAAACAATGAAAAAACATTTTTTAATGTAGTCAAATCCCACAAACACATAGAAAAAGGCTTCTTTGACAAACTTTCGCCAAAACTTGCTGAACTAAAGGAGGGTTATTTTTATTTAACAGGAATGTATGATGACAATACTGTTGAATTAGTATTGACAGCAGACGGCAACACGAAAAACATTGTTTTCATAGAAGAACTTGTTGAGCAAGCACCGAAAATAAACGGCTGGAAATTTACAGCCCTTAAACCTGCTTTAGACATTGAAAACGTAGCGATTAATATGGCGGGATATAAATTTGACAGCGACAATATATTTTACTATTCCAACGATCACTCTGACTATCCAGATGAAATTGACATCACTATAATTCACAACGAGCAGACAGAAGAAAATAAACAACAAATTGGAAACGGAATTTATATTTTCTTAGACAATTATTTGGGCGAACTGGACTTTGTGAATAATATAGACAACCTTAAAATAATAGGCAAAAAAGAAGCAGAAAAGGAACTTGTTCCGATTGCTAAACTCAAAGACTTTTTGACTTGGCGACAAAAAGAATTTATTGAAAAATATGACGGAGTTCGTTATGATACAAGTGAAGATGAACACTCCATTTTGGAAGCTGAATTAGAAAGTGGAAACAAGTTAATTGCAGTAATAAATACCCAACTTCTTAATTGGGATAGCAAGGCTTCCCACCCTTGGATTGCTGTAATTACTTTTAAGTATGACGGAAGTAACAATAACGGAATGCCTAATGAAAGTGACTACCAAACTTTAAACGAAATTGAAGAAAGAATATTACAACAACTTTCAGACAAAGACGGTTATTTATACATTGGCAGACAAACAGCAAACGGCGAACGAGATATTTATTTTGCCTGCAAAGACTTTCGTAAACCTGCAAAAGTATTTTTCCAAACGCAACAAGACAACAACAAATTTGAAATTGAATACGATATTTACAAAGACAAGTATTGGCAATCATTTGAACGATTTAGACCTAACTATTGACAAAAAGTTGAGCCAGCAATGGCTAGAGTTTTGTTGGGCTTGCAAAGGCAATAATAATCCCTCTAGGTCGGGATTGTTGAACAGAGTGAGAAACCCTCCTAGCAAAGTGTTGATGCAGAGGCTTTAGGAGTTTGTTAAATGAACTTTTATTATTTGAAGAAAACCGATTGCCTTTTTAAAAAGGTTTTAGATTAAGTTAAAACCAATATATATACTTAATAATTAATTTTTGTTGGTTCGGATGAGGTTTTTTAGTCGAACTAGCGTTAGCGATAATTTAAAAAAAAAAGAAGTCATTATGAAATTTTGGAAAAGTATAGTAAGTGTTTTTTTCATAGCAGTAATTAGTTGTGGGTCTGAAAAACCCGGCGGGAATTTTTCACGGGACGGTGTTTCTTTTACCTATCCGTCAGGTTGGAGCATAACCGAAGAAGGTGATTTAGATGGTACGGGCTATTATTTGTCGGTTGAAAAAGAAGGGTTTGATGCTAGTGGATTACTCACCCTTACATGGGTGACCCAAATTCCGGATTCAAAAGAGTATCTTGAAATTATACAGGAGGAGTATAAACAACAAAAAATATTAAAAGATTTAAAGTTTCAATCCGTTCGAGATAACAATTTTAATGGAATCCCATCGCTTTCAAGTGATTTCAAATTTAATACATTTGGTTTGGAACATAAAGGTACAATTTATGTTTTTGTAAAAGGTAAGAACACCTATTCAATAATAAAACAAGAAGCTATAGAAGATATTTCAAAGAACCAAGAAGGATTTGATTTAATAGAGGGAACATTTAAAGTGGAGTAAAAGAGCTAATTGTTTATAGCTGAGAATCGTTTTAATCAATTTAAACACAAATGAAAGTACGATATTACTTCCTATTTCTATTTTTAATTTTTAGTTGTAAATCGGCTAGAGTGGCATCTGATTTGCCACAAACAAACATTAAAGTTACCTACTATAATAACGGATTTGTAAAAAATGTAGGTAATGTTGAAGCTTTTTTCGCCGAACACAATTCTTACCGAATTGGATTGTGGAGTGAATTCTATGAGAATGGAAAACTGAAATCTTCTGGAAATTATAAATTGGGTACTTATATTCAATGTTGTACAGGTGGACTTTGTGACGAATATTACAGCTACAAAATTGGAGAATGGGTTTACTATCACGATAATGGAACTTTAAAAGCCAAAGGAACCTATCAAATTGGTGAAAAACATAAAAAAACGAGTTGTGAAGGGGGTGCTAAAATTAAGTTTGGTTTTGTAACCGACCAATGGAAATTTTATGACAAAGACGGATCGGAAATAAAACCGTCTTCAAATGACATAGCTGAAATTGAGAAAAGTAGTTTTATTGATGAATGGGATATGCGTGATTAAAAAAACCGCTAATACAAGCTTGATTTTCTTTGGACTTGAAAAGCATGAATGAAACTCTCGTTGATTTAATTTTTAAAAGGGATTGAGAAGTTGTTTATATTTGGAGGGATAATGTTAATGCTAATTTCAAAACAAGCACGGATGAAAAAAATAGTAGGTATATTGATTGCGATTTTAATTTCTCAAATAGGATTTAGTCAAGATTATCAATCAGAATTTAAAAAATACTATAAGAAAAATGATACTATTAACCAATTAAAGGTTTTAACCCAATGGAAGCATGAAAATCCAAAAGATGCTGAACTTTTTACAAGTTTCTTCAATTATCATTTTGGGAAGTCCAGAAAGGAACTTCTTGCTTTAAGCAGCGAAGCACCCCAAGGAGAAAGTCTTGTTTTGAAAGACAGCTTAAACGAAACCTCCGGCTATTTAGGAAGTCAAATTCATTATGACCAAAGTGAATTAAAAAAAGGACTTGATAAAATTGATGAAGGGATTCAACTTTATCCAAATCGACTTGATATGAGATTTGGGAAAATATATGTACTGGGACTAGTATCAGATTGGGAAAATTTCACTTCAGAAATAATAAAAACAATTCAATATTCCTCGATAAATTACAATAATTGGACTTGGACTAACAATGAAAAAAAAGAAAACGGAAAAGACTTTTTGCTTTCTTCATTACAAGATTATCAAGTGCAACTTTATACTACCGGAGAGGATGAATTGCTGGTAAATATGAGAAATATAGCCGAGGAAACTCTTAAATACTATCCAAATCACGTTGTAAGCTTATCCAATCTTTCAATTACCTACTTATTGACCGGAGAATATGATAAAGGAATTGAGCCTCTATTAAGAGCAGAAAAGTTAAATCCACAAGATTATATTGTTCTTTCAAATATCGCACAAGGCTACAAACTTAAAGGAGATAAGAAAAATGCAATTGTGTATTATGAGAAAACCATTGAATTTGGTGACGAGAGAGCAATAGAATTTGCGAAACAACAAATAGCAGAATTAAAAAAATAAAGTAGATTGCCAAAATCGGTTTGGTGTTCCGGGGGTTCAAGTGATTCGATGAACCATTTATGTAACGTTAACAGTAAAAGTGTCATGTTTAGGTAAGCCCTTGGTAAAACCATAGTTATCGGGGTGATTTCTGTTAGTAAAACATAAACCAATACATTTACTTTTTAATTCATTAAAATCAGTTTGGGAGATAGGATTTTAAACAAACAGACACTAGTAACTATTTTAGAATCATGAAGAAAAAAATCATTTTTGTTTTGACATTTTTATTGTTTAGTGCCACTCTCTTTTCGCAAGACTGCAATTTTTTGAGTTCTCAAAATGGATTTAGGAACATTAAATTAGGAGGAACTATCAAGGATCATCCTGAATTTGTATTGAAAGATAACAGTACTTCAGCATTGTTTAAATTGAGTTTTAATTCAAGTTCAAATTATGTTTATGTTGGAAAAGAGACGGATACTATTGGTTCTGCTAAAATTCTTTTCATTTATCTAAATGTCACCAATGATACGATTGAACGAATTCATGTTGTAACGCAAAAAGAATTTGGCCTATATTATATTTTGAAGAATGCTTATGGTGCTACTTCTTTTGAATATGGTAAAAAATGGATTTGGAGTACTGATACTATTGAATGTAGTATTGAAGGCGATGACAATAACATTCCAGGTTATCACATAATTTACAGCTATTTGTCTGATGTTAGAATTCAATTGAAGGAAAGAGCTTCTAAACACAGTAAAGCAGCTCAAGCGGAGTTATAAGGTATTTGTGAGAAGTTAGCGTTTTGTTGGGTTTGCAAAGCCGATTAGTAAACTCTTGTTGAACGGAGGTTGTTTTTTATTCTTGATATGAAGTCTAAAACCGAGAGTTGTATTTTTTTGTTAGAATTAGTAATTTAGTAAGCAACTCTATAGTAGGAAACGCATCTATGTATACTAACCTAGGAGTCACATTACGATTATTATGAAACAATTATTACTACTATTATCATTTTTGATTAGCATCTCCAGTGTAACTGCACAGTTTGATGTAAATAATGCTATTTATACTACGGGCGAATTGAATTTGGGTAATTATATCGGTTTTGACATGAACTTGAATTATGTCTATCAAGAAAAGTACTCCTTCAAAGTGGGTTATACCGGAAACCTGCGAAAACCAAAATCACAACCGGATGATTATTCCTCGGGATTATCAAGTATTTTTCTTTTTGGATTGGACAATCCCTATGATCAAATGGAAAATTATCAAATAGGTGTTGGAAGAATTTATAAACTCAACAAAAAGGGAACAATCCGATTGAATGCTTCTTTTGGAATTGGTTATACAGTTATCAGAGAACCTGAGAATTGGGAAAGAGTCAATGATAGTGGCTTTTTAGGAGAAAATTATTCTTGGAATTATAGTAAATATAACACCGTAAGTCTCATCCTAAATCCTAAAATAGAATTTCCTTTCTCGCGGTTTTACGGACTAACATTGTCGCCTATGCTGCAAATTAACAAAGACAGGACGTATTTTGGTATAGGAATTGGTCAAATGCTCGGATTGTTGAGAGAAAGAAAGCGTTAGTTACAGACCTGTTTTGTCGACATTGTTCACTAAAAAACACACACAGTATGAAAACAAAATTAATTTTATTCGGACTCTTTTTAGTGCTACTTGGTTGTGTTAAGAAACAGCAAGATGATTCGGTTGTTGCTACTGTGGAGGAATCTGAGGCAGTCAGTTCCGAGCCATCGGTGGTATTTGATGCCACAGCAGCGATATGGACGTATGATTACAATGAGCAAACTCAGCAACTTGGTTTAAAGCAATTGCGGCAGGTTGACAATACGACCTTGACGGGAAAGGCGATTGAGGAAATCATAAATACTTCTTGGCCGAAAGTTCAGGTGCAGTTTATTCGGACTTCAAATGATACGGCTTATGTATCCATTCCAAATAGTACCGTATTGACGCAGCAAATGGGTTCGATGGGAGCGGAAAGTTTTATGGTGACAACGACGTATTCGTTTACAGAATTGAAAGGGATTCGTTATGTATCTTTTGATTTTGAGGAAGGCGATCATGCGAGGCCGGGGGTTTATGATCGGAGTTTGGGGGTGAAGGAATAGGTTATGTTAGGATAAGCCTGCGTATTTTTTTGCCACGGATTGGACGGATTGAAACAGATGAGGACGGATTTTTTTTGACTCGAAAATATGCGGGGACTACGATTATAGGTAGAGATCTTCGTCTGTACTTTTTGTTTCACAGTGTTTCATGAAGGTTTTAATCCTCTTTCATAAATTTTTGAGCGTATCTCAGGGTTTTTCACCAAGTGTAGACCATTTCTTAACTTGCATTACACCTATAGCTCTATTTCTTCTATTACTTTGTTTAATGTTTTGTTAATTTAGTTAAACAATTGTTTGATAAAATGTATCTTTACTGGAAATAAATACTAATTTAAAAAAAACAAAAATGAAATTAATTAAATCCTTAACCATGTTGTCATTAGTAGGAGCTATGATGGCTTCTTGTGGTGAAAAGAAAAATGAAGAAACGGTTGATACAGCAGAAGAACTAGTAGAAGAAGCTGTAGTTGTAGAAGAAACGCCGAATATTGTTGGTGTTGCCTCAGCAAATGCTGATTTTAGTACGTTAGTTGCTGCTGTAGGAGCTGCTAATTTAGTAGAGACATTGAGTGGCGAAGGTCCATTTACTGTTTTTGCTCCAACCAATGCTGCGTTTGACAAACTACCTGCGGGAACTGTGGAATCGCTTTTGAAACCGGAAAGTAAAGATAAATTGACTGCGGTTTTGACTTATCATGTGGTAGCCGGTAAATTTGAAGCGGCTGCAGTAATTGATGCTATTAATTCTAATAACGGTAAGTTTGAAGTTACTACGGTTCAAGGTGGAAAAATCACGTTGAGTTTAGTTGGTGGAAATGTAGTTTTAACAGATGCAAATGGTGGTACTGCTACTGTTGTTATTGCAGATGTTGCTGCTTCAAATGGTGTTATTCATGCGATTGATTCTGTTGTGATGCCAAAATAATAAGAGTGTTGATTTTTAATTCCAGAAAAAGCCGTTGCAGTGATGTAATGGCTTTTTTTTGTTGTTATCCTCCCCCCAGCCCCCTCCAAAGGAGGGGGAGACGATACTGGTGAGGCTTTGTGTAATTATTTTTAGGGTTGAAGGTATATGGTTACTTGAATAGCTGCGAGAATTTAAAGTTATCGCTTTGCGTCTTTGCTCCCGATATTAATCGGGATTGCGAGAAAATTAAAGCAATTTTAGAACAAGAGAATAGGTGAACTTCGCATGATAAACCGTGATTTATTTTAAATAAAAAAATCCTGTCCAGAAGAACAGGATTTATAGTTTATAAGTAATCTATTTTATGCCAATACAATTTTTGTAAAATCTTCACTTTTTAAAGCGGCACCTCCAATGAGTCCGCCGTCTACATCGGGTTTAGAGAATATCTCGGCGGCATTATCCGGTTTTACGCTTCCTCCGTAAAGAATGCTAACGTTTTCTGAAACGGCATTACCGTAGTTTTTATTGATGGTATTTCTAATAAATTCATGCATTTCTTGTGCTTGTTCCGGTGTTGCGGTTTCGCCGGTGCCAATGGCCCAAACGGGTTCATAGGCTAAAATAATGTTCTTCCAAGCTGCGGCGTTCAAATGAAATAAGCCGTCTCTCAATTGGTTTTCTACAACATTAAAATGGTTGCCGTTTAAGCGGTCTTTTAATTCTTCACCAAAACAGAAAATAACTTCCATTTCGTGTTTTAAAGCGGTATCTACTTTGTTGGCTAACAATGCATCTGTTTCATGAAAATAGGCCCTACGCTCGGAATGGCCTAGAATAACTGTAGAAACGCCTACGCTTTTTAGCATGTTGGCTGAAATTTCGCCGGTAAAGGCACCACCTTCTGCTTGGTGCATGTTTTGTGCCGCAACTTCAATGTTGGTAAATTCTAAATGATCTGCCGCAGCTGCCAAATTGATAAATGTGGGTGCCACAATCACACGGGTTTCGCAGTCTGTCGGTATGGCTTGTATCAATTCATTGAGTAAATCTTCTGTTTCTTCAGCGTTTTTGTGCATTTTCCAATTTCCGGCTACAATACGTTGTCTCATTAGTTTAGGTTTTTAAGTGTTTCAATCAATTTTTCATCATCGGCTTCAATGGCACGGTATAAGGCTATTTTACCTGTTGGATCTACGACCATGTATCTCGGAATCCAATCAATGTCAATTGCATCTTTAAAGCCACCGCCTTTCCAGTTGGAGCGAATTAAATAATGTTCGCCTTTTACGTTGTATTTTTCAATACCTGTTGCCCAGGTATCCGGGGTTTTGTCATAGGATAAGAACACATAAACTACTTCGGGAAAACGCTCTTGTAAGCTTTCTACTTTAGGCATACCTTTGATACAATCAGGACACCAGGAAGCCCAAATGTCGATGACGATGGTTTTGCCTTGATAGGTTTTTAAAATTTTTTCAAATGTGATTTGTTCTCCATTTTGCGTGAGCATTTCTTCGGCTAGGGCTTCAGGGGAGAATTCTGTTTTTTGGGCTTTTGTGCAGGAGGTAATTCCGAGTAAGAGGCAAAGTGCGAAGATTATTTTTTTCATGTTTTTTATTTACAAATTTAATTAAAGTTCGATTATGAAGGTATAAAGAAAATATAAATTAATGGGTTTTTTACAACGAAAATGTAGAATTTTTTTTGCCACGAAGAAAAGAAGACACTAAGATTATGATTTTTGAAATGGCTACTTCATGAAGGTGGGTTTAACAAGGAGCATGATTGATTACAAATTGAACCACATAGCTACATTGGAAAAAGGACATAGAACCAATGCTTGGTTTCTCATAACTGTGTTTACCGGTAACTGAGTGAAGTATTTTCAACAACTATGAACAACTATGTGTTCTTATGTTGTTAGAGAAAAAACAAACAACAAAAAAATTAAGCCACATAGATACATAGGAAAAAAGGACATAGAACCAATGCTTGGTTTCTCATAGCTGTGTTTACCTGTAACTGAGTGAAGTATTTTCAACAACTATGAACAACTATGATGCTATGTGGTTAAAGAAAAAATAAACAACAAAAAAATTAAGCCACATAGATACATAGGAAAAAAGGACATAGAACCAATGCTTGGTTTCTCATAACTGTGTTTACCGGTATACTGAGTGAAGTATTTTCAACAACTATGAACAACTATGTGTTCTTATGTTGTTAGAGAAAAAACAAACAACAAAAAAATTAAGCCACATAGATACATAGGAAAAAAGGACATAGAACCAATGCTTGGTTTCTCATAGCTGTGTTTACCGGTAACTGAGTGAAGTATTTTCAACAACTATGAACAACTATGACGCTATGTGGTTAAAGAAAAAATAAACAACAAAAAAATTAAGCCACATAGATACATAGGAAAAAAGGACATAGAACCAATGCTTGGTTTCTCATAGCTGTGTTTACCTGTAACTGAGTGAAGTATTTTCAACAACTATGAATAACTATGACGCTATGTGGTTAAAGAAAAAATAAACAACAAAAAAATTAAGCCACATAGATACATAGGACAAAAGGTCATAGAGCCAATGCTTGGTTTCGAATAGCTTACTATGTGTTACTCTAATTGAGCGAAGCGTCTTCAATAACTATGAAAAACTATGTTTCTATGTGGTTAAAAATACTTTTAAACAAACTTAGAACGAAATCTAATATGATTTTTGACAGAATTACTATTGTGGTAGTTTTTTAAAATATTCATTGACATATGTTTTTTGTCCTTCATTAAAAATATTACTACAATTAAAATTAATCAAAATTCCTTTTGGTGCCTTTAATAGTTTCATATAATTTAAAAGTTGAGCTTCGATAACTTTATTGATATCAACAATCGATTTGATTTCAACTACTAGACAATTTTCAACGAACAAATCACATCTGAAATTTAAATCTAATGATTTTCACTTGTAAATTACCGGAACTTTCATCTCTGTTATAAAATTTATATTTCTATGTTTTAACTCTTCCACAAGACATTGATGATAAACACTTTCTAACAAACCTCTACCCATAAATTTGTGAACTTCTATTGCTGAACCAATAACCTCATAAGTCAATTCATCTAAATATTTTTGAGTTATCATAAACTATGTCTTTATGTGGTAAAAAAAAATTAAAACAATCTAATTTTAGGGTCAAGGTAAGCGTAGATCATGTCAACAAGGATGTTGATGACAACAAAGGTTGTGGCAATAACAATCACAGAGCCCATGATAACAGGTAAATCCAAATTGTTTAAGGCTTCTACAATTTCTTTACCTAAACCGTTCCAACCGAAAATGTATTCTACAAAAACGGCTCCTGCTAACATCGAGGCAAACCAACCGGAGATGGCTGTTACAACAGGGTTTAGTGAATTTTTTAAGGCATGGGTTTTGATGATTTGGTAGGTGTTTAGTCCTTTGGCTTTGGCGGTTCGGATGTAGTCTTGTCCGAATGTTTCTAATAAGGAATTTCGCATCAATTGAATGACAACTGCCAATGGACGTATGCCTAACACAATTCCCGGTAGTAGGATGTTTTTCCATTGGATGGTGCTTCCTTCGCCAAAATCATCGACTTCGTATAAACTTCCGGTCATGTTGAGTCCCGTGTAGTGGTGCCACACAAAACCAAACAACCACGCAAAAAGAATGGCACTGAAAAAGGAGGGAATACTCATACCTAGGGTACTCAATAAAGCAATCATACGGTCGAGCAGCGTGTCTTTGTAAAGTGCTGAAATAATTCCGAGAAAAATACCAACAACTATAGCAATGACAATGGCAAAAACCGCTAGTACAAATGTGTTGGGTAAGGTGTTGCCGATAACGGCGGTTACTTTTTTTCCGCTTTTTTGAAAGCTTTCTCTCAAGTAAGGGGTTTTTATTGCTAAGGTGGTAGCACTGATGGTTACTAGCTTTTGGGCGTTGTATTTTCCTTCAGCTAAAAAGGTGTAATCGGATTCGTTTTTACTGTGAAAGGAAAGGGGCGACAAGTCGTTTAGGTAATATAAATATTGTGTCATCACGGGTTTGTCGAAACCGTATTTCTTTTTTACTAACGCCAATTGTTCGGAGTTTTCGTTTTGGTCCAGCATCATTCGAGCCGGATCGCCGGGTAACACGGTAAACAGAAAAAAGATTACGGTAATCACCCCAAAAAGGGTGAGTAACGCATAACCGATTTTATGAAACAAATAACGAATCAAGGTTGTTTGTCTTTTTTAAAATGATTTACTGTTCGTGCAATCAAACCTCCAATCGCTAAAAATAAAATAAGAATCCCTAAAATAATGGTAACATATTTAGGTAAAAAGTCGCTTTGTTCATGAATGGTCAGCAAACGAATGCCAATATAAATCATGAACAAGGAAGCGATGATGTTTCCTAGTGTGAAAATGGGTTTCATCTTATTTTAAATTTACTTTGTCAATGTCGTTGAAATGTCTTTTTTCCACTATGGTTCCTTTTTCCAGAACAACAATACTCGGATTAGCTCTTTCAATAGTTTTTAGCGTAGTAGCATCACAGAAATAGTAATCAAACGTAAGGTTGTGTTGCTTTTGAGCTTTTTCAATCAACGGCTGGTCAGAAGCGGTCATACCAATTACTTTGTAGCCTTTTTTCAAGGCCTTTTGATGGAACTCTTCCAATAAAGCCATTCCCGATGCTTCCGCTTTTGCTAAATCGTAGGAGATTAAAAGGATAAGCTTTGGTTCTTCCAATAACTCTTCGGTATAATCAGAGCCATCAAGTTCCATAGTGTAATCGTGGATTGGAGGAACGTATCCTTGTTTGATTAACTTGTCTTTTCGGTCAACGAACTCGGCATTTTCAGGAACATTTCCTGCCATAACTTCATCATAACTGATTTCGGTGTCTACGCCATCGATTTTGTAAATGAAGACCATTTCAAATTCGGACTTTTCCGCACCTTCGGGAATTTCCATTCCTTTTTTGATGTTGGTACCCACTTTATACGCTCTGAAATCTTTCACAGGAAGGTGCATCAACACATGGTAAGCAAAGAACAAACATCCTGCATAAGCCAAGAAAACGATTCCGTTTTGGGTTAATTTATTAAAAAGTGGTTGGATGTATTTTTGATTGAAAAATAAAATTAAAATTAGCACCAGCAAGACAATGTCTTTGGTGAACGATTCCCAAGGAGTTAGTTTTAAGGCATCGCCAAAACAACCACAATCGGTAACCTTATTGAAATAAGCGGAGTAGAAGGTAAGGAACGTGAAAAACACAATCATTAACAACAAACTCCAAACCGTGAATTTGGTTTTGAAACCAATTAACAACATGATTCCCAGTACTACTTCAAAGATGACCACCACAACGGCAATCAATAAGGCATAGGGAATAAAAAAAGGGACATTCAGTACGTTTTCTGCAAAATATTCTTCCAGTTTAAACGAAAAACCAACGGGGTCGTTTAACTTAATTAATCCGGAGATGATGAATAAAACACCAACGAGTATTCGGGAAATTTGTGTAAGTAACTTCATTTTTTATGTGTCAATTAGTTAATTTGTCAATGCGACAATTCCAAACGTGTTTTTATTTATTGTGAAAACCCAAATGAATCAAAGCAAATACCGCATAGTTAATCATGTCTTGGTAATTGGCGTCAATGCCTTCTGATACGAGTGTTTTTCCTTTGTTGTCTTCAATTTGTTTTACGCGTAATAGTTTTTGCAGAATCAAATCGGTTAAAGAACTTACCCGCATGTCACGCCAAGCTTCTCCATAATCATGGTTTTTATCTTCCATTAATTGTTTGGTTAATTTGATTTTTGCGTCGTAAAGCGAAAGAGCTTCTTCGCGGTTTAAATCGGGTTGGTCCACCACGCCTAACTCCAATTGAATCAAAGCCATAATGGAATAATTGATAATGCCGATAAATTCTCCGGTTTCGTCTTCTTGAATTTTTCGGGAGCTGTTTTCCTGAAGACTTCTGATGCGTTGTGCTTTTATAAAAATTTGGTCGGTTAGTGAAGGCAATCGCAATATACGCCAAGCACTCCCGTAATCTTTTAGTTTGTTGCTGTATAAATCTCTGCAAATGGCGATGACTTTGTCGTATTCTTGTGCCGTGTTACTCATTATTGATTGTATATTTGTAATAGTTTTTCAAAAATACAATTTTAAGTAAAAGAACGAGCTACTTTTTAAATCCTTTTTTCAAACGAGATGTTAATAAACTGTCGCGGTAAACTTATCGATTTGGCCACCCCAAAAGTAATGGGTATTTTGAACGTTACGCCTGATTCATTTTATGACGGTGGACGTTATTCCAACGAAAATGCCATTCTGAATCATGTAGAAAAAATGGTGACTGATGGAGCTGATTTTATAGACATTGGTGTTTATTCCAGCAAACCGAATGCGGCTTTGATTTCAGAAAAAGAAGAAATTGAACGCTTGTTGCCCGTTTTGGTATTGCTACAAAAGCATTTTCCGGAAACGCTACTTTCCATCGACACCTTTAGAAGTGAAGTTGCCAAAATAGCTTTGGAAAACGGAGCGGCTTTGATTAATGATATATCTGCAGGAATGTTGGATGTCAACATGATGCAAGTGGTGGCTCATTATCAAGTTCCGTATATCATGATGCACATGAAAGGCACGCCACAAACCATGACTACTTTAACGCAGTATGATGATTTAATGAAAGACGTACTTTTTTATTTTTCAGAACGCATTTTGGAAGCTCGAAAATTGGGGATTAACGATTTACTTATTGACCCGGGATTCGGATTTGCAAAAACAGTGGAACAGAATTTTGAGTTGCTGAAAATGCTGGAGCTGTTTGCTGCTTTTGAATTGCCCCTATTAATTGGCGTTTCCCGAAAATCAATGATATATAAAACCTTAGCAACCACCCCCGAGTTGGCTTTGAACGGCACCTCTGTTTTAAATACAGCTGCGTTGTTGAAAGGAGCCAAAATACTCCGAGTTCACGATGTAAAAGAAGCCGTTGAATGTGTCAAATTAGTTACTTTATTACAATAAATTATGCGAATTAGTTTTTTAGTTATTCTTGCTTTTGCAATGATGGGTTGCAAAAAAGATGTTCAGTTAGCCAAAGCCAGTCGAACTATTGATTCTACGATGGTGGATCACACACCGGTGTATCTGTTTTTTGAAGTGAAAGACAAAGATACGATGGTGCAAGTGAATCGAAACAATACCATTAGTACTACCAACTGGGTTTTTAATGTGGACAAGCGTTTGCCGTTGCGATTGGCAATTCCGCAAATAATCAAATTACAAAACAAACGCAAAAACGATGATGTTCATACGGAAGATATTGCGGGCAATTATTATTCCTATACCGATAGTATTCAGCGGTCGTTAGCTTTTATTTCCTTTAAATCGATTAGTTATACCTATGATTCTTATTTTTCAAGTATTTATGTGAAAGAAAATCCGGAGTACCACATGCATTTTCAAACGTATTACATCAACTTTAAGCAAGACAAGTCCATTACTGTTGACGGAAATGAAGTGAGCCAAAGCGAATTGTTAGCTTTTCTAAAAGACTATATCGCATTTTCGGGGGAAGGAAAACGGAATTTGATATACTTGAATTTTGATGAGGAAGTATCTTTTGATACCTATTTGTCCAATGTAGTGTTGCTAACGGAATTGGAAAATGAAACGACACAAATTGCCACAACCCATTTTATTTACAATAAAAAGAAGTTACCGGATTGCAATTGTTATTGATGGTGGTAGGGCTCGTTTTTAAGAATGGTAAAAGCTCGGTATACTTGTTCAATAAAAAATAAACGCACCATTTGGTGGGAGAACGTCATGGCTGATAATGCCATTTTTTGATTGGCTTTTTGATACACTTTTTCAGAGAAACCATAGGGACCACCGATTACATAAACTAACGTTTTAATACCGGCATTCATTTTCTTTTGTAATTCGGCGGAAAACTCCATACTGCTGAAGGATTTTCCGTTTTCATCCAGTAGTATTAAATAGTCCGTAGGAGTGAGCTTGCTTAAAATCAGTTCGCCTTCCTTTTCTTTTTGCTGGTCTTCCGAAAGGTTTTTTGCATTTTTCAAATCGGGTATAACTTCCAATTCAAACTTGATGTAGAAGGACAACCGTTTTTGGTATTCCTCCATTAAAGTTTGTAAATTCTTATTGTCGGTTTTACCAATGGCAATTAATTTGATGTTCATTGCTGATTTTTTTTCAAAAGTACAAAGTATTTTTTTTTACTTTAGAGAAAAATTGAGATACACTAATGTTGTGTACTTTTTATGTTTGAGGATGAGTTAAAGGTATATAATTTGAAATTAGGTTATTTGATGAATTAGTAGATTTGAAGGAGGTATTAAAGGTCTCTTGTCAAAAAGGATAGGAATTTGATTGTTTGCACGAGCGAGACACAAGCGTAAGCGTGGGCCACACGAAGGAATTCGTGCGGCAGTGGGGGGATCGGGGAAGTATGTTAAAACTCGAAGTTTCAACTTTAGATAAAGTAAATAAATTATGTTACAATGAAGGCAATAAAGAGGTTAAATTTAATACTTATAATAATAAGTAATAGTTTAATAATTTCATGTAAAGAAAAAAATGACGATTTAGTTATTATCTTACACACTAGAGATAGTAAAGATTTAATAATCAATAATCCAATATATTGTTTTAATAATGGAGAATTTTATTTTGAAATAGATGAAACTAACTATAATTTTATAAATGAAAATGTGGTTAGTAAAATTTCAATTTTATGTAATGGTAATAATGTAAGTGCTTTACCATCACTTGTTTTTTTAAGTAAATTACCTGACTCAGAATTGTTTTTCTTAGTCGATGATAATAAATTGAAAATGGACTATGTTAAAAAAAACAATAAAATATGGATTTTAATAAGAGAAAAAATAGATTCAAATATTTTGAAAAATAATATTAGTATTAAGACATCTTGTAATTGGTAAAATAAATTATGTTCCATAATTAGTGATGATGATAAATTCAGAAATTAACCATTTGTAAATCAATACTTAAATAAAATTTAAACCCATGCATTGTAAAAATTGTCAAAACGAATTTTCAACAGCGGTAAACTATTGTTCTGATTGTGGTGGAAAAGTAGTGGTAAACCGCATCACCATCAAACAAATTTTAGCGGATTTGTCAAATAGCTATTTAAGTTTAGATAACAAATTTGTGGTCACTTTCCGTACACTATTTTCCAATCCTTCGGCGGTGGTTAATGGGTATATTAATGGTGAGAGAGGAAAATATGTGAATCCGATTTCTTACTTCGTTTTAGCAATTGCCATGGGTGGTGTTTTTTCTTTATTGATGGTTCGGGGTTATTTTGGTGAAATTGATTATTCGCAGTACGGTGCAGCCAATGACAAACTAGATATGAAAGATGTTATGGCAAAGGTTGCCGATTATAACAACTTAATTTATTTGATTTCCTTACCAATAATAGCATTGATGTCTAAAATTGTTTTTTACAATTTGAAGCAGTACAATTATGCTGAGCATTTGGTGATTTATGGTTATACGTATTCGCAATGTGCCATCATTTCTTTTTTGGCTATTCCTATTTTGCTTTTAGTGAAACCACAAATAAATTATTATTCTATTATTTCTATTTTGGTTTACATTGTTTTACACATTTATTTTCTGAAACGCATCTTCCATTTGCCGGCTAAGAAAATGGTTTTGAAGACGTTACTTTTTGTTCCGGTTTTAGCCTTCTTTTACTTCGCTATGTCTTTAGTGTTTGTGATAGTTTTTTTTGTTTACCTATATCTTACTAATCAATTTCCAATTCCTTAAAAAGAAGTATCTTTGCCCCGCAGACCGCCTTATCGCTTTCGCCTTGGCGAAGGAGGAAAGTCCGGACACCAAAGAGTAGCATAACGGGTAACTCCCGTCCGTTCGCTTCGGCGAATGAGGACCAGTGCAACAGAAAGTATGTACAGTTCGGCTGTAGTGAAACCAGGTAAACTCTATGCGGTGCAATGCCATGTATATCAACGCTCCGTTTCGGCGGATAAGAGCTACTCGTTCGATGTTGAAGGGTAGGCAGCTAGATCAAGTCAGTAATGGCTTGGCAAGATAAATGATAAGGGTTCGTTTCGGCGAATACAGAATCCGGCTTATAGGTCTGCTTTTTTTAAGGATACAGTTTGAAAGTACACTTTCTCAATTCTTCTATTCAATTTATCTTTTTACTCTTTCTATGCTAAAGATTCATTTTTTACTACAATTATTCGGTAAATAATACACTACTAATTCTTTCATTTTATGTTAGAATTATTGAAGTATTGCATTTATTTTGTCATAAAAAAAATTAATATCACAAAAAATGTTACTAATTAAAATAATTTATTAAATTTACGTAATCGATTACAATTAAAAAATAAAACATTATGAATAAAAAATTACTTTTTAGTTTATTGACACTTTTATGTGTGATGACATCAGAAGCTCAAACAAAAGTTTGGAATTTTTTAACAAACATGACCATCTTACCGGATAATTTTCCAGGAGTTCCGGGTGGAACAGAAGATATTGTGGATCATTTAGGTAGATTTGGCCACATTACATCAAACAATTTCTCATCTCAATCTACCGGAGCTTCTACTTTTTCTGATGGGTTTCAATCAGGCAGAAGAGCAAATATGAATGGCGGTTCAGTTGCCGTTGGAGCTTTGCCAGCCATGCGGTTTTTCTTTTTTGATGTTTCAGGTAACTGCACCATAACGGTTTGGGCAAGAGAGCAAAACACGTCTAATCGAACGCTTCTTATTAGCGATGGAGAGAATGTTCTTGCAAGTGCTCCAAATTCCAGTAATCCGGGAGCATTCATTTTAGAAGCAAACAATACAAATGGTGCAAAAAGAATATTTATTTATTGTGATACAAATGGATTTGGAATTTATAAAATTGAAGTCAACGGTGCGACAGTTAACACTACAATGTCAATGGCTGATTGGTTATTGTTATTAAATGTGCAAGACACAACATTGTCCAACATCAATTATTATGTAAAAGACAAAACAGTTTACTTAAATAATATTGACACAGAATCAACTATTTTAGTCTATTCTGTTACAGGTGCTTTAGTGAAATCAATAAAAGCTATTTCTTCTGAAGTGTCTTTTGATTTAGATCAAACAGGACTTTACATTCTTAAATTGAGTAACAATGAAGGACAAAAAACAATTAAATTGATTGTGAATTAAAATGTAAAGCTTTCTATTATATCTAGAATAGTAGTTCATAATAATAAAGGTGGTTGTAATGGAGAGGTTTTAAACTTCTTTATCTACAACCACCACTTTTTTTGAATTGTGTCATGCCTTTTTCCAAACATTTTTTCAAAATAGTTTGGGTTGATTTACCAAAAAGCACATCTTCTCGATTGTTTTCAACTACAATTTCACCTGAGGTGGTGTGGGAATAAATTATTTTTTCAGTCGCTACTTCATACACTTTGAATGTGATAGAAGCAGTTGATTTTTCTGCATTTTTCATCGGTTTAATGTTGATGCCACTGATGTCGTTATCACCTATAGAACCTGTAATTTGAATCACATAATCAATCGTGTTTGTGGCTCTTAAAAGCGATAAACTTTCTTTTGAATTTTTTGCTGTTAAGATAGGAACATTGTAAATGGATTTCCTTTTTCCGTAACTTAAGTAAAGCGAATCGTTCAAACAATTTTGTAACTCTTTTTCGGAATAGTTCGAGAAATCAGAAAAGGGTTTGCCATCAATGGTGACATAATTTAAAAACCATTTGCCTTCGGTAAACGAAATATCATACAAACCGGTTTCTGCCACAGCACGATAAGACGGAAAATAACAGGAGTTTAAAAGCAATAAAAAGCTAAGTGCTAAAAGGATTTGGAATTTATTCTTCACTATCGTCGGTTTCGTCAAAGTCGTCATCCGTTTCATTTTCAATTTCAAAAAAGGTAAAAACAGAACCACCATAGGCTTTTTCAAAAGAAAAATGCTGTAGGTGATTTAATTTGGTGTGTTTTGAATGTTCAATAATCAACATACCGTCTTCGGAGAGTAGTTCGTTTTGAAAAACCAGTTCGTTGATTTTTTCAAATTTTGCTTGGTCTAAATCATAAGGAGGATCGGCAAAAATGATATCGAAATCTCCTTTAGTTTTTTCTAAGAATTGAAAAACATCACTTTTAATGGCGGTGATGTTGAACTCAAATGCATCTGTTGTTTTTTTGATAAAAGAAACACAGCCATAATTTCCGTCAACGGCAATAATGGGTTCGCTACCTCTTGAAGCAAACTCATAACTGATGTTTCCGGTTCCGGCAAACAAATCCAATACTTTTAACGAAGCAAAATTAAAGTGATTGTTCAGAATGTTGAACAACGCTTCTTTGCTCATATCCGTAGTGGGTCTAACGGGAAGATTTTTGGGAGCTGCAATTCTTCGGCCTTTGTATTTGCCGGAAATGATTCTCATGAATGAAAAAGGATAAAGTTTTTTCTTCTTTCCTCAGCTGAAAAAGTAGTATTAGCATCTATATCTATTTCATACAAAGAAACATTTCGAATGTATTTATAGGCTTTTTTATATAATTCATCATCTTCATTAATAGTACCTAATAAATTAAGTTTTAACGATTCGGGGTTTAAATGCAGTTGTTCTGCGGTAAACAATAAATAATAGATGAAATCGTCAGGCGTATTGAATTCAAAAGTGTTGAATAATAATAATTTTTGATTTTGAATGACAACAATTTCAAAATGATTGTGCATAAAATGAATAAACATAGTAACCGATTCGTCGTTCTTAGAGTTTTCTAAAAGTTTATTGACTAAAATACTGGAACTGTGTAAGTATTCAAAAGCACCCAATTGGTCAATCAAATAATTGTTGATGTTGACATAAGGCACATAAACATTGACCATATCATAATTTTTGATGGGATCAAAAGTAAAATAATCGGTTTCAAAAACTTTGGTGTTATACTGCAGGTAACTTCCTTTGTATTCCTCATCAAATAGGGGAAGGGGGACAAAGGTGTTTAAAGTGTTATCATGAAGTACCACGACTTCATCATAGTTTTTGGTTAAATCATTTTCATCTAAAAATGTTTTCCATAGACAATTCTCAATGGAATAGGTCTTAGGATATTTTTTAAAATCAATTTCTTTATAGGAAGTAATTGCGTTGTTCAATAGGTCACGGCAACAAAAAGAAAGCCCATTCAGTGAAATCTGAATGGACAGCCTTTTGTAATTTTTGTCGGTGATTGTATTATTCGTTATTACCATATTTTTTTGGCCAGTTTCCTGACATACTAACTTCTTCTAATGAACCTAACATAATAAATTCACCATTAATACCATCTACTGAAACTACATTTTTTTCTCTCTTTACTAAGCTTTGATCTTGGTCTTTCAACAAATCAGCTTTGTTAAGTTTAGCTTCAAATACGGGAACTTTAGCATCATTTCTATCAATAAAACCTGATTTTAAATCAATTGTAGCTTCAATACCGTCCACTCGAACTATGTTTAATCTTTTGTATCGATCAGAATCTTTAAATAAAGAGTCTTTGATACTTACTTTGCCGATTTCTCTAACTTTAACCGTATCTTTAAAATAACCTCCAACACCATCTGAACCCACACTCAAGCCAAAAGCTCTATTTTTTTTGATATCTGCAATCGAAGTATCTTTACGTTCAAGGATGACAAATTTCTCATTTTCAATAAAGGCAACTAAGGTGTCTAAGTTGTCAGCGTACTTACCGTTGATTGATTTGTAAGCCAATTGAACAGCTTTAAGGTCAATCATTTTGTTTACTGCAGCTTGAAACCTTTTTTCTTTAAGTTTATCAAACTTGATAGGAGCCTGAATGGATTGATAAATTAAATAAGCGAAAACTGCTGAAATAAGCCAAAGAGCAATAGAAATTACCGGCTTTACTTTTGAATTTACCTTTTTGTCGATAAATTTTACCAACCCTAAAATGGCAAGAATAAGAACAACTACAATAATAATGAATGTTATCATTTTTTAGAAAATTTATTTAGTCTATATGGCAAATCTACAATTTTTTTTTTTTCTCAAAAGCATTTGCCGCAAATTTCATATGTATATTTGAATTTTAATAATTTCTTAAAATTAGACAAAATGGATTCATCCTTGTTTTACAGTATTTTACATAAAAATTTCCCTTTTCAAACTACTTTAAAGCAAGATATTTTTTTTCAAAAAATTGCAATTTTTGCTACAAGCGAGTCAAAAAACGAATTATTTCTCCTTAAAGGATTTGCCGGAACGGGAAAAACAACCTTAATTTCAACTTTAGTAAACCAACTGCAATTTATAAATAGAAAATTTGTTTTGTTGGCTCCAACCGGAAGAGCAGCAAAGGTTATTGCTAATTATTCCGAAAAGCCCGCATTTACTATTCATAAAAAGATTTACTTTCCAAAAAAGAATCCGTCAGGTGGGATTAGTTTTACGCTACAACAAAATAAACACAAAAACACGCTATTTATTGTAGATGAAAGCTCAATGATTTCGGATGCACCACAAGATTCGAAAAACAGTCAGAGCAATTCGCTGTTGGACGATTTACTTTCTTATGTGTATTCGGGTGATAATTGTAAATTGATCTTGATAGGGGATACCGCTCAGCTTCCTCCTGTGAATTTGACCATCAGTCCGGCTTTAGCAGAAGATACCTTACGGATGTATTATAATAAAGAAGTACATCATTTAGAATTAGATGAAGTCATGCGTCAGGAAGTAAACTCCGGTGTTTTATTTAATGCAACTAATTTAAGGGAAGTGTTGGAGGGTTTTGAAATTAATTCGTTTGCGTTCAATTTGAAAGGATTCAAAGATATTGTTCGTTTAACGGACGGTTATGAAATTCAAGATGCGATTCATTCTTCCTATAGTAATAATGGTTTGGAAGAAACAACGTTTATTGTTCGTTCCAACAAAAGAGCCAATCAATACAACCAACAAATTCGAACGCAAATTCTTCTTAGGGATTCTGAACTTTCAACAGGAGATTTAATGATGGTGGTAAAAAATAATTATTTCTGGTTGAAAGATTCCGATGAAGCCATTTTTATTGCCAATGGTGATATTGTTGAGATTTTAGAAATTCATAAAATTCAAGAATTGTATGGATTTAATTTTGCCAAAGTAAAAATCAGAATGGTAGATTATCCGAATCAAAAACCGTTTGAAACCATTTTATTGTTGGATACCATTAGCAGTGAGTCGCCATCATTAACACAAGAGCAATCCAATAGATTGTATCAGGAGGTATTGAAAGATTATGAAGATGAAGGGGCGATGTATAAAAAATTAAAAAAAGTGAAAGAGAACGAGTATTTCAATGCGTTACAAGTAAAGTTTTCGTATGCGATAACGTGTCACAAGTCACAAGGAGGTCAATGGACCAATGTGTTTGTAGAACAACCCTATTTGCCGGATGGAATTGACAGGGATTACATCAGATGGTTGTATACCGCAATTACTCGAGCCAAAGAAAAATTATATCTTATAGGATTTAAAGATGAAAATTTTGAATAAATTTGAGTTATGGTAACGATGGAAACTTTTTTGAGTATTTTTTTGGGAATTGGATTGGCAGCTTCTGCCGGATTCAGGGTTTTTATTCCTTTATTTATTTTGAGTTTAGCGTCAAATTTAAATTGGATTCCAATAAATGATTCTTGGCAATGGTTAGGAGAAACGCCAGCCTTAATTACATTAGGAATAGCCATGCTTGTTGAAGTTTTGGCTTACTACATTCCGTTTGTTGACAATATTCTCGATTCCATAGCTATTCCATTGGCTACGATTGCAGGAACGATAGCCATGGCTTCTACTTTGGCTGATTTAAGTCCGATGTTAACTTGGGGGTTGGCCATCATTGCAGGAGGCGGAACTGCGGCAGTAATCAATTCATCTACAGCAGCAACACGTTTGGCTTCTACAACAACTACGGGAGGTTTGGGCAATCCACTCCTTTCCACAGTAGAAACCGGAACAGCAACCGCCATGTCTTTTGTGTCTATATTTCTTCCCGTTTTAGCAATTATCTTAGTTGTTTTTATTTTCTTTGTTGGTATAAAATTGTTTAAAAGGTTTATACCTTAAAATGCTTACTAACTTAGCAACTCAAAATAAATGAAAACCATCGCCGTCATTCCAGCTCGTTACGCATCAACCCGATTTCCGGCAAAATTAATGCAGGATTTAGGCGGAAAAACAGTGATTACCAGAACGTATGAAGCAGCTGTCAACACTAAATTATTTGATGATGTGTTTGTGGTGACAGATTCCGATTTGATTTTTCAGGAAATTGTTTCTAATGGTGGAAAAGCGATAATGAGTATAAAGGAACATGAGAGTGGGAGTGATCGCATTGCAGAAGCTGTGGAACATTTGGATGTAGATATTGTTGTGAATGTTCAAGGAGACGAACCTTTTATTAACAAAGAGCCTTTAGCTGCCGTTTTAGAAGTTTTTAAAAGCGATCATGCAAAACAAATTGACTTGGCTTCCTTGATGCGTGAAATTACAGATTGGGATGCTATAGAAAATCCAAATAACGTTAAAGTGATTGTAGATCAAAACGGATTGGCGTTGTATTTCTCGCGTTCGGTAATTCCGTATCCCAGAGAAAAAAACGTCGGGGTTCATTATTTTCAACATATTGGCATTTATGCTTTCAGAAAACAAGCTTTGTTAGATTTTTATAAACTTCCTATGAAATCACTGGAAGCCTCCGAAAAATTAGAACAACTTCGCTATTTAGAATATGGAAAGAAAATCAAGATGGTAACTACTTCCCATGTTGGAATTGGAATTGATACTCCGGAAGATTTAGAAAAAGCGCGTAAATTACTTTAGTTTTTCAACTACAATTAATTCGTTGTGTTCTTCAACTCGTGGCAATGCATCTACTTTAAATTTTGAAAGGTCATAAAAGCGGAGGTAGTTTTGATTTCTAACCTTATCAATTTCTTTTAACAACATTGTATTAAAAAGAATAAAACCACCGGGATTCAAAATTTCGGTTAGCCGATTTTGAAAAAAAGTTTCAAATAGAAAACTTGGCATTATTGTGTCTTGAAAAATGTCGACGATAATTAAATCATAAGTCAGTTTTGTTTTCAAAACAAATTCAAACGCTTCGTGGTGTATTATATTGAAATTTTCAATTTTGTTTAACTGAAAATAATCATTGGCTAATTCAATTACTTTGTCATCGATTTCAATTCCGGTAATTTTTCCTTTACAGCCAATTTCATCTACCAAGGTTTTGATGACACTTCCTCCGGCAACCCCTAAAACCAAAATGTGATTCATGGGTTTTATTTTTTCAAATCCGATATATTTTAAACCTTTTCGCAAAACACGTTGCAGACTTCCATAGGAGTAATTGGTATTTTTACTATCTAAAACCAATTCGCCATTAACTAAAGTTACTTCCAACGTTTTACTCAACTCTGAAGTAGTTTTATAAATGTTGATGGGATAAAAGTAGCTGATTAGTTTTTTTAGCATTTTAAATTTTTTAGTAAAAATAAGAGTTAAATCGTATTTTTACTAAAATTATTGTTAGGTGAAAAAACGGTTGAGTCAATTTATTTTATTCAAAGTAATGGGGTGGAAGATAGAAGGAACTTTGGATCCGGCTATCAAAAAATGCGTCATCATTGTGGTGCCTCACACCAGTTGGCATGATTTCTACATTGGATTATTTATAAGAAGTTATTTAGGGATTGAAATAAATTTTGTGGGTAAAAAAGAATTGTTTCAATTTCCGTTTGGGTTTTATTTCCGATGGTTAGGTGGAGTTCCTTTGGATAGAACAGGCGGATTGAACAAAGTAGATGCTATTGCAAAAGTATTTGCTGATCGAGAAACCTTTCGATTAGCTATTGCTCCCGAAGGAACCAGAAAAAAAGTAACAAAATGGAAAACAGGGTTTTATTATATATCACTTCAAGCAAATGTTCCGATAATTCCTGTGGCTTTTGATTTCAGTAAAAAGCAAATTACCATCAATAAGCCCTATTATCCAATCGGTGAAATTGAAGTGGATATGCCCATTTTGGAACACTATTATAAAGGTGTAGTTGGTAAGTATCCGGAGAATAGTTTTATGGTTTAATGTGTTTAGTTTTCAGGAATGTAACTTTTGAAACTACCATCTTTATAGAACATTACAATCTTTTCAATTTCTTTATTGTTACTCGCGATCCCTTTGTTTTGGGGGATAAGCGGTTTTGGTAAGTCAGATGAGGATTCTTTTTCAGGCTCCGTATTTACTTGCTTTACAGTTTCTATTGTTGCTGCATCAGTCGACTTTGGGAAAATTCCTTTGTTAAGTAAAAACCAATATAAATCAACTTCAGGAAAACTTTCAGAAACTTTCAATACAAATTCTAAGCTCGGTTTGTTTCTTCCGGATAGGAGGTGTGACAAACTAGAACGCTGTACACCAATTTTATCGGCAAACGATGAGGCATTCAGTTGATAATAGTCCAGCAGAATTTCCAGCTTTTGAACAAAATCATGTGTGTTTAACATAGTAAATTTGTGTTGTAAAAAAAGTATGTTACAAATGTAATCAATTGATTTTAGAATAGGAATGTTACATTTGTAAAATTAACAGTTTATTAGTTATTTAACTCGTACTTATGCTTTATGTAATTGTATTTAAAATATTGGAAACAAATTATTTAGTTTGTAGAATAATATTAGATAAACAATTGTAATTTTTAAAGATAAAAAACACTAAAAATTGTGTTTACAAAGTTAAACTTTACAACTTTTGCATTGATTTACAATTGTTATTTCAAAGATGTTTACCTTTGTAACGTTAAAAATTAGCACATGAATTATCCATCTCTTTTTGAGAAATATAAAGAACAAACCATTCAAGGCAGATATGTTACGTTGAATCATATTGAGCCTCTTTTTGAAAAGCACCAATTCAAAAATTCCATCTCCGTTTTGGGAAAATCTGTTTTAGGAAAATCGATTTATGGATACAAAACCGGAACAGGAAATTTCAAGATTTTGCTTTGGTCGCAAATGCACGGTAATGAAAGTACTACTACAAAAGCAGTTTTTGATTTGTTCAACTTTTTAGATTCAGATGAAAAAGTAGCTTTGCGTTGGAAAGAAAAATTTACGTTCTTTTTTATCCCGATGTTGAATCCTGATGGAGCGGAAGTGTATACCCGAGAAAACGCGAACAGTGTCGATTTGAATCGTGATTTTTTGAATTTGTCGCAACCGGAAAGTAATTTATTAATGAACTGCTTTCAGGAGTTCAAACCGGATTTTTGTTATAATCTTCATGACCAACGCACTATTTTTGCGGCAGGAAAAACTAAGAATCCTGCAACTGTTTCTTTTTTAGCTCCGGCTTTTAATGAAGAACGAGAGATTAATGATACGCGGCAAAAGGCCATAAATTTGATTGCCGGAATTAATGACGTGTTGCAATATCATATTCCTAACCAAGTGGGTCGATTTGATGATTCTTTTAATAGGAATTGTGTTGGAGATACCTTTCAGCAGTTAGGAGTGCCGACGGTACTTTTTGAAGCCGGACATTTTCAAAATGACTACCAAAGAGAGAAAACACGGTATTATATTTTTATCAGCCTATTGGTAAGTTTTCAATTACTTTACGAAAACGATTTAGTTGATAGTAAAACTGCGAATTATTTAAATATATCACAAAATAACGTCAGTTTTTTTGATTTTATTTATAGAAATGTCAAGATTGATTATGATAATTCAGAAATTATAACGAATTTTGCCGCTCAATTTAGGGAAGAATTGGTTGAGAATGAGTTGGTTTTTAATGCCTATATTTCTTCAGTAGGAGAATTAAATGATTTTAACGGTCATTTGGAATGGGATGCAGAAGGCCAAGAATTTGAAAGTGAGAGAGGTACTTTTCCGAAAATTGATGAAAAAGCGAATTTTGTTTTAGGAAAAACCAACGTATTTGTTAATGGTTTATTAAAAAAATAACAATTACGTTTTTTTATTGAATAAAATATATTTCTTTTGCACTAAATTTAATAATAAATAGACATAAACATGAGTAAGTTTCGTTTAGATGAAGTAGATCACCAAATTCTTGATATGTTAATCGATAACACAAGAGTTCCTTTTACAGATATTGCTAAAAAACTTTTAATATCAGCCGGTACCGTTCACGTTAGAGTTAAAAAAATGGAAGATGCTGGAATTATTATGGGTTCTTCTTTGACTTTGGATTATGAAAAATTAGGTTATTCTTTCATTGCTTATGTTGGAGTTTTCTTAAATAATACTTCACAAACTAAATTTGTTTTGGAGCGTATTAATGACATACCTTTTGTAACTGTAGCTCATGTAACTACCGGAAAGTTCAATATTTTTTGTAAAATCCGAGCTAAAGATACCAAACATGCTAAAGATGTTATCTTCATGATTGATGATATTGAGGGTGTTTACAGAACAGAAACCATGATTTCATTGGAAGAAAGTATCAACGATAAAAAACGTTTGATGCACACCATTTTCCAAAACATGTAAGATATAATGACACTATTACAAACCCTCTCCTTTAAACGAGAGGGTTTTTTTATGCAATCATAATAGTAGTTAAACACAATTAATAGAATATTTCACTAATTTAGTAAGCAAAATTCAACCCATGTACACGCTACCAAGAATTGAACGATTTCGTCAAAATGTTTTATCTAAATACCAAATTTATAACAGTGTCTTTATCACTTTACCTTTTGATGCGATAGACAATACAGGTGTTTTATTGCCTCTTTTTTCTGAAGTGTGTGAAAACGGATTCAAAAGCCAACAAAGTCCAAATGAAATTTTTGAATCGTTTGCTTCCAAATACATGGATAATCCCACCGAAGAAGAAAAAATCGAACTGATGTTTCGCTTTATTCAATATGTAGAACGACAAATTGTGCTTTTTGATGCAATTGAAGATGCTGCATTTCCAACGGTAAACAATATGGAAGGTCGTGGTTCACTTCGCGATATGAAAGAAAAAGCAGAACAACGTTCAAAATCAAAAGAACTTAGAAATTTTTTAGAAAACTTTAAAGTTCGAACGGTTTTAACAGCACATCCAACGCAGTTTTATCCGGGTGCTGTTTTGGGAATTATTACCGATTTAACCGAAGCTTTGCGAGTGAATGATTTAATTCAAATTAAACAATTGTTAGCTCAATTGGGTAAAACACCTTTCATTAAAAAAGAAAAACCGACACCTTTTGACGAAGCGATTAGCTTGATTTGGTACCTTGAAAATGTATTTTACACCACAGCAGGAAATATGATTCAGTACTTACAGAAGAATATTTATAGCGGGGAAGAAATTAATAATGCTATATTTAATTTGGGTTTTTGGCCCGGAGGCGACAGAGATGGTAACCCATTTGTGACAACAGAAATTACATTAAAAGTAGCTGAACGCTTGCGTACTTCTATTTTGAAATGCTACTACAGCGACATTCGTAAGCTGAAAAGAAAACTTACTTTTAAAGAAGTAGATACAATTATCGCTGATTTAGAAAGTAAATTGTATCGTTCTGTTTTTTATTCTCAAGGTGAAATTTACTTGACACAAGAAGAATTTTATGAAGGATTACAGCGAATTAAGCAGCTTATAAAACAAGAACACCAATCGCTTTATTTGGACGAAATTGATTTATTGTTGAACAGACTCAACTTGTTTGGGTTTCATTTTGCTACTTTAGATATTCGTCAAAACAGCAAAATTCACAAACAAGTATTTCAAGATATTGTAGCGAAAGAAAAAGCACTTTTTCCTGAAAATTATTTTGATTTGGAGGAAAAGGAGAAAATTGCTGTATTATCCAATTTGCGAAGCAATATATTGGAAGCCGATTTTGATGATGAGATTACTCGCTCAACCGTGAGTTCTATTCATGCCATGAAAACCATTCAGGAACGAAATGGTGAATTGGGCTGCAATCGCTATATTATCAGCAATAATGAAAGTGCATTGAATGTGATGGAAACCTTTGCTATGTTTCATTTGTGTGGCTGGGAAAACCCTTCTGTTGATGTGATACCACTTTTTGAATCGGTTGACGATTTGCATTCGGCGGACAAAATAATGGAACAATTATATACAAACGCTTCCTATAAACAACATTTGCAAAACCGAAATAATACACAAACCGTTATGTTAGGTTTTTCAGACGGTACTAAAGATGGTGGGTATTTAATGGCCAATTGGAGTATTTACAAAGCCAAAGAAATGTTGACAGCCATTTCTAGAAAATACGGAATAAAAGTATTGTTTTTTGATGGTAGAGGTGGACCACCGGCACGCGGAGGCGGAAAAACCCACAAGTTTTATGCTTCATTGGGTTCCAATATTGAAAACCAACAAATACAAATTACGGTGCAAGGTCAAACCATTAGTTCGAATTTTGGTACTTTGGATTCGTGTCGTTATAATCTAGAAAATTTATTAAGTGCGGGAGCTACAAATCAAGTTTTTAGCAAAGGTGAAATCGCTCTGTCGGAATCTGAAAATCAGGTGTTGGATGAATTATCAGAATTGAGCTATGATAAGTATAAAAAATTCAAGCAACATCCTAAATTCATTCCGTATTTGGAACGAATGAGTACGCTTAATTATTACGCAAAAACCAACATTGGGAGTCGTCCTTCCAAGCGAAACAAATCGGAACAATTAGATTTTAATGATTTGCGAGCTATTCCCTTTGTGGGCTCTTGGAGTCAATTAAAGCAAAATGTTCCCGGATTTTTTGGAGTAGGAACAGCTTTGCAACATTTTGAAGCAACCAATCAATGGGAAAAAGTAGTGATGTTGTATCAAAATTCGTTGTTTTTTAAAACGTTGATGGAAAACAGTATGATGTCATTGTGTAAATCTTTTTTTCCATTAACAGCCTACATGCAAAAGGATGAAGAGTTTGGAGTGTTTTGGCAAATCATTTATGATGAATTTTTGGAAACCAAAAGATTGTTGTTAAAACTCTCCGGATTCAAGGAATTGATGGAAAACTATCCCGATGGTAAAGCTTCTATTGAAATTAGAGAGCAAATTGTATTACCGCTTTTAACCATTCAACAATATGCGTTGTTAAAAATCAATGAACTAAAAAGACAAAAAAATCAAAACGAAAAGCTAATTGCCGTATATGAAAAGATTGTAACACGTTCGCTATTTGGAAATATTAATGCAAGTAGAAATTCGGCTTAATTTAAAATTTATCAAATTTAAAATATACAATTATGACTTCATCATCTTTACAAACAAATGAATACGCACCTTATTATAAGACTTACATTGAAGCTCTGGAAGAAGTGGAATTAAGAAGTGGATTTCAAGATGGCATCGAATTTAGTGTAGCATTTTTTACTGCTATCCCTATTCACAAACACGAATTTCGTTATGCCGAAGATAAATGGACTATTAAAGATATACTACAACATCTGATTGATGCCGAACGAATTTTTGCCTATCGAGCGTTGCGAATTGCCAGAAATGATACAACTCCTTTACCCGGTTTTGAAGAAAATGACTATGTTGAAACAGCTCATGCCAATAGAAGAAGTGTGAATGATTTGTTGGAAGAGTTTGTAATCGTTAGAAAAGCGACTATGAGTTTGTTTAGCACTTTTACTGACGAACAATTAATTCGTATGGGAACTGCTTCAGAAAATCCGGTTTCCGTTCGTGCTATTGGATTTATTATTTTGGGACATCAAAAACATCATGAGAGAATTATAAAAGAGAGGTATTTATAAATAAAAAAGGAGCTCCATCGAGCTCCTTATATTTTTTAATAATCTTCTTCTTCGTCATCTTCATCGGAAGCTTCTTCGTCAAAATCATCATCATCTTCGTCATCGTCAGAACCACCTGCATCTTTTAATAAATCTACTTCTGTGTCATCATCAGATGGAGCATCGTCATCTTCTTCATCTACATCTACTTCGTCAATGTCATCGTCTAGATCTAAACCTTTAACCGGTGCAATTGTTTCTACTTCCACATCCAAATCATCATCTTCTTCAAAGTTTTCAATACGGGTAGCGAGTTTTTTACTCACTTTTACTAAATAAATAGTGTCTTCCGTTCTAACTTCAACAGCTTCAATCAATTCGTTTTGGGCATTTCTAAAACGGATAATGTCTGTATCTTCATAACCATCAGGAAATTTCTCCACCAGCATGGATAAGATATCATTCGTTAGTTTGGCATAGTCAACAATAATTCTTCTCATAAAAAAATCTGTTATAAATCAAGTAAGTAAGCAAAAATTAAAGGTGCAACAATCGTTGCATCCGATTCAATTATAAATTTGGGGGTGTTTATATCTAATTTTCCCCACGTAATTTTTTCGTTAGGTACTGCTCCTGAATAGGAACCATAACTAGTGGTTGAATCGGATATTTGGCAAAAATAACTCCAAAACGGAATGTTGTGCATCTCCATGTCTTGGTATAACATTGGTACTACACAAATAGGGAAGTCGCCGGCAATACCTCCACCAATCTGAAAAAAGCCAACACCTTTTCCTTCGGAGTTTTTAGGATACCAATCGGCCAACCACATCATGTATTCAATACCACTTTTCATAGTAGTCGGTTTGAATTCACCTTTGATACAATAGGAAGCAAAAATATTACCCATTGTACTGTCTTCCCATCCGGGAACAACTATCGGAAGGTTTTTTTCAGCTGCTGCAACCATCCATGAATCTTTAGGATCGATTTCGTAGTATTGTTTTAAAACACCCGAATTAATCATTTGATACATAAATTCATGCGGAAAATAACGTTCTCCTTTAGAATCAGCATTATTCCATATATCGAACAAATGTGATTGTAATCTACGGAAAGCTTCTTCCTCAGGAATACAAGTGTCAGTAACTCTATTATAATGATTTTCTAACAAGTCCCATTCGTCTTGTGGACTTAAATCTCTGTAGTTTGGTACTCTTTTATAGGAATTATGAGCAACTAGGTTCATAATATCTTCTTCCAAATTGGCTCCGGTGCAAGAAATGATGTGTACTTTGTCTTGACGAATCATTTCGGCTAATGATTTTCCTAACTCAGCCGTACTCATCGCTCCGGCAAGGGTAATCATCATTTTACCGTTTTCAAGCAAATGTTGTTCATATCCTTTTGCGGCATCAACAAGTGCTGCAGCATTGAAATGAAGATAATTTTTTTCAATAAATTGACTAATAGGACCTTTACTCATTTTCTATTTCTTAGTTTGTATGCAATTAATTGTTGGTCAAAGAAAAACTTTTTTTTCTTAAAAGACAAACACTTTTTTGTGTCAAAAATGTTATTTTTTCTCGTATCCTAATATCGATAATACTTGTTCGGCACTTTGTTGTTCTGAAAAAACTTCAGTAGCCAAAATTCCGTTTTCATCTCTATCGATTAAAATATGTTTGGGTTGCGGAATCAAGCAATGGTGCAATCCCCCAAAACCTCCAATGGTTTCTTGATAGGCTCCGGTGTTGAAAAATCCAATATATAATGGTTTTTCTTTATTGTATTTTGGCAAATAAACCGCATTCATGTTTTGTTCCGAGTTGTAATAATCATCACTATCACAAGTCAATCCACCCAACAAAACCCGTTCGTAAGTGTCGTTCCAACGGTTGATGGCTAACATTACAAAACGTTTGTTGATGGCCCAAGTGTCAGGTAATGTAGTGATAAAAGAGGAATCAATCATGTTCCACTTTTCTCTGTCATTTTGCTGTTTTTGATACAGTACTTGATAAATTGCACCGCCGCTTTCACCAACAGTAAACGAACCGAATTCAGTAAATATGTTTGGCACATCCACTTCTGCTTCTTCACAAGATATTTTGATTTGATTGATGATTTCGTCAATCATATATTGGTAATCGTATTCAAAAGCGAGTGAATTTTTAATAGGGAAACCACCACCAATATTCAAACTGTCTAAGGTTGGACATTCTTTTTTCAACGCCACATAAACTTTCATACATTTCAACAACTCATTCCAATAATAAGCCGTGTCACGAATGCCGGTATTGATGAAAAAATGCAGCATTTTTAGTTCTACATTTTTATTTTCTTCAATTTGTTTTCTGTAAAAAGGAACAATGTTTTTGTACCCTATACCTAGACGAGAAGTATAAAACTCAAATTTTGGTTCTTCCTCGGCAGCAATTCTAATTCCGATTTTAAATTTACCGTCAATTTTTTCTTGTAGTAAATCTAATTCTTCATAATTATCAATAACAGGGATTGTTTTGTTATGACCGTTATTAATTAATCGGGCAATGTTATCAATATATTGCTCACGCTTAAAACCATTGCAAACCACGTAGGTGTTTTTATTGATTTTACCTTCCGCCATCAAATTTTCTACAATGTCAATATCAAAAGCTGAAGAAGTTTCAATGTGAATATTGTTCTTAAAAGCTTCATTCATGATGAAACTGAAATGCGAACTTTTGGTGCAATAGCAATAATAGTATTTGGCATCGTACTTATTTTTCTCCATCGCTTTTCTAAACCAGCCTTTTGCACGGTTGATGTTGTTAGAAATTTGTGGTAAATAAGTAAATTTTAATGGAGTACCATATTGCTCTACAATTTTCATCAAATCGATGTTATGAAACTGTAGGTTATCTTTATTTAAAGTAAATTCTTCTTGTGGAAAGTAGAAGGTTTGATTGATTAAGTCGAAGTATTTTGTGTTCATTTAGCTGTCAATAATTTAGATTAAAAGTAATGTAAAAAAAGATTCAATCTAAATTTCAAACTCGAATATTTGCAAAAACAATTTGCAGTTTTTCGCGTAATTGTATCAAACTTTCAGAAGTATCAAAATTGATAGCGTTTTTATGCGTCACGGAATTTTTCATAAAACGTTGAAAAGTCCAATGAAGTCCAAAGGTTTCTTTGGTAAATACATTTCTATTTTGATTGTTTTTCATTGTGGCAAATGTAAAAAATAATATAACGGTATTACAAACCTTTACTTAAAAAAAATGTTATCTTTTATAATCTTCAAATGAATTAATAATCCATTCTTTTTCAGTGTTTTGATTAATTTTTATTGCACCAATTCCATTCAGTAATACAAATTGAACCGTTCCGTATTCATTTTTCTTATCGTGAATCAATAAATCAACAATGGGTTGGATGTCCGTTTCATCAAAAATTACTTTATCAAAAATTGATAAAATGGTTTCTTTGATTTGAAAGTAGTCTTCCTTTTGAAGTAGGTTTTTTTGTTGCGAAATATAGCTTTCTAAAATCATTCCAACGGCAATAGCTTCACCGTGTAATAAACTTTCTTTGTTTGGGTTTTCTAAGAAATAACTTTCTATAGCATGACCCAAAGTGTGTCCGAAATTTAAGGCTTTTCTAATTCCGTTTTCAGTTGGATCTAGAGTGACAATGGCATTTTTTATGAGTACTGATTCATAAATCAAGGTATCCAAATCTTCTGCATTTTGTTGGTTCATTTGGGTGAACTTTTTCCAATACAATTGGTCATAAATTAAACCATGTTTAAGCATTTCTGCTAAACCGGATCGCATTTGATTTTTGGGTAATGTTTCTAAAAATGTAGTATCAACTATAACTGCTTTTGGATTGTTTATGACGCCAATTTGATTTTTTAAATGATCCAAATCAACACCGTTTTTTCCGCCAATCGAAGCATCAACCATAGCCAAAAGGGAAGTTGGAATATTAATAAAGTCGATACCTCTTTTGAATGTTGACGCTATAAATCCACCAATATCTGAAATTACGCCACCACCTAAATTTAATAGTATTGATTTTCGATCGCCTGCCAACTCGGTCAAAGTATGCCATAATTGAACACAGGTTTCAATAGTTTTAAATTCTTCTCCGGGTTCAATTTCAATGATTTCCAGATTTAGCTCAGCAGTAATTTGTGATAGAAAATGAGCCAAACAATTCTCATTTGTATTGGTATCCACTAAAATGAAATGTTTGGAATAGTTGCTCTCATCTAAAAATTGATTTAGAAATTGATATCCTGAGTCGTTAAAATAAATGGAGTAATCTGAAGCTTGTATGTTTTCCATGAAAACGAAAATGATTTGATGTTCTTAATGAAAGCCAATACAAAATAACTAAAATTTATGGAGTTTTATAAGCTGTAATGCTTCTAAATTTTGCGAATTCTATTTTGTTATTAGAAAATGTGGTTATTTTCTCATACATTTACAGCTAATTTAAAAATACAAACCTACTATTATGAAAACAAAAATTAAATTCTTTGCATTGCCACTTTTAGCTTTACTTGTTTTATTTACCGGATGTAGCAGTGACGATTCAAACAGTTCTGACAATCTTTTTATTAAATTTACACACAACGGAGTAAATTACAATTTTGTTGACCCATTTACAACAACCTCTTTATCAAAAAACATAAGATATTTTGAAGGTTCTGATGATACATTTGTAGATATCTCTTTGTGGATGCCATTAGTTTCTGAAGAGGGAACTTTTACGATTACAGATACTCCTTTTGATGTTGAATCCTATAATGCTAACTTTAGCTTAGGACAAGATCTTAATCTTGATGCAACTGCAGGAAGTATTACTATCACTAGTGTAGATTCAGAATACATTCAAGGAACCTTTACTTTTTCCGGAACTTCTTTTGAAGGAGAAGATGTTGTAGTTACAAACGGTTCGTTTAGAGCTTATAACATTCAAGATTAAGTACTTAATATAGTAAATAAAAAGGGTTTAGCATTTTGTTAAGCCCTTTTTTTATGGGCCTATTTCTAAATGTAAATTATTATGTCAAGTTGCTATTTTAATTTTAATACACTACTTATCTTTGCATTATTATTAAGGCTAAAATGAATAAATTATTTGACAATACCCAAGTTGCTTTTTCTCTTAAAAGCGATTCAGAATTAGACAGAGCTTATTTTCTCTTTAAATTAATAGAAAGTCAACCCTTAGTTCGCATCGGAACTGCAGTAACCAACTTTGCTCTAAAAGCACATCTTCCGGTTGAAGGATTAATCAGAGCTTCCGTTTTTGATCATTTTTGTGGTGGTGTTACCGAAGATGATTGCCTTCCGGTTGTGGATAAAATGTTTAGCAAAGGCGTTTGTTCGGTTCTCGATTATTCTGTTGAAGGTAAAGAAGAAGAAGGTCAATTTGATGCCGCGATGGAAAAAACGCTAAAAATCATTGAGTTTGCCAAAGAAAAAGAGGCTTTTCCTTTTGCTGTTTTTAAACCTACCGGATTTGGACGTTTTGCTCTTTATCAAAAAATAGGAGAAAAAAAAACGTTATCTACCTCTGAAACCGAAGAATGGAATAGAGTAGTGGCTCGTTATGAAAAAGTGTGCCATTTGGCTCATCAAAAAGAAGTGGCATTATTAATTGATGGCGAAGAAAGCTGGATGCAAGATGCCGCAGATGATTTAGTGACCGAAATGATGCGAAAATACAATACTTCAAAAGCAATAGTTTTCAATACCCTTCAAATGTACCGTTGGGACAGATTGGATTATCTTAAAAAATTACACCAACAAGCTCTAGCAGAAGGTTTTCATATTGGTATGAAATTAGTTCGCGGAGCTTACATGGAAAAAGAAAACGAACGTGCTCAGGAAATGGGTTATCCAACACCAATTTGTGCATCAAAACAAGCTACAGATGATAATTATGATGCCGCTGTGGCTTATATGATTGAACATAGTGATAATATGGCTCTTTTTGCGGGAACTCACAACGAGTTGAGTTCTTATAAGTTGATGGAATTAATGAAAAATAATGGAATTGATTCAAATGATTCCAAAATTTGGTTTGGTCAATTATACGGAATGAGTGATAATATCAGTTATAATTTAGCAGCCAATGGTTTCAATGTGGCAAAATACTTACCTTTTGGTCCGGTTCGAGATGTGATGCCTTATTTGATTCGAAGAGCGGAAGAGAACACATCAGTTGCCGGTCAAACCGGAAGAGAATTGATGCTGATTAAAAAGGAACGCGAACGCAGAAAATTAGAAGACAATTAAAAAAAATGACTTTCAAATTTCTGAAAGTCATTTTTTTTATTTTTTTATGGTAATCAATTCCACTTTTGATTCATAATTTATGAGTTCTAATTGTATCGGAACTTTAGTGCTGGTTTGTCCTTTCACCACATATTTTTTTCCGCTTCCTATCTTTATATTACTCTCGCTGAAAACAACATCGCCGTGTAGTAAGGTGTTTTTAACATCAACGGAGTCAATCCATTTTTCAGCCAATATTTCTGAAGCTTTTTCAGAATAATAAAAGGGTTTTGATCTTAAATCTTTTAATACTCTGCAATTAGGTAAATAACAAAAGGTGACACCTCTCGACTCTGCTTTGGCTCCTAAAAAGTAAACTAAAAAGATAACGCCCAATAATAATCCGAAGAGGAAAAAGGCCAATCGTTGATAAAATTTCATTTTCTTGTAATTTGACTGCAAAAATAACTACAATTCTTGAAGTCACCTAACTTTATTTTGCCTTAAAAAACAATTAAATTAATATCACTATTGGGTAAATCAAACCAATCACCAATGGCTTTGTTAGTTAAAATTCCATGATAAAAATAGACCCCGTTTTTTAATCCACGGTTGCATCGGATGGCACTTTCTAATCCGCCGTCTTCTGCAATTTGAATTAAATAGGGGCTCAAAATATTACTAATTGATAACGAGGCAGTTTTAGAATATCGTGAAGGAATGTTAGGAACGCAATAATGAATAATGTTGTTTTTTACAAAAGTTGGTTTTTCATGTGTAGTAATTTCAGAAGTTTCAAAACAGCCACCTGTATCGATGCAAACATCAACAATAACGGCACCTCTTTTCATATGTTCTACCATAGTTTCTGAGACAACTACCGGCGTTCGGTCTTCTCCTTTCATAGCTCCAATGGCAACATCGCAACGACGTAAAGCTTTCAAAAGACTTTTTTGTTGGATGGTGGAAGTAAAAATACGTTGGCTCAAGTTGTTTTGCAGTCGACGCAATTTTGTAATAGAGTTATCGAATACTTTCACATTGGCACCCAGTCCGATTGCTGTTTTTGCAGCAAATTCGGCTACAGTTCCGGAGCCAATAATTACAACTTCTGTGGGAGGAACTCCTGTAATATTTCCAAACAACAAGCCTTTACCAACTTGTTGATTGATCATTAATTCTGCTGCAATCAATACGGAGGCAGTTCCCGCAATTTCACTTAACGATTTTACCGCAGGATAGGAACCATCTTCATCTTTTATAAATTCAAAGGCCAAAGCCGTAATTTTCTTTTTAGCTAATGCTGTAAAATATTCCTTTTTTCGTGTTTTTAATTGAATAGCTGAGATAACAATGGTGCCTTGGTTTACCATTTCAATTTCTGACATGGTAAGTGGTTCTACCTTTAAAATCATCGGACAACTAAAAACCTTTTTTGGGTCTTGTGTAACTTCCGCTCCCGCATCGCTGTATTCTTTATCGGAATAACTCGAACTTTCTCCGGCTCCTGATTCCAACATCACTCTATGACCGTGATTGACTAGCGAACTTACCGCATCAGGAGTTAAGCAAATCCGACGTTCTTGGTACGACGTTTCTTTTGGAATGCCAATAAACAACTCGCTTTTGTGTCGGGCTATTTCAAGCTTCTCTTCCTGGGGAAGTAATTGTTGTTTGGAGAAGGGTGTAATTGGCATAGGTAAGGTTATGGAAATTAACGACTAATTTAGGGATTTTTTTTTATTCGTAAACAATTTTATTTTTGCTACGTCAACTAATTTAAAATTAAGTAATGGTTAGTTTTCTTTTTCCATCTTCTAAAGTTTCAATGGAAAGAACGGTGTGGTTTTCAGGAATCAAATTCGGAATTTTTTCCGCCCATTCAATAAAACACCAATGTCCGGAATACAAATAGTCTTCAATACCAAAATCCAAAGCTTCCAATTCGTTTTTTAATCGATACACATCAAAATGGTACATTAATCCATCTGCCGTTTCATATTCATTTACTAATGAAAAAGTAGGACTTGAAGTCGTGTTTTCAACTCCAAGTGCTTTTGCTACTTCTTTTATGAAAGTGGTTTTTCCGGCACCCATTTCGCCATGAAATACAACCACCCGTTGGGGTTTTGCATTTAAAAAAAACCGAACCGCCTCATGAATTGTGGTTAAATCAAAACAATATGTCATTACTTAAACGTGTATTTTTTTGTTATTTTGGATTGAAAACCAAAAAGGGCACAATCATTTCTTCTAAAGAAATACCACCGTGTTGATAGGTATTTCGGTAATAACTCACATAATGATTGTAATTGTTTACATAGGCCAAAAACAAATCATTTTTTGCAAAAATAAACGAACTACTCATATTGATAGCCGGTAAACCTACTTTTTTTGGGTCTTTGATTACAAAAACATCTTTGTCTTCATAAGTCAAACTTCTTCCGGTTTTATAACGAAGGTTTAAACTCGTGTTTTTGTCACCAATAACTTTGGATGGATTTTTAACGTTAATGGTGCCATGATCGGTTGTCAAGATGAGTTTGAAACCCATTTGTTGTGCCAATTGAATCATTTCTAAAAGAGGAGAGTTTTTAAACCAGCTTAAAGTCAATGAACGATAGGCTTTGTCATTAGAAGCCAATTCTTTTACCACATCCATTTCAGTTTTGGCATGTGAAAGCATGTCTACAAAATTATAAACAATCGTGGTTAAATCATTGTTTTTTAGTCCTTTGAAATTTTCGACTAATTTTTTTCCATCTTTAAAATTGGTTATTTTAAAATAGTCACTCTTAATGTTTAAACCTAAACGTTTGAGTTGAGCTTCTAAAAATTCGCCTTCATAAAGGTTTTTTCCGCCGTCTTCTACATCGTTTTTCCAATATTGAGGAAATTGTTTTTCCATTTCAAGAGGCGTTAAGCCCGAAAAAATGGCATTTCTGGCATATTGTGTTGCTGTAGGAAGCATCGCATAATAAGCATATTCTTTTTCTAATTTGTAGTGATTGTTTATCACACTTTCAAACGCTTTCCATTGATCGTAACGCAAATTGTCAATAACAACAAACAAAACAGGGTTGTCTTTCTTTACAAGTTCCGGCACCACATATTCTCTAAATAATTTATGCGATAACACGGGTTTGTCAGCTTTTTCATCAAACCAATTTTCGTAGTTTTTTTCGATGAATTTCCCAAACTGCATGTTTGCTTCTGTCTTTTGTGATTCTAAAATTGAAATCAACCCTTGGTCTTCAATGTTTTCTAATTCCAATTCCCAAAACAATAACCGTTTGTACAAATCAGTCCAATCCTCAAAAGAGTTCACCATTGCCATATCCATGGCAATTTTGCGAAACTCTTTTTGATAATCTAAAGTGGTTTTTTCAGTAATTAATCGGGAATGATCTAAGTTCTTTTTTAAACTCAATAAAATTTGATTTGGATTTACAGGTTTAATCAAATAGTCTGCAATTTTTGAACCGATAGCTTCTTCCATGATATATTCCTCTTCACTTTTTGTAATCATAATCATGGGAATGGAAGATTTTAATTCTTTCATTTCTGATAAGGTTTCCAAACCACTCATTCCGGGCATGTTTTCATCCAAAAAAACAATATCAAAGTTGTCATTTTCAAAAATATCAATGGCATCTCTACCGTTGTTGCAGGTAGTTACATTGTAGTTTTTTGATTCTAAAAAAAGAATATGGGGTTTTAATAAATCAATTTCATCATCAACCCAAAGAATTTTTATGTTGTTCATTGTTTTGTTATCTATTTATGAGGGCAAGTTAGGAAATCACCAACGAAAGAAATTACAAAGTTATTGTAAATGTTACTATAAATTAGTTAAAAGTCACAGTGGACCTTGTTGTATGCTTTTTATGAAATACACGAGGCCCAATTACATGCCGGGTATTTCTTCAGAAAGTAGTTTATTTCCTTTCAAATCATAATAAGTACAAGTCATTTTATCTAGGCAAACTACCCATTTTTCAATTCCAGATTTAGCACAATCATTGCAAAAGGTGATGTAATTTGTTTTTCCTTGTTGGTGTGCCTTTAAATCGGCACTAAATTGTTCTTAGTTGGAAGTTGTAGCAATTTTTAAAGATTCATATTTTGGAGTTGAATCTACTTGAAAGTTATTTAATCCCTTATAAATGGTTCTTCCGTCTGAAACAAACGCATCGTAACTTGTAATACCAATAGATTTTAAGTCTTGAATGTAGGCAGGAAAATCAGCACCTGATTTAACCTTGCTATGAGCTGCTTTAATTTGTTCTATTGTAAACATATTATACTTATTTAATTGAGAATAAAATTTTTTATTGTTATGTAAAAATACATTTTTTGTGGTTTGAATCGTATCTATTTATAAAGAATTAATGGTGGTTTTTTTGAAACTACAACCCTATAAAATTTCGTTATATTTGCACTCAAATTACTTACACTTTGAGTTACACCAATAAACTTAAAATCTTTAACGATCCGATATATGGTTTTATAACCATTCCAAACGAATTTATTTTTGATTTGGTGCAACATCCTTATTTTCAACGATTGCGTCGTGTTTCACAAATGGGATTATCTTATTTGGTTTATCCCGGAGCTCATCACACCCGTTTTCACCATGCTTTAGGAGCAATGCATCTCATGCAAAAAGCGGTAGAGGTACTTCGTTTTAAAGGTGTCGCACTTTCCAAAGATGAAGAAACGGCATTGTATTGTGCGATTTTATTGCACGATATTGGACATGGTCCTTTTTCACATGCTTTAGAACAAAGTATTGTTGAAAAGTTACATCACGAAGAACTTTCTTTGTTGTTCATGAATCGTTTGAATTTAGAACTTGAAGGAAAATTATCGTTGGCAATTCAAATTTTTAAAGGAGATTATCACCGAAAATTTATGCTACAATTGATATCAAGTCAATTAGATATGGACCGAATGGACTATCTAAAACGAGATAGTTTTTATTCAGGTGTTGCTGAGGGAAATATCAATTCTGATCGATTGATACAAATGCTTAATGTGGTAAATGACGAATTGGTTTTGGAAGAAAAAGCAATTTATTCTATCGAAAAGTTTTTGATGGCCAGACGTTTGATGTATTGGCAAGCCTATCTTCATAAAACCAGTTTGGTGGCTGAGCTCATGTTGATTAGAGTCTTTAAACGAGCGAAAGAACTTTTACAAAAAGGAACTGATTTATCATGTAGCAAACCATTAAAATTCTTTTTGCAGAATAGAATTGAATATTCTGATTTTAATAATGCTACATTAGATCAATTTGCTCAACTTGACGATTTTGATATTATAAGTGCTATTAAAGTTTGGCAACACGAATCGGATTTCATTTTAAGCTCATTGAGTAGAATGCTACTTCATCGTGATTTATTAAAAATAAAAGTAAGTAATGATAAGTTTGAAAAAGAGTCACTTACCCCGTTAAAACAAAAACTTGTAAGTATTTATCCTATTTCATTGGCTGAGACTGATTATTTTATTTTTAAGGGAAAAATCAAAACATTAGGTTATAATAAAGTAATTGAACCAATTAAAATTGTGAAGAAAGACCGAACAGTTGAAGATGTTGTTGTTGCTTCGGATCAATTAAATTCAAAGGCTTTTTCTAAACCTGTGACTAAATTCTACAGTTGTTTTCCAAAAGTACTAACAGAAAGTAGTAAATAATAGGTAGTTTTTTATATTTTTGTCGGAATGAAATTTACTGCAACTCAAATAGCAAGCATTTTAGAAGGCGATGTCGTTGGCAACCCCAACGCAGAAGTCTATAAACTGTCAAAAATTGAAGAAGGCTCAGAAGGTTCGTTGACTTTTTTGGCTAATCCAAAATATAATAACTACATCTATTCTACAAATGCATCTATTGCAATTGTAAACAAAACATTTATTCCTGAGTTTGATTTATCAGTTACTTTAATCAAGGTAGAAGATGCTTATAAATCGTTCTCTAAATTATTAGAATATTACAATCAGGTAAAACTAATGAAGTCAGGAATCGAGCAACCCACTGTTATCTCTGATGAAGTGACTTACGGTGATGGTTTGTATCTTGGTAGCTTCAGTTATATAGGTAAAAATGTAAAAATTGGAACCAATGTAAAGATTTATCCGAATAGTTTTATTGGTGATAATGTTACAATTGGTGATAATTGTATATTTTTCGCCGGTGTACGAATTTATTCAGAAAGCGAAATAGGTAATAATTGCACCATTCATTCGGGAACAATTATTGGTTCTGATGGATTTGGTTTTGCACCAAAACCTGATGGTACTTATGATAAAGTGCCACAAATAGGTAATGTTATCATTGAAGATAATGTAGAGATTGGTTCTTGTTCCACAATAGACAGAGCAACTTTAGGGTCAACCATCATTCGTAAAGGAGTGAAATTAGACAATCAAATTCAAGTGGCTCATAATGTTGAAATTGGAGAGAATACAGTGATAGCGGCTCAAACCGGTATTGCAGGTTCTACAAAAATTGGTAAAAATTGCTTAATTGGCGGACAAGTAGGAATTGCAGGTCATCTAGTGATAGGTGATGGTGTAAGAATACAAGCTCAATCCGGAATTGGTAAAAACTTAAAAGAAGGAGAAACAGTTCAAGGTTCTCCGGCATTCAATTATGGTGACTTTTCCAAGTCGTATGTTCATTTTAAGAACCTACCAAAACTGATTAATGACTTAGAACAAATTAAAAAAGATATAAAATAAAATTTAAAATTATGGTTAAGCAAAAAACCATTCAAAACGAAATTACTTTAAAAGGTGTTGGTTTACATACGGGTAAAGAAGTTACTATGACATTCAAACCGGCACCAGTAAATAATGGCTTTACTTTTGTTCGTGTTGATTTAGAAGGAAGTCCAATCATTGAGGCTGATGCTAATTATGTTGTAAATACACAACGAGGAACTAACTTAGAAAAAAATGCGGTTAAAATTCAAACCTCCGAACACGTTCTTGCTGCTTGTGTGGGTTGTGATATTGACAATTTGATAATTGAATTAAACGCATCTGAGCCTCCAATCATGGATGGTTCTTCAAAATATTTTGTGGAAGCACTAGAAACAGCAGGAGTTGTTGAACAAGATGCCGAAAGAAATGTGTATGTAGTAAAAGAAGTTATTTCTTATACTGATGAATCTACAGGAAGTGAAATTTTAGTAATGCCTTGTGATACCTATCAAGTAACTGCAATGGTTGATTTTGGTACGAAAGTATTAGGGACACAGAATGCTAATTTGAAATGTGTATCTGATTTCAAAAAAGAAATTGCCAATGCGAGAACGTTTAGTTTTTTGCATGAATTGGAAACCCTTTTAGAAAACGGACTAATTAAAGGTGGCGACTTGAATAATGCTATTGTTTATGTGGATAAAGAAATATCGCCATCAACAATGGAAAACCTTAGAGTTGCTTTTGGAAAAGATAAAATATCAGTTAAACCAAACGGAATTTTAGATAATTTAACCTTGCATTATCCAAACGAAGCGGCACGTCATAAACTATTAGATGTGGTGGGTGATTTGGCTTTGATTGGAACACGAATTCAAGGGAAGGTAATTGCAAACAAACCCGGACATTTTGTCAATACACAATTTGCAAAAAAACTATCTAAGATTATTAAAATAGAACAACGCAATCAAGTGCCAACTTATGATTTACATCAAGAACCTTTGATGGATATACATAAAATCATGGCAATGCTTCCCCATAGACCACCATTTTTATTGATTGATAAAATATTTGAATTATCAGATAAACATGTTGTAGGTTTGAAGAATGTAACAATGAATGAGCCGTTTTTTATAGGCCACTTTCCGGATGCTCCTGTAATGCCTGGCGTTTTGATTGTTGAAGCGATGGCTCAAACCGGTGGAATTTTGGTTTTAAGCACAGTACCGGATCCGGAGAATTACCTGACCTATTTTATGAAAATTGATAATGTGAAATTCAAACATAAAGTATTACCCGGTGATACCTTAATTTTTAAATGTGATTTAATATCACCTATTCGTAGAGGTATTTGTCACATGCAAGCCAACGCTTATGCTAACGGAAAATTAGTTGCTGAAGCAGAATTGATGGCACAAATAGCAAAAAAGAACTAATAAAGTAAGTATGAATCAACCTTTAGCATACGTCCATCCCGGAGCAAAAATTGCAAAAAATGTAGTAATCGAACCTTTTACTACTATCAATAATAATGTAATAATTGGCGAAGGCACTTGGATTGGCTCCAATGTTACCATCATGGAAGGTGCCCGAATTGGAAAGAATTGTAATATATTTCCAGGTGCCGTAATTTCTGCTGTGCCACAAGATTTAAAATTTGGCGGTGAAGATTCACTGGCCATAATTGGTGATAATACAACAATTAGAGAATGTGTAACGATTAATAGAGGAACAGTTGCTTCCGGTCAGACAACCATTGGTAAGAATTGTTTAATTATGGCAACGGCTCACGTTGCTCATGATTGTCATATTGGTGATAATGCGATTATAGTAAACGGCGTTGCTTTAGCAGGACACGTTACAGTTGGAAATTTTGCAATCATTGGCGGTTTAGCAGCAGTACATCAGTTTATAAATATTGGAGATCATGCTATGATTTCGGGAGGTTCCTTAGTGAGAAAAGACGTTCCACCTTTTACAAAAGCAGCAAAAGAACCACTTTCTTATGTGGGAATTAATTCAGTTGGTTTGAGAAGAAGAGGTTTTACTTCAGAAAAAATTAGAGAGATTCAAGAAATTTACAGAATACTATATCAAAAGAATTACAATACATCACAAGCTGTAAGCATTATAGAAGCCGAAATGGCTGCTTCTCCGGAACGTGATGAGATTCTTCAATTTATTCGAAACTCGTCAAGAGGAGTTATGAAAGGATACACAGGGGTTTATTAATGAGTTAATTGGTAAAAGGCAATGGGTAATAGGAACGTTTTTTCTACGTTCAAAAAAAATTAAATTTAAAATTCAAAATAAAAAAGTAATGGCAAGTACATCAGATATTAGAAACGGATTATGTATCAAACACAACCACGATATTTATAAAATCATTGAATTTCTTCACGTGAAACCGGGTAAAGGTCCGGCTTTTGTTAGAACAAAATTAAAAAGTTTAACTAACGGAAAAGTTTTAGATAATACTTTTTCAGCCGGTCATAAAATTGATGTTGTTCGTGTTGAAACACATACTTTTCAGTTTTTATATTCTGAAGGAACTGAGTTTTATTTCATGAATACTGAAAGTTTCGAGCAAATTACATTGAATAAAGATGTATTAGATGCACCGGATTTATTGAAAGAAGGAACCAACGTAATGGTTCAAATCAATACGGAAACTGATTTGCCATTGTCTGTTGATATGCCGGCTTCAATTATTTTAGAAGTAACTTACACAGAACCTGGAGTTAAAGGAAATACAGCTACAAATGCTACAAAACCTGCAAAAGTAGAAACAGGAGCTTCTGTAAATGTGCCGTTGTTTATTAATGAAGGTGATAAAATTAAAATAGATACCGCTTCGGGTAATTACATGGAGCGTGTAAAAGAATAATTACAAAAATCAATTTCAATTACAAAAATCAATTTCAATAACAAATTTCAAGTTTTATGAAATTTCCAAAAACACATTCGCTTAAAGAAATAGCTCAAATTATTGGTAGTGAATTTGTTGGTGATGAAAATTTTCCGGTTCAAGGTATGAATGAAATTCATGTGGTTGAACCCGGTGATATTGTTTTTGTTGATCATCCAAAATATTATGACAAAGCTTTAAAATCTACGGCAACAATTGTTTTAATTAACAAAGAAGTTGATTGTCCGGAGGGAAAAGCGTTGTTGATTTCTGATGATCCTTTTCGTGATTTTAATAAATTGACCAATCATTTCAGACCTTTTACTTTTTCAAATGTATCTATTGCATCTTCCGCTCAAATTGGTGCGGAAACTGTAATTCAACCCAATTGTTTCATTGGAAATCATGTGAAAATCGGGTCTAATTGTTTGATTCATGCTAATGTCACTATTTATGACCATTGTATAATTGGTGATAACGTAATTATTCAAGCCGGAACCATTATCGGAGCTGATGCTTTTTATTATAAAAAACGTCCGGAAGGCTTTGATCAATTATTATCAGGAGGAAGAGTAGTGGTGAAGGATAATGTTGGAATAGGAGCTTTGTGTACCATCGACAGAGGCGTTACAGGAGATACTACAATTGGAGCCGGAACAAAAATTGATAACCAAGTACATGTTGGTCATGATACTGTTATCGGAAATAAGTGTCTGATTGCTGCTCAAACCGGAATTGCCGGTTGCGTAATTATTGAAGATGAGGTAACACTTTGGGGACAAGTTGGTACTACAAGTGGAATAACTATAGGAACCAAAGCTGTAATTATGGGGCAAACCGGTGTAACTAAATCAGTACCTGGTGGAAAAACTTATTTTGGAACACCAATTGAAGAATCCAGAGAAAAGTTAAAAGAATTGGCTTACGTAAAAAGGATACCAGAAATTTTAGAAAAATTGAAATAAGATGAATGCTAAAGAAATTGTATTAGATTTTTATAATTCAGATGCTTTATCTAATCCCGAATTAATGGATTCTTTTTTGCATCCTGATGTTGTTTTAGAATGGAACAGTAGTAAAGGTTTTGTGAAAAAATCACGAGAGGATTTACTTGCATTGGCTGGAGAATTAAAAATTGCTTATGTTTCTTCCATTGTACAAATTCATCATATTGTAGCAGAAAACAATGAGGTTGCGGTTCGATATACTCATTTTGCCACAACAATAGAAAATCCAAATCACATCAATGTCTTAGCTAATTTTTTTGTTGTTTGGGAAGTTCAAGACGGTAAACTTTTTAAAGGTTATCAAATGAGTCAATTACCTTAGTTAAAATTAAATGTTTAATTAATAAAAATTTACTTGAGAATTTCGCATCAAAAACCTACTTTTGCATCACCATTTTAAATATAATTTAATAAAAATATCATGAGCGTTTTAGTTAATAAAGATTCAAAAATAATTGTTCAAGGTTTTACAGGTAGTGAAGGAACATTTCACGCTTCACAAATGATTGAATATGGTACTAATGTTGTTGGAGGAGTTACTCCCGGAAAAGGAGGATCAACCCATTTAGACCGTCCTGTCTTCAATACAGTGAAAGATGCTGTAGAACAAGCCGGAGCTGATACCACTATTATTTTTGTACCACCTGCCTTTGCTGCTGATGCCATTATGGAAGCTGCTGATGCCGGAATTAAAGTAATTATTACAATCACAGAAGGAATTCCTGTTGCTGATATGATTAAAGCATATGCTTATATAAAAACTAAAGGTTGTCGTTTAATCGGTCCAAACTGTCCGGGTGTTATCACTCCTGAAGAAGCGAAAGTAGGTATTATGCCGGGCTTTGTTTTCAAAAAAGGAAATGTGGGTATCGTTTCAAAATCAGGAACGTTAACCTATGAAGCGGCAGACCAAGTTGTAAAACAAGGATTAGGAATTACCACCGCTATCGGAATTGGTGGAGATCCAATCATCGGAACTACAACCAAAGAAGCAGTAGAATTATTAATGAATGATCCAGAAACACATTGTATCGTAATGATTGGTGAAATCGGAGGACAATTAGAAGCCGATGCTGCAAAATGGATTAAAGCTGACGGAAACCGCAAACCAGTTGTTGGTTTTATCGCTGGTGAAACGGCTCCAAAAGGACGTACAATGGGCCACGCAGGTGCTATTGTTGGTGGTGCAGATGATACAGCCGAAGCTAAGAAAAGAATCATGAGAGAAAGCGGGATTCACGTAGTAGATTCACCGGCTGAAATTGGTAAAAAAGTAAAAGAAGTTTTAGGATAATCATCCAAAAATATAAAGTTATGATAAGCCTTGATTAGTCAGGGCTTATTTTTTTTAATATAAAATAGAAGAATAAAATGTATAAAGAAGTAAGCAAATTTAAAAATAGTGGCAGTTTTCAATTTTCGTCAAGCGATGATTTGGAAATGGTTTGTAATGCACCGAATGATGCCAGTGGCGTTTTTTTGGTTTATGCTATTCAAGAAGAAAATAGAGAATTAATCATGGTCGGTTCTACCGGAACAGTTCAAAATGATGGAACGTTGAAAGCTAAAAATGGTGGCCTGTATGATAAAATCGTAAACGGTCATCAATTTGCTAAAACCGCACGAAAATATTCTTGGAAAACCCAATTAAAACTAGAGAAAATTGAAGCGGTTGAGGTTTTTTGGTATGAAACTTATAACAGCAAAACCAAAGTAATTCCAACGTTTGTGGAAGGACAAATTTTGCAATTGTTTTTAAAGGAGAACGGAAAGTTGCCGAGGTGGAATGTGGCTTTTTAAAAAGATTAAGTAAATTACTATTTTTAATAAATCAATAAACAATTCTAATGAAACACTTAGCACTATTAAGAGGCATCAACGTATCCGGTCACAACATGATTAAAATGGATATTTTAAAAAACCTACTTGAAAATGTTGGATTTAAAAATGTGGAAACCTACGTTCAATCCGGAAATGTGTTTTTAGAATCGGATGATGTAAATGCTCAAAGTGTTGGTTTTACTATTAAACAAGAAATTGCAAAACAATTAGGTTTAGATGTTCCGGTCATAGTAATCAGTAAAACTGACTTAGAAAAATGCCTGACTAATAATCCTTTCTTTAATAAAAAAGAGGTGGATACAAAGAAACTATACGTGGCCTTTATTTCAAAAGAATTAAACAATTCTGCATTGAACGAATTAAAAATAAGTCAATTCAAACCCGATGAAGCTTTTATAGATGGAAATAGAATCTACATGAAATTAGAAACCGGTGCGGGAAATACACGATTAACTCAAAAATACATCGAAAAAAAGTTGAATGTAACGGCTACAAGTCGAAATTGGAATACGGTGAATAAGTTGATTGAGTTGTTTTAGGAGGTTAATAGTTTAAGGGATTAAAAGTTTAAGAATTTAAAGGTTTAAAAGTTCTACATCGATAGAGCTTTTTTTATGTCCTAAGTTTTCTTTATTTTTATAAAAACTTCCATCATGTCAAATATTGATTTAATTATTGAAGAACGAAGTCGCGATATCGGCGATTTTTTGGTAGGTAGAATTCTTCCTTTTCGTAAAAAAAGAATGGTCGGCCCTTTTATTTTTATCGATCATATGGGACCAACAGAATTAGGGCCTGAAAAATATATGGATGTTGATCAGCACCCTCACATTGGTTTAGCAACATTGACATTTTTGTTAGAAGGAGCGATTATGCACGAAGATAGTTTAGGAACCAAAGTCAAAATCCAACCCGGATCGGTGAATTGGATGGTTGCAGGAAGCGGCGTCACACACACAGAACGAACACCACAAGAACTCAGAAACGGAAACGTTTTTACGATGCACGGCTATCAAATTTGGGTCGCACTTCCCAAAGAAAAAGAATTTATGACGCCCGAATTCCATCATTTTGATGCGAACGAATTACCACAATGGCAGGAGGGAAGCACGCAATTTAAAGTCGTTGCCGGAACCGCTTTCGGAAAAACTTCGCCCGTTCCTGTATTTTCAGATCTTTTTATGGTGGAGATTAAAGCCGAAAAAAAATACCTACTTCAAATCAATGGACAAGTGCGAGGCGAAATCGGAATTTGCATCGTTGAAGGTTCCATTCAAGCCTGTGACAATCACGTAGAAAAAGGAAATATGTTAGTCTCCAAAACGGAAGACGCGTGTTCGTTGACGATTCATCCCAACTCGCACATCATTCTCTTTGGCGGACAACCATTTGAACAAGAACGTCATATATTTTGGAATTTTGTAGCTTCCGATGCATCAACTATTGAAAAGGCAAAAGAAAATTGGAAGAATAAAACCTTTCCAAGAGTGCAAAACGACAATAGTTATGTTCCTTTACCCGAAGGTTTTTAAAATTCAAATTCAAATTTAATTTTTAATTCAACATCAAAATAAATATACAGAATTGTATATTATTTAACTACAAAACACAGATAGTCCAGTCAATTCTGCCAAAAGAATTACTTATATTTGTGGTTTAAATCTAACAAAACAAACTAACATTGTATGAAATTATTAGAAGGAAAAGTAGCCATCATCACCGGAGCCAGTCGCGGAATTGGTAGTGGCATCGCTAAAGTTTTTGCTCAACATGGAGCAAATGTTGCATTCACTTATAGTTCGTCTGCAGAATCTGCTTTGGTTTTAGAGAATGAATTAAATGCAATAGGAATCAAAGCCAAAGGATACAAATCAAACGCAGCCGATTTTAACGATGCTCAAAAATTAGCCGAAGATGTAATTGCTGAGTTCGGCACTATCGATATATTAATCAACAATGCCGGAATAACAAAAGACAACCTCTTGATGAGAATGTCTGAAGAAGATTTTGATAAAGTAATCGAAATCAACTTAAAATCGGTTTTCAATATGACTAAAGCGGTTCAAAAAATCATGTTGAAAAACCGTAAAGGTTCTATCGTAAACATGAGTTCAGTTGTTGGTGTGAAAGGAAATGCCGGTCAAGCTAATTATGCTGCTTCAAAGGCTGGTATGATAGGTTTTACAAAATCAATTGCGTTAGAATTAGGTTCGCGTAACATCCGTTGCAACGCCATTGCTCCCGGATTTATCGAAACTGAAATGACCGGAAAATTAAACGAAGATGTCGTGCAAGGTTGGAGAGATTCCATCCCATTAAAACGTGGCGGAACACCGGAAGACGTTGCTAATGCTTGTCTTTTCTTAGCTTCCGATTTGAGTGCTTATGTAACCGGACAAGTGATGAATGTGGATGGTGGAATGTTGACTTAATTTGATTTTTTAATCATGAAAAATAAACAAATTATTGTACTTTTCATTCTAGGTTTTATCCTAACAATTTTTGGATCTTTATTAAAAATTATACATTTTGAAATAGGTCCATTAACGGGAAATCTCATTTTGACAATTGGAATGTTTACAAAAATTATAGCTGGAATTATTTTTATATTTAAGCTCCTCAGTAATAATGACAATAATTTTTTGAATAAATAGTTAACCAGTAGATAATAATTTTCTACAATAATATGAATAATTCCACCGTATTGCTTTTGCTCTTGTCAGTTTTGATAGCTGGTTTTATTTCGTATTTCCAATATTTTTACAAAGCCAATTCCAATTCTAAAATAAATTGGTTTTTGGCTTTTTTGCGTTTTTGTGCAATTTTGGGTTTGTTATTGTTACTTATAAATCCGCGATTGATTCAAAAATCATTTGAAACCATAAAAATGCCGTTACCTATTGTTGTTGATAATTCTTCTTCAATTGACGCTCTTAATTCCAAAGAAACAGTTCAAAAAGTGTATCAAGAGCTGGTGTCAAATGCTAAACTCAAAGAGAAATTTGACATACAACCCTATCGGTTTTCTAATGAATTTGAGGCGTCTGAAGAAATTGATTTTAAAGGAAATCAAACCCGATTAGATCTTGTTGCGAGCGGATTAAAAAATAATTTAAAAAACAGCAACCATCCAACGATTGTTTTGACTGATGGAAATCAAACGCAAGGCAATGATTATGTCTATTCTTTTGATGAAAATAAAAAGGTTTTTCCGGTTGTAATTGGAGACACGACTGCCGTTTTTGATTTAAAAATCAGCCAACTCAACGTAAACAAATACGCGTTTTTAAAAAATAAGTTTCCGGTTGAAGTCTTTTTAAACTATTCAGGAAATAAAAATGTAACAGCCAATTTTTCAATTTCACAAGGAAATACAATAGTTAGCAGACAATCGGTTTCTTTTTCTCCCAATCAAAGAGCTCAAATAATCTCAGTTTTGTTGCCGGCAGAAAAAATAGGTGTGCAAGTTTTTAAAGCATCCATTACCTCTTCTGAAACAGAAAAAAACACCTATAATAACAGTAAAAACTTTGCAGTTGAAGTGATTGATCAAAAATCGGAAGTTGCTATTATTTCGTCGATCAATCATCCTGATATTGGAGCTTTAAAACGATCAATTGAAACCAACCAACAACGAAAAGTAACGGTCCTAAAACCCAATCAAGTTCAATCATTGCAAGATTTTAATGTGTTGTTACTTTATCAACCAACAGCGGAATTTAAATCTGTTTTTGATAAAAACAAAGTAGCTAATTTGAACGCTTGGATAATTACCGGAGTGAATACAGATTATGCTTTTTTAAATCAAACACAAGAAGTTTTTGAATTCAAAATGATTCAACAACGCGAAGATTATCTGGCTACATTTTCATCACAATTCAACTTGTTTGCTACTGATAATATTGGTTTTGAAAACTTCCCACCATTGCAAAATGTTTTTGGAAACATGACAGCTAAAAGAACTTTTGAAACCTTGTTGGGTTCCAGAATTCGAAATGTTGATTTAGACACTCCTTTATTGGCTTATGATGAAAATAGTGGCGTTAGAACTGCTTTTTTGTTTGGTGAAAACATTTGGAAATGGCGTTTGCAAAGTCATGTTGATCATCAAAATTTTGAAAAGTTCGATATTTTTATAGATAAAACCATTCAGTTTTTAGCTTCAAATAATGCCAGAAAATCATTAATGGTTACCCATGAAAATTTTTATAACTCAGGAGATGCTATTGAAATAAATGCACAGTTTTTCAACAAAAATTATGAGTTTGATGAGAATGCCAGATTGTCAATTACAGTAAAAAATAAAGCTTCGAATCAAACCAAATCGTACGATTTATTAAAAGCTACAAATTCCTATAAAGTAAATTTAGACGGTCTTGCTGCCGGAAATTATTCGTTTACGGTAACCGAAAATAATTCCAAGACATCCTATTCCGGCTTTTTTGAAGTATTGGATTTTGAAATTGAAAAACAATTTGTAAACCCTGATTTTGCCAAGTTAAATCAGTTGGCGATACAAACTAATGGAGCTGTCTTTCTTCCTAGTCAGACTGAAACTTTAATTGAATCACTCATGCAAAATGAGGAATACAATGCAGTTCAAAAAGAAATAGTAAAAAAGACGCCTATTATCGATTGGGTTTGGTTGTTAGTTTTAATTTCAATTGCCTTAGCTTCGGAGTGGTTTATTCGAAAATATAACGGATTACTCTAATTTCTTCTAAAAATTTTGCGTTTCAATATATAATATCGAAAGCGTAAAAAGTCAAAATAAAGTGCCATAATCAATAAAACACTAGCTACTAAAAGTGTTTTTAATTGGAAATAGTGAAATAAAATTCCACCAATCAAACAGCCTGCAAAAAAGAAAGTTATGATTGAAATTCGCAACGTGATATTCTTTTCTAAAACTACTTTTTCACCTTCATTTTTTCTAAAAATGAGTTGCGATAAATCGATTCCTAAATCTGTAAATAGCCCTGTTAAATGCGTTGTTCTCACAACAGATTTGGAAACATTGGTAACCAAAGCATTTTGAATTCCCATTGCTAAAAGTAAAGCATACGTAAAAAATTGACTGTTTATGATAGTTAAATTTTTTTCAAAAAATGCGAAACCTACTAACGTAATCAGTAAAATTTCTACTAATAATGGATAAAAGTGAGGATTTTTACTTTTCTTCTTTAAAGCTAATTCTGTCAATAAATTAGATATAAAAGCACCAACCAAAAAGCACAATGTGAATAGCAAAAAAACCAATCCGGTAGCATAATCCTTCCTTGATAATTCTTCAGAAAAAAACGCAAAATGTCCTGTAACATTCGTTGTCAACACACCAAAAGCCAATAGTCCACAAACGTTTACAATTCCTGCAACCATAGAAAGCGTGGTCGCTAAGCGTAGGTTGTGTTTAAAAGTTCGGCTATTTCCCAGGTGTCGGAACATGATTAGGTTTTAATCAAAGGTAAATTCATTTTTCATTAAGTTTTCAATTTCATTTACTTTTTTTAAAATTGTATTTCATTTTGTATCTTTATCAAAATCAAAAAAATATCATGAACAAAGAATTCAATCCTAAAATTATTCCAATGATTATTGGAATAATCGTCTTACTTATTTTTCTTTTTAAATCAACTGTTACGATTGGATCGGGAGAAGCAGGCGTTTTATATAAAACATTTTCTGATGGTGTGGTAACTAATGAACCACCTTTGGGCGAAGGCTTTCACATTGTAGCTCCTTGGAACAAAGTGTTTATCTATGAAGTTCGCCAACAAGAATTGTCGGAACAAATGCAGGTATTGTCATCCAATGGTTTGGAAATCAAACTCGATGCTACGGCTTGGTTTCATCCTCAATATGAATTTACAGGAAAATTACATCAGGAAAAAGGCGAAAATTATATCGAAAGAGTGATTCGTCCTGCTATTCGTTCTGCCGCTAGAAGTGTGGTGGGAAGATATACTCCGGAACAACTGTATTCTACCAAAAGAGATGCTATTCAAGATGAGATTTTCACGGAAACGAAAAAGATTTTAGCCAATCAATACATTCAATTGAACGAAATTTTAGTACGTGATGTTACGTTGCCTTCTACAATCAAAACGGCCATTGAAACCAAATTAAAACAGGAACAAGAAAGTTTGGAATACGAATTCCGTTTAGAAAAAGCTCAAAAAGAAGCGGAACGCCAACGTATTGAAGCAGAAGGAAAAGCGAAAGCCAACCAAATTTTAAGTGCTTCACTAACCGATAAAATTTTGCAAGAAAAAGGCATTCAAGCCACCATTGAATTGTCTAAGTCTCAAAATTCGAAAGTAATTGTAATTGGTTCTGGGAAAGACGGAATGCCGATTATTTTGGGGAATCAGTAGTTCAACAAATCACAAAGTTTCTAAATTTTTTGTTTTCTAAAAATTTAAGTCGTTACATTTGCAACATCAAAACAGAAAAAATGTTTTCAATTCAATTACATCATCATCATCACACCTCCGCTCAAGCGAAGTAATGATGTTATGTAATTAATTCATATATCTAAAACCCGTTTGAGTACATCAAACGGGTTTTTTGTTGCTCTCCGCTTTGGTGTACTCATTTTAAAAAAAAACAAAAAATGAACACCTTAAAAATTGCGATTCAAAAATCAGGTCGACTCAACGAAGAAAGTCTTCAAATTCTAAAAGATTGTGGAATTTCCATTAACAATGGCAACGACCAACTCAAAGCTGAAGCATCAAATTTCCCGTTAGAAATCTTGTTTTTACGAAATTCAGACATTCCACAATATCTCATCGATGGAGTGGTTGATGCCGCCATTGTTGGTGATAATCTTTTAGTTGAAAAAGGTCAGAACATCACAGTTGCCGAGAAATTAGGTTTTTCTAAATGCCGCGTTTCAGTGGCCGTTCCTAAAAATTTTCAGTACAATTCTATTCAAGATTTGAATAATTTGCGAGTGGCGACATCTTATCCTACAACGGTTTTAAACTTTTTTAAGTCGAAAAACATTTCGATTGATATTCACCAAATTTCCGGTTCGGTTGAAATTGCTCCGAACATCGGTTTGTCAGATGCAATTGTGGATATCGTTTCCAGCGGAAGTACTTTATTCAAAAATAACCTGAAAGAAGTAGAAGTCATTCTGAAAAGTGAAGCTGTTCTAGCCGTTTCGCCAACAATTTCAAAAGAAAATCAAGAAATTTTAAATAAGCTTCAATTCCGAATTCAATCCGTACTCAAAGCCAGAAAATCCAAATACATTTTGATGAATGTGCCGAATGATAAAATTCAAGAAGTCAGCCAAATTCTTCCGGTTTTAAAAAGTCCAACCATTATGCCGTTAGCAGAATCGGGGTGGAGCAGCCTTCACTCTGTCATCGAAGAAGATACTTTTTGGGAAGTCATCGATCAACTTAAATCCGCCGGAGCAGAAGGAATTTTGGTTTGCCCGATTGAAAAGATGGTTTTGTGATAAAGTGATTAGTAATTAGTGAATAGTAATTAGTCTTAATGAAACTTAATGAAAACACCCTTAATACCTTAATGTTAAAATAAAAATGAAAAAATATAAAAATCCACCCCAATCCCAATGGTCAACGTTAACCCAACGACCCACCCAATCATTCGCCGAAATTGAAGAAACAGTTAAATCCATTTTCAAAGAAATTCAAACCAAAGGCGATACAGCAGTTGCAAAATATACTTCGTTGTTTGACGGAATTAAATTAGAAAATTTTCTCGTCACGGAAAATGAAATCAAAGAAGCAGAAAAGCAAGTTTTAACCGAAATAAAAGATGCAATCGCTTTAGCAAAATCAACTATTTACAAATTTCATTCAGCTCAAAAAACAAGCAAAATTGAAGTAGAAACCACCAAAGGCGTTTTTTGTTGGCAAGAAAAACGACCCATTCAAAAAGTCGGTTTATACATCCCTGGAGGAACGGCTCCGTTATTTTCAACGGTTTTGATGTTAGCTATTCCTGCTCAAATTGCAGGTTGTGACGAAATCATTTTATGTTCACCACCGGATAAAAACGGAAAAGTAAATCCCGCAATTTTGTATGCCGCCAATTTATGTGGTGTGACAAAAATATACAAAGTAGGTGGAATCCAGGCCATAGCAGCTTTGACTTTTGGCACAGAAACGATTCCGAAAGTATATAAAATTTTCGGTCCCGGAAATCAATTTGTCACGGTGGCGAAGCAAGTAGCAACCCAATTCGGAACAGCCATCGATATGCCTGCAGGACCAAGTGAGTTATTGATTTATGCCGATAATTCAGCAATTCCTGCTTTTGTTGCCTCCGATTTATTGAGTCAAGCTGAGCACGGAACCGATAGTCAAGTAATCTTGGTTTCCAATTCTCAAAAATTAATTGACGAAGTAGAGAAAGAAATTGAAAATCAAATTCAAGTTTTATCTCGCAAAGAAATTGCTCAAAAAGCGATTGATAATTCCAAATTAATTTTTATTGAAAAGGAGAATGATGCATTGGATTTTATCAATGAATATGCACCCGAACATTTTATTATTTGTTCCAAAAACGAAGTGTACTTTATCAACGGAATTCAAAATGCCGGTTCTGTTTTTATTGGAAATTTCACGCCCGAAAGTGCCGGCGATTATGCTTCCGGAACCAATCACACCTTACCAACAAACGGGTTTTCAAAGAATTATTCCGGTGTAAATCTCGATAGTTTTTCAAAAGCTATTACGTTTCAAAAAATTTCTGAACAAGGTTTGAAAAACATCGGAAATGCTATCGAAATTATGGCGGATGCCGAAGGTTTACAAGCCCACAAAAATGCAGTTACATTACGACTTAATGCTTTAAAAAATGAGTAGAAATATAGAAATAAATAGTTTGTTTTCGGTTCAGAATTTAGTTCGAAAGAACATTCTCAATATGAAATCCTATTCATCTGCACGAGATGAATTCAAAGAATTTGAAACCAATTTGATTTTTTTGGATGCGAATGAAAATCCGTTTTCAAATGGGTACAATCGCTATCCCGATCCGCAACAAAAGTTATTGAAAGCAGTTTTAGCGAAACAAAAAAAGGTTTCTTTAAACCAAATTTTACTAGGAAATGGCAGCGATGAAGTGCTCGATTTGCTTTTTCGTACGTTTTGCGAACCCAATCAAGACAACATCATCACTTTGCCACCAACGTACGGAATGTATGGTGTTTTAGCCGATTTGAATGCCATTGAAAACAAAGAAATTTTGTTAACCAATGATTTTGAGCCTAATGTGGATGAAATTTTGAATGCTGTTTCAGAAAACACAAAAATTATCTTTTTATGTTCGCCAAATAACCCAACCGGAAATTCGTTTTCAGATGAAAGTATTTTGTATTTATTGAAGAATTTCAATGGTTTGGTAGTTTTGGACGAAGCTTACATCGATTTTTCATCCAAACAAAGTTGGTTGTCAGAGCTGAATGATTTTCCTAATTTAGTAATCGTTCAAACGTTGTCAAAAGCCTATGGTCTAGCCGGACTTCGAATCGGAATAGCCTATGCTTCGGAAGAAATTATTTCTATTCTGAATAAAATCAAACCACCATACAATTTGAATACGGCTTCACAGGAAATTGCAATGAAAAAGTTAAGTCAAAATACCTTAACCGCACAAGTAAAAAAGATTGTTTCAGAACGGGAAAATGTCATTAAATCATTAAAAGCGATTAATTTTATTAAACAAATTTTTCCTTCCGATGCCAATTTTATTTTAATAAAAGTAGATGATGCAAACTTGAGATATAATCAATTAATTCAAGCCGGAATTGTGATTCGAAACCGAAGTAATCAGCAATTATGCGAAAACTGTCTTCGAATTACCATCGGAACAAAAGAAGAAAACAATCAATTAATTACAACTTTAAAATCACTTTAAAATGGCACAAAAAATTTTATTTATTGATCGTGATGGAACCATCATTAAAGAAACAACTGATGAACAAATTGATGCGTTTGATAAGGTGACTTTCTATCCAAAATCATTAACATATTTAAGCAAAATTGCCTCGGAATTAGATTTTGAATTAGTGATGATAACCAATCAAGATGGTTTGGGAACACCAAATTTTCCTGAAGAAACTTTTTGGCCTTTGCATAATTTCATTTTAAAAACATTTGAAAATGAAGGAGTTGTGTTTGATGAAGTTTTAATTGATAAAACGTTTCCGCACGAAAATGCTCCTACCCGAAAACCAGGAATTGGTTTGTTGCAAAAGTATTTTTCTGCTGACTATGATTTAGAAAATTCATTCGTTATCGGCGATCGTTTAACGGATGTTGAATTGGCTAAAAACCTTGGTTCAAAGGCGATTTTCATCAATGATAATACCAATTTGGGTACGAATGAGATTTCCGTCAAACGGGAAGAATTGAATTCAATTATTGCGTTAGAAACAAATGATTGGAAGCAAATTTATGAGTTTTTGAAATTAGAAAGTAGAACGGCTTCAATTTATCGTAAAACTAATGAAACCGAAATTGCCATCACTTTAAATTTAGATGGAATTGGAAAAAGTAACATTCGAACCGGATTAGCATTTTTCGATCATATGCTCGATCAACTTTCCAGACACGGGCAAATGGATTTGGATATTCAAGTCAAAGGCGATTTGCAAGTAGATGAACACCACACAATTGAAGATACAGCCATTGCATTAGGCGAAGTTTTTGCGAAAGCATTAGGGAACAAATTAGGTATCGAACGTTACGGATTTTGTCTCCCAATGGATGATTGTTTGGCTCAAGTTGCCATCGATTTTGGAGGTCGTTCGTGGTTGATGTGGCAAGCACCTTTTAAACGTGAAAAAATTGGTGATATGCCAACCGAAATGTTTTTTCACTTTTTCAAATCGTTTGCCGATGGTGCCAAAGCCAACCTAAACATCAAAGCGGAAGGTTTTAACGAACACCATAAAATTGAAGCGATTTTTAAAGCTTTCGCTAAAGCTATCAAATCTGCTGTAAAAAGAGATTCGGAGAAAATGATTTTACCAAGTACAAAAGGAATGTTATAATTTTTTTGACATTAAGGTATTAAGGTTGATTTCATTAAGATTCATTAAGCAAATGAATGATTTAATCTTAATGAAAATCCTTAATGAAACTTAAAATCTTAATGGTTCAAATTTTTAAATCTTAAATTTTCGTATGAAAATGAAAATAGCAATAATAGACTACGGTGCCGGAAATATAAAAAGCATTCAATTTGCCTTGAATCGATTAGGTTTTGAAGGTATTTTGACAAACAATCCAAACGAAATTTGTTCTGCCGATAAAGTCATTTTTCCCGGTGTTGGCGAAGCAAGTTCGGCGATGAAGAAACTTAAAATTAGTGGTTTAGATAAATTAATCCCTACATTAAAACAGCCGGTTCTAGGAATTTGTTTAGGAATGCAATTAATGTGCAATCACACAGAAGAAAGCGATACCAAAGGTTTAGGAATTTTTGATACGAATGTTGTTCAATTTTCCAACCTAGTCAAAGTGCCACATATGGGATGGAATGACATAAAAACTGCCGATGAAGAGCAGTTTTTCTGCCGAGCATCAACAGGTTTTATGTATTTCGTGCACAGTTTTTATGCCGAAATCTGCCAAGAAACCATTGCCACGACACATTATTTAACTGATTTTTCAGCGGCATTGCAGAAAGATAATTTTTATGGTGTTCAATTTCACCCTGAAAAAAGTGGAATGGTTGGTGAACAAATACTCAAAAACTTTTTAAATCTATAAAATAATAGGAACACAGATTTAAGAAATGATAAAAATTTTTAAAATTCCTCAAATTATATCAATCTGCGTTCAAAAAACATTCAAAAATGAAAATTATCCCTGCTATCGACATCATCGACGGAAAGTGCGTTCGACTTTCCAAAGGAAATTATGATACCAAAAAAATATACAACGAAAATCCGTTAGAAGTTGCCAATTTATTTGAAGCTCACGGCATAACTAATTTACATTTAGTCGATTTAGATGGAGCAAAATCCGGACAAATTATTAATTATAAAGTCTTAGAAAAAATTGCTTCAAATACTAATTTGAAAATCGATTTTGGAGGTGGATTAAAAACTAACAAAGATGTTGAAATTGCTTTTGAATGTGGAGCGAATCAAATTACCGGAGGAAGTATTGCTGTAAAAAATCCAAGTTTATTTGAAGAATGGATTCAGCGTTTTGGGAATGAGAAAATCATTCTCGGAGCCGATGTTTTAAATGGAAAAATTGCTGTTTCGGGTTGGCAAGAAGAAAGTTTGGAAGATCTAATTCCCTTCATAAAAAACTATCAAACCAAAGGAATTCAATTGGTTATTTGCACTGATATTTCTAAAGACGGCATGCTTGAAGGACCAAGTTTTGAATTGTATAAAACGATTTTAATGGAAGTTAAAAATATAAAATTAATTGCTTCCGGCGGAATATCAACATTTGATGAATTGCCAAAATTAGCTGAGTTAGGTTGTCAAGGCGTTATCATCGGAAAAGCGATTTATGAAAACCAAATTTCTTTAAAACAACTGGAAAATTTCATCACAAAGTCTTAATACTTTAATACTATTATCTTAATACTCCAATGCTAACAAAAAGAATAATCCCCTGCCTCGACATCAAAAACGGACGAACCGTAAAAGGCATCAATTTTTTAGAATTAAAAGATGCCGGAGATCCGGTTGAATTGGCTTTGAAATATAGTTTGGAAGGTGCCGATGAATTGGTTTTTTTAGATATTTCTGCTACGGAAGAACGCAGGAAAACATTGGTTCAACTCGTTCAAAAAGTGGCTCAAACGATTACTATTCCGTTTACAGTTGGTGGCGGAATTTCATCTGTTGAAGATGTAGAACTATTGTTGAAAAATGGAGCAGATAAAATTTCCATCAATTCGTCTGCAGTTAAAAATCCGAAACTGATTTCAGAAATTTCTAAAAACTTCGGAAGTCAATGTGTGGTGGTTGCTATTGATGCGAAATTAATCAATGAAAATTGGAAAGTCCATTTAGTTGGCGGAAAAGTCGCCACCGAATTGGATTTATTTGATTGGGCAAAAAAAGTGGAAGAATTAGGAGCAGGCGAAATTTTATTTACCTCAATGAACAATGACGGAACAAAAAATGGTTTTGCCAATGAAGCTTTGGCTCAATTATCCAAAACAGTAAATCTCCCCATTATTGCGTCGGGTGGAGCAGGAACTTTGCAACATTTTGAAGAAGCTTTTTCCATCGGAAATGCCGATGCAGCTTTGGCAGCCAGCGTTTTTCATTACAATGAAATTTCAATCCCAAATTTAAAAAAATATTTAAAAACAGCCGGAATTCCGGTAAGAATCCAATAAGTATGAAACTTGATTTTACTAAAAATATCGACGCATTAATCCCAGCCATCATCCAAGATGCAACAACTAATACAGTTTTAATGTTGGGCTACATGAACGAAGAAGCTTATCACCAAACGATTTCAACTCAAAAAGTCACGTTCTTCAGTCGAACCAAAAATCGCTTGTGGACAAAAGGTGAAGAAAGCGGAAACTTTCTCAATCTCGTTTCAATGGAAGCTGATTGCGACAATGATACGCTTTTAATACAGGTAATTCCAACCGGTCCGGTTTGTCATACGGGAGCCGATACTTGTTGGCAACAACCAAACAAAACAAAGTTTGGATTTTTATCAGAGTTAGAAAATACGATCCAAGTTCGTAAAGAAAATGGTAAAAATGAAACAAGTTATGTTGCTTCTTTATTTGCGAAAGGAATCAATAAAATTGCCCAGAAAGTAGGCGAGGAGGCAATTGAAATGATCATAGAAGCCAAAGATTCCAACGATGCTTTATTTTTGAATGAAAGTGCCGATTTGCTTTTTCATTACTTGATTTTATTACACGCAAAAGGATTTGAATTGAATGATATTGTTGAAATTTTGAAGCAAAGACGCTAATTACTATTGACTATTTACCAATTACTAAAAATTCGTATATTTAGACCTTTAAAAAGTAAATTCTATGCTCAAAAAATCAGCGGTTGCTCTTAGCACCATCATCTTATTCTCAACTTTATCCTGCGAACAAAAAAATATGAAGGCCCAAACAGAAACGGTAACTGAATCCAATTCAGAACATAAAATTGTTGTATATCAAGTTTTTACACGATTATTTGGAAACACAAACGCTACCAACAAACCGTGGGGAACAATCGAAGAAAATGGCGTTGGGAAATTTAATGATTTTACTGATAAAGCTCTTCAGGAAATAAAGGATTTGGGCGTGACACACATTTGGTACACCGGTGTTCCGCATCACGCTTTGATCAATGATTACACAAAATATGACATTTCTAATGATGATCCTGATGTGGTGAAAGGTCGTGCCGGTTCGCCATATGCCGTGAAAGATTATTATAATGTAAATCCTGATTTGGCAGTGGATCCGACAAAACGATTAGAAGAATTTGAAGCGTTGATTGAACGAACACACAAAAACGGTTTGAAAGTTGTAATCGATATTGTTCCTAATCACATTGCCAGAAAATATGAAGGAAAAACGAATCCGAAAGCTGTGAAAGATTTTGGAGTGGATGATGATAAATCAGTGGAATACAAACGAAATAATAACTTTTATTATATTCCAAATTCAAAATTTGAAGTACCAACCGATGCAAATTACAAACCTTTAGATGGCGAAAAACATCCGTTATCAGATGGAAAATTTGAAGAAATCCCCGCCAAATGGACCGGAAATGGTTCTCGATTAGCTAAACCAGATATTAATGATTGGTATGAAACGGTCAAAATTAATTATGGCGTAAAACCGGATGGAAGCAAAGATTTTCCATCATTACCAGAAGGTTTTGATAAAAAAGATTACAAAGCTCACGCTGATTTTTGGAAAGGAAAAGACGTGCCGGATTCTTGGAAAAAGTTTAAAGACATCACCCATTATTGGATAGATAAAGGTGTGGATGGTTTTCGATATGATATGGCTGAAATGGTTCCGGTGGAATTCTGGAGTTATATGAATTCCTCCATCAAAATGAAAAATCCTAATGCGTTTTTGTTGGCAGAAGTTTATAATCCCGGTGAATACAGAAATTATATTCACTTAGGAAAAATGGATTATTTGTATGATAAAGTACAAATGTATGACACGTTAAAAAACATCGTTCAAGGTCGCGGTTTACCTAAAAATATCTCAGGTATTCGTGAAGATTTGAAAGACATCGAACACCACATGTTACACTTTTTAGACAACCATGACGAACAACGTTTGGCGAGTCCGCAGTTTGCCGGAGATGCTAAAAAAGGAAAACCGTTGATGGTGGTTTCGGCAACAATCAGTTCGTCGCCAACGATGATTTATTTTGGTCAGGAAGTGGGCGAACCGGGTGCTCTTGATGCCGGTTTTGGAAAAAATTCACGCACCTCCATTTTTGATTATGTTGGAGTTCCGCATCATCAACGTTGGATGAATGATGGAAAATTTGATGGCGGACAATTAAAACCAGAAGAAAAAGAATTGCGTGATTTTTATAAACGATTGTTGAATTTTACCTTAAAAAGTAATGCTTTGATGGGTGAATTCGAGCAAATTCATGATGCTAACCTCGAAGCAGGTTTAGGTTACGATTTTGGATTGTACTCTTATGCCAGATGGAGTGATGACGAACGACTAATTATTATCGCAAATTTCAATCAAAATACTCCAGTAGAATGCACGGTTATTGTGCCATCTGGTCTAATAAAAAAAATGAGTCTTAAAGATGGTAGTTATTCCTTAAAAGATCAATTATACGGGAAAGCCACAACTAAAATGCAAGTTGTAAAAGGAATAGGAAAGTTTGTTTTGAAGATTACTCCAAACGAAAGTTTTATTTTTAAGATTTAGAGTTATATCATCACCTGATAGGTTTTAAAATACTGTCAGGTTTATTTTTGGTTTAAAAACATTTAAGAAAAGATAGGTTTATATCTTTGAAAAAAATCACCATTAAAAGAAAACTATGAAAAACACCATCACCCAATTTTCAATGCTAATTTTTTTGTTAGTCGCTACTAGCGGTTTTGCTCAAAAAGATTTCTACGTTGGTTTAAAAGCAGGAGGAAACCTTAGTGGATTTACTACGAATGACTTTTTAAGTACTGATGTTTTTGGACTACAAGTTGGAGCTATAGGTGTTAAAAATTTTAATCGAAATTTTGCAGCTCAAGTTGAAGTAGTGTTCAATCAAAAAGGAGGTATTTTTGAAATTCCTTTTTCAGATTCCAATCCTGAAATAAAGTTGAATTATATAAGTGTGCCCATTCTGGGAAAAACCTATTTAAGCAATAATATTACTTTTGAATTGGGTCCGGAAATTGGTTTTTTAGTATCAAAATCAACAACTTCAGTAGGAGGGTTTGCAGGTTTAGATCAGATTAAATCTCTGGATTTAGGAGCTTCAGCGGGTTTTAGTTTTCAATTTTACAGTGGTTTGGTTATTCAAACCCGATATACGTATGGACTTTCTAAACTGGTTGATGGAAGTGATTATAGAAATTCCTATATCAACTTGTCTGTTGGTCATTTTTTTAAAAAATAGGTTTATTTCGTAGCTTTTTCAGCAAGAATTGAAGTTCTGTTTTCTTGTTCTTTTATAATTTCAGACAGGTAGTTGGATACCAAATTTTCCAATTCTTTTTCAGAAATATCATTTGCTTTTGGTTTGTTAATTAATTCTAACCAAGGTGATTTTCCATCAAAATCATAGTCACCAAAAACGATGACAGGAATTCCTTTGGCTTGAACAGTATTGGCATCTTTCAAAATCCATTCGTCAGCCCAATCATACATCCATTTGGCATCATTTTCCAATAAACGCAAACAGGAATGTGAAGCCGGATAACCGGGCAATTCATATTGATGCCAACCTACGCCTTCTTCATTTTCAATATTAAAATTCCAACGCAAAATCCATTCATCATCCACGGTGCTTTGTACTTCTTCACCTTTCCAATTGGTAAAAAACAAACCGGTTGGTGTTTTGTGAGCTTTTGAACCCAAACTGGTTGGTCCCCATTTTACTAATTCGCCATATTCATACAATCCATAAGCTTGAATAGGATAGGAGAAAATAGCAATTTTCGGCACATCAAATAGATTTTTTACGGTATATGGAAAAGGGGAATAGGCCAAAAAATCATCATCAAATTTATCAGGTACAATTAAACTGTCGGCTTTTGGCAATGTTGATTTGTCAATTCGGTTTAATGAGACAATGGTTGTTATTTCACTTCCTGAAAATTTAGATTTAAAAATTTTTCGAATAGAATCGTTTTTTAATGACCAAATTGAATAGGTAAAATCTTGCGGTTTATCATATTTTCTTTCAGGAACCGGATGTTCTTTTTTAACTTCTTTTTCGTTTTGACAAGAGATAAGAAGTGAAATAATTATAAGGAATACTGTATGTTTTAAACTATTCATAGGTTTAATTTTTTGGGGAATTGTGAATAATTATAAATGTAGTTAATTTGAATTTGAAATTATTTTTATCACCTTTCTTTTAAACATACTTTAACTTTTATCATGAAAATCTCATTGGAAATTTTCTATTTCAATTTAAAAAGATTCATTTTACTTTAAATAGATTTAAAAGACAACCCATTTTTGTTGTAATTCCCTCAAAAATAGTTTTGTAATTACAAAAAAGCTTCGTAATTTTGCACACCTTTTGGCGAAGAAGAGTTTCCATTGGGTATAAACTATTTATGTAAACAACTTCTGCTGTTTTCTATCGCTTTCAGAAACTCAAGAAAATACAGAATACAAATTTTTTATCAGCATGTCTGAAATTTTAAAAGAACAAGAAGCGTTTTTAGCAAACTTTAACTGGCACAACTTCCAAGAAGGAATTGATGTAGTAGATGAAAAAAACCTAAGAGAATTTGAAGAGTTAGTTGCTAAGACCTTCATTTCAACTGACAGCGAAGAAGTAGTAATGGGAACTGTTGTTCGTATTACTGACAGAGACGCCATCGTTGACATCAACGCGAAATCTGAAGGAGTTATTTCTCTTAACGAATTCCGTTACAACCCAAACTTAAAAGTGGGTGACAAAGTAGAAGTATTAATCGACGTTCGTGAAGACAGAACAGGTCAATTGGTATTATCTCACAGAAAAGCAAGAACTATCAAAGCATGGGATCGTGTTATTTCGGCTCATGATACAGGAGAGATTGTAAACGGTTTTGTTAAATGCAGAACTAAAGGTGGTATGATTGTAGACGTTTTCGGAATCGAAGCTTTCTTACCTGGATCACAAATTGATGTGAAACCAATCCGTGATTACGATCAATATGTAAACAAAATGATGGAGTTTAAAGTGGTAAAAATTAATCACGAATTCAAAAACGTGGTTGTTTCTCACAAAGCTCTTATCGAAGCTGATATCGAAGTTCAGAAAAAAGAAATCATTGGTCAATTAGAAAAAGGACAAGTATTAGAAGGTGTTGTTAAAAACATTACTTCTTATGGTGTGTTTATTGACTTAGGAGGTGTTGATGGATTAATCCACATTACCGACCTTTCTTGGTCAAGAATCAATCACCCAAGTGAAGTTCTTGAATTAGACCAAAAATTAAACGTTGTAATTCTTGATTTTGATGATGAGAAAACAAGAATCCAATTAGGTTTAAAACAATTAAACGCTCACCCATGGGATGCCTTGAATGCAGACTTGAAAGTTGGTGATAAAGTGAAAGGTAAAGTAGTAGTTATAGCTGATTACGGTGCTTTCATTGAAGTTGCTGAAGGTGTTGAAGGTTTGATTCACGTTTCTGAAATGTCTTGGTCAACGCATTTACGTTCGGCTCAAGATTTCATGAAAATTGGAGACGAGGTTGAAGCAGTTGTGTTAACTTTAGACAGAGACGAAAGAAAAATGTCTTTAGGTATCAAACAAATGACTCAAGATCCTTGGACTGATATTACTGCTAAATATCCTGTTGGTTCAAAACACACAGGTATCGTTAGAAACTTTACAAACTTTGGTATTTTCGTAGAATTAGAAGAAGGTATCGATGGTTTAATTTATATTTCTGATTTATCTTGGACTAAAAAAATCAAACATCCATCGGAATTCGTTAATGTTGGCGAAAACTTAGATGTTGTTGTTTTAGAACTTGATGTTGACGGACGTAAATTATCTTTAGGTCACAAACAAACTACAGCAAATCCATGGGACAAACATGAAGATGCTTATGCAGTAGGAACTGTTCATAACGGTGTTATTGCTGAGATTGTTGACAAAGGTGCTACTGTTGATTTTGGTGATGATGTAGTTGCATTTATTCCAACACGTCATTTAGAAAAAGAAGACGGTAAAAAATTGAAAAAAGGTGATACAGCTGACTTCAAAGTAATTGAATTCAACAAAGAATTCAAAAGAGTTGTAGCTTCTCACACGGCTATTTTCAGAGAAGAAGAGGAGAAAAATGTGAAAGCTGCTTCAGAATCGGTTGCTGCTAATAACAATACAAATGCTCCTGTTCAAACTCTTGGAGAAAACAACCAAATTTTAGCTGACTTAAAAGCTAAAATGGAAAAAGGAGAGAAGAAATAATTTATTGTTTCTCTATTATACTAATCCCCTCAAATTTTTGAGGGGATTTTTTTTGTTCATTTTTTTATTTTTATATAATTCATGATTTTTAAATCCAAACAAACTATATCACCGTAAATGAGAATATAACTTTAAAAAAAACATCATGAAAACTCAAAAAAAAGTAGCAACATTTGTAATGGCATTTGTAATGATTATTGGAACTTCAATTTTTGCCCAAACCAAAGAGAGAACTGTTGAAGTAGGTGGTGCTCCAATGTATCCCAGTAAAAATATTGTGGAAAATGCGATAAATTCAAAAGATCACACCACATTAGTGGCGGCAGTAAAAGCAGCCGGATTAGTTGAAACGTTACAATCAGAAGGACCATTCACCGTTTTTGCTCCAACCAATGCGGCATTTGATAAATTGCCAAAAGGAACCGTAGAATTCTTAGTAAAACCTGAGAACATAAAAACATTACAAACAATTTTAACGTATCATGTTTTAGCGGGTAAATTCAGTGCTTCAGATATCGTTAGTGCAATTAAAGCCGGAAATGGTAAAGCTGAATTTAAAACCGTAAGTGGCGGTAAATTATATGCTTCTTTAAGCGGTAAGGATGTTATTTTGATAGACGAGAACGGAGGAAAATCGAAAGTAACAATTAAGGATGTTAATCAGTCCAATGGCGTGATTCACGTTGTTGATGCTGTTGTCACTCCAAAATCTTAAACAAAATAAAACTAAAAATCATTTTTAATCGTAAATAAAAATGTGTGGAATATATTTAATGATTTCATGTTAGTTGTTATTTGTTTGTTTTTAAAAAGAAAACCACGCTTCTTGGCGTGGTTTTCTCATTTTTATATGTGTTTCATTTTATCTTAAAACAGCACCTAATTCCTTTTCAAAATTAGATTGTAGTTTGGTCATAATTTTATCAATTTGCTCGTCAGTTAACGTTTTTCCTTGATCTTGAAGTATAAAACTCAAAGCATATGATTTTTTTCCTTCTTGAAGATTTTTACCTTGATAAACATCAAAGAGACTTATTTCTTTGACTAACGTTTTTTCAGTTTGTCGGGCAATTTTGTAAATACTTTCAAACGTGGTGTTTTCATCTAATAAAAGTGCTAAATCCCTTCTAACTTCAGGATATTTTGGTAGTTCTTGAAATTTAATTTTATTAGAAATCAATTTTAAGATAAAATTCCAATTAAAATCAGCGAAAAAAACGTCTTGTTTTATATCAAAATATTTCAAAATTGGTTTTCTAACCGTTCCTAATTCTACTACCAAATCATTACCGGAATAGTAGGCAATTCCTTCGCCAAAAACGTCGGAGGTTACGGGTTTAGTTTCTAATTTTTGAATACCTAATCTGTTTACTATTGTTTCAACCAATCCTTTAAACAGAAAGAAATCAGAAGGTTTTTGAGAATTTGTCCAACTCTCAGGTTTGTCACTTCCGGTTACAAAAAGTGATAAATGCTTGTTTTCTTCATAACCTGATGGCATTTTGTGATAGCTTTTTCCAAACTCAAAAAGTTTCAAATCTGAATTTTTTCTATTGATATTATACGAAACAGCTTCAAGTCCTGAGAATAAAAGCGATTGTCGCATTGCTGACAAATCCAAACTTAATGGGTTTAGCATTAATACATTAAACTCTTCTCTTAAGTTTTCAGAAAGCTTAACATAATCGGGTTTGGTTAAAGAATTGGCCATCATTTCATGAAATCCAAAGGAGTTCAATTGTGCGGCAATGCTATTTTGAATTTTATAATCTTCCGTTCTACTGGAGTTGGAAACGGTTGCATTTAATTTTTTACTAAAATTGATGTTGTTATAACCATAAACACGAAGAATTTCTTCAATAACATCAATTTCTCTTTGAACATCAACACGATAGGATGGAATGGTTAATCCTAAACCGGCATCAGAAACACTATTTACTTTAATTTCAAGTGAAACTAAAATCTTTTTAATGGTTTCTTTTGGAATTTCCTGACCGATGATTTTATTGACATTATTATAATTCAGGACAACTGAAAAATCTTCGATTTTTTTAGGATAAATATCAATGATGTCAGAAGTTATTTCACCTCCGGCTAATTCTTTAATTAATATGGCAGCTCTTTTTAAAGCATATTCAGTAATTGTAGCATCAATACCTCTTTCAAATCGAAAAGAAGCATCAGTACTTAGTCCGTGACGTTTTGCCGTTTTTCTGATAGAAATCGGATTGAAATAAGCACTTTCTAAAAAGATACTATTGGTGTATTCGTTAACACCTGAATTTTTTCCACCAAAAACACCGGCGATACATAGCGGTCCTTTTTCGTCACAAATCATTAAATCATCTTCATGTAAAATTCGTTCAATATCATCCAAAGTGGTGAATTTTGTACCTGATTCAACTGTTTTTACGACTATTTTACCGTTTATTTTTGAAGCATCAAAAGCATGTAAAGGTTGACCTAATTCATGAAGTACATAATTGGTTACGTCAACAATATTATTTTTTGGTGTGATTCCAATTGCTTTCAATCTATTTTGTAACCAACTTGGAGATGGTTTCACAGTAATTCCGGAAATGGTCACACCACAATATCGTGGAGCCAATTTGGTATCTTTTACTTCGGCATCAATTTTTAAAGTACGTTTGTCCACTCTAAAATTGGTAACAGAAGGAGTTATTAATTCAGGATGTACATTTTTTAAAGTCATTCCGGCTCTTAAATCTCTTGCAACACCTAAATGCGACATCGCATCAGCACGGTTGGGTGTTAATCCGATTTCAAAAACTTCGTCATTTTCTATTTCTAAAATTTTTGCTAATGGCGTGCCGGGAACTAAGCTATCTTCCAAAACCATAATACCGTCATGATTATCGCTTAATCCCAATTCGTCTTCGGCACAAATCATTCCGTTGCTTTCCTGACCTCTAATTTTTCCTTTTTTGATGAGTAATTCAACACCTTCTTTATCATAAAGTTTTGTGCCAATTGTTGCAACAGGTACTTTTTGTCCGGCAGCTACATTACTGGCACCACAAACAATTTGAATGGGAGTGCTTTCACCAATGTTAACTGTTGTAATTTTTAACCGATCTGCGTCAGGATGTTTTTCACAAGTTAGCACGTCACCAACTACAACACCTTCAAGTGCTCCCTTAACGGATTGGAATTTTTCAATTCCTTCCACTTCAAGGCCTAAATCTGTTAATAAAGTCGCTGTTTCTTCGGCAGTCCAATCTGATTTTATAAATTGCTTTAACCAATTATAGGAAATACGCATAGGGTTCTATATTTATAGGATGCAAATATAGGAAATGCCTTTTGGTTAACGAAAATCTGAACTAAAAAAGAAGAAAAATAAACATCTAAAATTCTAGAAAATATTAATTCAATAACTCGATACAATTTTTTTCAATATTTTTTGCAATTTTTTCAGTTGGTAAATCATTTGGATCATCACCAAATGGATCTTCAATTTCTTCGGCGATCAATTCTAAACTGGCTAACACATAAAAAATAAATACAACAACCGGAATCACATAATACCCCAATTGAAATACATATCCAAAAGGAAGTGTCAAAACATAAGCAAAAATGAATTTTTTAATAAATGCACTGTAGGAATAGGGAATAGGCGTGTTTTTAATTCGTTCACAAGAACCGCAAACATCAGTAAACGATTGCATTTCGGAATTTAAAATTATCAATTCATCGCCTGAAATTTTTTTTGCTTTGTACAATTCATTTATTTTATTAAAAATAGCATGTGCAATTTGATTGGGTTTGTGTTTTTGATGATCAATTTCTAAGTCAACATCTTCAAACAATTGCAAACTCACTTCTTTGTTTTTTAAATGTTTTTCTAAAACAGATGCATAACTCGGAATTACCTTTTTAAAATATGCTTTATCGTCTTTATCTTGAAGAATCACACTTAATTTTAAAGCTAAATTTCTACTGGTGTTAACTAAATTTCCCCATTGTTTTCTTCCTTCCCACCATCTGTCATAAGCAGTATTGGTTCTGAAAACCAGTAAAAGAGAAATCACAAAACCCAGCATGTTGTGCATTATAGTAATGTTTTTTACATAACTAGTATCAGATAATTGCCAATATTCTAACTCTAAATAAGCTACAATGCCTGAATAAATTCCGATGAGTAGCATTATTGGAAATAGTTTCCGGAAGGTATCTCCTTTATGAAATTGAAAAATGAAAGTAAACCAATCTTTTGTGTTGTATGAAACCATAGTAATGGGTAAAGTTTAAATAATATCTTTGTGAAAGATTACAATTTTCAAAAGTAGAAATTCTTTTGCATAACAATTAACTTAACTGGATTTTTCATGCTTTATTTATTAGACATAATTGGAACCATGGCATTTGCGATTTCCGGAGTATTAACTGCGTTTCATAAAAAACTAGATCCTTTTGGTGTTTTTATAATTGCGTTTGTTACCGCTGTTGGAGGGGGAACTTTGCGAGATGTATTAATTGGCAGAACTCCCGTTGGTTGGATGCAAGATTTGAATTATGTGTATGCGATTATTATTGGTTTTGTTTTGGCATTGATTTTCAGAAAAAAATTAGACAAACTAAGAAAGTCATTATTGCTTTTTGACACCATTGGATTAGGTGTTTTTACTTTGATCGGATTAGAAAAAGGAATTGCTATTGATTTACATCCTATTATATGTATCGCTTTAGGAACGATGACAGCTTGTTTTGGTGGTGTAATTCGTGATATTTTGTGTAATGAAATTCCGGTAATTTTCAGAAGAGAAATTTATGCAACCATTTGTATTATTGGTGGCATTGTGTTTTTTGCTTTAGAATATTTTGAAGTTTCCAATGATTTGATTTATTTAATCACGTCTTTAGTAATTATATCCATTCGATTGTTTGCCGTAAAATTCAAATGGTATTTGCCAACCATCGGAAAAAATGTTATCTCGTAAGATACAAATAGCCCACAAATGGTGCTAAATAATCGGGGTCGTTCAATTCCAGAACATAATAATAAGTTCCTTCGGGAGCATTGCCACCTTGAAATGATTTTCGTTCTGTAACTTCACCTTGCCAAAAAGGGTCGTTATTTCTTCCTGTCCATAACAAAACGCCCCATCGGTTGTAAACAAATAGTTCGTAATTCAAAAAAATGTCTTTCAAACCATCAATAAAAAAGTTGTCATTAAAACCATCATTGTTAGCTGATATAAAATTGTAAATAGTTGGAGGACAATTTCGGGTTTTTAAATCAAATGAAATTATGCTGAAACAATCCTCATTTTCAATTCGTATATAAATAGTTTTTGGTGTGGGTTGAATCGAATAGTTTGTTGGATTTAAAATTTGATTTTGCAATAAAAAGGCATCATTTTCACTTTCATAAAAGGCAATTTCTTCTGCGGAATTAGTGATAAATTCCTCAACATGGGTTATTAAATCGAATGTGCCAAGGCTCAAACCTTCGTTACAACTAAATAAATCGGGAATTGAAATGGTTTCAGGGCTAAAAATTAATTCAATAACAATTTCATCGCTATTGTTGGTTTCATCAATTTCAGAAACAATTCCGGTCCCGTTTCCGATATCATCTACCACAAATGTTAGTGTAAATTCGCCCTCAATTTCAATCGGAATTTGAATGACAATTGTTCCTGACTCTGATGCTCCAATTTCGATTATAGTTGTTGTTTCTGTGGTTCCAATTAAAATATCATTTGCATAAATTGCAATTGGTGTTTCACTTGGCAAAGGATTTGTAGCAGTTGCTAAATTATAAACAGTATAATCAACGGTTATAAATCGCGAATCACAGTTTAATGTTACAGAATCAGTCTCTATCACAGCATCTGGCACTTGACTGTTTAGTTTGGTAACCACAGCATTTATCATCACAAAATCCTGACCTGATGTTAAAGCAATTTCTGCACTACTATCGCCAGGTTGAATATTGTTTTGAATGTCATAAACATCTAAATCCATGTTGTATAAAGTTGTGCTTCCTGTAAAACTATTTGTACCGTTAAAAGCATTGTTTGCAGGATTCAAAGGTGGATTGCTCAAAATCGATCCGTTTATGGTTAAGGTTTCGTTTACGGCAATGCCAACATCACCTTCCCAAGCCAGAAATCCAATTTTGGCTCCAACATCATCGATAACATTTAAACTGTTTAAAGTAATTTGAAGTTCTTGAGGAACACCTTGTAGTCCGTCATAAACATTAATTTGATTGAGCGGTAAATTATCATTTTTATAAATAATTATAATGGCCCATCCGGCAAAGTTTGTTTTAACTATAAAATGTTGAGCCAAAAAAGAGGAAACATCCAAATCTGAAAAAACATAAGAACCGTTACCTGTTTCACTTACATAATCAGTGATATCAACAAAAGCACTGAAATAATCTAAAGTCAAACCACTGCTAATTCTTTGATGGCTAAACGTTCGTTCGGCTTGAAAAGATATGTTATTTAGTTTCACATCAAAATCGCCGGTACCACTTCCGGCCCAATATAAATAGGCTTTAACAATCGAATCGTTTGCCGATAAATTTAATGAAGCTTCAGAAGTTGATAAAATGTTAGGTTGTGTTTGAAAAGTATTCTCCATCGGATTCAATGTGTTTCCGATAAAAGTAAAATCAAACCGGCCGTTAAATTGCTGATACAATGAAACATCTTGTCCGAATAGCGAACTCATCCAGAAATACGATAGGCAAATAACAAAAATGTTGTATTTTCGTTTCACAGTATAGATTTGGAAAATTGTCCTAAAGATAAGGATATTTATAATTATATTTCATTTCTTTACTTGAGCAACTAAATTTTTAAGTTTGAAAAATATAACGGTAAGAAAATACAATTCTTCTGATTATCAGCAATGGAATACTTTTATTTCAAATGCAAAAAATGCCACTTTTCTTTTTCATCGTGATTTTATGGAATATCATAAAGACCGATTTGAAGACTATTCGTTGCTTTTTTTTGATGATAAAAATCAAGTAAAAGCTGTTTTTCCGGCTAATAAATCAGGTGAGGTTGTTTTTTCTCACCAAGGATTAACTTATGGAGGTTTGGTGTTTTCAAAGAAAAATAAAGCAGAAGAAACTGAACAGATGGTTCAATTGCTTTTGGATTATTTAACTGCTGATTCCGTAAAAAAAATAATTGTAAAGTTACTTCCAAGTTTATACAACCAATTAGCAACCAATGATTTTGATTATTTTATTTACCAAAAAGGAGGTGTTTTATTTCGCAGAGATATGAATTTAGCAATCAATTTGAAATGCGAACTTCAAATTTCAAAGAGCAAATTAAAACATTTTAGAAGAGTTTCAGAGACAGGTCTTACCATTGTTCAAGAGAGTGATTTTAGCAATTTTTGGAATTTGGTTTTAATACCTAGATTGAATGAAAAACATCAAGCAAGTCCGGTTCACACTTTAGCTGAAATTCATTATTTAACTTCTAAATTCCCGAATAATATCAGACAGTATTCTGTTTATGAGGAAGATGAAATTATTGCCGGGATAACTGTTTTTGAGTCTGATTATGTTGTAAAATCACAATATGGGGCAACAACAAAAAGAGGTGAAACAACAAGAGCTTTAGATTTTCTATTTATTCATTTAATTGAAAAGTACAAAAACGAAGGAAAATCATTTTTTGATATGGGAATTGTTAATGAAAATGAAGGTAAAATTTACAACAAAGGTTTAATAAGTCAAAAAGAAGAACTGGGTTGTACAGTCTATAATCAAGATTTTTATACTATTTTGTTATGATTAAGTTTTTTGATTTACAGCAATATAATACAACTTTCGAAGTTGATTTTCAAAATAAATTACAAACTATTTTGTCAAAAGGTTGGTATATTTTAGGGGATGAATTAAAAAGCTTTGAAACCAATTTTGCAGCATATTGTGACACCAATCATTGCATTGGTGTTGGAAACGGATTGGATGCTTTGGGCTTGATTTTAAAAGGATATATTGCTCTCGGAAAATTAAAAAAAGGTGATGAAATTCTCGTTCCTGCAAATACGTTTGTTGCCTCAATTTTAGCCATCCTTCAAGCTGATTTGGTTCCTGTTTTTGTTGAGCCACATCCTGAAACGTTTAACATTGACCCGAAGGAAATAGAAAATAAAATTTCAGCCAAAACAAGAGCAATTATGGTTGTGCATTTATACGGACATGTTGCTGCGATGGATGTTATAACAAAAATGGCTCACCATCAAAATTTATTAATAATTGAAGATGCAGCACAAGCTCATGGAGCTATTTTAAACGGAAAACGTGCCGGAAATTTAGGTGATGCCGCTGCTTTTAGTTTTTATCCTGCAAAAAATCTTGGTGCTTTAGGCGATGGTGGTGCAATTACAACAAATGATGATATCTTGGCAGCAGTAATTCGTTCTCTACGAAATTATGGTTCAGAGGAAAAATATGTTTACAACTTTGAAGGTATAAATTCAAGATTAGACGAAATTCAAGCTGCTTTTTTAAATTTGAAATTAAATGATTTAGATCGTCATAACAATTTACGCCGATTGATTGCAAAAAGATATTTAACAGAAATAAAAAATAATAAAATTAAGTTACCGTTTTATGATGGTTCAGAAAATCATGTGTTTCATTTGTTTGTAATTCAAACAGAAAATCGTGATGAATTAAAATCATTTTTAGCTTCTAAAAAAATTGAAACAGCGATTCATTATCCCATTCCACCACATTTACAAAAAGGACTTTCTGAATTTAATAATTTGTCATTACCTATAACAGAAAAAATGCACAAAGAGGTTTTGAGTTTGCCAATTAGTCCTTTGTTGACGGAAGAAGATGTGAGTTATGTTATCGAAATTCTAAACAGTTATTAATTGTCACTATTCAATCAAATAAGGCAATCGCAATTATTTAAAGTTTCTTCTTTAAATAGTTTTAGTGTTTTGTTAAAGATTGGAATCGGACTCATTACTTCAAAAGTATTGGCTGTTTTTGTCGGTCCAAGCGGATTGGCTCTTGTTGGTAATATGCGAAATTTTGTTTCGCTTTTTGAAAGTTTTGCAACACTTGGTTTTCAGAATGGAATTATTCGATATGTTGCTTCAAATAAAGATGATAAAGATAAATTAGCTTCTTTTATTTCAACCGCTTTGATTGTCTTAATTGGATTGGCTTTTTTATTGAGTTTGTTGTTGTTTTTTGGAGCAGATTTCGTCACATCGCTTTTGTTTGAATCCGGCAGTATTTATAGTGTAGCAATAACAGTTTTTGCCATTACTTTACCCTTTCATTCTATTTCTATTTTTTTAATCTCCGTTTTAAATGGTTTAGGAAAATATCAAAAAGTAATCTACACTACCATTATTGGTAATTTACTGGGTTTGTTTTTTACTGTTTTTTTGGTCACAAGATTATACACTTTAGGAGCTTTGTTGGCTATTGTTATAACTCCGGCACTATTGTTTGGGGTTACTTTGTATTTTCTAAACAAAGAAATAAAATTACTGCAACTAATTAAATTTCAGTTTTTTAATTGGAATAATTTGAACCATTTGTATTCGTTTACAGTAATGGCTCTTTTTACAGCAATTGTGAGTCCGCTAGTGTTTTTAATACTTCGAAACTATATCATTGATACGATTGGATTGTCAGAAGCCGGTTATTGGGAAGCGATGAGTAGAATTGCTACTTATTATTTTATGTTTTTATCAACATTACTCACCGTTTATTTTTTACCAAAATTATCTGAAGCGGTTTCAATAGATCAAACCAAATCTGTTTTTCAAAAGTATTACAAAACTATATTTCCTGTTTTTGTCTTGGTTTTGTTTGTAATTTATTTTTTGCGTTTCTTCATTATTAAATTACTTTTTACAGACGAATTTTTGCCCGTATCCGACTTGTTTATTTGGCAATTACTTGGAGATCTATTCAAAGCAGCATCCGTAATTTTAGGTTACGAATTTTTTGCTAAAAAATTAACTAAAGCCTATTTGATTACTGAAAGTTTATCGTTTGGATTACTATTGTCATCAAGTTATTTCCTTATTCCAAAGTTTGGAATAGAAGGTGTCGTGATGTCTCATTCTTTAACTTATGCGTTATATTTTCTTGTATTGCTAGTTTATTTTAGAAAATCATTGGTTTAAAATTTATTTTCTACCTCAGCAGCTTTCAGCATAAAATAATGTAAATCGGTATTTTTGATAAAAGGTTTTAATTCTTGACTTCCCGGTCCAAACATAGCTAATTCAGTATAATCAGCAGAATGATCACTACTTATCCAACCCACAGAAGTTCTTGATTTTTGAACTTGTGCAAAATAGTCAAAAGGTAATTTTTTGTAATTATATAATCCATCATCACCTTTTACTAAACCTTTATAATAGTTTAAAATAGTTTGAGCTTCATCATCATTTGGAACGAAGTTATTGGCAAACTCAATACGTTCTTTCACTTGTGAAAGTGTTGACTCTGGAGTTAAACCATGTAGAATCCAATCGTTGGTATGTTTGAATTTTTGAACACTATCAAAATTATCATTCACATTTTTTCCGTAAATCAATCCCGGATTTGCATTTCCGTGATCGGTTGTAATGATTACTAAGGTTTCTTCCTCTTTTTCAGCAAAATCCATAGCTGTTTTTATTGCATCATCAAATGCCACTTGGTCGTATAACAAACCGGCAATATCATTGGCATGAGCGGCCCAATCTACTTTTCCGGCTTCCACTTGCAATACAAAACCGTTTTTGTGGTTTTTCATTCGATTAATTGCTTTCTGAGTCATTTCTGCCAGAGTAGGTACTGAATTTCCTAAGTCTTTGATGTTTTCTCGGTCAATAGAATAGGGAAGGCCATCATCAAAAAACACTCCTAAAATAGGTTTGTCATCTGACGTGGCAAGCATTTCACTTCTTGTTTTTGCCACTTGATAGCCCGCTTTTTGAAAAGCAGCATACATGTCTTTTTTATCTTTTCTGGAATTAGCGTCAAAATATTGTTGACCACCGCCCATCATAATGTCAAATTTTAAATCTAAATAACTTTCAGCAATATCGGCTTGACTGTTTCTACTTTTGCTGTTGACACAAAATCCTGCAGGAGTAGCATGTGTGATTGGAACTGTTGTCACACAACCTGCCATTTTTCCGGCTTTTTTGAATTTTTGCCAAATTGGTAAATGTTCTTCACCGTTTATGCCAATGTTTAACGCTCCATTTTTTACACGAAAACCTCCACCCCACGAAGAACTGGCAGCTGCTGAATCGGTTACAATTGAAGATGCCGAAGCCATATCCATCAGAGCACGAGTTACTTTATTTTCACGATAGAGATTCAACCAATTAGAACCTTTTCCGGTTTTTCTATCTAAATAAATATCGGCCATGTTTAAAGTTCCGGAACTCATTCCGTCACTTACTAAGAAAATAATATTTTTAGCTTTTTTTCCTTTGTATATAGGTATCTCGAGTGGTTGAGCAACACTTGAAAATGGATTGATTAGTGTTGATCCTACGGTGAAAAGTGCTCCGTTTCTAAAAAACTTTCTTCTGTTCATGCGATTATTTTTTTCAAATATAAATAAAGCAATCGAAGAAATGGTTATCATTTTGTTATACTAACTTAAATTTAAGAATAAAAAAAGCTCCTTAAAAAGGAGCGATTTATTAGTCTTGGAAGTTTATTTTTTATGAATTTTAACTAGTTTGCTTTCGGTTTCACTTTGAAGTTCAATTAAATAAAGACCACTGGAAAAATTATTCATATCCACAGAGAAATTATCTGATTTCACCGAAGAATTATGAAGTAACTGACCTGTTAAAGTATATATTTTATATGAGTTGATTGTGGAGGTATTTGAAAAGTAAACAGTATCTTCAGTTGGATTGGGATAAAAAATTATATTTTTAAAGATACTTTCTCCAACATTTAAATCCGTCGTCACAAATACAGCTTTTAATTCGCTTGAACATCCATCAATAGATTGACTAACGTAATACGTTGTTCCTTCAACTAAAACCGTTGAAGTAGGTATTGTAATAGTACCATTTGCATCGCTATACCAAGTTAAATTTGTTCCCGTTATACTTAAATCAGCAATAGTTTGACCATTTGTAAATACTTGTGTGTTTTCACCAACAGGTAAATCCGGAGAAGGAGTGACTACTAATTGAACTTCTGTTCTTTGTGAAGTACAAGTTGTTATTGGAGAATAATTCCAATTGTAAAAAAAGTAATATACACCCGGGTTAGTATTTGCATTGTTTATTGTTCCTTGAGTTACAGCTCCAACGGAGCCTATCGGGTAGGGAAATGAATTAGCACTTAAATCACGAATCATTGATGGATTACTTACAGCCAGAAGTCTATAACCATTACCTACCGGAATTGTAAAATTAAGAGGAACAGTATATTGAACCGGATTACTTCCACTTCCACCCGGAGGGGTTGCTACACTTATGTTTTCCAAAATATTCAAGTTGCTGTCTTTTAATTGAATTACCAAGGTACCTGGTGAAGTTGAAGATAAAAAAACATCCACAGAATTTAACACAAAACTTTGTGTAACGTTGAATTGTAAACCCCATGGACTTGTTCCTGCTGAAACTATGGAGCCACTTGTACTGGTTGGATTTAATTTTGCACCTCCCGAAACAGGTGTGCCAATTCCTTGTGATTGAGCTTCTGCCCAAATAGATCCGGATTGATTTAATATACCTGTATTAAAAGAACTTCCTGTACCCAAAAGTGTTCCATTAGTGGCTGCATTATACCAAGATATTGCTGTTCCGTCAGTAGAAGCAGTAACTGTTGCAGACGTACCACTACATATTAGTGAAGGAGCAGATGTGTCGCTAATAACCGGAATTGTACAATTTTGCCCAATTAAACTAGAAGGAATAAGTAAACCCAAATTAAGAACCAATAAAAAAGAAAAGTAATTTTTTTTCATAGTTATAGTTTTAGATTATAAGGTACTAATTTAATTATTTTTTTTAATAATCAATTGATTTATTGTGGATAAGGCAAAAAAAAGTCGGAATAAATCCGACTTAATCTAATTATTTATCAATCAATTTATAGTACTAAACTCTTTTCAAATTCAAAAACTACTTGTCCACGTAAAATGTCTTCCATAGTTTCTCTTTCACGAATTAAATGTCCTTTGCCTTCAAACCATAATACCTCAGCTGGCTTGAACCTTGAGTTATAATTGGATGCCATCGAAAAACAATAGGCTCCTGCATTTCTAAAACATAAAATATCTCCTTCAGTAATTTCGTTGATTCTTCGGTTATTAGCAAAGGTGTCTGTTTCACAAATATAACCAACCACAGAATAAAAACGTTCTTTACCTTTTAGATTTGAGATGTTTTCAATTTGATGATAAGAACCATACAACATCGGTCGGATTAAATGATTGAAACCACTGTCAATTCCAGCAAAAACTGTTGAAGTAGTTTGTTTAACCACATTTACTTTGGCTAAAAAGTATCCGGCTTCACTCACTAAAAATTTACCCGGTTCAAAAGCAAGTGTTAAAGGACGACCATATTCTTCTTCGAATTTATTGAAGCGTTTTGATAATTTTTTACCTAATTCCTCCACATTCGTTTCAATGTCATCTTTTTTATAAGGCACTTTGAAACCGCTTCCAAAATCAATAAAGTCTAATGTTTTGAAATGTTTTGCCGTTTCAAACAAAATTTCAGCAGCATATAAAAATACTTCAATATCTAAAATATCTGAACCAGTATGCATGTGAATTCCGTTGATATGCATGTTAGTGTTTTCAACAATTCGAAGCAAATGTGGTAGTTGATGAATCGAAATACCAAATTTGCTATCAATGTGTCCTACAGAAATATTAGTATTACCACCAGCCATAACATGAGGGTTGATTCGAATACAAACCGGAATGTGAGGATGTTTGGTTCCAAATTGCTCTAAAATCGATAAATTATCAATATTGATTTGAACTCCTAATTCCGCCACCATTTCTATTTCTTCCAATGATACACCATTAGGCGTAAAAATGATACGAGATGGTTCAAAACCGGCAGCCAATCCCAATTGCACTTCTTGATAGGAAACCGTATCTAATCCCGAACCCATTGAATGGAACAATTTCAAAATAGAAATGTTTGATAATGCTTTTACAGCATAATTTATTCGTAGTCGATTAACTTTCGAAAACGAACTGGTTAATCGGTTGTATTGTGATTGAATCTTTTCTGCGTCATAAACATACAATGCACTTCCAAATTCTTCTGTTAAATTGAGCAAATCTTTTGCATTCATACTTTTTCTTTTTTGCAAATGTAGTCTGACTGCAAGAGTTTACAAAATCATTACGTGATAAATAACAAATAATAACAAAATGTTATTAATGTAACTTTTTAAGATTTAACTGTTATATTTATTAAGTTCGTTAAATAGAATAGTATTCCTTTTCATCTTACTATTTGCAACAATTAATAAAAAAAGGTTAGTCAATTATAAATTAGTTTGCTATTTTTGTGGCACTTTTTAAACAGACAAACTCATTTCAATATGAACATACACGAATACCAAGGAAAAGAAATTTTGGCCAGTTATGGCGTACGAATTCAAAGAGGAATTGTTGCAAACAGTCCAGTTGAAGCAGTAGCTGCAGCAAAACAATTAACAGCAGAAACCGGAACAGGATGGCACGTAATTAAAGCTCAAGTTCACGCTGGTGGACGTGGAAAAGGTGGTGGAGTGAAATTGGCTAAAAACTTGCAGCAAGTGGAAGAAATTGCTGAACAAATTATTGGGATGCAATTGATTACGCCACAAACTTCTGCTGAAGGGAAAAAAGTTCACAAAGTTTTAGTTGCTGAAGATGTATATTATCCAGGAGAAAGTGAAACTTCAGAATTTTATATGTCCGTTTTATTAAATCGTGCAACAGGTAGAAATATGATTATGTATTCTACAGAAGGTGGAATGGATATTGAGGAAGTTGCAGAACACACACCACATTTAATTTTTACTGAAGAAATTGATCCAACTGTTGGTTTACAAGGATTTCAAGCAAGAAGAATTGCTTTTAATTTAGGTCTTTCGGGAACTGCTTTTAAAGAAATGGTGAAGTTTGTTGATAGTTTATACAACGCTTACATTGGTTCAGACGCTTCGATGTTTGAAATCAATCCGGTTTTGAAAACTTCAGATAATAAAATCATGGCTGTTGATGCTAAAGTAAACATTGATGACAATGCACTTTACAGACAAGCTAAAATTGCTGATATGCGTGATGTTCGTGAAGAAAATCCAATTGAAGTAGAAGCAAAAGAAGTAGGTTTAAATTATGTTGACCTTGACGGAACTGTAGGTTGTATGGTTAATGGTGCCGGATTAGCAATGGCTACAATGGACTTAATTAAATATGCAGGTTATGAGCCGGCAAACTTCCTTGATGTAGGAGGAACAGCTGATGCAAAACGTGTGGAAACTGCTTTTAGAATTATCTTGAAAGATCCAAACGTTGAGGCAATTTTAATCAATATTTTTGGTGGAATTGTTCGTTGTGACCGTGTGGCTCAAGGTGTCGTTGATGCTTATAAAAACATGGGCGATGCTATTAAAGTGCCAATTATCGTACGTTTACAAGGAACCAATGCTGAAATTGCAAAAGAATTGATTGACAATTCGGGAATGCCAATTTTATCAGCAGTTCAGTTTCAAGAAGCAGCAGACCAAGTGAAAGCAGCTTTATCTAAATAAATTAACAGAATCAATAGATGATATAAAAAATCCTGAGTGAATGCTCAGGATTTTTTTATTAAGGATATTTATTTCTTTTTTGGTTTACCGTTGTTGAATTTTACTTTTTCAACGATTTCAATTTTCTTCTCCGGTTTTTTCTCACGAGATTTCGGATTGGAAGCCGGTTTTTTCTTAAATGGAGCTTTTGGAGTAGTATTTGATTTAACAAACGGTTTTCTATCTTCTTGCTTCGTTTCTCTATTTTCTATTTTCTCACCACCAGTAGCTTTATGACTTTTAATCACATCTATTGGGTTTTTAGGATTTTCTTTTGTGCCACGCAAGTGAATGACTAATCCATTTAAAAAATTACGCAAAACCTGATCGCCACATTCCATAAAATTCGGATGGTCTTCATTGCGGAAAAAAGCTCCTAATTCTGCTTTAGAAATTCGGAAATCTACCAATTGCATGATTTCTACGATTTGGTCGTCACGCAATTGTAAAGCGACACGTAGTTTTTTGAAAATATCGTTGTTGTTCATTTTTTCTTTTTGAGTTGCTTAGGAACTAAGGTTCTGAGTTTTTTAAATTTTTTGTAAATGTACGAAGTAAAAAGTATTTCGAAGATTTATTCACAGAAAACCCGCATCAAGTACCCGCAACTCGAAATCTGCAACCCGCAACTTTCTAACTATTTTAATAGCCACATAACTGCTTCACCAAATTGTTCGCTCCACATTTTTTCGTTATGTCGTCCTTCTTTAATAATTACTTCCTTTGTCAAATGGTTGCAATCTGAACGGTTTTCATATATTATTTTTGTCATTTGTTCCATGTCAGAAACCATGTCTTCGCTTTCACTATCACCACATAGAAAATAAAGTTTGGCCTTCGATTTTTTAGCCTTCTTTGCGTAGTCAAAAATATCTTTTGTAAACCAAAAAGAAGGGGAAAAGACACCTGCATTGCCAAATACTTTCGGATATTTTAAAACGGCATAAAACGAAACCAAACCACCCAAAGAACTACCAAAAATGGTGGTGTGTTTGGCTTTCGTTTTGGTTCTATATTTTAAATCTACTTGTGGTTTTAAGGTTGAAACAATAAAATCTAAATAAGCATCAGAATTTCCACCGCCGTATTCCTCATGTTTGAAAGGCGTTAGTTCTTCTAGTCGTTTGTCATTTCCATGTTCGATACCAATCACAATAACCTTTAATTTTAAACTATCTAAAGTTTCATCAACTTTCCATTCTCCTGCATAGGAAGTTTTGGCATCAAATAAATTCTGGGCATCATGCATGTAAATTACCGGATAACTTTCACTTGATTTTTCATAACCCAACGGAAGATATACCCATATTTTTTTAGTTACGTTTAGTTGTGGAGCTTCAATATCAAAAGTAGTATAGCGTTTTTGTCCAAACACCTTTTGACTGAATAGAAAGAGTAGTACAAAAACGATAATTAGGGAGAAAATTACTTTCATTGTTTGAAAAATTATTTGAAAAAACTAAATTAGCCAAAAATAAGGTTTTATGATTACCTATAAAGAAAAATTAAGTTTAATTGGCGATATGATTGAACTGTCAAAAGTTGATGGTAAATTACACGAAAGAGAATACGAATTTATCAAAATGGTAGCCGATGATTTGAAAGTTAGAGATGCAGATTTTGATGAATTGTTTAAAATTCCGAATGAACTTTTGGTATTTAAATCAGAATTTAAACGCATTGAACATTTTTATCGTTTGGCTTTACTTTCTCATTGTGACAATCATCACCACGATAGAGAACATGAATTTCTGTATCAATTGGGCTTGAAATTGGGTTTAAATCCATTCTCAATCAAACGCGTTTTACACGAAATGGAAAAATCACCTACGCGAATGGTGGAAGCTGATTTATTGTTTGGTATTTTTAAGGAGCAACATAATTAGATATCAAAAGTCAATAGTAACTTCAAAAGTCAATAGCAATTATGGAAATCATCAAAGATTACTTTTTTTGGATTATCTTCTTTGGAAGTATTCTTGTTCTATTTTTAATTAGAATACTAACTCGAAAGCCAAACTTGATGCGTTCGATGTATGAACAAACAGTAGAAATTTCATCCACCGAAAAGAGTGTTAGTTTATTACAAGAAGCAATGAAAAGAGCTGGTTTTAAAGATGTTAATTTCAATTCTGAAGACCAAAAGTTTTATGCTTCTACCTCTTTTTCAATGAGTTCTTGGTTTGAACATATCGAAGTTAAGATGATTACTTTGGATAATAAACTTCAATTACATTTTAGTTCAATATGTGGTTATCCTTATCAAATTTATGACTGGGGAAAAAACAAAGAAAACTTTGAACGTTTTCAAAAAGAGTTGATGAAAATGACCTAAATAAAAAAGCCTCGATTAAATTTTCGAGGCTTTTTACTTTTTATAACGGCGAATTGTCAATGACCACTTTATAAGTTGGATCTTCCATGATGTTGACATCAATAATTGCTTCTGCATTTTTTAAGAGATTGATACAATCTTTACTTAAATGCCTTAAATGCACTTCTTTCCCTTGTTTGGCATAGCGATGCGTAATAACGTTAACCGCTTCGATAGCAGACATATCGGCAATTCTACTTTCTTTAAAATCAATAATAACCACTTTTGGATCTTCTAAAATATCAAATTTTTCAGAAAAAGCTTTAGTTGAACCAAAGAATAACGGACCGAAAATTTCATAATGTTTTACCCCATTTTCATCCACATATTTTCTGGCACGGATTCGTTTTGCATTTTCCCAAGCATAAGCTAAAGCGGCTAAAATAACACCAACTACTACTGCAATAGCTAGGTTATGGGTAATAGCAGTGATTAATGTTACCAAAACCATCACCACCACATCAGATGTTGGCATTTTTTTGAAGGTTTTTAAACTCGCCCATTCAAAGGTACCGATGGCAACCATAAACATCAATCCGACTAAAGCAGCCATTGGTAATTTTTCAATGAGACTAGAACCAAACATGATAAAAACCAAAAGCATTATTGCGGCTACAATTCCTGAAAGTCGAGCTCTGGCACCGGCAGATGTATTAATTAAACTTTGTCCAATCATCGCACATCCTCCCATTCCTGAAAGTAATCCGGAGAAAATATTAGCAGTACCTTGTGCCACACATTCGCGATTACTTCGTCCGCGAGTTTCTGTAATTTCGTCAATTAAGTTTAACGTCAACAAACTTTCAATTAAACCAACTCCCGCAACAATAGCAGCATAAGGAAGAATCAATAAAAATGTTTCTGTTGTAAATGGAATAGTAAAATTGGAAAGAGGAGGAAATCCACCTTTAATGGTTTCACCTTCGTTCAAAGTATCTGCAACGGTCATTGTGTCAATTCCAAATCCGATAACGATGGCTGAAACTACAAGTATTGCAACTAAAGAAGACGGAACTACTTTGGTCAATTTAGGTAAGCCCCAAATTATAAACATGGTTACTAAAACCAGTCCTAGCATCAATAAAAAAGCACTTCCTTCCAATAAATTATTTGTTCCTTTTTGGTAGAAGTTTGGAAATTGAGCCATAAAAATAATGATAGCCAGACCATTTACAAAACCAAACATAACAGGATGTGGTACCAATCGGATGAATTTCCCCAGACGGAATAAACCAAATAAGATTTGAAAAATACCTCCTAAAATTACCGTGGCAAAGACATATTGTAAGATAGTTTCCTGTGTAATATCCGGAAACGTATTTTTAAGTTCAAGAATTAAGCCTACAAAAATTACAGCAATTGCACCCGTGGCACCTGAAATCATTCCGGGACGTCCACCAAAAACTGCGGTAACTAATCCCATTACAAAAGCAGCATATAAACCTGTAAGTGGTGAAAATCCCGCAATCATGGCAAAGGCAATTGCTTCGGGAACTAATGCTAATGCTACGGTTGTACCGGAAAGAACTTCTATTTTGTAATCAACTTTTTGACGTAAATCGAATAGGTTGAATAGTTGTTTCATTTTAAAAAATTTAAAGAGTGCAAAAATAGACTTATTAAAAAGGAATACCAAGCTAGTTTTTTGATTAATGAAAAAATGTCAGCTATTTATCTTGTAATCAGTTGGTTTAACTGAAAAAATGACTTGATTTAGGTGGTTAAAATGCCATCTTGACCGAAAAAATGATTTGGTCTGTTTTTTGTCATTTTAGTAAGTGAAAACAATGTTTAATTTAAATATTTTAAACCATGACACTAGTTAAAACAAACAACCGATTTGCGTTTCCATCATTAATTGATGAATTTTTGAAACCCGACTGGATGGGTGGAATGGAACGCTTTAACGTAAATGTTCCTGCTGTGAACATCAAAGAAACCGAAACCAATTTTGTTGTAGAATTGGCCGCTCCCGGAAAGAAAAAAGAAGATTTCAACATTGAATTAGATGACAATGTGTTGACTATTTCTTCTGAAGCAAGTGTTGAAAACGAAGAAAAAGACAAAGATGGAAAATACACTCGTAAAGAGTTTAGCTATTCTTCTTTCAAACGTGCGTTTACTTTACCGGATATTGTAAATGAATTTGACATAAACGCAACTTATGAAAACGGCGTTTTGCACATCACTTTACCAAAACGTGAAGAAGCATTGCCAAAACCCAAAAGAATGATTGAAATTGGTTAACCGTTTTTTTAAAATGAAAAATGCACTCGTTGGAGTGCATTTTTTTTGATTATGATTTTTGTTCTTTATTAAAATAAACCAAGTAGTAATACATTTGCTTTTCCTCATCCCAGCCTTTTTCAACAAATTTTTCAGCACTTTCAGGGTTGATGAAATCAAGTTTAATTTGAATGTTGGTGTCCAAATTAATTACGTTTTTAATTTTCTTTCTTGCATCAGAAACTGCAGCATTGGCAATCGGGAAATTGGTTACATCTTCAATGCTGTATTTTTCGCCTTTATCCACTTTGTAACTTTTGAATTCAGGAATCAAGTCAGGATTATCCATAACTTCATTCAAGAAATTGGTTTCTTCAAATTCATCGTTCTTGGCAAAATAATTCACGGAACGATTCATGAACATCACTTCTTGTTTTTTATCTTCGGCAGGAAATACTACATCTTTGGCAAAATCCTGACAGAATTTCAAATACTTTTTAGTGATAAAATTTTCATCTTGAAAAGCATCTACGCTTAAAAAATGTTCCAACCAATAACGAGCATCGTATCGATTGCTGTCAACCGTTAGAATTTTATAACCTTCGTCTTTTTTGTAATTAAAAATCAAACAACCTTTATCCAATTTATTCAAATTGATGCCGTGTTGAAGCAACATTTCTAAATTTGTCCCTTTTTCTTCAAATTGTAAAAAGTCAGATTGCAACTCACTTTTGAATACGCCAATCGCATCCACTTGATTGTTATCAATCGTTAAATGTGTAAAATGAACGACATAAACTTCACCATTTTTAATGTGCGGATGATTGGATTGTTCAAACAAATGTTTCGTAATTTTTTTTGAAACATCATGAATCGTTGATGGATTTTCAAAAACTTCCGAAGCCAATTTAAACATATCGTTGTATTCTAAATCTACTTCATGAGCAAATTGATAATAGTTTTCTTCTTTCTCACGAAATGATTTCAGGAAAAACTCTTTCAATAACGGCGTAATTTCATCATTGGTTTGATATGGTTGTTCCGATAAAAAAATAGCTTCGTTACGACTTTTGTTTCCAACTCGGTGGATGGATAGGGATTCGATGTGGGCGTTGAAAAGGTTGATCATATTTTTTAGTTGCTGAGTTGCTGAGATACTGAGTTGCTAAGTTTTACTTTGATTCGTCAACTTTTTTGATGAATGAAACAAGCATAGCTTCTAGTTCTCTACTGAACTCGTATAATTTGTTAAATTGATTTTCGTTTAATTTTTTTTGATTTCAGATATTTAATTCCAGTTTTCCTCAAACCCAAAATCTTCAAAAGAGTCATCTCCGCCTTCAAACATATCCAAATCGTCTTCGTCTAAATCGTCTTCAAATTCGGAAAACAAAGAATCGTCATCAGCTTCAAAAGTTGGGTCGTTGGCTCCAAGCGGCATAAATCCATGGGAATATAGTAGTTCAGGATAAGTAGCACCAATTTGTTTTTCTTCGATGGCGGCTAATTCAACCAGAAACGTCCACATGTTCAGAAAATCATACACATAAATAATTTTGGTTTGCTTTTCATAAAGCATATCTTCCAACGCTAAATCGCTCATGATTCGTATTTCACCCGGAACATCGCCGGTATCAAAAAGCGGAATTTCATCTTCTTGATTCCAGTTGTCATCACAGGTGTAAAACGAAGCCATCTCACTTCCGTCAAAGCCAAAAGCATTCACAATGGCATTGTGTAAATCTTCTAAAGTATCAGTGTTTTCAATGGCTAAATCTCTAAAAACATCATCTTCGTTGTCGAGTATTACTCGTAATTTGTAAATCATTGTCGTTGCATTTTTACGGAAGGCAAAAGTAACGATTATTTGCGATTTGTGATTGAGGTTTTTTAGAATTGTTTATAAATTAATACTATGTAAAAAAGTAAAACTTCTTTGATTTGACAATTAGAAATCTAATTTATAAGTTTTCTAATTTAAGATTTGTATAGTGTTACGTAACAAATGTTACAGCTTATCTATTTATGATTCTATATGTTTGTATACAAAATTTAAATTTTGAATTTCATTTAAATTTTCACATATAAAACATTATTTAAAAATGAAAAAAACTATTTATTTATTTCTATTATCGGTTTTATCAAATTTCTCAATAGCTCAAAATACATTTCAATTTGATATTCAACTGACACCCGTTACAATTTCAAATTTACCCGGTTTGCATTCATATGTTTATGGTCAACACAATGGTAAATGGTTAATTATCGGAGGACGATTAGATGGAATTCATGCACGTCAACCTTTCAATGCTTTTCCCGGCTCATTAAATAATACTAATATTTATGTTGTGGATGTGGCTACTGAACAATTTTGGTCAGCTTCCGTAAATACATTGCCGGTTGGTTTAAGAGAACAATTACAAGCGACAAATATGAATTTTTATCAAGTGGATAATTCACTTTACATTATCGGCGGATATGCATTCTCAGTGACTGCAAATGACCACATTACTTTTGATAATTTAACATCGGTAGATGTGCCAAATTTAATGGATGCAATTATCAACGGCAATCCGATAACTTCTTATTTTAAACAAATTTCTAATCCTATTTTTCAAAATACGGGTGGACAATTAGGAAAAATAGGAAGTGAATTTTATTTAATTGGTGGACATGTTTTTATGGGAAGATACAATCCTATGAATAATCCCACTTTTACGCAATCGTATTTGAATAAAATTCAAAAATTCACTATTGATAATTCTGGGACACAATTGAGTTATGCGAATTATTCTGCGGTTACTGATGCAGTGCATTTGCACCGACGCGATTATAATTTGGTGCCTCAGGTTTTTCCAAATGGAGAAGAAGGTTATACCATTTCATCAGGAGTATTTCAAATCAATGCTGATTTACCTTATCTATATCCGATTGATGTTAAAAGTAGTGGGTATTTCCCTCAAACACAATTCAACCAATATTTGAGTAACTATCATAATGGAAAAGTAGGCTTGTATGATGAAGATGCCAATAAAATGCACAGCCTCTTTTTTGGAGGAATGAGTCAGTATTATTATAATGGAACAACTTTAATTCAAGATGACAATGTACCATTTGTAAAAACGATTAGTAGAGTAACCCGATTAGCAGACGGCACTTTGTCTGAACATAAATTTCCTTTGGAGATGCCTAATTTTAAAGGAGCAGGAGCAGAGTTTATTCCAAATTTAAACCTACCACATTATTCAAATAAAGTGATTAAATTAAATGATATTACTGCTACCGAATTTGTGATTGGACATTTGTATGGTGGAATTTTGAGTCCAAGTATTAATCCTTTTTCAAACAATCAAACATCAACCACTTCGGCAGATCCAACCATTTATGAAGTGAAATTAATTTATGATCCAACATTGGAAGTTGCCACTTTAGATGGTAAAAACCCTTTTACGATGGTTGTTTCACCCAATCCAACAAAAAACGGGAAGATTAGAATTCATTTTACATTGCCATATGAAACTTCAGTTGACTATTTTGTAACATCAACAGATGGTAAAATTATTTCAGAAGGCGAAATAATCGATGCAAAGCAAGGCGAAAATTCGATGAATTTTGAATTAAATAAAATTTCAAATCAATTGATTATCATCACTTTTGTTTTTGATAATAAGTTTTATATCTCTCAAAAAGTAGTTGTTAATTAGAATCAGAATTAATTATGAAAAGTAGTATTGTTTTATTTGTATTTCTAAGTTTATTGTCTTGTCAAAAAAAAAATGAACTACTTGAAATCCAAAAAGATTTGACTCAAGCAGAAGCCGAGCATGCTCAGAAATTAATGCAGACTCATTGTTATATATGCCACAGTCCAACGGCTTCTGAAACTCAAGGTCGCATAGCTCCTCCGATGGTTGCCATTAAAGCTCGCTATTTGATGGATAATAAAACGAAAGAGGAATTTGTTTCACCCATTGAACAATTTGTTGAAAACCCTACAGAAGACAAAGCCTTAATGTATGGTGCGATAAAAAAACACGGACTAATGCCGAAACAAGCTTTTCCGGAAGGTAGTATAGAGAAAATTGCTGCCTTTATGTATGACTATCAAATTGAAGAACCTGAATGGTTTAAAACCCATTGGGAAGGTAACGGCAATAAAAATTGGACACAATCAGGAAAGAAAATGGAAGAAGTGGAAGTGGTTAAAACGTATGCCGATATAGGTTTAGATTATGCTTTGAGCACCAAAAAAGTACTAGGCAAAAATTTAATGGAAGCGATTCAGCAAAAAGGAACAATGGAAGCCCTGATCTTTTGTAACATTCAAGCCATCCCTTTAACTGATAGTATGTCAACGCAGTTTAATGCTACTATAAAAAGAGTTTCCGACAAGAATCGAAACCCTAATAACAAAGCCAATGAAGAAGAATTAAACTATATTGCTCAATTTAAAAAAGATTTGGTTGACAAAAAAGACATCAAACCTGTTGCTCTTGAAAAAGGAGATAAAATTCAATTTTATTACCCGATAGAAACTAACACAATGTGTTTGCAATGTCACGGAAAACAAATCAAACCGGAAGTACAACGTCAAATTTTGAAATTATATCCCAAGGATTTAGCGATTGGATATGATGAAAATGAAGTACGTGGGATTTGGAGTATTACCTTTACAAAAAAAACAAATGAATAAAAAAGCTATCATTGTTACCGGAATTGGGGTGGTTGTAGGACTAGTTGCCGGATATCTCTATTATCAACAAATAGGTTGTGTTAGTGGAACGTGTTACATCACCTCCAAACCATTAAACAGCACTTTATACGGAGGTTTAATGGGTGGTTTATTGTTTAATTTGTTTGTAACTTCCCCCAAGAAGAAGGAAAAAAATGAAAAAGAGTAGCAAAGATTACATTTTTGTTTTTATCCAATTTCTTCTTTTTGGAGCCTATACTTTTGATTTTTTTCAACCATTAGCAATTCCAAACTATCTGGCAACATTCGGAATGGTGATTGCCATTATCGGATTTATGATTGCTTTATTGACTGTTTTTGAGTTAAAAACTAATCTAACCGTTTTTCCATCACCAACCGAAAAAGCGGTTTTACTAACGCAAGGATTTTTTCGATATAGTCGTCATCCCATTTACTCTGGAATTTTGATGTTTGCCTTTGGTTTTGCACTTTATAAGTATTCAATTTATAAACTCATCGTCGGAAGTTTGTTACTCATTTGGTTTTATCTTAAATCAACATATGAAGAAAAACAACTTGCTCAAAAATTCAATTCGTACAAGGAATATCAGGAGAAAGTAGGACGGTTTTTTCCAAAACTTCCATTATAAGTGGCCGATTCTTTCCAATTATCCTAAAATCATAAAAAATTCTCTTGGTAACAAATGTTACTGCACACCTCTTTTCATCGTTCTACTTTTGCCTTGTAATTAAGAAGTAAAACGAATGAAAACAATTAAAAATACAATTGCACTCGGGATATTTGCCTGTTCATCAGCCGTATTCAGTCAAGATACCTTGCAAATTTCCAAAACGGATTTATCCACTAAATTATCGGAACAAAATCTTCAACTTAAAATCTCAAATCAATCCTTTGAGTCGGCTCGTTCGGATTATCGCCAATCAAATGCTCTTTTTTTACCGAGTATTTCTGCTTCGCATACTGCCATTACTACAACAAATCCATTAATGGCATTTGGTTCTAAATTGAATCAAGAAATCTTAACGCAAGCCGATTTTAATCCTGCTTTGTTGAATGATCCTTCACAAGTGCAAAATTATGCTACTCGAATTGAAGTACTTCAACCCATTTTTAATGCCGATGGTTTATATGAAAGAAAAGCCGCCAAGTCAAAAATGGAAGCCTATCAATTGCAAACAGAACGCACCAAAGAATATTTAGAATTGGAAGTAAACAAAGCCTTTATGCAATTGCAACTAGCATATAAAGCAGTTGAGGTTCTAGAAAAAGCGAATTCTACTGCACAAGCCAATCTGAATTTAGTCAACAATTATTTCAAACAAGGCATGCTTCAAAAAACAGATGTGTTGGATGTACAAGTTAGGGTAAATGAAATTACCAATCAACTTTCATATGCCAAAAGTAATGTGCGAAACGCATCCGATTATTTGGCTTTCTTATTAAACGAAGATACCAAAAGTGGCATTTATAAACCGGTTGAAAATTTGGAAAACGAAATTAATCCTACGTTAGAAAACGCTCAATTATCAACATCAAGAAAAGATTTTCTAGCGATGGAAAAATCAACTGAAGCCTATAAAAACATGATGAAATCAGGTAAAATGAGTTTTCTACCACGCTTGAATGCTTTTGGAACGTATGAACTGTATGATACCGAAATATTTCAATTTGGAGCAAACGGTTATACAGTCGGAGCTCAATTGTCTTGGAATTTATTTGACGGTTACAAATCCATCGGAAAATTTGAAAAATCAAAAGTTGAATTTCAAAAAGCAGAAACGGAAGCCGAACAATACAAAAAACAAAGTCAATTAGAATTGAACAAAACCAATCGTCAATTGGCCGATGCTCAAAACAAAGTGGCTCTTTCTAAAATGGCTTTTGAACAAACCCAGGAAAGTTTCCGAATCCGCCAAAATCGTTTTGCTCAAGGATTGGAAAAAACGTCTGATTTATTGATGACTGAAACACAAACGGCTCAGAAAGAATTGGAATACTTACAAGCGGTTTTTGAATACAATTTCACCAAAATGTATTTGGAATTTTTAACTAAATAATAGCATTCAACAAATCATTATACTAAATCACAATCTTATGAATATCAAAATAAAATTTCTAATTATTTTTTCAGCAGCAATTTTATTTTCCTGCGGAAGCGACCAAAAAGAAGTCAAAACATTACCTGCCATTGCCGTAAAAGTAAATGGTTCAATAGAAAATTCATCCAGTCCATTTGTAACGGCAAGTGGTAAAATTGAAGCCGAAAACAGTGCCAATGTCAGCACCCGAATGATGGGTTATGTAACAAAAGTTCATGTAAAAGTTGGACAAAAAGTAGGAGCCGGACAATTGTTAGTGAGCATTAACAACGCCGATTTACAAGCCAAAAAAGCACAAGTGGATGCTTCCATTTTACAAGCAACTGCGGGTTATAACAATGCCAAAAAAGACTACGATCGTTTTGTAAACTTGTTTGCTCAGCAAAGTGCTTCGCAAAAAGAATTAGATGACATGACCGCTCGTTTTGAAATGGCAAAAGCCGGATTGGAAGGAGCAAAACAAATGCGTAACGAAGTCATGGCTCAATTTAATTATGCTAATATCACTGCACCTTTTGGCGGAATTGTAACTAATACATTCATCAAAGAAGGCGACATGGCCAATCCGGGAATGCCGTTAGTTAGTGTAGAAGGTTCCGGAAAATTACAAGTGACCGCTATGGTTTCGGAAACTGATATTTCAAAAATTAAACAAGGAATGCTGGTTTCCATCATTATCAAATCAATGAATAAAAAAGTGGCCGGAAAAGTTTCGGAAGTGAGTTTATCAGCCAAAAATACAGGCGGACAATATTTAGTGAAAGTCAATTTAGATGAAATGGATAAAACTATTCTTTCCGGAATGTTTGTCAACGTGCAATTTCCAATTGAAAAAATAGCAGATACAAATGAAAGTTCAGAACAAGTTTTAGTTCCCGAATCGGCATTAGTAAAACAAGGTCAGCTCACCGGAATTTATACCGTTGCCAACAATACCGCCATTTTAAGATGGTTACGAATAGGAAAAACCTACGGAGACAAAGTAGAAGTCCTTTCCGGATTATCGTCCAATGAACCGTATATCGTTTCGGCAGAAGGTAAATTGTTTAACGGTGCAAAAGTGAGTGTTCAGTAAATAGTAAACAGTTTTCAGTCGCAGTTTTCAGTTTACAATAACTTGAAACCTGAAACTTGAAACTTCAAACAAATAAAAACATGCAAGAAGGTATCTCAGGCAAAATTGCCAATTTCTTTATCAATTCCAAACTAACCATTCTATTGATGGTGGCCTTGATGGTGATTGGCGTATATAGTTCGTTCTTAATTCCGAGAGAAGAAGAACCACAAATTAATGTTCCAATGGCCGATGTAATGATTGGTTATCCGGGAGCAACTCCGGCAGAAGTAGAAAGCCGTGTCATCAAACCGTTGGAAAAAGTTTTATCAAACATAAAAGGGGTTGAGCATTTGCATAGCATGGCGATGAATGGTCAAGCGATGATTATTGTTCAATTTTATGTAGGCGAAGACATTGAACGTTCCTACGTGAAATTGTATGATGAATTAGCCAAACACGAACATATTTTTCCGCAAGGCGTTTATAAACCGATGGTAAAAACGCGTTCAATCGATGATGTTCCGATGTTGGGATTAACGTTGTGGAGTGAAAAATATGATGATTTTCAAATTCGGCAATTGGCAGAAGAAGTTACTTCGGAAATTGAAAAAGTTAAAGATGTAGCTATTACCAAAGAAATTGGCGGACGAACCCGTGAATTAAAAGTGGTTTTAGATAAAGATAAAATGGCCGAAAACAAAGTAGATGCGTTGGGAATTATGCAAATGATTCAAGCCAATAACGGTTCTTCGCAGTCGGGAAGCTTTGTGCAAAATGACACGGAATATCTAATCACTACCGGAAAATTTTTATCCAATGCTGAAGATGTTGAAAATTTGGTAGTTGGTATTAATCAAAATATGCCGGTCTATTTAAAACAAGTGGCATCTATTCAAGACGGACCTTCCACAGCTCGAAGTTATGTTTCTTTTGGGTATGGAAAAGCGAATGAAAAGTTTTCTGCCAAACCAAGCGAATATCCAGCCGTTACTATTTCTGTTGGAAAAGTAAAAGGTGCCGATGCAATGAAAATTTCGGATAAGATTTTAGAAAAAGTCGAACAACTCAAAACTAATTTAATTCCTGACGATGTACATGTGGAAGTTACCCGAAATTATGGGGAAACAGCTTCTCATAAAGTAGGCGAATTGTTGTTGCATTTAGGTGTTGCTATTTTAGCCGTAACCATTTTAGTAATGTTAGCGATGGGTTGGAGAGGCGGATTAGTAGTTTTCTTTTCTGTTCCGTTGACGTTTGCGTTGACCTTATTTAGTTATTATTTATTAGGTTATACGTTGAATAGAATTACACTTTTTGCCTTAGTTTTTGTGGTGGGAATTGTGGTAGACGACAGTATCATTATTGCTGAAAACATGCACCGTCATTTCAAAATGAAGCGATTACCATTTAAACAAGCTGCCATTTATGCGATAAATGAAGTAGGAAATCCAACCATTTTAGCCACATTCACCGTAATTGCGGCGATTCTTCCGATGGCTTTTGTATCCGGAATGATGGGGCCTTACATGAGTCCGATGCCGATTGGAGCATCCATTGCCATGATTTTATCGTTGTTTGTGGCGTTAACTGTGACACCTTATTTAGGTTATCATTTACTTCGCGAAAAAGAGGAACAAGAACACAAAGAAGAACAAGGTTTAGAAACTTCTCGCATTTATAGAATTTACAACAAATTAGAACGTCCGTTTTTAAATAGTTCAAAGAAAAGAATGGTCATGTTGGGAATCACGACGGTATTGCTAATTGGTTCGGTATTAATGTTTTTCACTAAATCCGTTGCCGTAAAAATGCTACCGTTTGATAATAAAAATGAGTTTCAAGTGGTAATTGATATGCCGGAAGGCACAACATTAGAACGAACGGCAGCCGTTACCAAAGAAATTGCTCAGTACTTGTCAACCGTTCCGGAAGTGGTGGATTATCAAAATTATATAGGAGCTTCTGCACCGATAACATTCAACGGATTGGTGCGTCATTACGATTTGCGTGGCGGAAGTAATATGGCAGACATTCAAGTGAATTTGTTACACAAAGAAGACCGTGATTTACAAAGTCATGATATTGCCAAAATCGTTCGTCCGAAAGTGCAAAAAATTGCCAAAAAATATGGTGCCAATGTCAAAATTATTGAAGTTCCACCTGGACCTCCTGTATTATCAACTTTGGTAGCTGAAATTTACGGACCTGATTATGCTGAGCAGATTAAAGTGGCCAAACAAGTGAAAACGATTTTGGAAACCACTCCCGATATTGTGGATATCGATTGGATGGTGGAAGATGCTCAAACCGAATACAAATTAGAAGTGGATAAAGAAAAAGCCATGTTGAACGGAATTGCTCCACAGCAAGTGGTGGGTAATTTGACGTATTTGTTGCGAGAAATGCCTGTTTCCAATTTGTATGATGAACGTTCTAATAACCCGGTGGGTATTGTGTTATCGCTTGACGATCAAGATAAAACGTCTTTGCAAGATATTCAAAACTTGAAAATTAAAGGGGCACAAGGCAATGTGGTTCCGGTGAGTGATTTAGTGAAAGTAACGGAAAGTACCTTACAAAACACTATCTATCGCAAAGATCAAAAACGGGTTGTTTATGTCACCGCAGACATGGCCGGTGATTTAGAAAGTCCGGTGTATGCCATTTTAGGAATGGAAGAAAAACTTCAAAAAATGAATTTACCGAAAGGCTATTCCATCAATGAATTATATATGGAACAACCTTCTGACGAAAGTAATTTTACTGTAAAATGGGATGGTGAATGGCAAATTACCTTAGAAGTTTTCCGTGATTTAGGCGTGGCTTTCTTAGTCGTAATCTTAGTAATTTATATGTTAATTGTGGGTTGGTTCCAAAACTTTAAAACGCCTATTGTGATGATGTTGGCCATTCCGCTTTCATTGGTAGGAATTGTGTTAGGTCACTGGTTGTTAGGAGCATTTTTCACAGCCACGTCCTTTATCGGAATGATTGCATTAGCTGGTGTAATGGTTAGAAACTCCGTTTTGTTAATCGACTTTATTGAAATCAGATTAAACGACGGAATCGAATTAAAACAAGCCATCATTGAAGCAGGAGCTGTGAGAACCACGCCAATTTTATTAACCACCGGAGCTGTTGTAATTGGAGCATCGATTATCCTATTCGACCCTATTTTCCAGGGATTAGCGATTTCGTTAGTAGCTGGAGCAATTGTGTCTACCTTGTTAACTTTAATTGTAGTTCCGTTGATTTATTACATGACAGAACGCAAAAAATGGGAGAAGAATAGTGATTAATGAATAGTAATTAGTGAAACCTCAGAACCTTAATACCTCAGAACCTTAGCACCTCAAAAACATGAAACTAGTCTTACTAACCGCTGTCCATTCTTTCAAACGAGAGATACAGCATTTGCTCAAACAATCCGGTGTAAAAACCTATTCGTACCGCGAAGTTACCGGATTCAAAGATGTATCAGAAGAAGCCTTGGCCTCCAACTGGTTTGGAAGCGAAGTAAACGAAAACGAATCCATTGCATTTTATGCTTTCGTTCCGGTTGAAAATTTGGAAAAATTGTATGATTTAATTCTCGCTTTCAACCTAGAATTAGAAACCAAATCGAAAGTGCATTTAGCAACATTTAATATAGAAAAATTTATATAAAAGGTACTAAGGTGCTGAGGAACTGAGGGACTAAGTTAAAAATAGTCCCAAACCTCAGAACCTTAGAGCCTCAGAACCTTAGAACCTTAAAAAAATGAAAAACAGAATCGTACGCGGCATAGCAGGAACATTTATCCTCATCAGTATTTTATTAGCAATCTATGTCAATCAAAATTGGTTATGGTTTACTGCTTTTGTAGGAGCCAATTTATTACAATCTTCCTTAACCAAATGGTGTTTGATGGATGATATTTTAACCAAAGTTTTTAAAATTAAAGATTAATTGTTTTAGTTGATTGGTTGATTAACAGGAAATCGGTAGGGAATTTTACTCTACCGGTTCTCCTAACAATATGCCCGAAACATTCCAAGCACTAAAACTGCTACCTTCCGGTAAACCTTGCGGAATTTGAATACGAATGGAATGATTTCCGGCTGATAAATCACCCAAATTAATCAACATTGGATTTGTTACCATACCCGGACACCAATTAGAGCGGCTGTAGTCTGACGACGATAAACCATTGCCAAAATTCCCCGAAGCCGGATTAAACAACCTGTACGAACCACAATCTTGTCGCCAAGGGATAAAAGAAAATGCAAGTTGCTCATCTAAGTAGATGCTATTTTTTTTAGGCACAAATTCGTCGCCGTTTTCCCAGCCGCCATGTCCGGTGGTAATGTATCGCAATTGAGCATTTTTAAGCGATTTATCTAATGTAAAAGTGACTTCTAAACCTTTGTCATCCGAAAACATGGTGGCATATTCTTGTCCGCCCATTTCCATCACATTAGTCGTATTGAAAAGAGGCAAAGCGAAGGTTGTTTTTTTAGTTTCGTTTTCTTGCGGATGAATCGTAATTTCAAGAGAAACTCGGTGTCCACCTTGATCATAATTTCCAATAAAAGCTCCCACCCACATTTCTTGTTCGCTCAAAATGGGTTGCAATTCAGAAATGTCTTGACGATACGGAACTTCATTATACCATGTTTTATCTTTTAATGAAATATGATTGTATTGTTTAATTCCAAAAGGCGTAAAAAACCGCATTAACTCTGTTAAGGGTTGATAATCATCTTTTAAAACAACACCTTGATAGGTTTTTCCGTTTCCGTTTTGATAAATGGGTAAAGTATTCATACCGCTTTTTAAACCATTAAAAAAAGTATTTTCACCTTTTACAGGAATTACAAAAAGCGACCCAGTTCTGTCATAAGCATCACCCGTAGAATTGGTTTTTAGTTCAACAAAAACTGGACTTCCATTTTTAATTTCAGGAAATTTTACTTTTCGTAAAATAACCGTACCATTAGCAAATCGCAAAATGCTATCATTTGATTTTGATTTATCTGAAAAATTTATGGTTTCATTTTCAAAAACTGAAAGTGTAACAAAACGACTTCTCCAAAGTAAATCACGATAGGTTAATCCGTCGGAAAAATTGGAGTTTGGTAAAGCAATTTCTAAAGGTAATTTTTTTAGTTTTTCAATTTTGGTTGCTGTAATCACAAAGTTATTGTTGCGATTCATTTCTAAAACCAATCCTAAATTTTGACCTAAAACGGTTGGAGCACCTTTCACGTTGAGGTCGTTGGTATACCACAATTCAATAGTGTTGGAATTGATGATTGTTTTTGCTTTTCGGCATTTGTAACCTAAGATCATTTTAGTTTCATTCAACAATTCAAACGATTGTTTGCTTAAACCTAATGAATCTTTTGTGGAAATCGATTTATTTTGATTTAATTGAGCCGATTGAATCAGAGTTTGACTACTTCGATTGATATAGGTTTGTTCGAAAGGAAAGTTGTTTTTACCTGAAAAAATTCCCACAGAACTTACTAATGTTAGGGATGAATTGGCGTATACCAAAATAGGATCTTGGTTTTCAATTTTTTTTCCATTACTCCATTTTTCGTAAGTAATTTTATAGGATTGTCCACGAGATATTACAAAAGACATTATAAAGAAGCAACACAAAATTTTTTTCATGATATTTTTGGTTTTACCTTAATTCCTCATTTTTAGCATGCAACAATAACATTATCGTCTTCGCATCTTTAATTTCTCCGTCATAAACCATTTTTAAAGCTTGGTTAAAATCGAGTTCTAAGACTTCAATATATTCGTGTTCTGTGGCTAAACCACCTCCCTCACTCACTTTCATTTCCGGTTGATATTCGGCTGTAAAAAAGTATAAAATTTCGGTTACAGCTCCGGGCGACATATAGGCTTCAAATACTTTTTTTACCTCTTGAATGCGGTAACCGGTTTCTTCCTCGGTTTCGCGTTTGATGCAGTCTTCGGGATTTTTTTCGTCTAAAAGGCCAGCACAAACTTCAATCATCATACCGCTTTCGTTTCCATTTAAAAAGGTTGGTAAACGAAATTGACGGGTTAAAATAACGGTTTGTTTTGCTTTATTGTACAACAAAATTGCCGCACCGTTTCCGCGATCATAGACTTCTCTGCGTTGAATTTCGGGTTCGCCGTTTTCGGGTGTAAATTCAAATGTGACTTTATTAAGTAGGTACCAATTATCAGAAAGTAATTCGGTTTTGGTGATTTGTATTTTTGGGTTCATTAAAAAAATATTAGAAGAAGGAAATAGTGTGACGTTTACCTATTTTAAATTTTAAATCAAGGTCAGAAAGTAAAGAATGTATGATTGCACCAAACAAATCTCCCGCATCTCCATTGCTCACGGGGCCAGGCATCCCACAAGTCGGAGAAAAATCTAAAATACTGAAATGACTTTGATACAATCTAACTTCATTATTCACTGAACTATAAATATTATAAAATCCTGTGAATTCATCTTTAGTGTAGAAAAAGGTTTGTTTACCATAATTCAGTTTAGGTAAATTGCTTTGTAATTCATTTAATGTTGCGAAATTGTCTTGTAGTTCAAAAAAATAATTTTTTGGAAAAGGTTTGTAATTGTAATTTGTTTCCTGAAAATTAAAATTATAAAACGACTTACTGTTTTCATTCGACAAATTAGAATTGCTTTCTTGACTTAAGCCGAGAAAAGAGACAAGAAATAAAATTATGACAATTATTTTCTTCATGATATAATTGATTTTAGTAAATATACAAAAAACAACTAAGTTTACAATTCATCCTCTAATTTTCACATTTCAGCAACTTTCAATTTTTAATTCTTTTGGTTTGAAGCAACTTTGTCTCATCAAAATATAACCAAATGAGAACTATTTTTACATTACTACTTTTTGTTATTGGACTTCAAACTTATGCTCAAACAGAAATTTCCGGTAAAGTAGTGGATGAAAAAGGAATTGCCATTCCCGGAGCAAATATTTATTTAGAAGGAACATACGATGGTGCTTCTTCTGATGAAAATGGATTTTTTAAATTCAATACATCAGAAATTGGAACTAAAATTTTAATCGTCAGCTATCTTTCCTTCGAAACATTCAAAAAGCAAATTGATGTTGCTAATTTCAACAATCAAACAATCAAACTTAAAGAAAGTGTTAATGCATTAGATGCAGTTGTTGTAACAGCTGGAACTTTCGAAGCCGGAGATAAAGCCAGAGTTTCTGTTTTGAAACCGTTGGATATTGTTACAACAGCCGGAGCAGCCGGAGATATCATCGGAGCTTTGAATACATTACCAGGAACTCAAACCGTTGGTGAAAGTGGTCGTTTATTCGTTCGTGGTGGTGAAGCCGATGAAACTCAAACGTTTGTTGACGGACTTCGAGTGGCTCAACCGTATGGTGCAACGGCAGATAACTTGCCAACCCGCGGTCGTTTTTCACCGTTTTTATTTAATGGAATTTCGTTTTCAACTGGAGGTTATAGTGCTGAATTTGGTGAAGCTCTTTCGAGTGTGTTGACTTTAAATACCATCGATGAACCTATTCAAGAACAAACCGATATTTCGTTAATGACGGTTGGATTAGGAATCGGAAATACACAAAAATGGAATAAAAATTCGTTGACTTTTAATGCGGCTTATATCAATTTGGAACCGTATCAGAAACTGATTCCGCAAGCGGTTGATTGGAATAAACCCTATCAATCGTTAGCCGGAGAATTGGTTTATCGTTATCAATTTAGAAATGGTTTATTGAAAGTTTATGGTTCATTTGATGTGGCTCAATTTGATATAAATCAGGAAGATATTAATCAAACTGAGAAAGTTCGCTTTGATTTACAGAATAATAATTTTTATGGGAATGCATCTTATAAAGGAACTTTCGGTAATAATTGGAGCTTACATACAGGAATGAGTTATGGTTTGGGCATTAATAAGATTGGAATCAATGCTAACCAAATTGAAAATGATGAAAACGCTATTCATTTAAAAATTAAAGTGGGAAAGAAATTCACCGAACGAATTAAAATTACTGTCGGGACCGATTATTTTGTAACCGATTTTGATGAACAGTTTTCCGAATTTCAAGGAGAAAATTTTAAAGTTGGCTATCAAAATTCAATTGCTGCCGCTTATGCTGAAACGGATATTTTCTTTAGTAAAAAATTAGCGATGAAAGTGGGAGCAAGGGCTTCGCAAAATAGTTTGCTGGATGAATTCCGAGTTTCGCCTAGAGGTTCTTTTGCGTACAAAGTTTCAAAAAATGGACAGTTTTCCTTCGCTTATGGCGATTTTGTTCAAACTCCGAGAGCGGATTATATCAAATATTCGGATGATTTTCAATCGGAAAAAGCGAGTCATTTTATTTTAAATTTCCAACATAATAAAGACGGTCGATTATTTAGAGCTGAAGCCTATTATAAAAAATATGAAGATTTAGTAAAATTTGATACAGAGGTAGCTCAATTTAATTCAGCTTTCAACAACGATGGGTCAGGCTTTGCCAAAGGAATTGATATTTTTTGGCGAGATAATAAAACGTTCAAAAATACCGATTATTGGGTTTCGTATTCGTACATAGATACGGAACGTGATTATTTGAATTTTCCTAACCAAGTAACCCCCAGTTTTATTGCTGATCATACCTTGTCGATTGTTACTAAACATTGGATTGATGATTGGAAATCGCAAATTGGATTTTCGTACATTGTTAATTCCGGTCGACCTTACAACAATCCCAATGAAATGGATTTCATGAACGGAAAAACGAAAGCCTTTCAAAATTTGAGTTTCAATTGGGCTTATTTGCTTTCGCAACAAAAGATTTTGTATTTCTCGATTTCTAACATCATTGGAACAGACAACGTGTTTGGTTATCAATATGCCAATTCACCTGATATGAATGGCCAATTTCAACGCAGAGCTATTGGTCAACCTGCAGATCGTTTTTTCTTTGTTGGTTTCTTTTGGACGATAAGTGATAATAAGAAAACGAACCAGTTGGAGAATCTATAGGTACTAAGGCACTAAGGGACTAAGGTTTTTAGAATTGCTGTAAACTCAGCACCATAGAACCTAAGTATCTTAAAGAAAAATCAATTCATCCTTAAAAATCGACAGTTCAGTAAAACTCTTTTTTAAAGCCTGATTTAATAACGGAAATTTGACTCATCAAACGAACAACATTAAACAATTTTGAACCATCTTAAACAATTTAAAAATTAAAATTATGACAAAAATTATCATCACCCTCGCACTTTTAGTCGTTTCAATAGTAAACGGACAAAGTCAATTTGAACAAGGAATGGGAAAAGCTTTCGCACTTTGGGGTGAAGGAAAAAACACAGAATCTTCGGCTATGTTTGAACGTATTGCATCGGCAGAAAAAGACAATTGGTTACCAAATTATTATGTAGCTTTAGTTAATACAACTACCGCTTTTGCAACTAAAGACAAAGATCAAGTGAATGCTTTGCTGACTAAAGCTCAATCAGCATTGGATGTTGAGTTAAACAAATATCCAAATAATGTTGAATTGTTAGTGATGCAAGCGATGATTCACACCGCTTGGATTGCTTTTGACCCAATGACTAACGGAATGAAGTTATCAGGAAAAGTAATGGAAATCTATGCAAAGGCTGAACAAATAGAACCAAATAATCCCAGAGTAGTGTTCAGTAAAACCGAATTTGAAATGGGATCTGCTCGATTTTTTGGAACTGATACCAAACCAATCTGTGTTCAAATTGAAAAAGCAATCGAACTTTTTGCTACTTTTAAACCTCAAACTGTTTTTCATCCTAAATGGGGATTAGAAAGAGCTCAAGAAGCAGCAAAAGCTTGTAAATAAAAAATGGAAATGGAAAAGTATATCAAAGAATTTCCCAGAGCAACCTGGATTAGCCTAACCATATTTGCTGTAATGGTAAGTATACGATGGATATCCGGAAACAAAATAAATTTTGATTACGGATTGCTGGTTAATTTCGGATATTCAATGCTTTACGGCTATTCTTTATACTTTGCCAACAGTTATGTTTTTCAAAAACTGGATACTATTTTTAAGTCAAATCGATTTACTAAAAAACGACTTGTTATTGGTGCTTTTGCCTCGTTCTTAATCAGTCTTTTGGTTATATTTTTATTGCGGGTTTTTGAAGATGTTGTGATGGAAAACCAAACTTTTACTGATTTTTTAGCCAATGAAAAGCCTTCAAACTATATTGTTGCTATCATCATTACGTTCATTGTAACTCTTGCAATTCATGCTTTTTATTTTTACAAAGCCTATCAAGAAAATAAAGTAAAAGAACAAAAAGTAATTGCAGGAACTGCTTCTGCACAATTTGAAAGTTTAAAAAATCAAATTGATCCGCATTTTTTGTTTAATAGTTTGAATGTCTTGAGTTCATTGATAGAAGAAAACCCGGAAAGTGCTCAAAAATTTACCACTTCGTTGTCTAAAATTTATCGCTATGTTTTGGAGCAAAAAGATAAAGAATTGGTTTCTGTTCAAGAGGAACTAAACTTTGCCAAAACCTACATGAATCTATTAAAAATGCGATTTGAAAACAGCATTACGTTTGAATTGCCTGAAAATTTTAATAATGACGAAGCCAAAGTAGTGCCGCTTTCACTTCAATTGTTGTTGGAAAATTGCATCAAACATAATGTTGTGAGTGAAAGTAAACCGCTTCATATTAAAATTTTTATCGAAAATAATCAACTAGTTATTGAAAACAATTTACAGAAAAAAGAAATTTTATCAGATCGAAAAGGAGTTGGATTGCAAAACATAGTAAATCGATATGCCATTTTAACAAAAAGAAAAGTTTTGGTAGATGAAAACGAACAATCGTTTAAAGTACTATTACCAATTTTAACAAAGCAAATTACAATCATGGAAACACAAATAAAATATAATGAAGACATGGCTTATGCCCGAGCCAAAGAACGGGTAGAAAAAATAAAAGGATTTTATGGAAATTTAATTTCTTACTGCATGGTTATTCCGGTGATGATTATCATAAATCTAAACACCTCAAAATTTCAGTGGTTTTGGTTTCCAATGTTGGGATGGGGACTAGGAGTTACTTTTCATGCCTTTGAAACCTTTGGTTACGGAAAATCATGGGAAGAACGAAAAATTCAGGAAATTTTGAATCAAGAAAATAAATCAAAAAGAAAATGGAATTAAATCATACGATTATGCAAACAAATAGTGAATACGACAGCTATCAAAAAGCAAGCAAAAAGGTAAAAGAAATCAAAGGATTTTATATTCATTTATTTACCTACTTAGTAATAATTCCGGTGATTGTTTTTATAAACTTAAGGTTTTCACCACAACATTATTGGTTTTTTTATCCCATGATAGGTTGGGGTGTTGGATTATTAGGTCACGGTTTTGGAGTCTTTGGAACCGATAGTCTTTTCAGTAAAGATTGGGAAGAACGCAAGATTAAGCAATTTATGGAAGAAGAAAAAAAGAAAAATACATTTCATTAAAACAATAAAAAAATGAACTCACAAGACGAAATAAAATACCAAGAAGCCCTTAAACGAGTACAGAAAATTAAAGGGTTTTACAGCCATTTAATAATTTATGTTGTGGTAAACATAATGATCATAATAGTTAATATTCAAGATTTAGAACCAGGCGAATCCTATTTTAAATATGAAAATTTCTTCACTGCTTTTTTCTGGGGAATTGGTTTAGTTGCTCATGCTTTTTCGGTATTCGTACCCCAATGGATTTTAGGAAACAACTGGGAAGAACGTAAAATAAGAGAACTCATGGAGAAGGAAAAAAATAAGAAATGGGAGTAGATTACAGTCGCATTTTACAGTTACAGTTTTCAGTTGCATCTCCTATTACCTTTTAGCAGTAACCCATTACCCTTTTAAAATATGAGAATCATTATCATTGAAGACGAAAAACCAGCAGCTCGTTTGTTACAACGAAAGGTTGAAAAATTGGGTTTGCAAATAGAAACGCTTTTACATTCTGTTGAAGAAGCTATACAATGGTTTCAAAATAATCAACATCCGGATTTGATTTTTTTAGATATTCAATTATCGGACGGATTATCTTTTGAAATTTTTGAAAGAATAGAAATTAAAAGTGCTGTCATTTTCACCACTGCTTTTGATGAATATGCGTTGCGGGCTTTCAAGTTAAACAGTATTGATTATTTGCTTAAACCAATTGACGAAGATGATTTAGCTATTGCAATTTCAAAATTCAAAAATCAATTTCAAAAAAGTAGCATTGCTTCTTTAGATTTTGATATGATAAAACGAATGCTGGTTAATCCTGTCGAGAAGGTATACAAACAACGTTTTACCATTAAAATTGGCGAACATCTTAAAATGATTGCTATTGATGAAGTAGAGTGTTTTTTCAGTGAAAATAAAGGAACTTATCTTCATACGATTGACAATCGAGATTATTTATTAGATAGTACATTAGAACAACTGGAATCAGAATTAAATCCAAAAGACTTCTTCAGAGTTAGCCGTAAATTTATTATTCCCTTAAAAACTATTAAGGATATTGTGGTTTACAGCAATTCGCGTTTGAAAGTAATTCTACCAACTTACAAAGCAGACGAGGTGATTGTGAGTCGCGAACGAGTAAATGATTTTAAAATATGGTTGGGTTAAACTACCAAAATTTTCTTTCTTTCTCCAATTTGTTGACGCCACATCGCAAAATATAATCCTTTTTTAGCCACTAATTCGTCGTGGTTGCCTTCTTCAACAATCTTTCCTCGTTCTAAAACATAGATAGTGTCAGCATGCATTATTGTGGATAATCGATGTGCAATCAAAATGGTCATTTGTTGTTTATTGACCGAAATTTCTTTAACGGTTTCCGTAATTTGTTCTTCGGTTAATGAATCTAAAGCGGAAGTTGCTTCATCAAAAATTAATAAACGAGGTTTTCTCAGTAAAGCTCTGGCAATTGACAAACGTTGCTTTTCGCCGCCGGAAAGTTTTTTACCGTTTTCACCTAAAACCGTATCCAAACCTTTTTCTGAATTTTCAAGAATTGAAATGGCGGATGCTTTTATAATGGCTTCCAACATTTCTTCTTCGGTGGCTTCGGGTTTTACAAACAGTAAATTTTCACGAATTGTTCCCGAAAAGAGTTGAGTATCTTGCGTTACAAATCCCAGTTGCCGACGAATTCTATTGTAACGTAATTCTTTTATCGAAATGGAATCATATAAAATGTCACCTTCAATTGGACGATATAATCCAACTAATAATTTGACTAAAGTCGATTTTCCTGAACCGGACGGACCGACAAAGGCAATGGTATCGCCTAATTTTGCTTTAAATGAAATATTTTGAATGGCATTATAACTCGCATTTTTATGTCGGAAAACAACATCTTTAAAGTATAATTCGCTAATTGGACCAATATCTACCGGTTCTTCGGGACTGAATTCAGGCTGTTTTTGCATCAATTCATTAAACAATTGCAAGGCAGTTTCAGCTTCACGATACGACAAAATAATGCTTCCTAAATCTTGCAACGGACCAATAATTCCCGTGGAAATAAATTGCATCGAAATTAATTCACCCGGCGTTAAAACATCTTTAAAAATCAACCAGAGCAAAATGAATAAAATGGATTGTTTCAGAAGCGTTAAAATGCTTCCTTGCAAAAAAGTAAGTACACGCATTTTTTTGACTTTTTCCATTTCTAAATCATAAATTTCCTTAGTATGAACTTTTAATCGGCGAATTTCGGGGTAGGTGAGTCCAAGACTTTTAACCAATTCGATGTTGCGTAAACTTTCCGTAATTGTTCCACTCATTTGACGATTTTGTCTAATCAATGATCGTTGTAACGTTTTGATGGAACGACTTAAAACACTTGTCAATCCGCCAAGCAATACAATTCCGATTAAGAAAACAGGAATTAAAGCCCAATGTTTTGTGATGGCATACCAAAGCAGAAATCCAATTCCAACCGCAGAGGAAAATAAAATATTGATAAAAGAAGAAATGAATTTTTCTGTATCAGAACGTACTTTTTGTAAAATCGATAAAATCTCACCACTACTTTGATCTTCAAATTCTTGAAAAGGTAAACGTAAGGTTTGTCGAAGTCCGTCGTTAAAAATCTGCATACCAAATTTTTGAACTACTAAACGAATAAAATAATCTTTGAAGGATAAAATCAGTTTCGAAGCCAATGCAATTCCGATGGCAAGAAAAAGTAATTTTGTAGCACCATTAACTCTTTCTTCATTGGTTTTATCTTCCGGATTCAGTGCATAATCATCAATAATTTGACCAAAAATTATTGGGTCATATAAAGCTAAAATTTGTGCAACCCCGGCTAAAAAAAGAGCAAGAAAAACCCATTTGCTGTATGGCTTTAAGTATTTCCAAAGTAAATTCATAGTGATAATTGTAGCTTAATTTTCAAATATAACTAAAAATAGGATTGCAGTTAATTAAGAAATGAATGTTTTCCGAATTCCAATTAAAACCAAAATAAAAACGGAATAAACTACAAAAAACGGCACAATAAATTCAATCCAGCCTAACGGAAGCATGATGGCAATGATTAACAATTGAAAACCTAATCCATAAGTAGAAAGTAACGTCATGAACCAATTTGGAAAGGTTTTGACTTTGTATGCATCCGAATCTAAAAAGTGAATAATTTTATCAAAAGCACCGTAAACTATAGTATAAATTCCGAAAAGAATAGTTACTACTTGTTGACTTTCTCCTGGCAAAGCTTTAGGAGTTTTATATTCAAATATTTTACTAGTTGAATCACCTCCAATTGATTTTGTTCGCAGAATTACATAGTAATAATTGTATAATGTTCCCTGCAATTGAATGGCAAGAAAGGCGACAATCGTAAACCAAAATGATGTGGAAGAAACATAACAAATCGCCATTAAAAACCCGAAGTTTAAGAAAATATCAAAAATACTATCTAAATATCTTCCGGAATAGGAAGGTGTTTTTTTCAATCGAGCCAATTCACCATCGGCGGCATCAATAATGGACTTCAAAATGATAAAAAAAGCAGCCCAAACATAATGATTATAAAGGATGCAATAGATTGCAAACAATCCACTGATTCCAAAAAGTAGCGTCACATGAATAGGCGTAAAGCGAGTATTTTTTAATTGTAAAGCAAAAATTCTTCCGAAAGTTCTACCATAATCGGATAAATCTAAAAATTTATCCTGAGCGGCAAGTTTAGACATGTAATATATTCTAACAAAAACTGCGACAATATAGTCTGAAAATTTATTTACTAAAGCGATGCAAAGTAAAAGTCATGGCACTAAGTAATAAAAAAGCCATCAATTGATGAGCTAATCCCAGCCAAAGCGGAACATGAAATAATAACGTAAAAATACCTAAAATAAATTGAATTAACACAAACAAAACCAATGTTTTAACCGATTTTGATTGAAGTGATGTTAGTGTATATTTTTTACTTCTAAAAAACAACAAAATCATCAAACCAACCACAACATAAGCCAATGTTCGATGAACGAATTGAACGCCACTTTTTCCTTCGGTTAAATTTTGTAAAAGAGTGGGTTGTTCAATCCAAACGGTTTCATGAATCAATTTACCTTCACTCATTAATGGCCAGTGATTGTGGATTAATCCGGCATTTAATCCGGCTACAAATCCGCCATAAATAATTTGAATAATCAAAACTATCATGGCAATTCGAGCTAATTTTCGCAACGGTAAAATGACTTCAATTTTGTTGGGATAGATTAAATCTAACGCAACCCACAAAGTGTATGCAAAAGTGATGAAGGCAAAAGTTAAATGCAAAGCCAATCGATAGTGACTCACATCAGGATTGTCAATTAAGCCGCTTTTGACCATAAACCAACCCAAAAATCCTTGAAATCCACCCATAAAAAGCAAAATAATACATTTCTTAATGGTAGAAATGTCTAATTTTTTCTTAATCAGAAAATATACAAACGGAATGATAAACACAATTCCGATGATTCTTCCGATGAAGCGGTGAAACCATTCCCAGAAATAAATAAATTTATAATCGTCTAGTGTAAAATCGTTGTGAATATTGATTTTTTGGTATTCAGGAAATTTCTTGTATTCTTCAAACGCTTCGTTCCATGCTTGCTCGGATGAAGGAGGAAAAGTATCGGTTACCAAATGCCAATCAGTCATTGAAAGTCCGGAATTTGTGAGGCGAGTGATGCCACCAACCATCACCATAATAAACAATAAAACACAGCCGGAAAGAAGCCAAATTATAACGGGTTTGTTTGTTTTCATGTTTTATAAACTTAATGCAAAATTACATCACTTTTATTTATTGGTTTTAATAAACAAAAGTTAATCTTATCGTTAATTTTTGAGCGTTTGCAATCCTAATTTTTTAGCTTTTTTTAGCATGAAAGTATAAGCAGCATCATATTCATTAGGGATTTCGCCTTCTAAAATAGCTTCTTTGATTGCTTCTTTTAAAACTCCAATTTCACGAGATGGTTTTAAATTGAAAATAGTCATAATTTCTTCTCCGGAAATGGGTGGTTGAAAGTTTCGTACATGATCACGTTCTTCCACTTCCACAATTTTTTGACGAACAATTTTGAAATTATTATGGTACTTTTTAAATTTATTTGGGTTTTTGGTCGTGATGTCTGCTTCGCAAAGAATCATTAAATCTTCAATGTCTTCGCCGGCATCAAACAACAAACGTCGAACGGCAGAATCGGTTACGATATCTTGCGAAAGCACTATGGGTCTCGAACTCAACATAACCAATTTAGAAACGTATTTCAATTTGTGGTTCAATGGCATGTGTAATCTTTCAAAGATTTTTTTCACCATTTTTCCACCCAAAAATTCATGTCCGTGAAACGTCCAACCTTGTTTTTTGTTGAATTTTTTGGTGGGAGCTTTCCCAATGTCGTGAAGCAAAGCCGCCCATCGCAACCAAACATCATCGGTATTTGGACAAATGTTATCTACAACTTCTAACGTGTGATAAAAGTTGTTTTTGTGTGTATGTCCTTCAATTTCTTCCACTTGATTCAAAGCTGTCAATTCAGGCAAAATCAAATCTAACAAACCGGTTTGATACAATAAGATGAAACCGATTGAAGGTTTTTCAGTAGATAAAATTTTGTTTAATTCATCAACAATTCGTTCACCCGAAATAATGTTGATTCGCTCACAATTTTTAGAAATGGAAGCTAATGACTTTTCTTCAATTGTAAAATTTAATTGAGTGGCAAAACGAATCGCTCGCATCATTCGCAATGGATCATCCGAAAAGGTGATGTCAGCATCTAAAGGTGTTCTGATGATTTTATTTTCCAAATCTTCCAACCCATTAAAAGGATCAACTAAGTCGCCATAATTTTTTTCATTTAGCGAAAAAGCCAAGGCATTTATTGTAAAATCACGTCTGTTTTGGTCGTCTTTCAAGGTTCCGTTTTCTACAACAGGATTCCGACTTTCAAAATGATAACTTTCTTTTCGAGCACCCACAAATTCTATATCAATTTCTTGAAAACGAAGCATTGCTGTGCCATAAGTTTTAAAAATTTGTACTTTGGGTTTGTTTGGGAGTAATTCTGAAACTTTGAGAGCTAATTCAATACCGCTACCAATGGCAACAATGTCGATGTCTTTTTTAAAATCGCGTTCTAACAAAAAATCACGTACAAAACCACCAATAACGAAGGTTTCTATACCAAGTTCTTGAGCTGCTTTGGATATTATTTTGAAGATGGGATTTTCTAATGCTTTATTATAATTTACAACCACTTTTTTGTTTTTTTGCCACGAATTCACAAATAATACTTTGAATTCATAATAACAATTTTAATCGAATAAAAAATATTTTTTCACGAATTCTATCTAAAGAATAATTCTTTTGTGTTCTAATGAATCTGTATTAAAATTTACCAGTATTGCTAGTTTATTATTTGAAACTTTTAAATAATTTAAGCATTGAGCTATGTGCTCGTCATTTAAAGATTTACATGATTTTATTTCTAAAATTATTTTATCAAATATGACAAAATCGGCATAAAATTTATGTTTCAAAATAATATTCTTATAATTGACTGAATACTCTTTTTCTCTTTCAAATTGTATTGATGAATTTTTAAATTCATATTCGAGAGCATCTTTATATACAATTTCAGAAAAACCTTTTCCTAAATTATTATGTACTTCAAATAAAATACCTACCAATTGATAACTTTCTGTTTTATATAAAATATCTGTCATTAAAATTTAATTTGTGAATTCGTGGCGTATAACTTTATTTCCGAATAATCTGAACTTTACTATCCAAGGTTAATTTGATAATCGTGGATGGCTTATCGCAAATTTTTTCGCGGTGCAAATTTACAACATAGTCTACACCTTTAATAATTTCGGGACTGATTTCTTTGAATGATTTTGGAGTGGGTTGACCGGATATGTTGGCCGAAGTTGAAACCAGCGGTCTTTTCATGCGTTCCATCAATTTGAAACAGAATGGTTCTTTCACGATCCGAACGGCTAATGATTGGTCTTCAGCAATGATATTTGGAGCCACATTTCGAGGTTTATCTAAAATTAAAGTTGTTGGTTTCTCAGATAAATCGAGAATTTGCCAAGCTACTTCGGGAATGTCTTTGAAAACATTATACATCATTTTCTCGCCATTCATTAACACAATCATGCTTTTTGATTCTTCTCTTTTTTTAAGAGCGTAGATTTTTTTTACGGCTTCGGGATTCGTAGCATCACAGCCAATTCCCCAAACGGTATCGGTCGGGTAGAGGATGATGCCTCCGTTTTTGATTACTTCGTATGCGTTGTGTATTTCTTGATTACTATCCATATTTTAATTTTTATCTTAAAAGATTATTTAAGATTTAAGATTTTTTTTAATTTATAAAGTCCAATTATTTTTTTTATTTTCTTACTTAAAAGTTTAAACCTTACATGCCATTCATTTTTTAGACTTAATAGTAACCATTTTTTTTGGGGTATAATTTTAGATTTTATTTCTTCATTAATTTTATCGGAAATAATAAATTCATTTTCAAGAGAATCCCAAAAAATGTTTCCAAATCCATAAAATTCATTAACTTTATTTTTATCGTGAATGATTGACAACCAAACCCGTTTATTTTCAATATTTATAATTGATTTTTCTTTTTTCCATTGATTGTGGTCGTTATGCCATACTGTTTTCGGATTGTTGTTTTCTTCAATCAAACTAATAAAAGGGTTATATATCTGCTCTTTTTTGCCGAGCATAACCGGATTTAAACTTAAAGTGTAACCTGAAACAAAATCGACAGCAAGGTATTTTTGAAAATTAAATTGTTTTTGTATTTCGTCAATGTAGAATTTACTAACACAATCGTCATTATCAATTCTGGAAGTTATAATGTATGGAATTTCTTTAGCATCTTTTGCAATAAATTCTTTAATTGCATCTTGAAAATTTTCCATTCCGTCTATAAAAAAACATTTTATGAACTTATTTTCTTGAGCAATATCAAGTATCCTTTTTTGGAAAATAGTTGAAGTAGAAATGTCAAAAAATAATAACCATTTAAAGTTGTTGTTTGTTTGACTCACAACACTAGGTAAACAATAATTTTCAAACAATTCCATTCGATGTTCCATCCATTGATCTGTCAACAAAGATTCATTATTTTTTGTTACATCCCATTTTTTATTTTTTAAATTGAATCTGGTAACGAGATAATGTTTGAAATTCATGTTTCTCATAATTTTTTTGTAAAAATAAATTAATTATTTTAAGTATTACTTGTGAATATTTACTTTTGTTATGAAATGAATAACGTAATGATGTATAATTTTGAACATAGTTCTGATTTAGATAAAACTTCTTTGTTGGAAATCATTGATAAATCGCAAGATTTAGGTGAAGTTTTAGTTCGTGGTTCAAGAAATACTTTAAAAGTTTTAGACTATAATGGTTTACAACTTACTATCAAGTCGTTTAAAGTCCCCAATTTAATTAATAAAGTGGTTTATAAATTTTTCAGAAAATCAAAAGCCAGACGATCATTTGAACATGCAAAAATTTTATTGCAAAAAGGAATAAATACACCAAAACCAATTGCTTATTTTGAAGAATTAACTTTTTTTGGAATTAGAAAGTCTTATTATGTATCGGATTATTTAAATTATGATTTTTCTATAAGAGAAGTTTTTATGGATAAAAATTTTCCTAATAGAAAAGAAATTATTATTCAATTCACTCAGTTTACATTCAAACTTCATGAAGTTGGAGTTGAGTTTTTAGATCACTCGCCAGGAAACACTTTGATCAAGGTCAATGAAAATGGGGCTTATGACTTTTATCTTGTAGATTTAAATAGAATGAAATTTCACTCTATTTTGACATTTAAACAAAGGATGAAAAACTTTTCAAGATTGTCTTTAGAAGATGATGTATTAAAACATATAAGTAGCGAATATGCAAAACTTAATGATGTAACTTTTGATAAAGTTTATTCTTCAATGTCTTCTTTTGTTAATCAATTTACTTCAAAAAATGAGTTTAAAAAGCAATTGAAAAACAAATTATTGTTTTACAGGAATTAATTAGCTCTTTTTTCTTTAATTAATTTGGCTAATTCCGGATACCTAACATATATGCTCAACGCATTTAAGTAACAAATTATAATTCCTTTTTTTCCATCTAAAATTCCTAAGCGAATAAAATAACTGCTAAAAAATTTATAAGCTGGTTTGATATAAAAGTGAAAAAAATTAGGCTTTACATTCTTTGCATAAAGTTCTTTAGCTTTTAATTTGCCGTAACTTACCATTTTGGCTTTATAACTATCATAATTCAAATAAGAATAATGAATTAGTTTGTTTTTCAAAACAGCAACAGTTCCGTTCACTTTAAGTTTTTCATGAACCAATCTACCTTCAATATATCGGGCTTTATCTTTTTTGAATAAACGAATGTTTTTATCAGTTTGCCATCCGCTAAAATGCAAGGGTTTGTTTTGAAACATAAATTTTCTTAAGAAAAAATAAGCATCAGCTGTATTTTCTAAAGATATAGTATTTAGAATTTCCTCTTTTAACTTTGGAGTAATTCTTTCATCAGCATCCAAAAATAACACCCATGAATTTTTGGCTAGATCTAATGCAATATTTCTTTGTGCTGTATAATTTTCAAATTTATGTTCAATGAATTTAACGTTTTCAAAAGAAAGGCAAATATCTTTTGTTTTGTCTATACTAAATGAATCAACCACTATTACTTCATCAGCAAAAGTTAAATCACTCAAAAGCTCATGCATATGAGTTTCTTCATTTAATGTAATAATTAATACAGATATTTTATTTTTTAAATTTGATGTCATTAAATACTAAATATAAAGCAACTGTTTTTTGTTACTGTTTTTGGGAGGAAACTTTCAAAAAAGGAGTCTGAATTAAAAAAGTTCTTCATTGAGTTGTTTAATTTCTCATTGCTAATTGCATGAATAATTAGTTTAGTTTAATTTATAAGTTTTGTTCTAATTTTTTTTATACTTAATAAACAAATAGTTAGTATTCAAAATTTTTTATTTTTTTAAATTTTTAAATTACACTAAACAAATTTGAAATGATATCGCAAAGTAGTAAAATTAAACTTAAGTTTTTTTAAATTTTTTGATTGATTTATGACATATGCTTTTTTAACCATTTTAAAATGTAATCTAGTTTTTTTTGAGGATATAAGTCCAAACTTTGAATATTTAAAAACAACTTGTTAGTATTATTTTCAATTGAATTCAATTTTAGTTTTAACCAAAATAAAGGTTTATCTGATGAGCCAAAATGGACTAACTGAAAATCGTTCTTTAACGTATAACTTTTATTCTGAATTTCTAAATGAGCAGCTAAAGCTTGGATCATAAAATAGGAAGCATCTCTAAATCGATGCTTTATATTGTTAACCAAAATAGTTTCATTTTTATCAAGAAAATCATTAATTATTGATTTTCTCATTGGAAAAGGGGTGTGATTTACTTTTAAATATTTTTTAAAATTCAGAATTTTGGCAATGTTTTCTTGAGCTTTTTTATAACCTAATTTTGAAATTCTTTTTTTCTTGAGACCGATAGATTCTAAAATTTTTTTCAGTTGGTCTGATTCATAATTATTCCAACGTCCTCTGAGAACCGGCTCTCTTTTTTCAGAAAAAAAATCAGACGGCTTCGTTTCATTTATTAGCAGCATATCATCATTAAAATAGATAAAATGTTCTGCTAAATCAGGAATTCTACTAATCATTGTTTCAATTGAATTGCTATTAAAAACAGGTAAATAATTTTCATAACCTTTAAAAATAGTTTTATGATCTACTACAATAACATTTTGAAAATCATTACTATTAATTAAAAAAGGTGGCGTTTGGTTATCGGTAACAACATAAATATTTCGAACATAAGGAGCGTATTTTTGAATTGATTTAATACAAAATTCAATTTCATTAACTTGATAAAAACGAGTTAGAAATCCTTTTGATTGAAGTGACGATTTATTTTCTACATATTGAGCTAGTTTTTCAATATGCTTTTCATCATTTCCATCAACCCAAGTTATCACTGCATCAATATCAAAACCCATACTATTCTTATTAATCATTATGGTTGCAAATTTATCAAAAGCTATTAGATAAGTTCTTTTATTTGTGTTCAAATATAAGTAAAACTACCTGGTTTACTATATTTCATTTAACAATCTCTGATTCAATTTTAAACATTAATTTTTAATTTAATTCAAAATGATTATGGGTTGACAGTAAAAATAAATGTAATTTTGTCCCAATTAAATTATCATAAATGCAAGTATCTGTAATAGTTAGTACCTACAATGCCGAAGAATGGTTAGAAAAAGTATTAATTGGCTATAGTAATCAAACCTATAAAAATTTTGAAGTTATTATTGCTGATGATGGTTCAAGAGAATTAACAAAAGAATTAATTGATACTTATGCCGCTAATTATCCGGTTCCACTGCGTCATTTGTGGCATGAAGATTTAGGTTATCGTAGACAAGAAATTTTGAATGTTGCTATTCCTGATGCAAAGCATGAATACATTATCATGACTGACGGTGATTGCATTCCTAGAAAAGATTTTGTTGAAGTTCATGTTAAATATGCTGAAAAGGGAAGGTTTTTGTCAGGAGGATATTGCAAATTAGGAATGAAAGCCAGTAAAAAAATCACTAAAGACGATATTTTATCAAACATTTGTTTTAATGTAAAATGGCTATCTTCAATTGAAAAATTGAATTTATCAAATAAATTAAAATTGGGTGCAAACAATTTTCTTGCAACCATTTTAGATGTAATTTCACCCACAACACCTTCGTTTAATAATTGTAATTCTTCAGGATTTAAAGAAGATATGATTGCCATCAATGGTTACGATGAACGTATGAAATATGGAGGACCTGATAGAGAATTTGGTGAACGACTGGAAAACTATGGTATAAGAGGAAAACAAATCAGACATAAAGCAATTGTTTTACATCTTGATCATGCAAGAGGTTATAAAACTCCGGAATCCTTAGCGGCTAATCTTGCAATCAGAAAAGAAGTTCGTGATAAAAAAATTAAATGGACTCCTTTTGGGATAAAAAAGAATTAAAAAAAATGTCTTAGTACTATTTAAAATTTACTAAGACATTTTTATATATAATTAAACTGCAACGTTATATTCTCTCAAAGCATCATTCAAACTTGTCTTCAAATCAGTTGATGGTTTACGTGTTCCAATAATCAAAGCACACGGAACTTGAAAATCTCCGGCAGGAAACTTTTTTGTATAACTTCCCGGAATCACTACTGATCTTGCGGGAACAATACCTTTATATTCAATAGGAGTTGCTCCAGTTACATCAATAATTTTAGTGGAACCTGTCAAAACAACATTTGCACCAAGTACGGCTTCTTTTTCAACTCTAACACCTTCAACAACGATACATCTTGAGCCAATAAATGCACCGTCTTCAATAATAACAGGAGCCGCTTGAAGGGGTTCTAAAACACCACCAATTCCAACACCACCACTTAAATGTACGTCTTTACCAATTTGAGCACAACTTCCAACGGTAGCCCAGGTGTCAACCATAGTTCCTTCGTCCACATAAGCTCCAATATTCACATAGCTTGGCATTAGAATTACACCTTTAGAAATATAAGCTCCATGTCTGGCTACAGCATTTGGAACTACACGAATTCCTTTTTCGGCATAACCGTGTTTCAACGGAATTTTATCGTGGTATTCAAAAATGCCTGCTTCCAATGTTTCCATTTTTTGAATAGGGAAATACATAACTACAGCTTTTTTTACCCATTCGTTCACTTGCCACCCATCAGTTGTTGGTTCAGCAACACGAAGACTTCCGGAATCCAACAAATCAATAACTTTTCTAATTGCAGTTGTTGTGGTTTCTTCTTGCAATAAAGCTCTGTTTTCCCAAGCTTTTTCTATAATGTCTCTTAATTCGGTCATCTTTTTTTAAAATTTCAACAAAGATAAAATCTTTTAAAATATAAAGTGGTTTGGTTTTTGTAAAAGAGAGGAAAATCAAAAACATTTTTTATTAAATTTGTTAGAATTACTAAAATCTTAAAATCATGAAAACAAAATTTTATTTTATTGCAACTCTAGTGGTTATTATGATTAGTTGTGCTAAAAAAGAAAAAGCACAAGATAGTGCAGAAGAAGTATCAGATTCTATGGAAGTTGTAAAACCGGATATGCATACAGCTAAAACTTCATTGGATTATATGGGCCATTATTCCGGAGTAACACCATGTGCAGATTGTGAAGGTATTGAAACTTCAATTTCATTAGAAGATGAAAAAAATTATGTTTTGAAAACGAAATATTTAGGTAAAAAAGATGCTAAAGTTTATGAGCAAAGAGGTGTTTATTCTTGGAACGAAGCTGGTAATACTATTATTTTAGAAGGTATCGAGAATGGACCAACTCACTATTTTGTTGGAGAAAATACGTTAACTCAACTAGATTTAGAAGGAAATAAAATTGAAGGTAATTTGGCTGATAAGTATGTTTTAACCAAAGGCGAAGCTCCTGTAGCTCAAAATACTTCTGAAAAATCAACAACTAAATCATATTCAATTCGCGATACAAAATGGCAATTGATTGAATTGAATGGAAAACCGGTTGAAAATAAAAATAAGTCAACAAAAGAAATGTTTTTACAGTTAAATGCGGAAAATCGTTATGCGGCTTTTGCGGGTTGTAATAACATGATGGGAGGCTATGAATTAAAAGAAGATGCTTTGCGAATTAAATTTTCAAAAGGAGCATCTACCATGATGGCTTGTCCGGATTTGTTAACAGAACAAGAGTTTGCAGCAGTTTTAGAATTGGTCGACAATTATAGTTTGAATGGTGAAAACATGTCACTTAATAAAGCGAGAATGGCACCACTAGCTAGATTTAAAGCAATAAAATAAATTGATAAATCCTCTTGAAAAAGAGGATTGTTTTATTTTCTACCTACCAAAAACATATCTTTACAAAAAAAAAAATAATGCCTCGAATTCTCGCTATAGATTACGGAATCAAACGAACCGGAATTGCTGTTACCGATGAACTACAAATTATTGCATCGGGTTTAACAACGATTCCCTCTGAAACGTTGATTTCCTTTTTGAAAGATTATTTTTCTAAAGAAAAAGTGGCGGTAGTTTTAATAGGCGAACCCAAACAAATGAATGGTTTACCATCGGAAAGTGCACCAATCATCGAAAAATTTGTAGCAACTTTTGCTACAGAATTTCCGGAAATGAAAGTAGTTCGTGTGGATGAACGATTCACTTCTAAAATGGCGTTTCAAACTATGATTGACAGTGGTTTGAGTAAAAAACAAAGACAAAACAAAGGATTGGTTGATGAAATTGCGGCCACTATTTTGCTCCAAGATTATTTGACTCGCAAAATGTTTTAATTTTCATTTTAATTCAAACCACTTAAAAAAGAAATCTTTTATTACTTTTGCATCCTGATTTACAAAAAAGTTTTTGAATACTTTTAAATTCTCATTAATGATTTTACCCATTGTAGGCTACGGAGATCCGGTATTGCGAAAAGTTGGCGAACCAATTGCTTCGGATTATCCAAAACTTAAAGAATTAATTGAAACCATGTATGAAACCATGCACAATGCTTATGGCGTTGGTTTGGCTGCTCCACAAATTGGTTTAGCAATCAGGTTATTTATAGTAGATACAGAACCTTTCAGTGAAAGTGATGATTTGAATGAATTGGAAAAAGAACAATTAAAGTCATTCAAAAAAACGTTTATAAATGCTAAAATTCTGAAAGAAGAAGGTGAAGAATGGGGATTTAATGAAGGTTGTTTGAGTATTCCTGATGTAAGGGAGGATGTTTACCGAAAAGGAAAAATTACAATTGAATACTGCGAAGAAGATTTTATCACAAAAACTGAAGTATTTGACGGGTTAATCGCCAGAGTTATTCAGCATGAATACGATCATATTGAAGGGATTTTGTTTACAGACAAACTTTCTACGTTAAAGAAAACATTAATTAAAAAAAGATTACAAAACATTATGGAAGGTAAAATTAGAGCCGACTATAAAATGAAATTTTTCAACAAAAAAGGCAGATAACTTTTTTCAATTTAAAAAAATAAAACGATTAAAAATTATATAAAATAATAAAAATGAGTTTACAAAAAATATTAGCTATTTCAGGAAAACCGGGATTATTTGAATTAAAAGTACAAACTCGCACAGGTTTTGTTGCAGAATCACTATTAGACGGAAAAAGAATAACTGTAGGAATGCGTAGCAACGTAAGTTTACTTTCTGAAATTGCAGTTTATACTTATGATGAAGAGATAAAATTAGCTCAAGTTTTTAAAGCAATCGCAACCAAAGAAAATGAAGGTCCTTCAATTTCTCACAAAGAAGATAATGCCGTTTTAACCACTTATTTCAGAGAAGTATTACCTGATTTTGATGAAGAGCGAGTGTATGTATCAGATATTAAAAAAATTATCAATTGGTATAACTTACTTCAACCAAAAGGTTTAATCACTCTTGAAGTTTTAGAGGAAGCATTGAAAGAACAACCGGCTGAATAATGTTTATAAATTAATTGAAGTTGAATCCTGCTTTCGAGCAGGATTTTTTATTTTTACACAAATCCTTATTTATGAATTCTAGACAACAACAATTGCAAGCTTTTAGCAGATTACTTGATATCATGGACGATTTGCGTGAAAAATGTCCGTGGGATAAAAAGCAAACCTTAGAAAGTTTACGCCATCTTACCATCGAAGAAACCTACGAATTAGGAGATGCCATTTTGGATAACGATTTGCAGGAAATCAAAAAGGAATTGGGTGATTTATTGTTACATATTGTTTTTTATGCCAAAATCGGTAGCGAAACCAATGATTTTGACATTGCAGATGTAGCCAATAGTATTTGTGATAAATTAATAGATCGTCATCCACACATTTACGGAGATGTGGTTGTTGCCAATGAAGAAGAAGTGAAACAAAATTGGGAAAAACTAAAATTAAAAGAAGGTAAAAAATCAGTTTTGGAAGGTGTACCGAAAAGCTTGCCAGCACTTGTTAAAGCAAGCCGAATTCAAGACAAAGTGAAAGGCGTTGGTTTTGATTGGGAAGAACCACATCAAGTTTTGGATAAAGTTCAGGAAGAAATTTCAGAATTTCAGGAAGAAGTAAAATCAGGAAATTTTGAAAAAATGGAAGCCGAATTTGGCGATGTTTTGTTTTCGATGATCAATTATGCACGGTTTTTAAAAATCAATCCCGAAGATGCTTTGGAGCGAACCAACAAAAAATTCATGAAACGGTTTATGTACCTCGAAAGTAAAGCAGGTGAATTAGGAAAACCCCTTTCAGATATGACTTTAGCTGAAATGGATGTGTTTTGGGAAGAAGCAAAAAAGTTGCCAAAATAATTTGTATTTTAAATATTTATTTACTCTCCCAAATTATAAATCTCCATAATATCTTTTAAAACCTCTTTAAAGTCAATTTTCAAATCGATTAATTTTCCGGAATGAATGTCAAAAACCCATCCGTGAACTTGCAAATTTCTTTCGCGATACGCTTTTTGAACGGCGGCAGTTTTAATTAAATTGACACATTGTTCCTGAACATTCAATTCAACTAAACGATTATATCGTGCGTTTTCATCAGTAATAGCATTCAATTCTTTTTTATGAAGACGATACACATCGCGAATGTTACGTAACCACGGATTTAAAATTCCTAGATCCTTGGCTTCCATTGCAGCTTTAACGCCACCGCAAAAATAATGTCCGCAAACCACAACGTGATTTACTTTCAAATGATCCACGGCATAATTTAAAACCGACATTACATTTAAATCGATACTAATCACCATATTGGCAATATTTCGGTGCACAAAAACTTCTCCGGGTTGCACACCCATTAAATCTTCGGCTGTAACCCGACTATCGGAACAACCAATGTAGAGAATTTCAGGGCTTTGTCCTTTTGATAAATTTTCAAAATAATTGCCATCTACCGCTAGTTTTTCAGCAATCCATTTTTCGTTGTTTTTAAATACTTTTTCAATTTCCATAACTGGTTTTTTTAGATTTACATTAAAATTTTATTTTCTGCAGTTATTGGCGAAGGAAGATTTTCTTCATCTAACATATCTCTTAAATCGATTTCAATTGTTCGGCTTAACGCTGTTATTGGAACATCGTTCGCACTTCCTTCAAATGGATTTTCGGTGCTTTCGCCTACTTTTTCCATCGATACAAAAACCCACGAAACTACTATGCTAAAAGGAATTGTTAACCAAACATAATGCTCTCCCAATTTTTGAAATTCGTTTAACATACCAAACGGTAATAAAATCACAAACAACCAAATAAAGAATAAATTGATGCTGGCAAATTGCCGTGGATAAGGAAAGTTTTTAATTCGCTCGCATTTTCCTTGTTGATCGTATAAATCGGCTAAACGTTTTTCCATTTCAACATATTGAAAATTTTCGATTTTTCCTTGTTGATATAATTCGGCTATTCGCTTGGATTGAAAAGCAATGAGTTGCGTAGCTCTGTTCTTTTTTGATAAGATGTACTTTTGTTCTTCTTCGGATAAATATTTTTTTAATTCTTCCTCCAACGGAATTGATTTTTCTAAAATAGTAAACAAACGGCTGTATTCAACGTTATAACTTTTGGTCATATTTTCCCAATTCCTGGGTTCTCTCAATTGATAACGCAAAGCAGTCAACCAAGCACAATGACGATAAATTAATTCCTGATGAATGGTTTTATCCGCTATAACAAAATCTTTTGTCATTATTCCCCAAGAGCGACTCGAATTGACGATTGCTCCCCAAATTTGACGAGCTTCCCACAAGCGATTATAGGTTTGCGTATTTTTAAAACCAATTATAAAGGCTGCAGCTGTACCAACCAAAGCAATCGGAACCCACGGGATGGACATCCATTTGCATTCAAACAACTGAAAAAGTAGGGTAGGGATTATGGCTAAAAGAAGTAGCACATAAATGTCTCTTCTTGTCCAAAATAAAAATTCTTTGAGTGAATAATGTCTTCCTGAGTGCATAAATTATTTTTTTATTTCTGAATGTGAAACATATTTGCTAATCATAATTCCAACCAAAACAACAGAGTAAAATTGCCCTGCAATTCCCATCATCGATGTACCTAATTTTGCATAATGATTATTGGGAGTGATGTCCCCAAAACCAATGCTGGTAATACATACACTACAAAAATAAACGATGTCTAAATAAACCGTTGTAAAATTTGTCTCGTCAATTCCTTTAAATGAATTCGGAATAAAATTGTATAAAAAGAACATACAAAATATGCCAATTTCAATTAATAACAAATAACCACAAGCCGAAGCAGTCACCACATCTGCATTGATATAACTCGGTTTTAATAAAAATTGCAGAATTTCAATAAAGATGATTGTAAAAAAAGCAATATGAACCAAACTGATTAAGTCTAAAATTGTAGTATTTGGCGTTACAAAAACTAAATAAATGGGAAGTAAAACGACTAAAACTGAAAGTATATTTTTGAGAAATCGTTTGGTTTTATTTTTTTCGTAAAAAACAGCAAAACTTGAAACTCCCAGCAAAAACATGTTAATTGGCCAAAGTACATCGGCATAAAAAGCTAAATCACTACAACCTATTCCGATGAATAAATGTAATAAAATTGCAAAAAGAAGAATTTCGTATTTTCTTTTGTGGAAAATAGGAGGTAGAATTTTACTCATTTTAATAAAATAAGGTTAAAAATAAAAAAAAACTGTTTAAAAAAACAGTTTTAAAATATACTTTATCCAAAAAATTACTCCGCCATTCTTTTCAATTTATTCCTATCAAGAATAGTAATTTTTTTACCGGTTATATCAATCAACCCCGTTTTATTAAATTCAGATAATAATCGAATACAACTTTCAGTAGCTGTTCCAATCATTCCTGCCAATTCTTCACGCGATAGTTGAATGTAAAGTGAACCATCTTCGTTTTTGCCAAATGTGTCTTCTAAGTAAAGTAAGGTTTCAGCTAATCGTTCTTTTACCGATTTCTGTGCCATCGAAACCATATGATCATCTGATTCTCTTAAATCACCACAAATCGTTTTCATCACATTCATCGAAAACTGATTATTTTCATTAAAAAATCCAAGAATTTCTTTTTTCGGGATAAAGCAAACCTCCATATCTTCCAAAGCAACAGCACTTAAATTAGTAACTTCATCACTAATCATCGAACGTTGTCCTAACAATTCACCTGATTTGACTAACTTAACAATTTGGTCTTTGCCGTTGGCACTGAGTTTTGAGAGTTTACAGATGCCATCTTTGATGCAATAAATGCCATTTACTGTTTCACCTTCTTCAAAAATGTTTTCACCTTTTTTAATGGTGTAGGAAGTTTTGCAGTTGGCCATTTTTATCAATTCATCTTTGTTTAGTGCTTTTAACGAACTAAACTCTCTAACGATGCATTGCTCACACTTACTCATAATAAACTAATTTATTGGTCTAACAAAGATAGTCAATGTATGACAAATATCATATTTTAAATTTAAACCATTTTTAACCTTTGTCAAAGGTAAAATGAGCAAATTATGAACACTGGAAATTGTTTCCATTGTGGTATTGAAATCAATAAAAAAGAAGAAATTATTTATGATGAAAAAAGTTTCTGTTGCAACGGTTGCAAAACGGTTTATGAAATTTTCAGTCAAAATGATTTAACGTGTTATTACGATTTTCAAGCATCTCCGGGTGCAACTCCACAAGATATTCAAGGTAAATATGATTTTTTAGACAATGAAAGTATTGTTACAAAACTTCTCGAGTTTCAAGAGGATACAACTCATATTGTTTCACTCTATATTCCTCATATACACTGTAGTTCGTGTATTTGGATTTTGGAAAATCTACAAAAACTTCAGCAGGGAATAAACACTTCGCAAGTAAATTTTCCGGAGAAGAAAGTTAGAATTACGTTCAATCCCGAAGAAATTTCACTCAAGAAAATTGTTGAACTTCTTTGTTCCATTGGTTATGAACCTTACATCAGTTTAGAAAATTTTGATGAAGGTAAAAAAGTCATCGACCGAAGTTTGATTTATAAAATTGGCGTTGCTTTTTTCTGTTTCGGAAATATTATGTTGCTTTCCTTTCCGGAATATTTTGAAGTAGAAGAATATTGGATAAATGAATACCGAGGATTTTTTCGTTGGTTGATATTTGCCATTTCGCTTCCGGCTTTTTTTTATTCGGCAAGCGGATACTATGTTTCGGCATATAAAAGCATCAAATCGGGAATGCTTAACATCGACATTCCGATCGCGTTGGGAATTGTGGTGATGTTTATCAGAAGTACGGTTGATATCGTTTTTGATTACGGTCAAGGTTTTTTTGATAGTATGACCGGACTGATTTTCTTTATGCTTTTAGGAAAATTATTTCAGCAAAAAACATACGATTTTCTTTCGTTTGAAAGGGATTACAAATCGTACTTTCCCATTGCAATAACAAAGATTTTAGCAGATGGTTCAGAAACTTCTGTTCAGGTTTATGATATTCAGAAAGGTGATCGACTTTTAATTAGAAACCAAGAATTAATTCCGGTGGATGGCATTTTAATTTCCGAAAAAGCATCTATTGATTATAGTTTCGTCACAGGCGAAGCAGTTACCATTGAAAAAAAATCAGGTGATAAAATTTTCGCAGGCGGAAAACAAATAGGTAAAGTCATCGAAATGGAAGTGCTCTTTTCGGTTTCCCAAAGTTATCTTACGCAATTGTGGAGCAACGATGTTTTTCAAAAGAAAATTGATATAAAACACAAAACAGTCACCGATAAAATCAGTCGTTATTTCACGCCGGCTTTACTTGGTTTGGCAATTATTTCCTTTTTGTATTGGATTTTTATCGATACCAATACGGCTTTCAATGTGTTTACTGCAATTTTGATCGTGGCTTGTCCGTGTGCGTTGGCATTAACCGCCCCTTTTACGTTGGGAAATGTGTTGCGAATTTTAGGCAAACGAAAATTCTATTTAAAAAATGCCATCGTAATTGAACAATTAGCCAAAGTAGATAGTATCGTTTTTGATAAAACAGGAACTATTACAACCAATAAAAAAACGGCTATCACTTATGAAGGAACTCCTTTAAATGATTTTGATTTAAAGTTATTGAACAATGCTCTTCGAGGTTCCAATCATCCGTTGAGCAGGCGGTTGTATGAATTTATTCCCAACCAAATTAAACTTATTCCAACTCATTTTGAAGAAATAATTGGAAAAGGAATTTATGCCGAAATCGATGGCAATACCATCAAATTGGGTTCTTCACAGTTTTTAAAAACTATGACTGAAAACACGCATAAGAAAACCAAAGTGCATGTAGAAATTAATGGTGTTTATAAAGGAAGTTATGTGTTTAATAACCAATACCGAGAAGGTTTAGAGCAGTTATTTCTTCAATTATCAAAAAAGTACAACCTTATTATTTTATCAGGTGATAATGATGGTGAACGAAAAATATTGGAGAAAATGCTTCCATCCACTACAAAATTGGTATTTAATCAAAAGCCGGAACAAAAACTAGAATACATAGAAGAACTTCAAAAGCAAGGCAAAAATGTGATGATGATTGGTGATGGTTTAAATGATGCCGGAGCATTAGCACAAAGTAATATCGGAATTTCTATTTCCGAAAATGTCAATGTCTTTTCTCCCGCTTGTGATGGAATTTTAGATGCTTCTCAGTTTCAAAAAATTGGATTCTTTATGAATTATTCTAAAAAAGCTATGAAAACGATTTTTATGAGTTTCGGACTTTCCTTAGCGTACAATGTGGTTGGATTGACTTATGCAGTTTCTGGTAATTTATCACCATTAGTTGCAGCGATCATTATGCCATTGAGTACCATTACTATAGTAAGTTTTGTAACGATTATGACAAATTTTTATGCACGAAACTCGCAACCCGCAACCCGTAACTTTCAACCCGCAACAAAAAATAATCCTGCATGATAATTATCATATTTTATAAAATCGAGTAAGTCTAATTTTGTTAACATAAATTTAAGGTATGGGCGTCATTTATATTTTAATCACCATCAGTATTATTGTGGCCGTTTTTTTTCTCTATGCTTTTATCAGAGCGGTAAGAAGCGGGCAATATGATGATGACTACACACCATCTGTCAGAATGCTTTTTGACGATGAACTCAAAATTAAATCAAACAAAAAACCAATACAAACAATTAAAGAAAAACAAGTATAATTATGGAGATGCAACAATTTTATTACGACAACAAAATTGTAAAGAAGTTCCTCTACGCCTGTATCCTGTTTGGTGTAGTAGGAATGTTAGTAGGCCTCATATTGGCCATTATGTTTTTATTTCCCAACTTAACCGATGGAATTTCTTGGTTGAGTTTTGGTAGATTAAGACCTTTACATACCAACGCTGTAATTTTTGCTTTCGTTGGAAATGCCATTTTTGCCGGAGTATATTACTCAATGCAACGATTGCTGAAAACAAGGATGTATAGTGATTTATTGAGTAACATTAACTTTTGGGGATGGCAATTTATTATTGTTGCTGCAGCCATAACTTTACCATTAGGAATCACATCTTCAAAGGAATATGCCGAATTAGAATGGCCAATCGATATTGCAATTGCTTTAATTTGGGTGGTATTTGGTATTAATATGATTATGACCATTCTAAAACGTAGAGAGCGTCATATTTATGTGGCCATTTGGTTTTACATTGCCACGTTTGTAACGGTTGCTATTCTTCATATTTTTAACAGTTTAGCACTTCCGGTTTCCGCTTTAAAAAGTTATTCGGTTTATGCAGGTGTTCAAGATGCTTTGGTGCAATGGTGGTATGGTCATAATGCCGTTGCCTTCTTCTTAACGACACCATTTTTGGGATTAATGTATTATTTTGTTCCTAAAGTGGCTAATCGTCCGGTATATTCCTACCGATTATCTATCATTCACTTTTGGTCATTGATTTTTATCTATATCTGGGCCGGACCTCACCATTTATTATATACAGCTTTACCGGACTGGGCTCAAAATTTGGGAGTTGTTTTCTCTGTGATGTTGATTGCTCCATCTTGGGGTGGTATGATTAACGGACTTCTTACTCTAAGAGGTGTGTGGGATAAAGTTAGAACGGATGCTGTATTGAAATTTTTTGTAGTTGCAATCACAGGTTATGGTATGGCAACTTTTGAAGGCCCGATGCTTTCTTTAAAAAATGTAAACGCTATAGCTCACTTTACCGATTGGATTATTGCTCACGTTCACGTTGGAGCTTTAGCTTGGAATGGATTTATGACTTTTGGTATGATTTATTGGTTGATTCCTCGAATGACCAAAACCAAATTATATTCTGAAAAATTAGCCAATTTCCATTTCTGGATTGGAACTTTGGGAATTATATTATATGCATTACCACTGTATGTTGCCGGATTTACTCAAGCTTCAATGTGGAAACAATTTAATCCGGACGGAACTTTAGTTTATGGAAATTTCCTGGAAACGGTTACGCAAATTATGCCAATGTATTGGATGCGTGCCATTGGTGGAACTTTATATGTTGCTGGTTTACTAGTATTAGTTTATAACATAGTTAGAACAGTTTCTGCCGGTTCAAAAGTAGAAGATGAATTAGCTGAAGCACCAGCCTTAGCTGTAATTTCTCCAAAAAGAGTGAAAGGTGAAAAATGGCATGCTTGGTTAGAAAGAAGACCAATCCAATTTACCGTTTTATCTTTAGTAGCGATTTTAATTGGTGGTATTATTCAAATTATTCCAACTATAGTAGTGAAATCAAACATTCCAACTATTGCTTCTGTTAAGCCTTACTCTCCATTAGAATTACAAGGTAGAGATTTATATATCCGTGAAGGTTGTGTAGGATGTCACTCTCAAATGATTCGTCCGTTCCGTTCTGAAGTAGTGCGTTATGGTGATCATTCAAAAGCTGGTGAATATGTTTATGATCATCCTTTCTTGTGGGGTTCAAAACGTACGGGTCCGGATTTACATAGAATTGGAGCAAAATATAACGATAGTTGGCATTTCAATCACATGTGGGATCCACAAAGCACTTCGCCGGGATCAATTATGCCGGGTTACAAATGGATGTATGATAACGAAGCGATGGATCATTCTTTAATTGAAAAGAAAATGGAAGTGATGGCATCTCTTGGAGTTCCATATTCTGATGAGGACATTAAAAATGCACGTCAATCGATTGAAATTCAGTCAGCTGAAATTGAGAAAAATTTACATTCAGATCCTGATTTTGTAAAATCATATGAAGAAAGTAAAAAGAATGCTGCAACCAGAGGAGATGAATTTGTTCCAATGAAAGACAGAGAGATTGTAGCCTTAATCGCCTATTTACAGCGTTTAGGAACTGATATTAAAGTAAAAGAAACCGTTCAAAACAAATAGTTATGCTCAAGTTTATTAAACACCATATGGATTCCATTTCCGGGATAGAAATATATCCAATAATCTCTTTGAGTATCTTCTTTTTATTCTTTGTTATGTTGTTGATTTGGGTTTTCAGCTACAGTAAAGACAGAATTAAAGAATTGAGCGATATTCCATTAAACGAAGACAAATAGTAATTTTTATATTTTAAGAAAATGAAAAAAATAATTCCATCATATGTTAGAGTTCCGTTGCTTTTTGCCATCGTATTGGGGGCAATGGAATATTTCATCGATTCAGGTGAACAACCTGCATTTATAAAGTTTCCAATGGTAGGTCTCTTTTTAGTGGTATTTCTATTTTTATTAATTGCCATTGAAATTGTGGTTAGTGCCGTTGATAATGTTACTTATCATCTATTAACCGAGGAACAGAAAAAACAGCTAAAAGAAGCTCAAGAGATTCCCTTTACTGAAGGTAAGTTTTATCAAGGTTTAATGAAAAAATTAACCCGTTCAAAAGAAATAGAAGAAGAGCACGACGTTTTGCTTGATCATGATTATGATGGCATCAAAGAATTAGATAATGTATTACCACCATGGTGGGTAAATTTATTCTATATCACTATTTTATTTGCTTTTGTATATATGATTCGTTTTCATGTTATTGGTGATTATACGCAAGAAGAAGAATTTCAAACGGAAATGGAAATTGCCCGAGCTGAAATTGAAAAATACAAATTAACGGCACCTGACTTAATGGACAAAGATAAAGTAACCTTGTTAACCGATGCCACATCTTTAGCACAAGGTAAAGCAATTTATGACGCCAAGTGTGTTGCTTGTCACAAAGCAGATGGTGGTGGCTCAATAGGACCAAATTTAACAGATGCACATTGGATTTTGGGAGGCGGAATTAAAGAGGTTTTTAACACCATCATGGAAGGTGGTAGAGAAGGAAAAGGAATGATTTCTTGGAAAGCTGAAATAAAACCATCAGATATTCAAAAAGTGTCAAGTTATATTTTGTCACTTCAAGGAACCAATCCTCCAGATGCCAAAGCTCCTGAAGGGGAAATTTGGGTTGACGAAAGTGCACCCAAAGCAGAAACTGTAACTGACTCAACGGTAATAACTGTTGAAGTAAAATAAAGTAAACTAAATCCAAATCCCGAGCAATCGGGATTTGGTCACATATTACCAAAGCCATGTCAAAAGTTCAAGACGAGAGTTTTAGAGATACTATAGGAACCATCAATAAAGAAGGTAACAGAGCATGGATTTTTCCCAAAAAACCCAAAGGCCCATTTTATGATAAACGAAAAATACTAAGTTATTTTTTGCTTGTCTTTTTACTTGCGGCTCCTTTTATAAAGATAAACGGTCACCAGTTTTTGATGTTTAATGTAATGGAACGAAGGTTTAATATCTTCAGCTTTCCATTTTGGCCACAAGATTTTCACTTGTTTGTAATCTCAATGATTATTGGCGTAGTTGGGTTGGCTTTATTTACTGTTGCATTTGGACGTATTTTTTGCGGCTGGTTTTGTCCGCAAACAATATTTATGGAGATGGTTTTTCGTAGAATCGAGTATTGGATTGATGGTGATAGAGGTGCACAAATCAGATTAAAAAAACAAGAATGGAATGCTGAAAAAATTAGAAAAAGGGTATCCAAATGGATTTTGTTTTTCATTTTTTCATTTTTGATTGCTAATGTTTTTTTAGCCTATTTGGTAAGTAGTGATAGATTGTTACTCATGATTAAAGAAGGACCTGCTTTGCACTCCGGTACTTTGATAGCGTTGCTTATTTTTACAGCTGTTTTTTATTTCATTTTTGCTTGGTTTAGAGAACAAGTGTGTATAATCGCTTGTCCTTACGGGAGAATGCAAGGTGTTTTATTGGATAACAAATCCATAAATGTAGCCTATGATTATGTGCGAGGTGAAAAAGAAATTGGTCGAGCCAAATTCAATAAACAGGAAGACAGAGCTTCAACTGGAAAAGGTGATTGTATAGATTGTAAACAATGTGTTCACGTTTGTCCTACCGGAATTGATATCCGCAACGGAACACAATTAGAATGCATCAACTGTACAGCCTGTATAGATGAATGTGATACAATTATGGAAAGTGTCGGACTTCCTAAAGGTTTAATACGCTATGCAAGTGAAGACGAAATCGTAAAAAAAGAAAGATTTGTTTTTACCAATAGAATGAAAGGTTATGCTGCAGTTTTAACCATATTGATTGGTGTATTAATAGGAATGTTGTTCTTAAGAAATGATGTTGAGGCAACTATTCTTCGTTTACCTGGACAACTTTTTGAACATAAAGGTGAAAATATTAGTAATGTTTATACCTATAAGATTATCAACAAAACCAACAAGACATTTGAAAATATAACCTTTAAGTTACTTGAACCAAAAGGAACAATTCAAGTGGTTGGTGCAACAAAAGTGAAGGTAAAAGCTGATGGCATTGCCAAAGGAACCTTATTTATAGAAATTAATCCGGCCTATTTAGAAGGCGATAAAATAAAATTGAAAATTGAAGTTTTTGATGGTGAAAATTTAATTGAAACCGCTACAACAAATTTCATGGGACCAAGAAGCTTTAACTAACACAGTAAAACTTAAAAAAATGAAAATCAATTGGGGAACAGGAATAGTAATTGCAATAGTGTTATTTATCTCATTTATATTGTATTTTGTTATCAAAGTACAGATTGACACAACCTATGATCATGAATTGGTTGTTGATGAATATTACAAACAAGAACTGGTTTTTGAAAAACAAATGGAAAAAGAGTTAAATGCTCTCAATCTAAAAGAAAAAGTAACTTTAGAAACCTTTGAAGAAGGAGTGAAAATCTATTTTCCCGATACGTTAAATTATCAAAATATTACAGGAAAAGTGTCCTTTTATCGACCGTCTAACCAAAAGCTGGATTTTGAAATTCCGATTTCTCTTTCCGGTTCACATTTGCTCATACCTAAAAGTAACTTGGTAGGCGGTCGTTGGGACATTTCTGTTGATTGGAAATATGAAGGAATGGAATATTTAACTAAAAAAACAATTTTTCTTTAAAAGTGATTCCATTGTCTGTTGATAGTTATCAGACAACAGACAACAGACATCAGACAACAGATAACCGAGAACAGACATGCTATACACCGCTCTTCTTTTTGGTTTAATAAGTAGTTTTCATTGCATCGGCATGTGTGGTCCGATTGCGATGATGCTTCCTGTTGATCGAAATAATCCATCTAAAAGAGTGTTTCAACTACTTCTTTATCATCTGGGAAGGTTAACTTCATATGGCTTACTAGGCTTGTTTTTTGGGATCTTAGGAAAAGGGTTATTCTTAGCCGGATTGCAACAGCAAATTTCTATTGCAGTTGGTATTTTAATGATAATACTGGTAGTAGTTCCTGAAAAGAAAATGGCACAATACAATTTTTCAAAACCTATATTCAAATTGATTTCAAAAGTAAAAAGTCATTTAGGAAATCAATTTAAAAGAAAATCATTTGACGCTTTATTTACTATGGGTTTGTTAAATGGATTTTTACCTTGCGGAATGGTCTATGCTGCACTTTTTGGTGCTATTGCCATGCAAAACGAATGGTTGGGAGTGAGCTATATGGTTCTCTTTGGAATTGGCACTATTCCCATGATGAGTGCTGTGGTTTTGGTTTCCAATTTTATTACAGTTCCTGTTCGAAATCGAATTCAAAAACTAATACCCGTTATGGTGTTCGTTATCGGAAGTTTATTCATCATTCGAGGAATGGGTTTAGACATTCCATATATTTCTCCAAAAACTACTAGTTTGATTGTACAAGCCAATCCGGATTGTAGTAATTAATTTCTGAAAAAATATTTTTTTTATTTCACAAAATTATAGTTATAAGAATTGGTTTACTAGGTTTAATTATCTGGTTTAAAATGATTTATATCATATTTTTTTTCGTTATATTTAATGAAATTTGATAATGATATAACCTTTAAATAAATTAATATTATGGCAAATTTCGATAGCAATCACGTAAAAAATGTAGTACTGTTGGGACATACAGGAAGCGGTAAAACCACTTTGGCTGAATCGATGCTTTTTGAAGCAGGAATTATCAACCGAAGAGGTACCATTGAAGATCAAAATACAATAGGCGATTATTCTGATATCGAACATGAAAAGGGAAAGACACTTTTTTCAAAATTAATGAATTCAAAATGGAGAGGTTTTAAAATCAATATTTTAGACACTCCGGGGTATGATGATTTATCCGGTGAAATAATTTCAGCCATGCGAGTAGCCGATTGTGGTTTGATGGTTTTAAATTCCAGAATGGGAGTTGAGGTAGGAACCGATATCATTTGGCAGTATACCAATGAATACAAACTGCCTGTAATTATTGCGGTTAATCAATTGGATAATGAAAAATCAGATTTTGATAGAACAGTGGCTGAAGCCAAAGAACATTTTGGGAATCAAATTGTTCTAGTGCAATATCCTGTTAACCAAGGTGCTGCTTTTGATTCAGTTATTGATGTGTTGAATATGGTAATGTATCGCTATTCTAACCAAGGTGGTAAACCGGAAAAATTACCAATTCCTGATTCAGAAAAAGAAAAAGCAAATCGTTTACACAAAGAATTGATTGAAACAATTGCCGGAAATGATGAAAACTTGATGGAACACTATTTTGAAAAAGGGGAGTTAGATGAAGATGAAATGAAATTAGGTTTGCATCAGTCGTTGATTAATCATGAATTATTTCCGGTTTTTTGTGTTTCAGCAAAATTAAATATGGGTGCAGGTCGATTGATGGGATTCATTGATAACGTTTGTCCATCAGCTTTTGAAATGCCTAAACAAGTCACTGTGGATGGTAAAGAAATCAACTGTTCTGAAAAAGAAAAAACAGCGTTGTTTGTTTATAAAACGATTACAGAACCTCACATTGGCGATTTGAGTTTCTTTAAAGTTTTGTCAGGTAAAATAAAAAATGGCGACGAATTGACTAATGAAAATACCGGTCAAGTTGAAAAAATTTCACAACTTTTTGAAATGGAAGGCAATAAACGAATTCCTGTTGACGAATTAGTTGCTGGCGATATTGGAGCTACTCTGAAACTTAAGAATACGCATACTAACAATACGTTACACGAACGCGGATTTCCGGTTGAAATTAAACCGATTCAGTTTCCCAATCCAACTTTTACTATTGCAGTTGAAGGAACAAAAAAAGGGGAAGAAGAAAAATTATCTTCCGCTTTACATCAATTAGTTGAAGAAGATCCAAGTATTAAAGTGGAGGTTTCTGCTGAGTTACATCAAACATTGATTCATTGTCAGGGCGAACTCCATTTGGCGGTTGTCAAATGGAAATTAGAGAATTCACACAAATTATCAGTTCGCTTTCAAAAACCAAAAGTAGCTTATCGAGAAACAATTCAATCTGATGCCGACACCGTTTATCGACACAAAAAACAATCAGGTGGAGCAGGACAGTTTGGAGAAATTGCGATGAAGATTGAACCTTGGTATGAAGGAATTCCTGAGCCTACCGGTTTTTCTATCAGAGGGAAAGAAGAAATTGATTTACCTTGGGGTGGAAAATTAGTGTATTATAATTGTATTGTTGGTGGAGCTATCGATACTCGTTTTCATCCTTCCATTTTGAAAGGAATTATGGAAAAAATGCATGAAGGTCCGCTCACCGGTTCGCATGTTCAGGACGTTCGGGTTATAGTTTATGATGGAAAAATGCACGCAGTTGATAGCAATGATTTGTCATTTAAAATAGCGGGAATGATGGCTTTTAAAGAAAATTTTATAAATGCCAGTCCAAAATTATTAGAGCCAATTTACAAAGTAATGATTACGGCACCTGAAGAAATAACCGGTTCTATCATGAGTGCTATTCAATCGCATCGTTCCATGGTTGAAGGTTTAGACGCTGAAGGACATTTTACACAAATTAAAGCTTTAATTCCTATTGCTGAAATGCATGAGTTTACCTCCGATTTGCGTTCGCTATCTCAAGGTAGAGCTAAGATTACAATGGCATTTGATCATTATGAAAGCGTACCTTATGAGATTCAAGAAAGATTAATCCAATCTTTTAAAAGCGAATTACAAGAAATTTAAATGTTTCAATTATAAGCAAAAAGCCCGATTAGTTGTCGGGCTTTTCTATTTTGTGAATTAATCGCTAAAGAATTGTAGTAATTCTTTTAATTTATTTTCATTGGGATATTTTTCAATTGCTTGTAATACTATTTCTTTCCCCTTTTGACATTCTTTTTGATCATATCTGCATAAATAACTATATCCTAAGCAAATTCTGTATTCCACCTCAAATTGGTTTGGAAATAATTTTGCCGCTCTAGTATATTGAATAATAGCATTTTCAAACTTTCCGGCATCAATCCATTCATCTCCGTCTTTAATGATTAAACGAAATTGTTTTGTTTCTTTAGGTGCTATTTCATATGAAATTTTATTTAAAGAATTAGTTTCAGAAATGAAAAATAGATAAGTTAAAAAGCTACAAACACAAATAATAAAAGTGAGTAGTAAACCATTTTTTATGGCCTCTTTTCTACGTTCTTTTATAAACTTTTGTCTTATTTCTTCTAATAATTCAGGTGAAGCTGTTTTATAATCAAAAAATTTACCCGAAATGGAATCATACGTTCTTTTAGAAGAAATATAATCTTTTTTTGAGCGAAACAATGATTTTCTATTACCAAGCAATGCTTTGTTGTTCTTCAAAACAGTTATCATTGCTTGAGCACTTCCAAAATTTCCCATAAAATTTTTTTATCAGTAGTTTTACGTAATACTACAAAAAAAGTTACATTTTGGAGAGAGTCACTATTTTATTAAACCGTCATAGAAAACAATTCCGTTTCCGGTTTGTTGCGTGTCATTCTTAAATCAAATGCCATGCAAATGTTTCTAACAAATGCTTTTCCTAATTCGGTAACAGTAATTGAAGAGTCATTTATTTCTAATAAACCGTCAATTTGCATTTCGTGTAATCGTTCTAAAACACTAGGCAATTCAGAAAAGTAAGTACCATATTCTGTCCAAGAAGTTTTAAATTGACACATTAAATTGAGAATGTGTTTTCTGATAATTAAATCTTCAGAAGTTAAAATGTGACCTCTGAAAACAGGCAATTGATTTAGATTTAAAGCATCATAATAGTCTTCTAAGGTTTTTGCATTTTGAGCAAAACTATACCAACTATCGCTGATAGAAGAAACACCTAACCCAATCATTACTTGTGTTTTAGAAGAGGTATATCCCATAAAATTGCGATGCAGTTTTTCATTTTTAAATGATTGATACAAGCTATCAGATGCTAAAGCAAAATGATCCATTCCAATTTCGTGATAGCCATTTTCTGAAAGTCGTTTTTTTCCCATTTCATACAACTGACGTTTCTCTTCATCTTTTGGAATGTCTTCGTCTTTAAAACCCCGTTGACCATTTCCTTTTATCCAAGGAACATGTGCATAACTGTAAAAAGCCAGTCTATCAGGTTGCAACGAATTGGTTTTATCGATGGTATCTATCACATCTTGAACAGTTTGAAATGGCAAACCATAAATTAAATCATGACCTATGGAAGTATAACCAATTTCTCGTGCCCAAAAAGTAACTTTGGCAACATTGTGAAACGATTGAATGCGATGAATGGCTTTTTGAACTGTTTCAGAATAATCCTGTACACCAAAACTCACTCTACGAAAGCCTAAATCATACAACTTTTGAAGATGTGTTCGCGATGTATTGTTCGGATGTCCCTCAAAACTAAATTCATAATCGTCGTGTTTTACTGCGTTTTCAAACAAACCATTTATCAATTGTTCTAAATTTTCAGGTGAAAAAAAAGTTGGTGTTCCACCACCTAAATGGATTTCTCTTATACTTGGTTTTTTAGGTAATAGTTCACAATATAGTTCCCATTCTTTTAAAACCGCTTCAATGTAAGGATGTTCCACATCATGACGTTTGGTTATTCGTTTGTTGCAACCGCAAAAAGTGCACAAACTTTCGCAAAATGGTAAATGAATATACAAGCTAATTCCCTCAGAGGTATTGCTTTCTAAAAATGATTTTTCTAGTGTTTCTTTCCATTCTGCAACCGAAAACATTGCCTCATTCCAATAAGGAACTGTTGGATAGCTAGTGTATCTCGGACCCGGAACATTATATTTTTGAATTAAAGACATTTCTTTTATTTTAAATAGCAAAAAGTTAAGAATCAATGTTTTCATTTCCGCTTAACTTTTCACCTTGAAGTAAAATACAAAACAAAGATAAAAGGGGACTATCAATTAAAAAATGATAATTATCATGACAAAAAAAAGTGACTCGTTTTAAGAATCACTTTTTTAATTATTAGATGGCTTTTTTAATAATATCCATCCATTTTTCAGCTAATTGATTGTCACGGTAGTAATTGATTTGAATGGGTTTTTCATAATCAAAATCATAGAATTTAAAAGGTGTTTTTGATTTTTCTTTGGTGTTTTCTAAAATCAATTCCACTTTAGTTATTCGTTCTTTTCGGGTTGCTGCATTTTCAATAAGCTCCGATGCTCTGATGATTTCACAATGATTGATTTCATTTAAATCTTTGAAAGTCACTTGCTCGGGTTTTGTGTTTAAATCAATTAAAACAAGTCTTTTATTTTGACTTGAAAAAGCAACAATTTTGTTATTTATTTGATCTCTGATGTCGAATCCTTTTGAGTTTCCTTGATTATGCTGTTTTAAAATAGTTTCAATTTTTGATTTATTAATGTGTTGACTACGTAACAAAAGAATGATTGGGAAAATTGTTAAAAGGATTAAAAACAATCCTATATAGGTGGTTGATGTTTCCATTTTTTTTGATTTTTTTTTAAGTATATAAAAGTGAGATGGGTTACTATGTAAAGGATATAGTAACTTAATTGTTCAAATTAAAACGTAATGATTTACCAGAAAAAATGATAGGGGAAAAGCAGTATTGAAACTTTCTCACAACGGTTGTGGTCTTGTCTTGAAAGAAAGTTTGGAAAATTACTTTTGAAAAAAGTAATAGTTTCTTCAGGATAAAAAAAGAATAAACTACTTGTTTGATTCTTATTTTCTTTTACAAATTGAAAAGAAAAAGTTTCAGAGAGTAATTGTAAAGTACCAACAGATTGTTGGATTTCGGTTTGGTGAAATTGTTTTGATGCTTCTTCATTGACAACATTAGCAACAGCTTGGGTTTGATTTCCCAAAACAAAGAGCAATACTACAATTGCAAATAGAACACTGTTTTTAATGTATTTCACAGTGCAAATGTATTCAATAATTTGAATTGATATGTTATACTATTCATAAAAAAAAACCATGTTGTAATAACATGGTTTTTAATAGTTTAAGCGGATTGTTATTCCTGAGTAAGATTTCTTAATTGCTTTAATTTATCTTTCCAGGTTTTTAGTTCGTCTTTATGTTTTTCAATGTTTTTGAAAACTTCTTTTACCAAAGGATTGTCTTTTTTAGCATGAGTAAAAAACTGAATATTGTTTTCTAACTGAAAAATTTCAGATTGCACTTCATCAATTTTTCTGATGATGAATATTTTTTCATTTTCAATTTTTCTGCTATCGTCTCCATCAGCTAAATTTTCAAGACGGTTAGAAAAACGCATCATATCAGTGTCTTTCTTGCTTAAGCTTAGTTTTTCAAACAAAGCATCTAGAATTTTATTGAATTTACCTTCGATATGTCTACGGTTAAAAGGCACTTTTCCAAATGATTTCCATTGTTCGATATGAGCTTTTATAGCGGCCAAATCAGTTTTGTGATCACCAACTAATTCAAAAGTTTTTAGTGTTTCTAAAAATTCTTTTTTCTTATCAAAAGCTACAACTTCTTCAGAATTCGCATCATTGCGTTGGGCTTTCATTCTGTCAAAATAGTGGTTACATGCCGTTTTGAATTCTTTCCAAATTTTATCAGAATATTTTCTCGGAACATGACCTACTTGTTTCCACTCATCTTGAATCTGTTTCATTATAGGAGTGGTAGCTTCAAAATCTTCAGAATCTTTTAATGCATTTGCTTTGTCAACTAAAGCTTGTTTTAGAGTCAAATTTTCATTTTGCTCTTTTTTAATTTCTTTATAGAAATTGTTCTTGTGAGCATTAAAATTTCTAACTGCTGTTTTGAAAGATGCCCAAGTATCTTCGTTTACATCACTTGGTACTTTTCCTGCTGAGAAAAAAGCATTTCTCAAATTTTCAACCTGATCTATAAGTCCTTGCCATTGCGAATGGTTGGTTACATTTTCGGTGCTAAGAGCTTCAATTGCGGCAATAATTTGTTTTTTTACCTCAAGATTTTCAGTTTCTTTACCTCGTTGAGCGGCAAACAATTGTTCGCGTTTGTCATGCATTTCTTTGGTTAAAGCACTGAATTTGTTCCAAATTTCTTCACGATGCTCACGATCAACCGGACCAATGTCTTCTTTCCAAATGCGGTGTAAATCTTGTAATTCTCTGAAAGCTTTGGTTACATCAGTTTCATTAACCAATTCTTCAACACGAGCAATAATTTTTTGTTTTTGCTCTAAATTGTGTTTAAAATCAATATCTCTGGCTTCACGATCCAGGTGTAAATAATCATAAAAATTTTCTACATGAAAGTGATAATTGTTCCAAACATGGTTGTATTTATCTCTTGGAATCGGACCAATATTTTTCCACTCGTCTCTTAATTCATTGAAGTGTTTCAATGTATCTTTGATGTTTTCCTGTGGATTGATCAAGTTTTTTATTTCTTCAACAATTGCTAATCTTCTATCAAGGTTTGCTTTTAAATTGTTTTGCAAACTTTTATAATGAGCATTTTGTTTTGATTTTATTTGTTTGTCAAGTGAATCAAATTTTGACTTTAGCGGAAGATGGTATTCAAATTCTTCAGTACTTTCCGGATTTTCAGCTAAAAATTCATCTCTTTTTTCTTCAATAAAATGATTGTATTTTGATAAGAACTCTTTTCTTGCTTCATCAACATGTTCTTTAACTGACATTACTTTTTCAACCTCAGCTAACTTTTCCAACTCATCCACCAATGCTTCCATTGATAATTCGGCATAATCAAGCATTGGAACATCGTGACGATCTTTCAAAGTAGCATCTTCACTTTCTTCGGCATTTGTCTGTTCAATTGCATTTAAAGCAGCTTGATTTTCATTGACAGCAATAGGTGTTTCTTCTTGTGAAACTTCTTCATTTTCTTCATTGGTTGCTTCTTCACTAGTCGTTTCTGAAATAACTTCTACAACTTCCTCAGTTGTTTTTTCTGTAGTTTCTTCAACAATTTCATCAGTTACAATTTCAGTCTCAGGTTCTGAAATTGCTTCATCAACGGCATCAGTTTCTTCAACAGGAGTAGCCTCAGAAGGCGTTTCAACTATTTCAGACGTTTCTGTTAGTTCTTCCGTTTCATTTTTAATTTCGTTTGCTGCAACGTCCTTGGAGTTTCCATCTGACTCATTTTCCATTGGAGTCAGGTTATCATTCTTTTCTTCTAACATTGTATTAATGTTTAAGGTTTATAAAATAGGAGCGAAAGATAGTAAACACCTAGCAAAATTCAAAGGAATAGTGTTATATAAACGTAAAAAATCGTTTAAATGACATTTGTTTTTAACAATTTAAACTATTGAATTTTATGGAATAACGATTAACGGTTATAAATTATTCCAAGTTTTCCAACCTTTTTCTGCTTGAAGTAGCAACATTTCATAGCCGTTTTTGATGGTACTTCCTTTAGCTTTGGCTTTTTTCAAAAAAGTGGTTTCTTCCGGGTTGTAAATTAAATCAAAAGCAATGTGGTCTTTTGTGAAAAAATCATAGGGAATAGGAGGGCATTCATCAATATTGGGAAAGGTTCCAAGCGGTGTACAATTGATGATTATCTGATAATTATCAAATGTGGTACTATTAATGAATTTATAATCTAATGCATTTTCTTTTTTACTTCGCGACACAAAAGAATATAAAATTCCTAATTCATCCAATGCAAAGGCCACAGCTTTTGAAGCTCCACCGGTTCCTAAAATTAATGCTTTTTGATGGTGTGCTTGTAATAAAGGTTTTAACGCTTTTTTAAAACCATAATAATCGGTATTGTAGCCTTTTAATTTACCTGATTTCGTGATTTTAATACAGTTTACAGCACCAATTTTCGTTGCTTTTTTAGATAATTTATCCAAATAAGGGATTATTTTTTCTTTGTACGGAATTGTTACATTCAGCCCACTAATGCTTGGATTTTCACGAATTAGCTTAGGAAATTGAGCAATTGTTGTCAGATCAAAATTTTCAAAACGGCAATTGGTATATCCTTCTTTTTCAAATTTTTCTGAGAAGTATTTTTTTGAAAAAGAATAGGCAATAGATTTACCAATTAATCCGAATAATCTATTTTTTTGTGGTTCTATTTCCATACCATTCTAAACTTAAAACTATTAAAACTCCTATGATTATATAAAAAACAGCCCAAAGTGTATCTATTGTAAATTCAGGAAGATAGCGTTTATATGTAGCCACTATTTGATTACCATTTCGGTCTAAAACAAAATTGTCGCCTACTTTTAAAAATACTTTGTGTTTCCATGGCCAAACTACTCCTAACGATCCAATTATAAAACCTAAAATTGAAGCATAGGTAATTTTTTTATAGTGTTTAATCAGATAACTCAAAAGATTAGAAAAAGTAACTAATCCGGTTAGCGAACCCAGAGTGAAGAAGAATAACACTTTTAAAAGATGAATTCTTGAAGGGTTATTTACAAAGCTAAAATCTCCCGTAACTAATTCTGCAATTGTGTCATAAAGTGAGTTAACGGAATCAACCAATAACAACACATAATTTCCCATTAACATCATGATAAATGAACCTGAAAGTCCGGGTAGTGTCATTCCTGAAACACTTATAATCCCACAAAGAAATACGAAAAGTAAATTTGAATTTTCAGTTGCTGGATCAAAGAAGCTAATGCCTATTCCCAGTAAAGTACCAATGATTAATGCTGTTTTTGAGGTTTTACTCCAATTGCCTTGAAAATCTTTGTTGATGTAATAAATTGACCCTATAATCATTCCAAAAAAGCAGGCCCAAACTTGAATTTCGTAACGAGCTAAAAGGAAATCAAGAATTTTGGAAACACTAAAAAAACTAATCACCATGCCAAGAATTAACAAAAACAAAAAAGTACCATTGATATAGCGGTACAAACTTTTGAATCTTCCGGTAATTAAAAATTTAAAGGCAGTTTTATTTATCCGTTTGAAAGAATGAATAAATTCTTCATAAAATCCGGCTACAAAAGCAACAACACCTCCCGAAACACCTGGGATTTTATTGGCAAGCCCCATTGCTATTCCTTTCAGAACCAAAAAAAGTTTATCGGAAAGACTTCTTTGAACTTGCATTATTTTGAAAATTTAACGGCAATTTTTTCAATACTAAAGATAGTTAAAAATCCAATAACCATCAATATTATTGCAGAGATAAGTAAATTGTCTCCTTCAAAATAATGAGGTAAAATACTTCTTTCAAGAAAGGGCACTTCATTTCCATGCGAATCTATTCGGGTTTCTAAAACCTTTTTCCAAGGCCAAACTTTGTTTAATGAACCCAACATAAAACCGGTTAATAAGGCTAAAGTTAAGTTTCGGTAGTTGTCAAACATCCAATGTAGAACTTTTGAAAATAGTTTTAATCCTAAAAGTGCACCTAGTGCAAAAGTTCCGAGTTTCAGAATGACTTGCCATAAAGCAACCCAATTTAATGTAACAATGGCTTCCCGAAACTGATTGATTGTTCCAATAACAACTGCATAAGAACCCATCAATAATAGAATAAATGCACCCGATACTCCCGGAAGAATCATAGCAATAATTGCAATAAATCCGGAAAGAAACAAATACAAATAACTTTCAGGTGTTGAAACAGGTGTGGCAATTGTGATATAATAGGAAACAATTGTTCCAATCACAAAACTAAGTATAATTGGTAATTTGAATGAAGTGATTTGTTTTCCTATAAAATAAATACTTGCAACTACCAATCCGAAGAAAAACGACCAAACCAAAATGGGTTGTGTGGCCAATAAATGAGTAATGACTTTTGAAAGCGTTAAAATACTTAAAGCAATTCCGGTAAGCAATGCAACTAAAAAGCTGCCGTTAATTTGTTGCCATGCTATTTTAAAGCCATTTTTTTTCCAAGATGTAAAAAATGAAAAATCTACTTTATTGATGGTGTCAATTAGTTCTTGATAAATTCCGGAGATAAAAGCGATGGTTCCTCCTGAAACTCCCGGAACAACATCGGCAGCACCCATTGCAATTCCCTTAAGGGTAATTGTAAAATAATCGGGAAATAATTTTCTCATAAAAAAAAGCGTTCCGTTGTTAGAACGGAACGCAAATTAGGGAAAAATTTGTAAAAATTTTAGAAATAGTTCTTAAGTTTTTAAATGTTTTGTTATTACATTTTGGATTATTTTTCTGCTCCAAACTACCGGGAATAATTCTTCTAAAACTGTCACATTATCCGGACTTAATCGCAAGCCATTAATTAAATGAAACTTACCTTTGGTGTTGTCTTTCAGCATGTAATAAATTCCGGCTAATCGGTATTCCAATTCAAAGGAATCAGGAAAATATTCTGACGCTTGCAATAAGGTTTGAATTGCACTGTCAAATTCGCCTAAAAACTGCATGATATCGACCCAAAATAACCAAGTGTCTAATTCGTAATCACCAAATTCTACTGCTTTTCTATAACCAAATTCAGCTTCTTCATAGAAATTCATTTGACGGTTGATGGTAGCATATCGCTTCCAGTACAGCTGATTTTCGTTATCAATAGCTAAAGCTTTATTCACATAAAACAAGGCTTTTTGATAGTTTTTGGAACGAATATAAAAATCCGTTATGGCAATCCAACCTTTATCCAAAAGCGGATCTTCGTGTACGGTTTTGTTATAATATTTTATTGCTTCTGCTTTATTGCCCAATTTCTCATGACACTTTCCAATTCGCAATAATGCGTATGATGTGGGATCTTCAAGAGAAATGGTATGCTCATAACTTTCTATGGCTTCTTTGTAACGTTTTAATTTTTCTAAAGATTTTCCTTTTTCCATGTGAGCTCCAATGAAAAAGTCGTCAATTAGCGTTGCATAATCAAAACTACGCAATGCATTTTCGTAATCTTTAATGATGTAACTCAAACGACCTTGTTGGTGCCAAGCAATTTCGCTGTAGGGATTTTTGTCGATGTAACTGTTCAAAAAATCAATAGCTTCCTTGTGTTGGTCTAAAAATTCAAAACAATATACAACATTATATAATGCTGATTGGTCTTCGAAATCATCTTCAAGACACAAAATGAAATGTTTCTTTGCCAATTCTAAATTATCAAGAAATAGGTATTCCATTCCTATCAAGTTGTAAACATCGGCAAAATCTTCAGTAAATTCTAATGCTTTTTCTAATTCTTGTATGGCTAACTCATGTTGGTCTCGCTTCGAGAAAATGTTAGCTTTTTGAATGTAGATTTCTTCATTGTGAGGCTCGATAGCATACAATTCATTAAGCATTTTTTCTGCTATATCAAGCTTGTCGTCATAAATCAACATTTCAATGTGTACCAATTTTAAACCGGTAGATTTGGGATGTTGTTCGAGAGCTAATTTTAAGGCCTTTTTTGCCAGAGATGCCTTGCCCATATCCAGATAATGAAGAATGATTTCTTCAAATTCCTCGGAATCAAAAAAGAGGACTTTATTGGTCTTCAACATTGATTCAAATTTGGATAAGGATACGTTGTAATCGTCTTCTTCGTGACTTAAATGCATACTCAGTATTTTTTAAAATTATCCTTTTCTAAAATTAGTCAAGGTTTATATTGAAAATAGGAAAAAGAAGATATGTTGTGAACAATTTAATTAACAATTTTTTGGTAATTGGTGATGGGTAATTGGTGATGGGTAACCTATTTTTCGTAAAGGCAACTACCTATTGCCCATTGCCTTTAACCTATTACCCCTTTAGATGAATTTCATCCAATGCCTCAATAATCAATGCACAACCTTCTTTAATTTCTTCTTCAGAAATGGTTAGTGGTGGTGTAATTCGGATAGCTTTACCTTCGAATAAAAGCCAAAATAAAATCAAACCTTTATCTTGACATTTAAAAATTACTTCATTTGTAATTTCCGGTGTTTCTACCATGGCCGCCAACATTAATCCTTTCCCTCTAACTTCTTTAATCAAAGGATGTACCAAAAGTTCTCGAAATAATTTTTCTTTGACTAAAGTCTGCAAAATCAGGTCGGTTTCTGTTATTTCACGCAGGGTTGCCAAACAGGCTGCCGCTATGACAGGATGTCCGCCAAAAGTGGTGATATGTCCTAATTTCGGATTGTCACTCAACAAATCCATATAATCCGATTTGGCTGTAAAAGCTCCAACCGGCATTCCGCCACCCATTCCTTTTCCCATAATAACTACGTCAGGAACCACATTATAGTTTTCAAAACCAAATAATTTTCCTGTTCTGCCAAAGCCGGGTTGAATTTCATCGACTAGTAAAAGTGCTCCTACTTCCTCGCAACGCTTTTTTACTTTTGTTAAAAATCCGTTTTCAGGTTGAATGAAACCAGCTCCGCCTTGAATACTTTCTAAAATGACTCCGGCTGTTCGGGTTGTAATTTTTGCAATATCTTCTTCGTTGTTGAATGTGATAAAATCAACATCGGGTAGTAATGGTCGAAACACTTGTTTTCGCTCTTCAAATCCCATCACGCTCATGGAACCCATTGTGTTTCCGTGATAGGCATTGTGACACGATATAAACTGACTTCTTCCGGTAACTCTTCGGGCTAATTTTAAAGCTCCTTCAGTTGCTTCAGTTCCAGAATTCACCAAATAGGTTTTGTTCAAAGGTTCCGGCATTAATTCAGCCAAAAGACGACAAAAAGCAACTGCAGGATCTTGGGCGTATTCGCCATAAACCATGACATGTGAATATTTATCCAGTTGGTCTTTAATGGCTTGATTCACTCTGGGATGTTGATGACCTAAACTACAAGCGGAAACTCCAGCCACAAAATCCAAATATTTTTTACCATTAGTATCAAAAATATAAGAACCCTTTGCATGGGAAACTTCCATCGCAAGGGGATAAGGTGAGGTTTGAGCTTGGTATTTAAGGAAATCTTGTTTCATTGTGGGTGATTACTGGAAGGTGATGGGTAAAAGGTAAAAGGGTTTATTAAAAACATAGTACTTTTAACTACTTTTCTTTTTATCATCAACTTCCAAAGTTTCTTTTCTGACCTCTAGAGGTGTGTCTTCCTTCTTTTTCTCTTCTTCGGTCTCTTTTTTCATTTTAAGATCATAAACATTTTCTTCTTCGGGAAAAATATCGTCTTTCGATTGTATTCGTTCATCGCCTCGCCAAATAAAACCTCTCAATTTTCTTGCGTTTTCGGGGAGTTCAGTTTCGGGATAAATATCACCATCTACTTGCGTGAAAAAAGTGATGGTTTCAATTTGATTGCCGTCTAAAATCATGTTGATACTACTACAGGCACTTTTATTGATTCCAATCAACTCCTGTTCGTCGTTTCGCATGTAATAAATCACTTCGGTGTTTTTGACCACGTCTACTTCATATAATTTATTATCGCGAAATTTTCCGAACAGATTTTGGCCTTTCACTTGATTGTATCCTGTTCCTATGGTGTCTTTTGAAGCTATGAAAGTATTGTTCAATACTTTTAATGAATCTAACTTTTCGGTTTCTTTATTTGAAATGAGGTGCATCACATCACCGGTCATTTGGTTGTCATAATTCCACATTACAGGACGTCCAATCAATTTAGTAATGCCCACTTTTTCTGAGGAGTGCAACGAATCACATTTTCCACTCATGTCTGTTTTATAAAATCGAACATTAGGAAATGCTCGTACCACACGATCTTCCGGTTTTCCGGTAACTATTAATTTTTTTCCGTGTATGTATAAGGTGTCGTTTTCAACCAAAGTCATCGCTACTGCCCGATGGGTCATCATTAGCGAATCTTTAAGGCGATATACTTCGCCATAATGTCCTTTTACTACACTTTTGTTAATAGAATCAGTCACTTTTACATTTCGTGTAGCTGAGGCAAACTCTCTGTTACGGTCATAGTAGAGACTGTCTCCTTCAATCAAACGATTGTTGTATTTGATGTATGAATTCTTTACAAAATGTGAAAAATTCCTCTTGGTGTCATAAAACCCTTTTTCAGTATAAATGAAGTTTTCATCACTCGTAATGGTTGATGGTCCAAAGAGATAAGCGTGACCCACATTTTCATAATAATCCAAATGGTTGGTTTTGATCACATATTTAGGATTTGTGATTGTAACGGCATTTCGGAACTGGTACATTTTTCGCTCTACAATATAAGTCCCGGCTTGGCTGACTAATACATTTTCTTTGTCGTTGATAGTTCCACCCGTTCTGTAAAAAGCTTGTTGTGAATTACGGTCAAAATTAACTACTTCCGATCTTAATGTAGAACTTGGTGAGGTCATAATCACATTTCCGGAAGCATAAGCTTGTTTATTTTCGCCATTATATTCTGCATAAGTGCTGGTCAGCGTGATCGTATCTCCTTGAATCATTCGAACATCACCAAAGGCTTTGATATAATTTTCTTTTTGAAACCAATAGGCTTTATTGCAATACATCAAAACACCATCATGAGATACTCTAACATTACCATATAATAGTACGGCATCAGGAACTTCATCCTGATCGACATTAAAAAACTCGGAGTATTCAACGATAATCTTTTTTGCTTGTTGAGCCGATACTATCGGAACAACGAATAAAAGCAGCAGTATTACAATTTTTTTCAAACGTGAAATTTTTGTCAAAATTACTAAAATTGAAAGAAGTACAAGATTTGTTAAGAATTATTTAGGCTAAACCTTCTAATTTAAAACAACCTTGCATAAAAAAAGTCTGAAACTATATAAATTTCAGACTTTTTTGTGGAGTCGGAGAGAATCGAACCTATTTAATTTAGTTAATTTTTTAAATCAGTATTTTAATAGCTAAATGCCTTATTTTATTACTACTTTCAGATGTTTAATAAAATAATATAGAAAGACTAAGTAAGATAAAATAAGAATAAATTAGCAAAATGTCGGCACCCGGTCGGCACCCGTAAAATAAAATTATTATATTTGAATGTTCAAAATATAATAAAATGGCAACTTTAAAATATTTCATCAAAGGAAATAGTAATATTTCTACAATTTATTTAAGACTGGTGCAAGGTCGTAATGTGGATTTAAAAAAATCAACTTCTTTATTGATTAATTCTAATTACTGGAATAATAAAAAAGGAGAAATTCGACAAATTGCGGAATTTGAAAATAAATTAAACTTAAAAAATGATTTAAACGATCTTTCGAACCACGTTTTAAATTCTTTCAACAATTGTTATGCAAATGGAGTTTTAATAAATTCTGAATGGTTAAATGATACTATAAAATCGTTTTTTAATCAAAGTGAAGATGTTGATTTTAACTATTTTGTTGATTATGCTGAATACTTTCATACAAACTTAAAAAACAAAGTCCAAAAAACTGGGGTTACTGGGGTTACTATTGCAACCGAAAAAAAGTACAGAACGATCATAAATAAAGTAAAGGATTTTGAAAAGTACAAAAAGAAAAAAGTAAAACTTATTGATATAGGTTTAAAATTTCATAAAGATTTCATTCATTTTTTACATGATGTTCAACAATTAAATTTTAACACTACTGGAAAATATTTAGTTTTTGTTAAAACTATTTGTTTAGATGCAAAAAAGTACGGATTAAAAATAAATCCAGATATTGAGAAAGAAGACTTTAGGCCAACAAAGGAAAAAGTATCTTTTATCACTTTGAATGAAGATGAAATTCAAACTATTTTCAATCATGATTTTAAAAAAACACCTTATTTAGAAAATGCTAGAAACTGGTTAATAATTGGAGTTTGGACTGGGGCACGTGTTAGTGATTTATTGAAGTTTACAAAAAAGAATGTTTCAAATGGATTTATTGAATACACCGCAATAAAAACCAATCAAAAAATAGTTTTACCATTACACCCACAAGTAAAGGAAATACTTGAAAGATTGAATGGAGAATTTCCAAAACAAATTTCAAACCAGAAGTTTAATGATTATATTAAATTAGTTTGTCAAGATGCAAAAATTGAGAATGTTGTACTAGGTGCAAAACAAACCAAAATTAAAGAGAAAGTTTGGAGAAAAACAAAAGGAGAATTTAAAAAATATGAATTAGTAAGTACTCACATTTGTAGAAGATCATTTGCGACTAATCACTATGGAAAACTACCTACACCGGTAATAATGGCCGTTACCGGGCATACAACGGAGGCACAATTTTTAAAATATGTGGGGAAAACTGCTAAAGATAATGCGGATGTTTTAAACGATTTTTGGCAAGTCCAGGACAAATTAAAAAATCAAAAGGCACCAGTAATGGAGGTAATTTTAAATGATGTTGTAAATAATTAAAACGATTGAAGATGTCAAGTAAAGATATACAAACGAGTGATTTTGAATTACAAAAAACTTTACAACTTATTTTTGAAATACCAGAACGTTTAAATAGAATTGATAATGTTACTAAAAGGGAATTATTAGTTGATATTGGTAAACGAATATATAGTATTTTAAGTACGGTTAATAATAGATTAATAGCTTGTCCACACGAAACATTTGAATATGCAGCTTCAAATACTTATCAATTATTTAACTACTATGATCTAGAAAATTTAAAAGTATTGATTGAAAAAAGTATTGAAAATAAGATTAAAAAAGATGAATATCAAAAATTATTCTTTAGTCCAGGCCTCAAATTATTTGATTATTTGAATACTGAATTTAATAAAGAAAAGGCACCCACTACAAAATATACAATTATATTTCATTTTTTAAATAATAAAACATTGTTAGCATGTTCAAGAATAGAATATTTAAAGTTTGTAAAGGAATATTGTAACTTAAAAATAAAATTCTCTAGACTGGATTTTTTAGAATATAGAAATGAAAAGTTTATCAAAAACGAACAAGAATTAACTTTATTGTATAACGATTTTTTAAAACTTAATACTATTGAGTAGAACTGAGTTTATTTTGAGTTTTTCATAATTGAATTTTGCTGAATGTAATTTAAAAACTTAAAAACATTCAGTTATGGAAAAAATTCAATTTATCGAAACATCTCCAAATTCTTTGGCAAATTTGATTGATGAAAAAATTAAAATTCAATTAGAAGATTTAAAAAGAAACTTTGCACCTAAGGAGCCGGAGGAATTTTTGAGCCGGAATGAAACCGCAAAACTTTTGAAAATCTCTTTAGTTACTTTGCACCAATGGAGTAATACTGGAATAATTAAACCTATGAAGATGGGTAATAGAACTTATTTCAGTAGAAAAGAATTGACTGAAAAAATGTATAACTCAAACAAGTAGTTATCATGGAAACTGGCAAAGTAAAATTTGAAAGAGCTGAATATTTCAGAATTTCAAAAAATGAAAAAGATGTAATTTTTGATTATGAAATTACATCTTTAAAAACAACGTTTAAAAATTCATATTTCTATGATAAAATAAGAGTTGAAAAGGATAACGGTTTTCATGATCGAAGTAGAAATTTTGACTATTGGTTATACTTTAGAAATGATACAAATTGGAAAAGATGTCGTAAAACCGGACTAGCTAAAACGAGTTTGAAGGATTTTTTTGAGGGAAATATTTCAAAAGAATTACATCTTCATGTTAAAAATTTCAAAGGGAAAAACTATGAAACTGAGCAACATTTAATTATTGTAAATCAAAGTAATGATTTTGAAAAGTTGATTATTGATGTTTTTAAAAATTTCTACATTCATGATAAAAAGTTATTGAAAATTTTTATTGATGAACATTTTCAAAAACATTATTCAAATAAAATATTTGAAGATCATGAATGAAATTAAAATTGATAATAATGAAGTGAAGAATTTTCAATTTGTCTTTTCAATAAATCAAAAAATTATACTGGAGTATCTTTTGAATATAGGATTAACAACTAAAGAAATTAATCAAAATGAAATTTGTTTAATATCTTTTATTGTAAATGTTTCAAGGTTAAACTATTGTAAATCAATTTTTATTGACAATGAACAATATTTTTTTATCATGAATAATTTTATAATAAATAATTTGATTTTTTTTAGAATTGGTTCCCGGCAAATTGGAAATATGATTAATAAATTGGAACGTTTAGGAATGTTGAAAAGGCATATCGAAAATAAAAATTGTAGGTATCTAAAGGTTAATGATTTTATTTTAAATGGATGGAATATTACTGATGAAAATTTCACAATCATTGATAAATTAAAAAGATTTAAAAAAAATCTATGGCAAACAATTGAAAATGATTTTGGAAATGAAAATGAATTTAAACTTTGGGTATCTTCTTTTGATGCTCAAGAAAATAGGAGCGGAACCGAAAATTTAAAAGATGTTGCAAGTAGTCTTTATAAGTATTTAGAAACTTGTAAAAGAAATAAATTAAAAGGAAGGCCTCACTAAATATTAACATTAAATAAATAAAATTATGAACACAAACGAAATTACAAACCTGATCAAATCAATTCAGATTAAAGAAAATGAAATTCAATTAATGAAACAACTTGCAACCGCAAAAGGATTTATTCAATATTATTTTAGTCATTTAAAAAGTAGTGCAACTAAAGAAGATGCGTTTTCTAAAGTGAATGAATTATATCTTCAGTACTTTGGAGAAACTCGATTTAGTAACTATTTAGAGTTTAAACAAACTTTGAAGGTTATCTATTCAATGTAGGTTAAAATATAGACAACCATAGAAATTAATTACTAAGGGGGTATGAAGTTTATTTCTAAGGGGGTATGAAGTTTATTTCTACATATTAGAATATAAAATAAATAGAAGATAAAAAGAGAGAGTATTTAAAATGCTCTCTCTTTTTTGTTCAAAATAGTTTTAATACTGGCAATGATTAAAACCGTTTCAAAGATAAAAAATTCCAGTCAGTATTAAGGGGATATGGGGTAAAATCTCTACAACTTTTAAATGTTGTACATCGCTGTTTAGTCAAGATTTTACTCAGAGAATAAAAATGTAGGGGGGGTATGCATTATATTTCTATGGTATAAGTTTTATTTCTTAAGTCAATTTCATTGAGAGTGTGCCGGGTACCAATATCACAATTAGTGGCAACTATTTCGAGTCATTCTCATTCAGAATATTCCAGGAACCAATATTATAATTAGTGGCAACTATTTCGAGTCATGCTCATTCAGATCGTTCCAGGAACCAATATCACAATTAGTGGCAACTATTTCGAGTCATGCTCATTGAGAGTGTGCCGGGAACCAATATCACAATTAGTTACTACTATTTCGAGTCATGCTCATTCAGATCGTTCCAGGAACCAATATCACAATTAGTGGCAACTATTTCGAGTCATGCTCATTCAGAATATTCCAGGAACCAATATCATAATTAGTGGCAACTATTTCGAGTCATGCTCATTCAGATCGTTCCAGGAACCAATATCACAATTAGTTACAACTATTTAGAGTCATGCTCATTGAGAGTGTGCCGGGAACCAATATCACAATTAGTTACTACTATTTAGAGTCATGCTCATTGAGAGTGTGCCGGGAACCAATATCATAATTAGTGGCAACTATTTCGAGTCATGCTCATTGAGAGTGTGCCGGGAACCGATATCACAATTAGTGGCAACTATTTCGAGTCATGCTCATTCAGATCGTTCCAGGAACCAATATCATAATTAGTGGCAACTATTTAGAGTCATGCTCATTGAGAGTGTGCCGGGAACCAATATCACAATTAGTTACTACTATTTAGAGTCATGCTCATTGAGAGTGTGCCGGGAACCAATATCATAATTAGTGGCAACTATTTAG